>NZ_CP031012.1:3189234-3789234 GCF_009497775.1 Alcaligenes faecalis
ACCAACCACAAAAGCGGTGGTGGAGGATGACGGGATCGAACCGACGACCCCCTGCTTGCAAAGCAGGTGCTCTCCCAGCTGAGCTAATCCCCCGAGGTAATCGTTGGTGGGTCAAGTTGGAATCGAACCAACGACCCCCGCCTTATCAAGACGGTGCTCTAACCGACTGAGCTACTGACCCATCTATCACCAGTGGGCGATACCTTCAATGGTCATGACATTAACTAACAGCCAATAAGTGTGGACGCTTTCGCTTTGCGAGCCATTCGCTCTAAAAGGAGGTGATCCAGCCGCACCTTCCGATACGGCTACCTTGTTACGACTTCACCCCAGTCATGAATCCCACCGTGGTAAGCGCCCTCCTTACGGTTAGGCTACCTACTTCTGGTGAAACCCACTCCCATGGTGTGACGGGCGGTGTGTACAAGACCCGGGAACGTATTCACCGCGACATTCTGATCCGCGATTACTAGCGATTCCGACTTCACGCAGTCGAGTTGCAGACTGCGATCCGGACTACGATCGGGTTTCTGAGATTGGCTCCCCCTCGCGGGTTGGCGACCCTCTGTCCCGACCATTGTATGACGTGTGAAGCCCTACCCATAAGGGCCATGAGGACTTGACGTCATCCCCACCTTCCTCCGGTTTGTCACCGGCAGTCTCATTAGAGTGCTCTTGCGTAGCAACTAATGACAAGGGTTGCGCTCGTTGCGGGACTTAACCCAACATCTCACGACACGAGCTGACGACAGCCATGCAGCACCTGTGTTCCGGTTCTCTTGCGAGCACGGCCAAATCTCTTCGGCTTTCCAGACATGTCAAGGGTAGGTAAGGTTTTTCGCGTTGCATCGAATTAATCCACATCATCCACCGCTTGTGCGGGTCCCCGTCAATTCCTTTGAGTTTTAATCTTGCGACCGTACTCCCCAGGCGGTCAACTTCACGCGTTAGCTGCGCTACTAAGGCCTAACGGCCCCAACAGCTAGTTGACATCGTTTAGGGCGTGGACTACCAGGGTATCTAATCCTGTTTGCTCCCCACGCTTTCGTGTCTGAGCGTCAGTATTATCCCAGGGGGCTGCCTTCGCCATCGGTATTCCTCCACATATCTACGCATTTCACTGCTACACGTGGAATTCTACCCCCCTCTGACATACTCTAGCTCGGCAGTTAAAAATGCAGTTCCAAGGTTGAGCCCTGGGATTTCACATCTTTCTTTCCGAACCGCCTACACACGCTTTACGCCCAGTAATTCCGATTAACGCTTGCACCCTACGTATTACCGCGGCTGCTGGCACGTAGTTAGCCGGTGCTTATTCTGCAGATACCGTCAGCAGTACCTCGTATTAGGAGATACCTTTTCTTCTCTGCCAAAAGTACTTTACAACCCGAAGGCCTTCATCATACACGCGGGATGGCTGGATCAGGGTTTCCCCCATTGTCCAAAATTCCCCACTGCTGCCTCCCGTAGGAGTCTGGGCCGTGTCTCAGTCCCAGTGTGGCTGGTCGTCCTCTCAAACCAGCTACGGATCGTTGCCTTGGTGAGCCTTTACCCCACCAACTAGCTAATCCGATATCGGCCGCTCCAATAGTGAGAGGTCTTGCGATCCCCCCCTTTCCCCCGTAGGGCGTATGCGGTATTAGCCACTCTTTCGAGTAGTTATCCCCCGCTACTGGGCACGTTCCGATATATTACTCACCCGTCCGCCACTCGCCACCAAGAGAGCAAGCTCTCTCGTGCTGCCGTTCGACTTGCATGTGTAAAGCATCCCGCTAGCGTTCAATCTGAGCCAGGATCAAACTCTTCAGTTTAATCTCTGTGGTTGTCCCGTCTTGCGACGAGACCGATTGTGTCTCAAAGAAAAATTCAGAGTTACACAAGGTAATTCTTCATCTTTCGTTTGTGAGCACTTGATACAAACTTGTGGCGATCCCCGAAGGGTTCGACTCGCTCATTCCAAGCGCCCACACTTATCGGCTGTTAATTGTTAAAGAGCAATGACAGTTGCCTGTCGTTCTACTGACTAACCCGGCTGGCTCGTCGCGCTTGGCGCTTCGTGCCTTGCTGTGTTAGCAGCAGAGAAACGAGATTATGAAGCAGATCAGGCAGTGTGTCAAGCGTTTTTTTTGAAGAAGTTAGAAAGTTTTAAAACTGTCTAACTCGTCCCGCTTAAACCAGAACTTTCGTTCCGAACTACCTGATGAACAATCAACCGTGAGGCTAACCATCCAACTTCACAAACAAGGGTAAATTTTCAAATCCGTTTCAACCTTCGAAACCGCTTAAAAACTTAACGTTGCGTTCTCTGGAGCAGAACCTAGAACTTTAACACAGAATTTTCTGATTTGTCAAGCTCCGGGTTTTACGCCGTGTCAGTTACCTGACTCAGTCATTCAAGCTTCGGTGCGGGCCTCTTGGCCAAGGCGGTGAAACTTGTCTAACTGCTCTCCGTAGCGCTTCAGGGAAAACCCTGTGTGTGCTGCAGCGAGAAAAGAACTATAGCACGATGATTTTCAGACTTGCAAGCCTTCTTTGCCATTTTTCTTGGTATTTCAGGAGAGAAAACTCCGTAAAACGACCTAGCATATTGATAACTATGAATAATAACTATAAAAATAATTTTTGGATTAACTTCGGATTTTTTGCCCTGATAGCAGGCCAGCCTGCCCTCAGACCCAAATCCTGGGCTAAGCAGCTATTTTCCTCGTGAAAAATCGTCAGATATTCCTCTGTCACTCAGCATTCTTCCTCTCTATATAGAGGGAAGGCGAGAACCCTCCCCAAAATAGTCACCAGTCCTTGTGTTTGCTTGCTTGCTTGCTTGCTTGCTTGCTTGCTGAAGAAGCAGGGAAATAGTGAAAAAGAAAAATGGAGAGATGGAGGACCAACAAAGGAACGCCAGTACGAACACTGCATCAGCCCTTCGCTCCAATCAACAGCGTCTCTATATAGATAGAGAGTTAAGTAGCCTCCAAGATCGAACACTATGCAGGGCTGCTAGCCACTCGGGGCCCCGGGACAGGGGGTTGGGGCGAGTCAGACGACTTGCCGCAGTCGGAGTCACCATCGGGGATGCAAGCAGTCTGCTGTTTGAGCCCAGCGTTTGTGATTGGTCCGGGGGACCAATCACTGGGCGAGTTCAGACTGCGCCCCGATGGTGACTTCGACAAAGGGACCGGCGCAACGCGCCGGCAAGTCGTCCGCCCCAACCCCCTGTCCCGGGGCTTCGAGTGGCGACCTACATAGAGCGGCTGGAGCAATGAACGCCTCTCTCTATATATAGAGGAGCCATTCATCATTGCGACTCTGCTCTCTCTATATAGATACGCTCACTCTATATAGAGACCAAAGACACCCTTACCTGATAGAGACACGCAGCTAGAGACACACAGCCAGAGCGGCACAAGCTCACCCACCGCAGAGCCACAAACAAAGCCCCTCCTATCTACTCTATATAGATAGCCCCCTCCCCTTACGCCCCACAGAAATAAGCTAATCCCCAATTCATTGTTATTTTCTGTAGCCACGTTCATTACCATTCCTTATGCACTTAATCCTCTAAGCAGGCCCCTGCTTACTCAAGCGAGTAATAATGATCAAACCTATCCTCATCTCCTTGGCATTTGCATTCAGCTCGGTCCTGGCACCGACTGTCTCCGCAGAACCAAGCGCACCCGAAACGGCCGCCAAACCCGCCGCCCTGATCTCGGCCGCCGACCTGGCCAGCCAACTGGATCAAACCAATCTGCGCATTCTGGATATCCGCAGCGACAAAGAATACGAAGCAGGCCACGTACCCGGCGCCGTTCACACCCCCTATGGTGCCTACCGTGGTCCAGCCGAAAACGCCGGTGCCCTGCGCTCCGAAGCCGACCTGTCTGCCCTGTTCAGCAAAGCCGGCATTTCCAAAGACAGCTACGTTGTCGTGACCTACGCGGGCGCCAACCCCACAGACTTCGGTGCAGCGGCACGCGTGTACTGGACACTGAAAGCAGGCGGCCTGACACAACTATCCATTCTGGACGGTGGCCTGCAAGCCTGGGAAGCCGAAGGCAAACCCTTGAGCAAAGACGCCCCCACAGTCACCCCCACCGAATTCAGCTACCACTACAACAAAGACATGGTGGTCAGCACACAAGAAGTAGCTGACTACATCAAGAACGGCCAAGCCCCCGTCCTGCTGGACGCACGCCCAACAGAATTCTTCAAAGGCGAAAAGCGCGTTGACGCCGCCGCCCGCTACGGCACCTTGCCCGGCGCACGCGAACTGGACTTCAACAGCTTCTTTCGTAGCGATAAGCCAGTCCTGAAAGACACGGGCGAACTCGTCAAGATCGTCAAAGAACAAGGCCTGGACGACAAGCCTACCGTTTCGTTCTGCAATACCGGCCACTGGGCTGCCACGAACTGGTTTGTCCTGTCCGAACTGGCAGGCAACCCCAATGTGAAGCTCTACCCCGAGTCCGTCGTGGAATGGAGCCGCAGCAACTTGCCTATGGATAACCAGCCCTCCCGTTTCGAAGTTCTGAAACTCGATGCCAAGCGCGCCATTAACTAAAGAAATCGATCATGCTTTATCTGACTAGACTGGGCTTTATCCTGGCCAGCCTCGCCCTGATTGTTGGGGTCGCCCTGGTAGGTGGACTGCGCCAAGGCCTGCTCGCCCTGTTGGGGATTGGCTTTGGTGCCGTGCTGCAAGGAGCCCGTTTCGGTTTCACAACCGGCTGGCGCAACTATATCGAGCGTCGTGACCCTCAAGGTATCTGGGCACAAATGCTCCTGCTGGTACTGGCCGCCGCTTTCACCCTGCCCTTGATCGCTGATAGCGGTGGCGAGCTGGTCGGTGCAATTGCCCCCTTGACCATCAGCCTGGTGCTGGGTGCCTTCCTGTTTGGCGCTGCCATGCAACTGGCCGACGGTTGCGGCTCCGGAACCTTATATAAAGCAGGCGCTGGCGCACCGATATCCTTTGCGGTTCTGCCTACCTTTGCGATTGGCAGCTTTCTGGGCGCCTCGCACCAACCCGGCTGGATTGCCTTGGGTGGCTTGCCCGCTATCGATCTGACTGTTTCCCTGGGCTGGCCCACCGCCTTGCTGATTACCGTACTGGGCTGCGCCGCCGTATCCTGGTTCGTCGGCCGAGGCGCACGTCGCCATCAGAAAGAGCACAACAGCGCACCCGCCAAATGGGAAATGCGCTGGTGGATGGGTGCCTTGTTGCTGGCCGTGCTCTACGCCATTCACATGATCGTTGCAGGCCAACCCTGGGGCATCGTCTACGGTATTGGCCTGTGGGGTGCAAAAGTATTCTCGGCTCTGGGCTGGTCCCCGGTTGGCGACGCATTCTGGGGCGTGGCTCCACACGCACAACGTCTGGCTGAACCCGTCCTGGCTGACGTTACCTCGGTCACCAACTTTGGTTTGATTCTGGGAGCCATGGCCGCCTCGCGCTGGAACCATCCTGCCAATTTCAAATCGCCCAATGCTCGCACTTTGTGGGTAGGCGCGATTGCGGGTCTGGTCATGGGCTACAGTGCCCGTATGGCCTTCGGATGTAATGTGGGCGCATTCCTGGGAGGCATTGCCTCGGCCAGCATACATGGCTGGGTCTGGTTTGCACTGGCCTTTGCCGGGTCCATCATAGGCGTGCGCATTCGTCGCCGCGTTAATCCTTGAGTCGCGCCACCATGAGCAAAACTACTTTCCGCCTTATTACCAGTACCTTCTGGCTGGTTGTTGTCTTGTTAGTTGTCATGGACAGTCTGCAAGATTATCCCTACCGTCCTGAGCCCGCCCCCATTGCCTGGGGTAGCGGACAAGCCGCCAGCGGCGGTCACTGCTCGGGTCGATAAGCCCCCCGACTGCCAGGCCTGAAACGCCCCTGATTTAAAAAACTTTGGCAGCGACTTCTGGCTGCTGCACCAGGTTTTGAGATCAGGGGCTTTTTTGTGGGCAATATAAACTCACCGCCCCCCCGTAGGAGTAAAGGGCAAGAACATTCAGCCCCCTGCTCTTCAGTTGGACAGGAGCCACAGCACAGCAAAACTGTCGGCTTGCCGTGCTAGCATCAGTCAAATTTTTCATCGCTCCCGCTGTCATGCTGAACTTCCTACGCACCACGCTGATCCGCAGCCTGCGCATGTTCTATACCGTTGCACGCATCATGCTCCCCATCATGATTGCGGTGCGTATTGCCGCGCAGTTGGGCTTGATCGAGCAAGTCGGCAAACTGATAGGTCCAGTCATGGCATTGGTCGGCTTGCCTGCCGAAGCCGGTATTGTCTGGGCAACTACCGCCCTGGCTGGTATTTACGCTGGTATAGGATCAATGGCCGCCTTGGGCGACAGCTTGAGCTTCAACGTGGCACAAATCAGCGTCTTGGGCACCATGATGCTGTTTGCGCACAATATGCCCATGGAACAGGCAATTGTGCGTCGGGCCGGAGCCAGCTTCTGGTTTACCGCCGCGCTACGAATTGTCTGCGCCCTGCTTTACGGCGGTCTGCTGGCCTGGGGCTTGAACAGTGCTGGGCTGTTGCAGGAACCTGTGTCGCTTACCTGGCTTTACGGACAATCCAATGCCACGCAAGGTGGCTGGCAAGGCTGGGTAGACTGGCTCTGGGGAACGGCCAGCTCGCTATTCATGACCTGGCTGATTATTCTTGGCCTGCTTTTGATCCTGTCAGTCCTGGATAAAATCGGCTTCACCCGTTTGCTGACCCGACTTCTGCTTCCCCTTCTGCGCTTTTCAGGGCTGGAAGAGCGAGTCGCTCCCACCACCACGATTGGCGTGTTGCTGGGCTTGAGCTACGGCGGTGCCTTGATTATTGATGAGTCCCGTCAGCAAAACTACAGTCCCAGAACACGCCTGCTGGCCTTGTCCTGGCTGTCTTTAAGCCATTCCCTGATTGAAGACACCATTCTTATTCTGGCTCTGGGTGCCAACATCTGGGTGGCCCTGGTCGGCCGACTTGTTCTGACCTTGCTGATTATTGGCCTGATGGCCCGTCTGACTTTACCAGGTAGCGCCCTGTACAGACGCTACCTTGCTTCTGCCTCGCACCCTCAGGATGCTTAGCTTTTGACCAGCAAATCCTGAAAACGCTGGTAGAACTTCTTGAGCTTGGGCGCAATCACCATCTGGCAATAGGCTTGCTCGGGGTGCAATGCAAAGTAGTCGTGGTGATAGTCCTCGGCTTCCCAGAATGTGGAGCTATCGAGCACATGCGTCACGATAGGTGCATCAAACTGCAGTTTGATTTCTTCGATGACCTCAAAGGCCTGACGGCGCTGTTCGTCGTTCTGACAGAAAATAGCCGACGCATACTGCGGCCCCTGGTCAGCGCCCTGACGATCCGGCGTGGTAGGGTCGTGGGTCAGGAAAAACACCTCCAGCAAATCCCGATAGGAAATGACGGAAGGGTCGAATTCCACTTTGACCACTTCAATATGGCCGGTCTGCTTGCCGCAAACCTGCTCATAGGTGGGATGCTCTACATGGCCGCCGCAATATCCGGGCACCACAGACTGCACACCTTGCAAGGCTTTGAAAATCCCTTCAGTGCACCAAAAACATCCGCCACCCAATATGGCTGTTTCCTTCATGAATTCTCCTTCGTTGACGAATTGGCTAGACTCAGCAACCAGGCTGCAATAGCTTGTGCTTGCTCGGCGCTGATCCGGTTTTGAGCGGGCATGGGAATGGCTCCCCAGTTCCCCCGGCTACCCTGTTGAATTTGTCGCTGCAAATACGCCTGGGTTTCCTGCGCCGGACCTGGCGCGTAGCGTTGGGCGATCTCCTGGAAAGGAGGCCCGACCCGTTTACGATCAATCTGATGACAAGACAAGCACTGCGCCTGCACGATATCCATCAGCGCTACCGTATCAGCCTTTGCCGCCGGATTAAAGACCATCAATCCACAAAAAACTACTAATGGTAAACGGCTGGCCCAAGAGACTGAATGCAGCATGATCCTTCCCTTACAATTTACCCAGCCCTGGTCTGGGCTCGCAGTCACGCTATTATCTGATATTCATCTCTGTAATGGGCACGCATGTTAATTCACCCGCAGTTTGATCCCGTCGCCATACAACTTGGACCCCTTGCCATTCATTGGTATGGCTTGATGTATTTAGTGGGCTTTGGCCTGGTTTGGCTGGCTGGCACGGCGCGTATCCGTGCGGGCTATGCCTTGCTGACTCGCAAAGACCTGGAAGACCTGATCTTTTACTGCGTCCTGGGCGTGGTGGCGGGCGGGCGTCTGGGTTATACCCTGTTCTATCAACCCTCTTATTACCTGTCGCACCCGCTGGAGATTCTGTATGTCTGGCAAGGCGGCATGTCCTTTCATGGCGGCCTGATCGGCGTGCTGGTGACAATCGCGCTGTTTGCTCGAAACCGTCAACGGCGCTTTCTGGAAGTCAGTGATTTTCTGGCTCCCTTGATTCCATTGGGGCTGGCCGTGGGCCGTCTGGGTAACTTCATCAACGGCGAGCTGTGGGGTCGCCCCAGTGATGTGCCCTGGGCCATGGTGTTCCCGCAAGTGGATGCAACGCCCCGCCACCCTTCGCAGTTGTATGAGATGGCCCTGGAAGGCATCGCCTTGTTTATCCTGCTGTGGTGGTTTACGCGCCGCCCTCGTGCCGTGGGTCAGACCAGTGCCCTGTTTCTGATCGGCTATGGTTTCTTCCGCTTCATGGTGGAATACACCCGCGAACCTGATGGCTACCTGGGTTTGCTGAGCGCAGGCTTGTCGATGGGACAGTGGTTGTCCTTGCCCATGATTGTGGCCGGACTGGCTTTGTTTGCTTATGCCAGCAAGCGGGGTGTGACGCCCGGCAGTCAGGGATAAGAAGATCTGCAGAAAAGAAAAAAGCCCGTCCAGATCTGGACGGGCTTTTTTTGTAGGTGCCCCACCATTGCCGTCAAGACCGGCATCCTGGAACCGAGGGTCCAAGATCGGCTGTCATCAAGCCAGCTTCGGGTTCGTCGACGAGGACGATCGCTCCTACTGGCTAATCCAACAACCTGTATGCCAAAAGCATTGGTTCAAGGAATGTATGGTCGTGTCACGAACACGGCAGGGACTTACTGGGATGAAGCAACCCGCGAGGGACAACAAGGGGCTGCTTTCAAATTTTTTTAGCGCGCAGTACCCGAAGGTTCGATGACATCGTCAATCATTGCGTGCATGTCCTCAATTTTACGCTTGAAATCGCCAAAAGCAACATTAGCCAGAGGACCATCAGGTGCTTTAGCAGATAAAAACTCGCTGGCGATCTGAATGGCGGCCATAACGGCGATACGTTCGTTACCCGAGACGCGGCCCGAACCCTTGATAGACTGCATGCGCTGGTCTACCAGTTTGACAGCTTCAAGCAAGCGTGCTTTTTCGGAAGGAGGGCATGCCAGAGAGTAATCGCGGCCCAACAGGGAAATATCGACTCGTTCCATGACTTACTCCTGTACGGCACCGGGTAAACGCATCAGGATCGAACCGATCTGGTCGCGAGCCTGTCCTGCTACATCACGCAACACACCCATGCCGGCGCGTGCACTGTCCAACTCGCGACGCAAGGCAACAATCTGGGCCTGTTCCTGTTCGAGCAGCTTTTTCAGTTCAGCCTGATCGGCTTGCGCTTGTTGCTGCACCACATCCAGTTGACGCTGATGCGAAGCAACTCCGGTGGACAGAGACTCGAACTCGTCCTGTTGACGTCGATTTTGCTGGCGCAAGGCGTCCAGCTCGGCATCCTGAGTTTTCAGACGAGCTAATAATTGAGCGCGTTCAGCGTTGAGCTGACGAGATTGCTCTACCAGTTGACCGATGCGGTCAGCGAGAAAGTCGAGATCTTGCAACATGGGCCTTATCGTAAACCATTGCTAGCGTTACTGGGTAGAGGAATTTCATACTAATGATAACCTTTCACCCATCTTTCCATTACCTTTCAAACTTCTTTCAAAGCCTGCCATCCCCCGGCGAACACGCTCCCAAAAAACCCTAAATTTCCGGAATTACCGGGAAAACCCTTAAAAACTAGGGTCATCTCAGGGTTTCCAGTCTTCAAGTGCTCCATTACCATGCGTCACCTCTGCTCAATGCAGTCGGCACAAGCAGAGTGTGGAGTTCGCTCCACCATAAAGAAGCTGACACAGGAAAAAGGAAAACCAATGCGCAAGGCAGACAAGGAGAATCCACCTTATGCAAATTAAAAATAAACAGGACTTCTGGTCCGGGGTCATGTTCGTGGTCGTGGGCGCCGCTTTCGCGCTCGGGGCTACCAGCTACTCGATGGGAACAGCCGCCCGCATGGGACCCGGCTACTTCCCCTTCTGGCTTGGTGTATGCCTGAGCTTGTTAGGGGCGGTTGTCACTTTGGGCTCGATGTCTGCCAAAGCAGAAAACACCGAGGTAGAGAAGTTTAACTGGAAAGTGCTCTTCGTTATCATCGGTGCAGTCGTGCTTTGCGGTCTGACACTGAACTCGCTGGGTGTTTACATCTCCATTTTCCTGCTTGTACTGATCAGCAGCTTTGCCAGCCATGAATTCAGCTGGCCTGTTGCACTGGGCGCAGCCGCCTTTCTGGTGCTGTTCGTCTGGTTGGCATTCATCAAGGGCCTGGGGCTGGTATTCCCCTTGTGGCCAAGTTTTCTGGCCTGATTAGGGGGTGAACAGATATGGAATTATTTGACAATCTGATGCTGGGTTTCTCCGTGGCGATCACGCCCGAGAACCTGGCCTACGCTTTGCTCGGTTGCATACTGGGCACCTTGATTGGTGTGTTGCCTGGCATTGGCCCTGTGCCAACCATTGCCATGCTGCTGCCTATTACTTATGTGCTGCCGCCCGTAGCTGGTCTGATCATGCTGGCCGGTATTTACTATGGTGCTCAATATGGTGGGTCCACAACGGCCATTCTGGTCGCCCTGCCGGGAGAAACCTCGGCGGTGGTAACGGTGCTGGACGGACACCAGATGGCACGTAATGGTCGGGCCGGTGCTGCCTTGGCCATCGCCGCCCTGGGTTCTTTCTTCGCCGGTTGTGTGGCCACGGTGTTGCTGGCCGCATTTGCGCCGCCCCTGGCTGAAGTCGCCTTCAAGTTCGGGCCGGCAGAGTATTTCTCATTAATGGTCTTGGGCCTGGTCGGTGCTGTGGTGCTGGCTTCGGGTTCCCTGCCTAAGGCCATCTGCATGATCTTGCTGGGTCTGCTGCTGGGTATGGTCGGTACAGACGTGAACTCCGGCGTAGCCCGCTACGACTTTGGTATTCCAGAGCTGCAAGACGGTATCGACTTTGCCGTGGTGGCCATGGGTGTGTTCGGTTTCTCCGAAATCATGAACAACCTGGAGCTGGGCGACCAGCGCGTTGAGATCACGGGCAAGGTAGGTAGCCTGTACCCCAACAAGCAGGAATTCAAAGAGTCCTGGCCTGCTGTGGTCCGTGGTACTGCCATGGGTTCTTGCCTGGGTATCCTGCCCGGTGGTGGTGCGGTTCTGTCCTCCTTTGCCTCCTACACGCTGGAGAAGAAAATCTCCCGCAATCCCGAACGCTTTGGTAAAGGCCACCCCGCTGGCTTGGCAGGTCCCGAGTCTGCGAATAACGCAGCTGCTCAGACCTCCTTCATCCCGCTGCTGACACTGGGTATTCCTGGTAACGCCGTGACCGCTCTGATGATTGGTGCGATGACCATCCACAACATTCAGCCCGGCCCACAAGTGATGACCAGTCACCCCGAGCTGTTCTGGGGCCTGATCGCCTCGATGTGGATTGGTAACCTGATGCTGGTGATTCTGAACCTGCCGCTGGTTGGTCTGTGGGTGAAGCTGCTGAAAGTACCTTACCGTCTGCTGTTCCCCGCCATTCTGGTGTTCTGCACGGTCGGTGTGTACTCGCTGAACTACAACGTGTTTGATATTTTGGTCACCGCCGCCTTTGGTTTCGTCGGCTACGTGTGGTCCAAGCTGCGTTGTGAAGGTGCTCCACTGTTGCTGGGTCTGGTTCTGGGACCCATGATGGAAGAAAACTTCCGTCGTGCCCTGCTGCTGTCCCGCGGTGACTACACCACCTTCCTGACTCGTCCGCTGTCCTTGTCACTGCTGGTGCTGGCCGCCTTCCTGGTTGTGGTTGTGGCCCTGCCTTCGGTGAAGAAAAAACGCGATGAAACTTTCGTGGAAGAGGACTAAGGCACAGCCAGTCCTCTGGTTTGAAAGCCCCCCCTGAAAGGGAGCATTCAAAACGGTGCAGTAAACAAGAAGGCCTGATTTCGTCTCTCCACGAAATCAGGCCTTTTGTTTTGTCGCCTGGTTTTGCTGCCTGGGTTCAAGACCGCTCAATCCTTGAAAGGCAGAACAGGGCTGCTGCCAAGAGCAAACATCAAGCAGCCAGCACCGCCTGCGTACACTGCCTTCCCAGCAAGGGAGCCAGAATGACACCGGGATGGGCTATGGCTGCGAACAAACCATCCAACGTTCCGATAGGCCCACACAAAGGTTGCTTATTGAGAGTCATGGGGCGCTGCCCGACCTCTAAAGACACAACGCGCGGGACAGAGGGCAATTGCAGCAACTGAGCAATGGACTGACAGGTTTGCTCTGCCAGGCTCTGCAAACCCGCCTCGCCTTCCAGGGGATAGTCCAACGCCGACATCAAGCCTCGTTCCTTGCCCGGTCGTAACTCCAGGTCCTGAGCACAGAGTAAATGTCGGACCAGGCTTCTATCAGCATCAAGGCGCAGCAATACGGCGGGCTGCTGCTCGATAGGCAACACCACTCCTGCACTGGCCGCCAAAGCCAAGGCGCCATAAGCATTGGCCAGCACCACCTTGTCGGCATGGATGGCTTGCCCTTGCAGCTCTACGCCGGTCACTCGCCCTCCTGTCGACAGCACTCGCTGAACAGTACCGGACAGAACCGTGGCTCCACCCGCTTGGGCAGCCTGAATAAAGCAGCGGGCCAGATCTACCGGCTCCAAGGCAAAATCATCCGGCGCCCACATTGCCAAATCCGGTACCGCCACCAGCGAGGGTTCTTTTTGGCGCACTTGTGCGGCCGACACGCTTTCAATCCTGGAACCTGCTGCCAAATGCTCTTCAATCAAGGCAACTGTCTCCTCCTTCGTCGCTCCCCAGGACAAGGCTCCACGCACTGTCACGGGTAATGCCCCCAAGGTCTGTTCCAGACGTTTGAACTCCTCCAGCGCATGCAGGCGCAAGGCAAAGGCATCAGGGTCATCTGAAGGCGTGCTGGCGCTGGCCCCTACCCATCCAAAAGAAGCCGCAGTTGCGCCAGGCGTACTGCCAGGACCTTGATCGATCAAGGTCACAGCGGCACCCGCTTGAGTCAGATGCCAGGCAACCGACGCCCCCATCACGCCGCCACCGACAACCAGCACTTTGCATTTATGCGTCATAGCTTTCTACGAATTAGGAAAACAAAAAGCAGTCTGCTCATGATGTGAGCACACAAGCGAACAGCCTGAATGGCGACAAGATACGATCTGCCCACGGCAAAAACAACAAAGGCCTGAATCCCTTGCGGAATTCAGGCCTTTGAAATCAGCCCAACTTACATCGTGCCTTGACGGCGCTTGTAGAAGTTGCCGATATACATGGCCAGCAGCACCAGCACGGTAGAGATCAGAATCATGATGATCCCCAGCGCCGAGAGCTTGCCCCACAAACCATCTTCGGCATAGCCCAGCACCTGTACCGCCAGCACTTCCGTACCGGGACGGGACAGCACCACCGACACCGTCAACTCACGAATGAACATGGTTGCCATCAAGATCCAGGCAGACACCACACCGGGAATCAGCAAAGGAATAATGATGCGGCGCATGGTGGTCCAGGAACTGGCCCCGGCTACCGACGAGGACTCTTCCAGGTGAGCGTGGACCTGCACAAAAGCGGCCGACAAAGGTCGGATACCGTAAGGCAGGTAAGCAGCGATATAGGCCAGCAGCAAGGCAGTCAGCGTGGCATACAAAGGCGTTTGCACAAAGAACCACATAAAGCCGATACCGATCACAATCCCCGGAAAGGAGAAGGACAGGAAGCTCAAGGTATCCAGCAGCGCCGCCGCCCGTGTTCGCAGCTTGACCACAACATAGGCCACAAACAGGGACAGCAATACACCCAGACTGGCTCCGACCACCGCCAGGAACAGACTGTTCTTCATGGCCACTTTGGAGATCGGGTCTTGAATGACATCTATCCAGTTCGCCCAGCTCATCAGGGAGAAAGCACGCGCACTAGGCACCATGGAGTACGGAATCATGGAGGTGTAGAGCAGCACAGCCACCGGCAGCACCACCATCAACAAGCTGATAATGCCCACGATGATGAACAGCGGGATTTTCGCGCGACGCAGTTCCAGCTGGGTGGGTTTGAAACCACGGCTGGAGATCGTCACGTACTTGCTGCTTTCTGCCGTCATGTAGCGGTACAGCACAATCAGGGCAATGGAGGCCGACAGCACACTCATGCCCAGCGCCGCCGCTTTTCCGTAATCCGGCGCGAAGCCGGTTGAGATCATCTCGAACAGATACGTGGCCAGCACAT
The DNA here is from genome assembly GCF_009497775.1 of Alcaligenes faecalis. Classification (NCBI taxonomy): domain Bacteria; kingdom Pseudomonadati; phylum Pseudomonadota; class Betaproteobacteria; order Burkholderiales; family Alcaligenaceae; genus Alcaligenes; species Alcaligenes faecalis. The sequence continues at coordinate 3,203,794 of NZ_CP031012.1, forward strand.
CCACACGACCCGGCGTACCCAGAACTCGGGGTACGGCGTAAGAGGCCAAGGCCCGCACAATCGCCAGAATGAACGCCGCCATGATGGCTGGACGCAGAATCGGCAGGGTTACCCGCGTCAAGGTACGCCACAGACCGCCCCCGAATACACGGGAGGACTCTTCCATGGAAACGTCAAACGAGGCCATGGCAGGCGCAATGATCAGATAGGCCACGGGCATGTTCAACAAGCCCTCGACCAGAATCATGCCCCACAGGGAATAAATATTCAGCGGCGCTTCCTGCAGACCCAAGGTGTCCTGCAAGAACATATTGATCAGGCCGTTGGACGGGTTCAGCAGCAGTGCCCAGCTAACCGAGAACAGCAAGTGCGGAATCATCATGGGAACGATGGACAGCACTGTGAACACCCCTTTCATGGGCATGTTCGTACGCGTATTCAGGTAGGCCAGGAAAACCGCCAGCGCGGTAGAGAACAGGGACGAGCCCAGCACGAAAACCACCGTATTGAAGGTAACTTCCAGCAAGAAGGGATCGGTGTAAGCGGCTACATATTTAGCCGTGGTGAAGGAGCCAAAAGCCGTCAGGCCCTGCGAGAAGCTGCCCAGCAACAACATCAGGACCGGGCACAGCGTCAGAAAGCCGACAATCAGAATAAGCGACCAGCTAAGTGGCCTGCGAGTTTGATTCATGATGCCCCGCCCTTATGCCGACAACAGCATGCAGTGTTCAGGGTGCAGGTTAAAGCGTACGGTATCGCCCTCTTTCACCTTCACGTCCGGATCAATACACACCAGGAGCTGCTCTTTACCCACTGTGACCTCGGCCTCGTAGGACTCACCCACGAACTCCAGGGCCTGGACTTGGCCGTGGAACAGGTTCTGGCCCACTTCACTGGCCTGGCTGCTGACACGAATAAACTCCGGACGAATGCACAAGGTGACCTCGGCGCCCACGGGCAGGTCGCGCTTCTTGCAATGCAGTTGGCCCAGCTCGCATTCCACAATGGTGGAATCCACACGCTGCTCCAGCACTTTGGCGTTGATCTGGTTGGCACGACCAATAAAGTCCGCCACAAAGCGGTGATCAGCATCAAAGTAAATTTTTTCAGGCGTACCAATTTCCAGAATCTTGCCACCGCGCATCACAGCGATGGAGTTGGACAAGGCCAGTGCCTCGACGCGGTCGTGCGTCACGTATACAGCAGTAATGTCCAGACGGCTCAGGAACTCACGCAATTCTTTACGAGTTTCTTCGCGCAGCTTGGCGTCCAGGTTACTGAGCGGCTCATCGAACAGAATGACTTTAGGCTCGGCCACCAGGGCTCGTGCCAGCGCCACACGCTGTTGCTGACCACCGGACAGACGCGTTGCGGAACGCTGATCCACCCCTTCCAGCTGCACAAACTTCAGGATGTTCGCAACTTTTTCACGAATCACCTCTTTGCGCTCGCCACGCACTTGCAACGGGTAAGCGATATTGTCGAACACCGTCATGTGCGGCCAGATAGCGTAGGTCTGGAACACCATGCCCAGGCCGCGCTTTTCCACCGGCACAGCAATATTCTTGGCGCTGGACCAGACGATCTCGTCCCCAATGCGGATTTCACCCTCGTCTGGGGTTTCCAGACCAACAATGCACCGCAGCAGCGTGGTTTTGCCGCAGCCGCTGGGTCCTAACAGTGTGAAAAACTCATTAGCGGGAATCGTCAGGTTGATATTGTCCAAAGCTTTGAAGGTTTTGCCCTCTGAGACATAGGTCTTGCTTAGGCCGGTAATTTCAATTTGCATAATGAGTAAATGTTTTCAATAAAAATGAGGCGAGGCGCCAAGGCGCCCCGTTCTAGACGAATCTGTCGTTTTCGTCGTCCCGATTAACGGACGGCGAAGATACGGCTGAATTCGCGGCCCCAACGGACCAGTTCTTCATCGCTCAGGTCGCGAATAGGCTCGACCTTGGCTTTTTCGATCCCTGCTACCGGAGGATGTACCCCTGGAGCCAGGACGTATTCGCCAACCTTGTTGGCCAGAATGCCCATGGCTTCATTGCCCAGCCAGTAATCCAGGAACACGCGGGCAGCATCAGGATGCGGCGCATTCTTGGTCAGGGCGATGGCACGTGGAGAGCCCAGCAAAGGCTGATCCGACATGGGGCCCCAGGCCAATGGCGCAGGCGACTTGGTCACGATGTACTTGGGCATGGAAATGGCAATCAACTTCTCGCCACTTTCAATAGGAGCCGGGGTTGGGCCAAACGAGGCCACAAACATGGGCTTGTTGGCAGCCAGGCCTTTCAGGAAGTCCAGCCACTGCTCTTCACTGCTAAAGACCTTTTCCTTCAAACCAATCAGCCAGCCAATGGTGGATGGGTGGTTGGAAGGGTTGGCCATCACAATCTTGTCTTTCCACTTGGGATCGGCCAGATCTTCGTAGCGTTGTGGAGCATCCTCGGCCTTGAGGTGGTCCGTATTATAGATATAAGACACATATTCGATGCCAAATTGAATAATCGAATCGTCTTGAACGGCCCACTCGGGGTAGCCCTGCACGGCTTCGGACTGATGAGGAATCAGCACGCCCTGCTCTTTGAGCAGTTGCAACATGGGCAGGGGAGCCTGAACCACGTCCGCCATCAACTTGCCAGCGTTGAACTCGGTCAGGATGGTGGGGATGAACTTGGAGCTGGAAATACGGGTGTATTTGCCTTCAATGCCTTGTGCTTGTTGCAGGGCCTTCATGATGGGCTCTACGGCCGTGATGTTGGCGTAGAAAACAGCCTGGCCTTGAGCCTTTGCTTTTTCCAGTACGGCAGCGTCTGCCGCCCACGCCGCCCATGGCAAAGAGGTACTCATAGACGCCAGTCCGGTGGCACCTGCCAGCTTCAAGAAACGACGACGGTCAAAAGTAGTCATAAGGTTCACGTTCCAGTTAATTAGCTAGGAAATTATGTGGGCCCATCATAATCCAGACAGGCGACTTCCATTTATTACAGATCTATGTGTGGTTTAGAACATGAGGGGCCTGACGCCGTCAAGCCTCAAACGCTTTGCCGCTTATTCGCGCAGGCGAAGATCAAGGCGGAAAAGCTGCGCTAAGCTGTACGACCGAACCGATTATTTTCAAGGAGACCCGCGCCATGAGCTCATCCATTCAGCCTAAACACTATGAACCCGGCAGCCCGCAAAAAGTGGCGTTCATTGGTCTGGGGGTGATGGGTTACCCCATGGCGGGGCATCTGGCCCAGGCAGGTCATCACGTGACGGTGTACAACCGCAATCCGGCCAAGGCAGAACAATGGAGCGCGGAATTCAAACAGGAATGGGCTGCTACACCGGCCCTGGCTGCCGCACAGGCTGACATCGTGATGGCCTGTGTAGGCAATGATGATGACTTGCGCTCTATTTTTTTGGGACCGGACGGTGCGCTGGCCGGCATGAAGGCAGGCAGCCTGTTTATCGACCACACCACTGCCTCTGCCGAAGTGGCCCAGGAACTGGGCGCATTGGCGGCCAAGCAGCAAGTCGCATTTATCGACGCCCCGATTTCCGGCGGACAGGCGGGTGCCCAGAAAGGCATGCTCAGCATTATGTGTGGTGGGCAAGCAGAAGATATGGAGCGCGCCCGCCCCCTGATGATGAACTACGCCCAGGCCTGCACTTTGATGGGGCCCTTGGGATCAGGGCAACTGTGCAAGATGGTGAACCAGATTGCCGTGGTCGGTCTTTTGCAGGGTTTGGCCGAAGCCATGGCTTTTGGTGAACGCGCCGGACTGGATATGGAGCAGGCCCTGTCTGTATTGACCAAGGGCGCGGCGCGCAGCTGGCAAATGGAAACTAAAGGCCCCACGATGCTGGCCAGAGACTTTCAGCCCGGCTTTACCGTGAACTGGATGCTGAAGGACCTGAATTTGGTACAGCAGGAGGCTCAGCGCAACGGTGCCCAGCTACCGGCGACCCGCTTGATTCAGGAGCAGTTTGCGAAGATTGCCGAACAGGGCCACCGGGATTGGGACATTTCTACCCTATTCAATCTGCTGGCCCGCCCAAGCGACGCGGCTTAGTTTACGTGCTGGCTGGTTTAGGGGCTTCGGGTTGCAGCAAAGGCAAACGTAGCGTCGCCTTCAAGCCGTAGCCGCCCATATCGTTGGGCTCGCCATCGGTCAGCACAATCGTGCCGCCATTGCGCTCGGCGTAAGCCAGAGCAATGGCCAAGCCCAGCCCGGAGCCTGAGCCCCGTCCGCCCTTGCGTGCCGGGCCGCCCCGATCAAAACGCACAAACACGCTTTCACGCAAGCTGGCGGCCAAGCCCATGCCGTTGTCCGTCACGCTGATCCAGGCCAGCTTGTCGTCGTGTCCGGCAGAAACTGTAATTGCACTGCCACTACCAGCGTGATTGATGGCGTTGTGAATCAGGTTGGAAACGGATTCATGAATCTCGGCATCGCTGGCGTAAACCCAAAGAGGTGCTTGCTCGCCCTCTTCACCCGGCCCGATCCAGCCCAGGTCCTGACGATGCTCCCGCGCCAAGGGCAGGTATTGCAGCACGACCTCACGCCCCAGGCTGGCCAGATCCACCTGGCCCTGGCTCATGGTGGTGGTATGGCTGGCGTGCGCCAAAGCCAACAACTGCTCGGTCAGGCGAGTTGCCTGCCCCAATTGCTTGATGATCGCCCCCAGGGATTCACGGACGCGCTCAATATCCGGCTCACGGCGCGCGTACTGGGCTTGGGTATGAATAATCGCCAAAGGAGTACGTAATTGATGCGAGGCGTCGGCCAGAAACTGAGCCTGCCGATCCAGCACGGAACGGTACAGCTCAATATGGTGATTGACCGAACGCACCAATGGCACCACCTCGCGCGGTACATCGCGCTCGTCCAAAGGCTGCAAATCGTCCACGCTGCGGTTACGCACTTCCTGTCGCAAGGCCTGCAAGGGACGCAACGCCCACGCTACGGCAAACCAGACCAGCGCCACAGCCAGCAGCAACATGCGCAAATTACGGAAAATGCCTTCGCGCCAGGCTTCTTGCTGGGTACGCAGGCGCAAGTCCAGGCTTTCGCCCACCATGACCAGAACCTGCCTGTGCTGGCCTTTGTAGTGCAGGTCGCGCCACAAGGCCACCATGCGTACGGTGTCATTGCGGAAATAAGAGTCGTAGAAAACCGGCACGCCTTCATGGTCGGCCAGATTGGAGGGGCGCGGCAGCCCTTCCATCCCCAACAAGGTACGCCCTTTTAATTGATTGGCATCAGCACCGCCCAGGTTACGGACCAAAGGGGTGACTTCCTCGACACGGAAATACTTGCGATTGCCCGGTCGGGATTCCAGCATGACCTGCGCGTAGAAAGGCGGATCAATGCGCAAACTGCCGTCGGCATTGAACTCCACGCTGGTCTCCAGCACTTTGGCCGGTTCCAGCAAGGCGCTGTCGTAGACATTTTCCGTGACCGCATTCATGGCCAGGTAGTCTTCCCAGCTGTCGTACAGCAGTAAAGCCACCACCCCCGGTATCAGCAGTACCAGCAGCCAAAAGCGCAAACTGCCTTGCCAGGCATTGGCGGGGGGTGGAGAAGAGGCCGTCATGAAACGCCGGATTCCGCCTCAAGCACTTCCAGCATGTAGCCCAGGCCACGCACCGTCACGATGTGTACATCGCTATTGGCCAGTTTCTTGCGCAGGCGGTGCAGGACAACCTCGATGGCATCGGGGCTGGCGTCGCTATCATGCTCGAACACGCGAGCAAACAATTGGGACTTTTCGACAGGCATGCCGGAACGGCTGATCAGAACAAGCAAGGCCGCATGTTCACGCGGCGTCAAATGCACAATGGCATTGTCCAGCAGGAATGCCCGGCTTTCTGGGTTGTATTCCAGCGAGCCACAGCTGACCACAGGAGCCACACGGCCACGGCTACGCCGCACCAGGGCCGCCAGACGCGCTTCCAGCTCTTCCAGGGCAAAGGGTTTGGTCAGGAAATCGTCGGCACCCAGATTCAGACCACGAACGCGATCCTGCAAGGCACCTTGAGCGGTCAGAATCAGCACGGGAGTGTGATCGCCGCGTTCGCGCATCTCGCGCAAAAGCACCAGCCCGTGCTTGTCGGGCAGGCGCAAATCCATGACGACCGCATCATACTCATGAGCCGCCAACAACACTTCTGCTGTACGAGCATCGTGAGCGGGATCGGGCAAAAAACCACTTTGCGCCAAAGCCCGCTCTAGCCATGCGGCCATTTCCCGCTCGTCTTCAACCAATAATATGCGCATGATCCCTGCTATCTAAGGTATCGGCATCAACTGCGCTTTGGAGGCGCTGACGTAAATAACGATTTTCCTGACGCCGTCGGAACAAAATATCCGACAGCTCGTTCAGCGCTTGCTGATAGACTTCCCGCTTGAACTCAATCACTGAATCAAGTGGCACCCAATATTGACTCCAACGCCATGCATCAAACTCCGGCGTCGAGGAAGAACGCAGGCAGACATCACTGTCTCGCCCGACCAGCCGCAACAGGAACCAGATTTGTTTCTGGCCCTTGTAATGGCCACGCGCCTCCCGACGTACAAAATGATTGGGCACGTTGTAGCGAAGCCAATCTCGCGTCCGGCCTAATATACGGATATGCTCAGGCAGCAAGCCCACTTCTTCGTGCAGTTCGCGGTACATCGCCTGTACGGGTGTTTCACCGTATTTGATACCGCCTTGCGGGAACTGCCAGGCATGTTCCCGAATACGCTTGCCCCAAAAAACCTCGTTCTTGCGATTAACGAGGATAATTCCGACATTAGGACGGTAGCCTTCACGATCTAACATAGGCCACCTCTAACGAATTCAATACAATTAGATCTGATTATACGTACCTGACGAGTTCCCTACCATGCATGCTAGCCAGTATCACATTAATACCCTGAAAGAAGCGCCTACCGAGGCCGAAGTTGCCAGCCACCAGCTCATGACGCGTGCCGGCATGATCCGTAAAGCGGCCGGCGGTATCTATACCTATATGCCTATGGGTTTGCGCGTGCTGCGCAAGATTGAAAACATCATCCGTCAGGAAATGGACCGCTCCGGCGCCATTGAACTGCTGATGCCGGTGGTCCAGCCTGCCGAACTCTGGGTAGAGTCGGGCCGTTGGGAAAAATATGGCGACGAACTGCTGCGAATCAAGGACCGCCACCAGCGCGACTTCGTCCTGCAGCCCACGTCCGAAGAAGTGATTACGGACATCGCCCGCAACGAAATCCACAGCTGGCGCCAGCTGCCCATCAACTTCTACCACATTCAAACCAAGTTCCGTGACGAGCGTCGTCCCCGCTTTGGCTTGATGCGTGGCCGCGAATTCACCATGAAGGATGCCTATTCCTTCGACCGCAACGCCGAAGACGCCCAGGCCAGCTACGACAATATGTATGACGCCTACATGCGCATCTTTGGTCGTCTGGGCCTGAACTTCCGTGCCGTGGCTGCCGATACCGGCTCCATTGGCGGTACGCGCAGCCATGAATTCCAGGTGATTGCCGATACCGGCGAAGACTTGCTGGTTTACAACCCCGACACCGACTACGCCGCCAATATCGAGCTGGCTCCAGCTCCTTGCCTGCTGGCCGAGCGTGCCGCTCCTGGCCAGGCCCTGGTCAAGACAGCGACGCCTGACGCGCCCAAGTGCGAGCTGGTTGCCCAGCAACTGGGCCTGGACCTGACTGCCACCGTGAAATCCGTGGTGCTGGCTACTGACCTTGAAGAAGACGGAAAAACCACCAGCACGGTCTACCTGCTGCTGGTTCGTGGTGACCATGAAGTCAACGACATCAAGGTTTCCAAGCTGGCCGGCTTTGAAAAAGGCCACCGTCTGGCCACTGAAGAGGAAATTCTGGCCGTCTTTGGCTGCAAGCCCGGCTATCTGGGCCCGATCGGCACACGTCAGCCTGTACAAGTAATTGCCGACCTGACCGTGGCCAACATGAGCGACTTTGTCTGTGGCGCCAACGAAGAAGGCTTCCACTACACCGGCGTGAACTGGGGCCGCGACCTGCCCGAACCCATCAAGGCGGACCTGCGCAACGTGGTTCACGGCGACCCAGCCCCTGAAGGCGGCAAGCTGGCCATCCAGCGCGGCATTGAAGTGGGCCACGTTTTCTTCCTGGGCGATGTCTACTCCAAGAAGCTGAACGCCACCTTTTTGGAAACTGATGGTAAACCTGCTGTCATGCAAATGGGTTGTTATGGCATTGGTGTCAGCCGTATTGCAGCCGCTGCCATCGAGCAAAACCACGACGAACGCGGCATGATCTGGCCTCGCGCCCTGGCTCCTTTTGAAGTCGTGATCTGCCCGATCGGCTTTACCAAGAGCGATGCTGTGCGTCAGACTGCTACTGATCTGTACACCCAACTCAAGGAGCAAGGTGTGGATGTCATTCTGGACGACCGCGACGCCCGCCCCGGCATCATGTTTGCCGACTGGGAGCTGATTGGTGTGCCACTGCGCATTACCATCGGTGAGCGCGGCCTGAAAGAAGGCATGGTTGAAATGCAGGCACGCCGTGATGCCAGCAGCACCAACGTGCCAGTGGAACAGATTGCCCAGGTCAGCCTGGAGCGTCTGGCTACGCTGTAAGGACTCCAAGCAGGGCTGGCCGTGGGCCATGCCCTGCCCGTCAACATAAACTCTTTTACGAACGACATGCTTAATGACAAGTGGGACACCCAGGCTCGGCTTGATATTCGCGTATATTACGAGGACACCGACGCTGGGGGGATCGTATATTACGCCAACTACCTGAAATTCTTTGAGCGTGCGCGCACAGAATGGCTCAGGAACTTGGGCGTAAACCAATCCGATGTGGCCGAGCAGAATCAACGCCTGTTCGTAGTCAAGAAGGTTGAAATACAATATCTCAAACCTGCCCGGCTCGATGATTTGATCTCGGTGCGCAGCCGCATTACCCAGCTGGGTTCGGCTACCATCCATTTCGAACAAGGTGCCCTGCGAGGTGAGGAACTGTTATGCCAAAGCACCATCCAAATTGTTTGCGTTGACGCCAACACGCTTCGTCCAAGCAAGCTGGACTCTGATTTACGTACCCTCTTGGAAAAGGTTCAGGACTGACCATGCAAGCTACTAGCGACCTGTCGCTGATTTCGCTACTTCTCGATGCCAGTATTCCCGTTCAGCTTGTCATGCTGATTCTGTTGGGAATCTCGATTCTCTCGTGGGCCTATATTTTCAGTAAAAGGGCTGCACTTAAACGCACGCTGGAACAGACCCGCCGTTTCGAGGACGACTTCTGGGCGGGTGGCGATCTGGCCGTGCTACAGCAATCCATTTCCTCGCGTCGTGCCGAACACGGTGCACTGGCCCGTATTTTTGAAGCTGGCATGACCGAGTTCATCAAGGCCCGTCGCAGCCAAAGCTCGGGCCCTGCCCTGCTAGACGGTCCGCGTCGTGCCATGCGCGCCAGCTACCAGCGCGAAATGGACACACTGGAAACACACCTGAACTTCCTGGCCTCTGCCGGTTCGGTCAGCCCCTACATCGGGCTGCTGGGTACCGTCTGGGGGATCATGCACGCCTTTATCGGTTTGTCCGGCATGCAGCAGGCCACGCTGGCCTCGGTGGCTCCCGGTATTGCCGAAGCCCTGATCGCCACGGCTATTGGTCTGTTTGCCGCTATCCCTGCCGTGGTTGCCTACAACCGCTTTACCAACGAGCTCGATCGTATCTCGATCCGCTTTGACAGCTTTATCGACGAATTCCTGAACATCTTGCAGCGGCAGGTGAACTGATGCCATCGATGCGTGGAAGCACCGGCCGTCACGGCCGGCGCATGAAAAATGAAATCAACGTCGTCCCTTATATCGACGTGATGCTGGTGCTGCTGGTGATCTTCATGGTCACCGCTCCCATGATTACCCCCGGTCTGGTGGAATTGCCTTCGGTAGGCCAAGCCTCCGAAGTGCCTGCCAAGCCGGTGGAAATCCAGGTTGATAAGGACGGCAAACTGGCCATTCGCTTGCGCGATGCGGGCTCCGAGTTCATGAACATCGAAAAGTCCACACTGCTCAATGAAGTGCGCTCGCGTATGCAGGCCGACAGCCCGGTTGTCATTGCCGCCGACGGCAAGGTTCCCTACGAGACCGTCATGGGCTTGATGGATGAACTGCGCTCCAACGGCATCAACCGCCTGGGTCTGATCGTCGATCGCAATAGCGACTCCGACGCTCGCAAATAACCTCTGGCCGGATAGCGTGCTCGCCATCCGGCGCGAAAAACCTGAACTGAATGAAGCACAGAACACGCAATACCCGCAATCAGGCGCTGCGCTCGCCTGAGCAAAAGGAAGATCGGCGCGGCTTGCTCATCGCCCTGGGTCTGCACGGGCTGTTGCTGCTCGCCATTTTGGCGGGAGCCCTTTTTTCTGCGCCCAAAACACCCAATGCGGTGCAGGTCGAATTGTGGATGGACGGTGTCGCGCCCGATGCGGCCGTCAATGCTGATCCCGAAGCCCCCGAGGCCGAACCCGAGCCGCAGCCTGAGCCTGAACCGGCTCCAGAGCCAGAACCCAAGCCCGAACCCAAACCTGAGCCCCCTCCGGCTCCCAAGCCGCCTCCTGAGCCTGCCAAGGTCACGCCTCCTGCTGAACCCGAAGTTGATCCCGAGATCGCTTTGGAACAGGCTCGCAAAGAACGCGAGAAAAAAGAGCGTGAAGAAAAGCTGGAACAGGAACGTCAGGAAAAACAGCGTCAGGACAAACTAGCCGCTGAACGTCGCGAACGCGAACAGAAAGAAAAGCAGGAACAGGAACGCAAGGCCAAAGAAGCGGCCGAAGCCAAGGCCAAGGCCGACGCTGATCGCAAGGCCAAGGAAGAAGCCGACGCAAAAGCCAAGGCCGATGCCGAGCGCAAGGCCAAAGCCGATGCAGAAGCCAAAGCCAAGGCAGACGCCGAAGCGAAAGCCAAAGCAGACGCTGAACGCAAGGCCCGTGCTGATGCCGCCGCCAAGGCCAAGGCTGATGCCGACCGCAAGGCCAAGGAAGAAGCATTCCGCCGCGCCATGCGTGAAGGTGCCCCTGGTCGTCCCGGTGGTACTGCAGACCGCAACCAGGCCGGTGGCGGTGGTGGTGATGGTGGCTATGCCGCCAAGGTGCGCGCTTGCGTGCAGCCTGGCGTGGTCTACAGCACCCCTGCCCGCTCCGAAGTACGCGGCAACCCTGCCCTGCAGTACCGCGTGGACCTGAATGCCGATGGCACGCCTAACCGCGTTCAAATCAAACGATCGTCCGGCATCGCTCAGTTCGATGATGCCGTATCCAAGGGTCTTGCCCGTTGCAGCCCTTTCCCCAAACCGCCTAGCGGGCAGTATCCATCGTATATTGATGGCGAATACCGCATGTTCGATTAATCAGGAGATTGCATAATGACCGCCGCTACCCCTGCCCTGGCGACCTTAGGTCGTCATTGGCGCGCCACGGCCACTGGAGCGTTTGCCCTGGCCGCTGGCATGTTCGCCAGCCAACCGGCCCAGGCCCAACTGCGGGTCGATATATCGGGTGTGGGTGCTACCCAGTACCCCATCGCGATCGCCGATTTTGCTGACAACCCAGCCAGCCAATCCCTGGCTGAAGTTATCCGTGCCGACTTGACCCGTTCGGGTCAATTCCAATTGATCAATGCCACCGGTGCTGGTCTGAATGCAGAAAGCACGATTGCCTACGACGAATGGCGCAATCGTGGTGCCGATTATCTGGCCTATGGTTCGGTCGCCCAGACCGGCGGCCAATATTCCATCAGCTATCGCCTGGTGGATTCGGTCCGTCAAACACAGCTGGACGGGGTGGCTTTTGCGGGCAGCGAAAAAGAACTGCGCCGTATTTCTCACCAAATTGCAGACCGGATTTATGAAAAAATTACTGGCGTACGCGGTGTTTTTTCGACTCGACTGGCCTACGTGTTGCAAACAGGCAACAATTACGAGTTACAAATTGCTGACGCGGACGGCCAAAATCCGCAAGTAATGTTGCGTTCTCGACACTCAATCATCTCTCCAGCCTGGTCTCCTGACGGTAAAAAGCTGGCTTATGTGAGCTTTGAAAACGACAAACCTGTTGTATATGTGCAAACTTTGGCCACTGGTCACCGTGAACCTCTGGCTAATTTCAAGGGCAATAACAGTAGTCCGGCATGGGCTCCAAACGGCAACCAAGTCGCTGTTGTGCTCTCCAGAGACGGTATTTCGCAGATTTACACGCTAAATACGGACGGTTCCGGATTGCGCCGCGTGATGCGTTCTCCCTTGATCGATACTGAACCGAGTTTTATGCCCGATGGCAACTCCCTTGTATTTGTGAGCGATCGTGGTGGTGCTCCCAATATTTACAAAGTGAGCCTGGGTGGTGACGATGCACAGCGCATTACCTTCAACGGGAGTTACAATATTTCACCGGAGGTCTCTGCAGACGGTACTAGGCTTGTATACGTCACACGCAGAAACGGTGCTTTCCGAATTGCCACTCAAGATATGGCATCAGGAGCTGAGCAACTGCTGACGACAGGTCCCGACGATCAGTCTCCGAGTTTCGCCCCTAATGGGATGCAGATCTTATATAGTTCTGTTCAGGGGGGCCGCAGTGTCCTAGCTGTGACATCCGTGGACGGTCGCGTTCGTCAGACCCTCTCGTCTTTGAATGGCAAAGTACGCGAACCCACCTGGGGACCATTTACCAACTGACATCCTGTGTGACTCTTTTTCAAAAGGAATTCAAATGAGCTCGCGCATTCTTAAAAGTCTTACCCTCGCCGTTATGGCTGCCGCCCTTGCTGCTTGCAGCTCGGTTCCTCTGGATCAAAACTCCGGTTCAACCGGCGGTACAGGATCGGACTCTGCTAGCGCAGGCCAGATCATGGACCCCTTCAACCCTCAAAGCCCACTGGCACAACAACGCTCGGTGTTCTTTGACTACGACAGCTACGTGGTTAACGACCAGTACCGTGGCCTGGTAGAAATGCACGCTTCGTACCTGAGCAGCCATCCTCAGCAAACCGTACGCATCGAAGGTAATACCGACGAGCGTGGTGGTGCCGAGTACAACTTGGCTCTGGGTCAGCGTCGTTCCGACGCCGTGGCACGCATGCTGGGTCTGCTGGGCGTAAGCAACAGCCAGATCGAAGCTGTGAGCTTTGGTAAAGAGCGTCCAAAAGCCTTGGGTAACACCGAAGCTGATTACGCCGAAAACCGTCGCGCAGACATCGTTTACCAACGATAATTTCTGCATCGACCAAGTGGTTCCGACGCCGTGGCGGTTGTTAACGCCGCGGCGTTTTTTATCGGCAGTACGCCCGATCCACTGAAAATTCGTTATGCTGGACAGCGGGCTCGCCAGGCCGGCACAAAGCCCCCAGATCACAGCCCCCAACAGAGGGGAAACCGGCAGGTGAGGAGCCTGCGCATTGCGGATGCACATTTTTTAACGGACTTCACTATGCACGCTTATAAAAAGCCTTTTCGTCTCGCGACCGTTACCCTGATCGCTACGGCCGCCCTGTTCGCCAGCCTGCCGGCCAAGGCCTTTGCCGATGACGAGGCCCGACGCGCCATTTTGGAGCTGCGGCAGCAAATTCGTCAGATGAACGAGCAAAACACCCAGGCTCGCCTGCAATTGGCTGATCAAATTGACACCCTGCGCTCCGAAGTTGTGTCGCTGCGCGGCCAGGTAGAAAAACTGAGCTGGCAAGCCAGTGGTCAGGGCCAGGGCAATAGTCCGGCTCCCGGCCAGCAAAGCCCTCACGCAGCGGACCCACAAGAACAAGCCGTCTTTGATAGCGCCATGGACGCCTACCGCGCTGGCCAATACAAGCCCGCAGCCGATGCCTTTGCCGGTTTTCTGGCCGCCTACCCCTCCAGCGTTCTGGCTGACGAAGTGCGCTTTTACGAAGGCAGCAGCCTGTACGCCGTCAAAAGCTTCAAGACTTCCATCCAGAAACTTCAGGCATTTGTGAAAGCTTCCCCACAAAGCCCACGCGCGGCTGACGCCCTGATGGTAACGGCCTCCAGCCAGATCGAACTGAACGATCTGAGCGGTGCCAAAACTACCTTGCAGCGTATCGTCAAGGACTACCCGCAATCCGAAGCGGCCGAGACAGCGCGCAGCCGCCTGAAACTGCTGGAATAATACCCAGCGCGTAATGCCACACGGACCGGGTTCAGACCCGGTCTGTTTTTTTCAGGCCACGGATCCCAGCCTGACCTCTACTGCTTGCCATGACAAACCCTTTTGCCGACTTCCCCACGCTTGAACTGACCGCACAAGGCTATCGCCACACCTTTGTGGATCAGGGACAAGGCGTACCCGTTTTGCTGATACACGGTTCGCTGTGCGACTGGCGTTACTGGCGCTGGCAGATCCCCGCCTTTGCTAGCCAGTATCGGGTTCTGGCTCCCAGCCTGCGCTCTTACTGGCCCGGTGCTCCCAGCCCTGGCAACTTCAGCACGGCGCAACACGCCCAGGACTTGCAGGCCCTGCTGGACCAGCATATCCCTGATGAGAAAGTACATATCGTGGGGCACTCTCGCGGCGGTCATGTGGCCCTGCTGCTGGCTCAAAGAATGCCCGAGCTAGTGGCCAGCCTGACCTTGGCGGACCCCGGCTTTCCGACTCCGGGTGCCTATTCTTACGCCCCCTTGTTCCAGCAAGTGGCCGAACGTCTGAAACAAGGCGACCGTGATGGTGCCATGGCTCTGTTTGTCGATACGGTCAATGGCTCGGGGACCTGGAAGCAAATGACGCGCTGGTTCCGCGAGATGATTCAGGACAACGCCCACACCATGCTGGATCAGCAGCAAGAACCCAATCAGGGCCCGGATCTGGAATGGCTCAAGCAGCTGGATGCGCCCCTTAGCTTCATCACGGGCGAGAACAGCCCCACGCGCTACCACCACTGCATGGATATCATTCGTCAGTACCGGCGCGAGGATCAGATGCACCGCATCCCTCTGGCAGCCCATGGCATGAATCTGGCCAATCCCAAGGCCTTCAACCAGGCCGTGCTGGCAGCACTGCAAGCCTGAACAAGAAAACAGAACTGGCCGCTTGAGTGAACAGCTCCCCGAAAGTTAGACCGCTATCCAAGCTTTTCGGGGTCAATTCAAATACGGCCAGCGTCTATATAGAAGTGCCTGTCTGAATCAGTAGGCCTGGGTCTTGGCGGGACGTAACTCGCACTCGGCCTGGACCTGCGTATCGTCAGACAAATGCAGGCTCAAAATAATGCGTTCACCCAAAGCCAGATCTTCTTTGGCCTGCCCCAGCATCACATGAAAAGCACCGGGTTTCAGGCTGAGTTTTCCGCCCGCCGGAATCTCCACCTCGGACGTATGCGACATGCGTGACATGCCATCGTGCTCAGTAGTCTGGTGCAACATCACATGCCCGAATGACAAGGTGCTGGCCCCCACCAAAGCCACGCTCTGCTCGCCCTTGTTTTCCAGCTCCAGATACGCTGCCGAAGGGGCTGGCTCCGGGAGCATGCGCACCCAGCATTGGCTGGCATGAACCTGTGTGCTCAAGGCGCGTACCGGTTCGGGTGTGCCATGACCATGGCCTCCATGCCCTTGTGCCATCACGGTGCCGCTGGATGCCAGCAAACCCAAGGCAAAAACAATTGCGCTGCGTTTCATGATGCTCCTCGCTTCTTTCTGATCGATTGGAATGGGTCCAGCCCTGAACAGCCGGGCGCCGAACTACCCCGATACGCGGGACGATCTGATACAGTACCAGCCAGTATGCCTTTCTTACAACGGCCTTCTTTTCAGTGACGACGTCATGACCAGCACACACACTGCACCCGAACCCAAAATCGATATTGTTCAGTTTCGTGATCTTCTAGAGCGTCTGCATCCCTTTGCCGCCGTTCTGGGTATTGATGTCGTGCACATTGGCCACGACAACGCCTGTTTGCGCTTGCCCGAGCGCAATGCCCACCAGCGTATGGGGGGCATGGTGGCAGGCCCCATGCTGATGGGGCTGGCTGATCTGGCCTTGTATGCCGCTGTGGTCGGTGCCACGGGCAACCCCGATGCCGTCACCTCCAGCCTGACCATCAATTTCCTGCGCAAGGCCCCTCCCGGCGATATTCTGGCTCACGCCCGGATTCACAAGACCGGCCGTACCTGCGCGGGCGATGTTCTGCTGGAACCGGCCAACGGTGGTCCAGCTGTCGCACAAGTTATCAGTACCTGGTCCCTGCCTCGCGCCAAATAAACCATGTTTGCAAAGTCTCAAACTACCAGCCCGAGCCAGCTCTGGCTGGCGGAGCTGCAATCGTCCTTGCGCTTGGGCGGCCCTCTGATTCTGACCAATCTGGCTCAAGTCAGCCTGTTGGCAACCAACCTGATTTACATGGGCCGTCTTGGCCCCGATGAGCTGGCCGCCGGGTCCCTGTCCGCCAGCCTGTATCAAGCCTTCATGATTTTCAGCATGGGCCTGGTGTCGGCCGTGGTTCCCATGCTGGCCACTACCCTGGGGCGGCGACTGCGTAATGTGCGCGAGTCTCAGCAAATCATCCGTCACGGCTTTTTAACGGCCTTGCTGATCACCCTGCCCGCCTGGCTTGTGCTGTGGAATGCCGAGCACATCTTGCTGATGATGGGGCAGGACCCTGTCGTCGCAGCGCGCTCCGTCAATTACATGCATACGCTGCAATGGGCGCTCTTGCCTTATCTGGGCTATATCGTGCTGCGCTCCTTTTTGGCGGCAATGGAAAAGCCAGGATGGACCTTGGTGATTGCCATCGCGGCCATTGGGATCAATGCCTTGCTGGGCTGGTTGTTCGTATTCGGCAATCTGGGCATGCCCGAAATGGGACTGGCGGGAGCCGGTCTGGCTACGACCCTGTCCAGCATTTTCATGTTCGCAGGGCTAAGCTGGGTGGTTCTGAACGATCCCCGTTTCCGACGTTATTACCTGTTTAACGATGCCTGGCAATGGAGTGTGAAGCGTCTGTGGAAAATGTGGGCGCTGGGTATCCCGATTGCGATTACCTTCACCCTGGAAACACTGGTCTTTTACGCCGCCGTCATGATGATGGGCGTACTGGGACAATCGGATCTGGCCGCACACGCGATTGCCATGCAGATCTGCTCGGTGTCCTACATGATCCCGCTGGGCTTCAGCCAGGTTGCCACCATCCGTGTAGGGCTGGCCGCGGGCCGGGTCGATCCTTTGGGCGCACGCCGTGCTGGCTGGATTTCCTACATTCTGGGGGTAGGCTTCATGGGACTGGCGGCCCTGGTGTTCTGGTTCGCCCCCTTGACCCTGATTGGTCTGTTCCTGGATCTGGATGTGGCCGAGAACCAGGCCGTTATTCAGCTGGCCATTACCTTCCTGGCACTGGCGGCGCTGTTCCAGATCAGTGATGGTGCCCAGGCCGTGGCTGCGGGGATGCTACGCGGCCTGCATGACACGCGCATACCCATGTTGCTGGCCTTGCTAGGGTACTGGGTGCTGGGCGTTCCTACGGGCTCTCTGCTGGCCTTCCAGTTCAATATGGGCGGGATGGGGATCTGGATTGGACTGGTGACAGGTTTGTCTGTGGTTGCCGTGCTGATGACTCTGCGCTGGATGCGGGCATCGACACGGTTGGGACGGAAGCGGCCTGCGCAGGCGGCATAGTACTGAGGGTGGATCTAGAGGTCGGGGGTTATAGGTCGATTCTGTATATCGACTCCGTATCTCAGCTCTGTATTTCTGCTCTATGCATCAGACCTGTAGTCCTGAGCGACGACAAACCAGTCCTAAACAAAACAAAGAACAAGCTCAGGCTTAAACCGAGCAACAGCCTGAAAAGCCACACCGGCCACCTATAACAAAGCCCCTTGTCGGACTCTCCGACAAGGGGCTTTGTTTATCTACAGACTGCGAGGCAGATTACTGCTTGGGCAGTTTGCTGGCCACGCCTTCCACGTAGTAGTCCATGCGGTTCAAAGCGTCGTCATCCAGGAAGCCGGATTCCAAACGCACTTTGCCGTCGTTGTCCTTGATAGGAGCGGCAAAGGGTTGCAGTGTGCCAGCCACGATCTCGGCCTGTTTGGCCAGAACGAACTCTTTCACGTCGGCGGGCACTTCAGGACCGAAGCCTTCCAAAGCAGCCATACCGGACTTCAGGCCACCCCAGGTGCTGTCGTTCTGCCATTTGCCATCCAGAACTTCAGTGGCTTTACGAGTGAAGT
The DNA here is from genome assembly GCF_009497775.1 of Alcaligenes faecalis. Classification (NCBI taxonomy): domain Bacteria; kingdom Pseudomonadati; phylum Pseudomonadota; class Betaproteobacteria; order Burkholderiales; family Alcaligenaceae; genus Alcaligenes; species Alcaligenes faecalis. The sequence goes on from NZ_CP031012.1 coordinate 3,222,014, forward strand.
AGTCACCCCAGTGGTGAGTCACCGCAGCCAGCTGGGCTTTAGGACCAAACTTGCTCATGTCGGAGTGGTAGGCAATCGCGTACTTGCCCGCTTCTTCAGCTGCCTGCACGGTAGCAGTCGAGTCGGTGTGGTGAGTCACCACGTCTGCGCCCTGACCCAGCAAGGTCACAGCCGCATCACGCTCTTTACCTGGGTCGTACCAGCTATTGGCCCAAACCACACGCACCTGAGCTTCAGGGTTCACGCTCTTCAAACCGATAGCAAAGGCGTTGATACCTTGCAGCACTTCAGGAATGGGGTGAGCACCCACGTAACCGACCACATTGGATTTGGTCATCTTGCCAGCCAGCACGCCAGCCAGGTAACGGGACTCGTAGAAACGGGCGTTGGTGGTTGCCACGTTAGGAGCCGTCTTGTAGCCGGTGGAGTGGACGAATTTCACGTCTGGAAACTGCTTGGCCACTTTCTGCGTCTGGTTCATGTAGCCAAACGAGGTTGTGAAAATCAGCTTGTTGCCTTGCTGGGCCAGATCGCGAATGACGCGTTCTGCGTCAGCACCTTCAGGCACGTTTTCCACGTACTGAGTGACCACGCGGCCTTTCAGGGCCTCTTCCATTTCACGACGGCCAATATCCTGCTGCCAGGTCCAACCGGCTTCACCGATAGGGCTGACATATACAAAACCAATTTTCAGGGGTTCTTGATCGTTTGCCTGAGCGGACACAGGCAAGGCGGCCAAGGGGGAAGCGATGGCAGCGGCCAAAAGGGCCTTGCGCATAAAGTTTCCAGTCATGTCAGTCCTCTAGTTGTTGGGATTGAAGTTTTTGCCAAGCGATGCAGGCATATTCAACCTGATCCAGTTAGCGTTTCGGGAAATTAAAACCAGCACAATAATCGTGGCCAGATACGGCATCATGGCCAGCAATTGCGAGGCTACCGGAACACCCAGAGCCTGCGCATGATAGGTCAGGATCGTGACCCCACCAAACAAGTAGGCGCCCAGCATCACGCGCCAGGGACGCCAGGTTGCAAACGTCGTCAGCGCCAGGGCAATCCAGCCACGCCCGGCGACCATATTCTCGACCCACATGGGGGTGTAGACCAGACAGATGAAGGCACCGGCCAGACCGCAGCAGGCACCACCAAACATCAGGGCACCCAGGCGAATGTAGCGCACGTTATAACCCAGCGAGTGCGCCGAGGCAGGCGATTCACCCACCGCACGCAGCACCAGACCGGAGCGGGTGCGGGCCAGGAACCAGGCCACGGCAATACACAGCACCCAGGACACGTAGACCATGTAATGCTGCTGGAAGAAAGCAGGCCCGATCAGGGGAATATCTTTCAGTACGGGAATGGACAGCTTGGTCACGACCAGGGAATTGCCGGTAAAGGGCAAGCCGATATAGGCCGAGGCCCCAACTCCGAATAAGGACAAAGCCAGCCCACAAGCCACCTGATTCGCGCCCAGCCAGACGGTCAGCCAGGCAAAAGCGGCTGCCATGACCATGCCAACTACCGCGCCCAGTACAAAGCCCAAAGCGGGGCTGCCGGTTTGCACGGCCACGGCAAAGCCCACAATGGCCGCCATCAGCATCATGCCTTCCGAGCCCAGATTGATGACGCCCGACTTTTCATTGATCAGCAAACCCAAGGCTGCCAGGAGCAAAGGGGTGCCTGCGTTGATGGTTGCGGCTAGCAAAGGTGCAATCGCGTCCATTACTTTCTCCAGACCAAACGCTTGGTGATGAGCACGTCACAAGCCAACAAGGAAAACAGGAGGATGCCCTGGAAAATGCCAGTAATCGCGTTAGGCAGACCCAAACGACTTTGGGCCAATTCCCCACCGATATAGAGCAAGGACATCACAAAAGAGGAAAAAATCAGTCCCAGCGGGTGCAGTCGCCCCACAAAGGCCACAATAATGGCTGCAAAACCATAGCCGGGAGAAATCGAAGGCGTCAGTTGCCCAACCGGGCCCATGACTTCTGCTGCACCAGCCAGACCGGCCAATGCGCCCGAAATCAGCAAGGAACTCCACAAGGCCTTACGGGAAGAAAAACCGGCGTAACGGGCTGCCAGCGGGGCCATGCCGCCCACTCGCAAGCGGAAACCGGCCATACTGCGTGTCAGGAACAGCCAGGCCGCCACCGATGCGATCACCGCCAGCACAATACCGCTATGCAAGCGAGTGCCGGGTATGACGGCGGGCAGCAAAAAGCCATCCGAAAACAGGCTGGACTGCGGGAAGCCGAAACCATCGGGATCACGCAATGCACCGTGCACCAGATAGCTGAGCAAGTGCTGGGCCACATAAACCAGCATCAGGGACACCAGAATCTCGTTGGCATTAAAGCGGTCTTTCAGGAAAGCCACGATCGCGGCCCAGGCCATACCGCCCAACATGCCGCAAGCCAGGGCGACGGTAATCAGGAAAAAACCGCCGTTATCGCCATCGTCCACTTGCAGAATAAAGGCCCCGGCGGCCAAGGCCCCCATCACCAACTGCCCTTCCGCCCCGATATTGAAAATATTGGCCCGGAAACAGATTGCCAGACCGACCGAAATCAGCAGCAAGGGCACCAGTTTGACGCCCACCTCAGCCCAACCATTCAGGTCACGCAAAGGCTCCAGAAAAAATACGTTCAAACCCGCCAGTGGGTTTTTGCCCAGCGACCAGAACAGGGTTCCGGCGACCACCATGGTCAGCAAGACCGCCAGCAAAGGGGAACACCAGGCCATCAAGGTAGAGGGCGTGGCACGAGTCTCAAGCCTGAGCATGTTCACCCTCCTCCCACAAACCGCTCATCCATTGCCCAATCTGATCAACACTGGCTTGCGCCACGGGAATAGAGGGAGACATACGACCTTTGGAGATAACAATCAGGCGATCGGCAATCGCAAACAATTCATCCAGCTCTTCAGAGATGACCAGCAAGGCGCAGCCCGCATCGCGCAAGGCCAGCAGCTCGGCGTGAATCTGGGCGGCAGCCCCTACGTCCACCCCCCAGGTTGGTTGGGCAATTACCAGAATGCGCGGCTGACGGGTAACTTCACGGCCAATAATGTACTTTTGCAGGTTCCCGCCCGACAGGCTGTTGGCAGCAGCCTGCTCGTTGGACGTCTTGACACGGAAACGCTTGATAATCCCGCCCGCCAGACGGCGAATGCTGGGAAAGCGCAGAAAACCACGCTTCACTGTTTCCGGGTTTTGATGAGACAGCAGCAGGTTTTGGGCCAGAGACAGCTCCGGCACAGCACCGCGTCCCAAGCGTTCTTCAGGCACGAAGCCCATGCCCTGGTCACGTCGCCAGGACGCATCGCGTTGGGCAATCGCCTGGCCGTCCAGCACAATCATGTCGGCCCGTGCGCGGGTATCTTCACCCGACAAGGCGGCCAGCAATTCCTGCTGACCATTACCGGAAATACCGGCCACACCCAGAATTTCGCCCTGGTGCAGATCAAAACTGACATCCTGCAATTCGCAGGCAAAAGGATGGGATTTGCTCAATTGCAGATTACGTACCTGCAAGAGCGTCCCGCCTTGTTGCGTGCTGCGTTCGCCCAGAGACTGAGGCTCGGCACCAATCATCAGGCGCGACAGACTGGCCGTGGTTTCTTCGCGAGGATCGCAATACCCCGTGACCTTGCCCATGCGCATGACCGTACAGGCATTGCACAGCTCGCGAATTTCATCGAGCTTGTGGCTGATATAGACAATGCTGCAACCTTCAGCAGCCAGCTGGCGCAAGGTGCCGAACAAGCGGCGCACCGCTTGCGGGGTCAATACCGAGGTGGGCTCATCCAGAATCAGCAGCTTGGGCTTGCCCAGCAAGGCACGCACAATCTCCACTCGCTGGCACTCGCCCACGGACAAGGTATGAATGTGACGTTGCGGGTCCAGATCCAGACCATATTGGCCGGCAGTCTCGCTAATGCGACCAGCCAGCTCCTGCATATTGGTGGAGGCTGGCAAACCCAGCGCAATGTTTTCCGTGACAGTCAGGGTGTCAAACAAGGAAAAATGCTGGAACACCATGCCAATGCCCAGTTGCCGGGCCGCAGCCGGGCTGCTGATCTGGACAGGCTGGCCGTCCCACAAAATCTGGCCCTGATCAGGTTTGACCACCCCATAGATAATCTTCATCAGGGTGGATTTACCCGCGCCATTCTCCCCCAGCACGGCATGAATCTGCCCCGGCAGGATAGACAGGGAAATATTGTCGTTGGCCACCACCGCCGGGTAGGCCTTGGTGATATTGCGAAGTTCCAGGCGTGGCACAGCCTTGGGGTCTAGGGATACCGTTTGCTCACCGGACTCAGAGGAATGGCCCACGGGAGACGATAGGGTCATGGCTGTATCAGCAAAAAAATATAAAACGCCTGAGCAAGCGCATCATGGCCTGCTCAGACGTACAAATAGGGAAGAAAAACCTTGGGCTTAACGCTTGCCCAGAGCTTGCTCGATTTTCTTGTCAGTCTTGTATTGGCTAAGCGAATAGACCGCCCAGATAGCGGCAGGGATCCATCCAATCACGGTCAACTGCAAAATCAGGCAAATAATGCCTGCCACAGGCCGACCAATCGTGAAAAAACCCAGCCAGGGTAGTAATAGTGCGATTAGTAAGCGCATGAGAACACTCGAAATAATGGGAAATGAGCGCTATTTTACCCTTTATTGCCCGGCTGAATCATTTGCCCACGAACAAGTGAAACATACGGCCCGGCTCAGATACGCTGAGCCGGGCCGCACACTTCAAACTGAAAGTTACAGCAACTCTTTACGCAACTGCGCAGGCGACTTGGGCGAGAGCAGGCCAGGAGCCACGTCCAGCACAGTTTGAGCACCGATCTGCCCTTGCTGGTTCATGCGGTAAGCGGCACGCGCGTAAGCGACCAGCACGCTGGAGGTGAACTCCGGGTTGCTGCCCAGATTCAGCGCGTATTCCACGACTTGCTGCGAGCCCGAACCCGACTGGCCGCTACGGATCACAAAACCACCATGTGGCATGGCAGCGTGATCGCGAGCCAAGGTTTCGGCGTCGATAAAGTTCACTTCGGTGTCGTAGTCTGCGAAGTAGTCAGGCATGGTCACAATCGCTTCACGCACGGTATCAGCATCGGCGCCCTGCTCCAGCACGACGAAACACTGGCGTTTGTGCTTTTCACGGGTGCTGAGCTCAGGCTGTTCGCCATTGCGCACGCGCTGTACCGCGGCTTCGATAGGCAGGGTGTATTGCACACCACCGGCTACACCGGCAACACGACGGATCGCATCGGAGTGGCCTTGGCTCAAACCCTTGCCCCAGAAGGTGTAAGTCTGACCAACAGGCAAAACGCATTCGCCATACAGACGGTTCAGCGAGAACAGGCCTGGGTCCCAACCCACTGCGATCAGAGCGGTTGTACCAGCGCCTTGAGCTGCTGCATCCACTGCCGCGTAATACTCGGGGATACGGGCGTGGGTATCAAAGCTGTCCACGGTTGTGAACCAGCGCGCCAAGGCCGGGCCTTGTTCGGGCAGGTCATTTTTAGAGCCACCACAGAGAATCAGCACGTCAATATCATTGCGGTACTGTTCGATCTGGTCCAGGGCGCGCACGGGCACGCCTGCACTTTGCAGACGCAGGGAAGCAGGGTCACGACGAGTAAAAACGCTGACCAGCTCCATGTCCGGGTTTTGTGCCAGGGCCAGCTCTACGCCTCGCCCTAAATTGCCGTAACCTGCAATACCGACACGGATTTTGCTACTCATGGTGTTTTCCTTAAAACTGATAAATAAGTGCTGTCAGAACTGCTGCGCTCTGAAGCGGCTGGCCTAGTCGCTGATCATGCGGGCCGCAAAGCCCATGAACAGCAGCCCCACCGAGCCATTGCCCATACGGGACAGACGCTGATGACGTCGGAAAATTCCTGCCAGGCGGTCACCGCCAAAAATCAGCAAGGACAAATAACAAATGCTGATCAGCTCCACCACCAGACCCAGCAACATGAAGGCCAGGCCGGTGTGACCTTTGGACGGGTCCACAAATTGCACGAAGAAGGACAGGAAGAACAAGATGGCCTTGGGGTTCAACAAACTCAGGAACAAGGCTTTGCGAAAACGGGTTTCGTGACGCAAACGCGTGTCCACGGACTGGACCGGGCCGCCTTGCCTGAAGGCCGACTGTAACAGCCGCACACCCAAATACAGCAAATAGGCCGCACCCAGCCAGCGTATGCCCATATACAACATGGGCAGCGTCTTGAGCAGCGAGGCTGCGCCCAAAGCCGTCAGCGTCATCAAAATGCCGTCGCCCACGACAACGCCCAATGCGGCTTTATAGCCTTCACGCACGCCATGTCCGGCGCCACTGGCCAGAACGTATAAAGAGTTGGGTCCGGGCAAAAGCACGATAAACACCGTGCCCACCACAAAGGCCCAGAAATTGACAATACCGATTTGTTCAAACACGCCGGCCTCGCTAAACGCAGCAGAATCCGCAATTTTAGCGCTAAAAAAATGCCCCTGGCACGGGTGGAATGCCAGGGGCGATCAGGTCAATTTGTAAGGTCTACGCTGCCGGACTGACTCGGCTACGCATTACCAGACCTGATGGACTACGCAGTGGCGAGTTCCTGGGTCTGGAACTGCTCCTGTTTCATGGTGCCTTCCTGCTGGAAACGAACGTGCCAGGACAAGGCTTCTTCCAGGATGTGGGGCGTATGGCCGCCACGTTGGCTGGCGCGTTCAACATAGTCCAGCAAAGCAGGACGGTAGTCGGGGTGAGCACATTTTTCGATGATGACGCGGGCACGCTCACGAGGAGCCAAACCGCGCAAATCAGCCAGGCCCCATTCGGAAACCAGCACAGCCACATCGTGCTCGCAATGGTCTACGTGCGATGCCATGGGCACCACACTGGAGATGGCACCGTCTTTGGCCACGGACTTGCTGACAAAAATGGACAGGTGCGCATTGCGAGCGAAGTCGCCCGAGCCACCAATGCCATTCATCATGTGCGTGCCACAGACGTGCGTGGAGTTCACGTTGCCGTAGATATCAAATTCCAGGGCTGTGTTGATCGCGATAATGCCCAAACGACGCACCAGTTCCGGGTGATTACTGATTTCCTGTGGACGCAGCACCAGCTTGTCGCGGTAGCTATCCAGACCTTCCAGGAACTGCGCCATTTTGGGGGCAGACAGAGTCAAGGACGAAGCCGAGGCAAAGCTCAGTTGGCCGGAGTCCAGCATGGCAATCGCGCTGTCCTGCAAAACTTCCGAGTACATCTTCAGATCGGTGAAGGGAGAATCCAGCAGGCCGTAAGTGACGGCATTGGCAATCGTACCGATACCAACTTGCAAGGGCAGCAAGGAGTGGCTCATACGGCCAGCGTCTACTTCGCCTTTCAGGAATTCAATAATGTGACCGGCAATTGCCTTGGTTTCTTCATCAGGTGGCAGCACGCTGGAGGGGCTATCCAAAGCATCGGTCACCACAATACCCACGATGCGGGAAGGATCCACCTGAATAGCGGTGGTGCCAATACGCTGGTCCACATCCGTCAATTCAATAGGCTGGCGATTGGGGCGGGCTTCAGGCACATAGATATCGTGCAGGCCCTCCATTTCCACCGGCATGCTCAGGTTCAGCTCAACAATGATTTGTTTGGCTTGCTGGGCAAAGCTGGCCGAGTTGCCTACCGATGTTGTCGGCACAATTGCGCCGGTTTCAGTAATAGCAACCGCTTCAATGACGGCAATGTCGATGGCAGGCAGGTTGCCCGAGCGCATGTGCTCCACCGTCAGGGACAAGTGCTGATCAGTGAACAGGACCTTGCCTTCATTGATATGACGGCGCAGCACCGAGTCCACTTGGAACGGCGAGCGGCGGGCCAGAACACCGGCCTCGGCCATCATGCCGTCGCTATCATTACCCAGCGAGGCGCCGGTAACCACATTCAGTTTTAATTGCTCGGTCTGGGCGCGCTCGGCCAAGGCACGAGGCATGACCTTACAGTCCCCAGCGCGTGTAAAACCGCTCATCCCGACATTCATCCCGTCTTTGAAGAAGGCGACTGCCTCCTGAGCGGTCATGACTTTGCCTTCCAATTCGGGGGAACGAATGCGATCCTTGAACATCGTGTGCTCCTGTCTCTGTGTCATTGATCTACCTGTTGTTGCTTTCGGAAGGAGCCAGGGCCGAAAGCGCCAGGCGAAATCTTCACGCAACAGAACGACATCACGCTTTAAAAATAAGGGCTGTATGAGCCGGAGATAAAAAGCCGAAATCGCCCTGACAACAGGCGTTTATGTTTTTTGAACAAAGCCAGCATAGCATCGCCATAATGAATAAAATAACTCCTAAGAAGTCGTAAAAGTCATAGATAAAAGGCCAGCCAATCATGGACATTCGATCCTTGCGATACTTCATTGAAACCGTTAAACATCAAAGCTTTACACAAGCTGCGCAGAGCCTGAACGTGACGCAATCGACCATCAGCAAGATGGTGAAGCAGCTGGAAGATGAACTGGGCGAGCCCCTGCTGATTCGCGATCATCGCCAATTGCAGCTGACCGATTGCGGCAAGGTGGTCCTGGAGCGAGGGCAGGAGGTTTTGCAGAGCATGCAAGGCTTGCTGCGAGAGGTTCACGAGGTACAGGCCTTGCAGCGCGGTCGCCTGGATCTGGGCATTCCACCCATGATTAATGTGCTGTTTACGGAAGTGCTCAAGAGCTTCAAGAACCGGCATCCGCAGATCGAGCTGATTCTGCATGAAGAAACCGGCATGGGAATTGAACGCATGGTTGCGGCGGGCACGGTTGAAATGGGGCTAAGTATTCTGCCTTTGGGGCCGGAGCTGAATGTATCGGCTACCCCCGTGGCCAAACATGCGGTTTGGGCGATTGGCCATAAAGATACGCTGGCGGGTGCGCAAAAGAAGATCAAGCTGCGGGAGCTGGAGAAACATCCTTTGATCTTCCTGGGCGAAGACTACGCCCTGACCCGTATGTTGCGACGCGCTTTCGCCCATGCGGGCTTACGGGCAAATATCGCGGCGCAAAGCAATCAGTGGGATTGGGTGGCTTCCATGGCGCAGGCAGGAATGGGGGTGGCTTTATTGCCCCAGCCGTTTCTGTCTCGTCTGGAACCGGGGGACTGGGTTGCAAAAGAAGTGGTGGAACCAGCACTGAACTGGGAAGTGGCGCTGCTGTGGAATGGACGGTATCTGTCGCAGGCAGCCAGAGCATGGCTACAGGTCTGTGCAGATGTACTCGGCGGGAACTGGCCGGAGCTTGAAGGGGATCTGTAGCAGGGCTTCTTGTGGATTAATGCATAGGCAATCTCAATAAAGCACCACTGCTGCGGCTTGCGGGGGCGCCGGGCTTGACCACTTGCCGACGCTACGCGTCGGCAAGTGGTCAGAAAGGCAGGACGGGCGCATTCTGAACTCGCGCGATAGCTCGTCCATGAAACGACTGAAAAATCACGCCATCTCATGCATTGAGCCGCTCAAGCCGTCTGCCCCTGCCTCGGGGCGATTCAGACTGCTTGCCGCGGGCTGTTCTGGAATCCGGGATGCAAGCCCTGTGCTGTTTGAGCGGGACGCTTGTACTTGGTCCGGGGGACCAAGTACCCCGCGAGTTCACAGGGCGCCCGGATTCCAGAACAGACAAGGGTACCGGTGCGCAGCACCGGCAAGTAGTCAAGCCCCGAGGCAGGGGCAGACGGCTTGAGCGGCGTCTTTCCTGAGACGACTTTTCTCAAAGAACGCAATCAATGCTGAAGTACTCCCGATACACAACAACTACTACTTATCCCCCCCACCCACAGACAAAAAAAAAGAGCCACCCCAAACAGGGTGGCCCTCTTGAACAGCCAGTTCCAACAATCAGAACGACTTAAGCAGTCACTTTCTCTGCAGCCGGCTCTTCAACTTCAGCCGAGCTACGGATCAGGTAGTCAAACGCGCTCAACGCAGCCTTGGCACCCTCACCTGCAGCAATCACGATCTGCTTGTAAGGCACAGTCGTCACGTCACCGGCAGCAAAGACACCTGCCAGCGAAGTTGCACCGCGTACATCAACCTCGATCTCGCCATGGCGCGACAAACCAACATCGCTGCCCTTGAGCCATTCCGTATTTGGCACCAGACCAATCTGAACAAACACACCGTCCAGCTTGATGCTCTTGGCTTCCTGAGTCTGACGATCCAGGTAATTCAAACCAACAACCTTGGCACCATCACCCAGAACTTCCGTAGTCTGAGCCTGCGTAATGATCGTCACATTAGGCATGCTGCGCAGCTTGGTCTGCAAAACCTGGTCAGCACGCAAGGCATCGCCAAACTCGATCAAGGTAACGTGCTTGACCAAACCAGCCAGGTCAATCGCCGCTTCCACGCCGGAGTTACCACCGCCGACCACAGCCACATCCTTGCCCTTGAACAGAGGACCATCACAGTGCGGGCAGTACGCCACGCCACGGTTACGGTAATCCTGCTCACCAGGAACATTCAGCTCGCGCCAGCGGGCACCCGTTGCCAAAATGACGGACTTGGCTTTCAACTGAGCGCCACCATCCACATCCACGATGACCTGCTTGCCCTCACGGCGAATACCCTTGGCACGATGCAGATTCATGATGTCCACATCGTAGGTTTTAACGTGCTGCTCCAGCGCTGTGGCAAAGGCAGGACCATTGGTCTCAACCACCGAGATGTAGTTCTCGATAGACATGGTATCCAGGACTTGACCACCAAAACGCTCGGCCAACACACCAGTGCGAATACCCTTGCGAGCAGCATACACAGCAGCGGCTGCACCAGCAGGGCCACCACCGACGATCAGCACATCAAACTCGTCCTTGGCATTCAAGGCTTCAGCACGAGCCGAGTTATCGCCTGTGTCCAGCTTGGCCAGCAACTCTTCAGCACTGGCACGGCCTTGATGGAACATTTCGCCATTCAGGAACACAGCCGGAACCGACATGATGTTGCGCTGCTGAACCTCGTCCTGGAACAGGGCACCGTCAATCGCCACGTGCTTGATACGTGGGTTGATCACGGACATGGCGTTCAGAGCCTGCACCACGTCAGGACAGTTCTGGCACGACAGCGAGAAATACGTTTCAAAAACAAAGTCGCCGGGCAGATTACGGATCTGCTCAATCACAGCGGCATCCAGCTTGATTTCATGGCCGCCCACTTGCAGCAGGGCCAGAATCAAAGAAGTAAATTCGTGTCCCATCGGGATACCCGCAAAGCTCACGCTAATGTCGGTACCGGGACGGTTAATTTGGAAGGAAGGCTTGCGCTCTTGCGCATCCGCATCTTCGCGATAGCTGGTCTTGTCGGACAAGCCATCAATTTCTTGCAACAGCTCGCGCAGCTCGACGGACTTGGCGCCAGTATCCAGCGTTGCAACGATCTCGATCGGTTGCGTGATCTTCTCGAGGTAAGCCTTCAATTGAGTTTTGATGTTTGCATCTAACATGTGAAACGCCCTTTATCCTGTACTGAACGAAACAACTTGAGGTGCCTGAACCGGTCAGGCACCGGGGTGGCGGCGCAAAGCGCCGACCACCGCTTAAGACCCGTGTTTAAAAAGGTCTTAGATCTTGCCAACCAGATCCAGGGAAGGAGTCAGCGTCTTGGCGCCTTCTTCCCATTTAGCTGGGCAAACTTCACCGGGGTGAGCGGCGATGTACTGAGCAGCTTTAACTTTGCGCAGCAGTTCGGAAGCCACACGGCCGATACCGTTGTCGTGGATTTCCAGAACCTTGATTTCGCCTTCTGGGTTCACCACGAACGTACCACGCAGAGCGATACCTTCTTCTTCAATCAGCACTTCAAAGTTGCGCGAAAGCTGATGAGTTGGGTCAGCCAGCATTGGGTAGTTAACTTTGCCAATGGCGTCCGACGTGTCGTGCCATGCTTTGTGAGCAAAGTGAGTGTCGGTGGACACGGAGTAAATTTCCACGCCCAGTTTCTGGAACTCCGCGTAGTTCTCGGCCAGGTCTTCCAATTCGGTTGGGCAGACAAACGTAAAGTCGGCTGGGTAGAAAACGAAAACAGACCACTTACCCGCAACGGTTTCGTTGCTGACTTCGATAAATTTGCCGTTGTGAAAAGCTTGTGCTTTAAAAGGTTTGATGACGGTGTTGATCAAAGACATACATGCTCCGGTGAGTGATTAATCATTGATAGTGAGTTCATTATAGGAACCCCCTCTCAATTAGTAAAATTGATTAATGCAATAATGTTCATTGCTATTAGCTATCGCACTCCGCATAAAAATTTCAATCTATGCGTCGCACAGACTTATGCTAACAGAGCTAGATGACAGTGCAACTATCAGCGTTCAAGCTATAAGGCTACTTCACTGGGCACACTAGGAAGCGACTGCCTGGCATCGCCCAAACAGCGGGCAAAATCACGCCAAAATGAGGCATCGTCGCCTAAAGAAACATTGATGCGCATATATGTAGATGGTTGCTGTTGCGGAGAAAACAAGGCCCCCGGCACCAATAAATGCCCCGGCCGCCCCAGGGCGCGCACCAGACTTTCCGTATCCACACCCGTATCCACCCAGACAAACATGCCCGCCTGAGGCGGTGCATCCGGCGCCAGACCGACATGAGCCAGTTGCTCCAGGGTTTTATGCCTGTCGGCATCAGCATGGCGGCGCAGCCGCTCCAGGTGCTTGCGATAGGGACCGTCTACCAGTACCCGGTGAATTACCCGCTCGCCCAGCTCTGGCGAGGTCAGCCCCGCCAGCATTTTCAGATTCACCAGCGCCTGTAAAAGCTCGGGGGCCGCTGCCATATAGGCCACCCGCAAGCCAGCGGCCATCACCTTGGAATAGCCTCCCACTAAGGTGACCCGGTTCAACTGATCCAGTTGGGCCAGACGGCAGGCAGGATTGGCATGCAGCTCGCTATAGGTATCGTCTTCAATAATGTGGAAGTCCCAGGTCTGGGCCAAAGTCAGAATGCTGTGCGCCACCGCCGGGCTCAAACTAAAGCCGGTGGGGTTATGCACCACGGTATTCAGGATGACCAGACGTGGACGGTGCTCGCGCGCCAATTGCTCCAACACCGCCAGGTCCGGGCCATCTGCACGGCGCGGCACACTCAGCACTCGCACATCCACCACGGCCAGACGGGCAAACAAGAGGTACCAGGCAGGATCCTCTACAACGACCGCATCACCGGGTCGCAACCAATGGCGCAAGAGCAAATCCAGCGCCTGCGTCACGCCACTACACAATAAAAGCTGGGTATCCGGATCTGCCTGTATGCCGCTATCTTCCAGTTGCCCCGCAATATGCTGACGCAAAGGTCTATAGCCATGCGAATGCCCATAGCCCAGCAAATTGGAGCCTGCACTACGGCTGACCTGTCGCAAGGCCGCCAGAATCATCTCGTTATCCAGCCACTGACGGGGAATGCCCGCGCTATCGCTATGCCCCATGAAGCTGTTCAACATCCAGTTCACATCAATCTTGCGCGGCTCATTCTTTTCTACGTGCAGGGATTCGGAACGCAGACGCCGAGGGCTGCGCACCCGCACAAAAAAACCTGAGCCGGGCCGGGACTCCACCAGGCCCAAGGCCATCAACTTGTCGTAGGCAGCCACAACGGTATGCGTACTGACACCGGCAGACTGCGCCAACCGACGCACCGAAGGCAAGCGGCTGCCACCCCGATAACGCAAATGCAGGGCCTGCTGTACCCAGGCGACCAACTGATCGCTAAGCGTCACGTCCGAACCGCGCACGGGCTGCCAATCCAACCATTCCATGATGCTGACCTTTAAGCGAGAAAACCGACTGTAGCGGAAGTTTGACCAGTACAGCTTGGCCGACTGATTGATGAACTGTATCGCAACTGTATTGCTTATTTATTTTAAGCTCAAAGCTGTGATAAACCTATTTCTCATCCGTGGTGATTTTCATGAGCCGCAGCACCAGTCTTCCCATGCCCAGTACCGCCCCAGCATTGCTGATCTATCTCTACGCTTTTATCGGGGTTACCGTCTTTGCCTTCACCTTGCCCATGACGCGGCTGGCGGTGCAAAGCTTTGATCCCTGGCTGATCGGGATGGCGCGAGCCAGTATCGCGGGGGTGTTTGCGGCCATCATCTTGCTGGCAACCCGCAGCCGTCGCCCCACGGCATCGGAATGGCGTGGTATTGCCCTGTCCTGTACAGGTGTGATCGTAGGCTGGCCCGTGTTTTCCTCGATTGCCATGCAGACCGTGCCGTCCTCGCACGGGGCCGTCTTGAGCGGACTGATTCCTCTGGCTACCGCCATTGTTGCCTCTGCCCGCAGCGGAGACCCCTTGAGCCGCCGCTTCTGGATGCTGAGCCTGCTGGGTGCCGTACTGGTGCTGCTCTACGCTTTTTATATTGGTGAAGGTGCGCTGCAAACTGGCGATATCTGGTTGGCGCTGGCGGTGTTCATGTCTGGCGTGGGCTATGCCGAAGGTGGCCGTGTCGCTCGTACCCTGGGTGGCTGGCGCACCATTTGCTGGTGCCTGGCAGCCAGCCTGCCGCTGACCATTCCCGCCACCTTGTGGCTGACCTTGCCCATGACAGAAATGCCCTCTTCCCAATCTGTCATGGCCCTGCTCTACCTGGCCCTGTTCTCTTCCCTGCTGGGTTTCTTCCCCTGGTACAAGGCCATGGCCATGGGCGGTGTGGCGCGTATTGGTCAGGTGCAACTGGCCCAGCCTTTTCTGACTGTACTGATTTCAGCGGTATGGTTAAGCGAGCAAGTAGACCTGCTGACCTGGCTGTCCTGCATCGTCATCATCGCCATTATTGCCGCCAGCCGACGCGCCTGAAAACACGATGACAAGGCGGCTAAATACAGCAAGGGCATATTCACCTAACTAATACTTCGTTCCCAGCGTGGGCTCGCGCAAGCACACTGGCTCATCATTCCATGAACCATGTAAGGCGATAGCGCGGCCCACGTGACTCCGTTTTGAGCAGGGCCGGTACTGGTATTGCCGCAAGGACATCTGATCATGCCCGCCCAAGCCCCTGCCGCGCTTGCCCTGAGCGCCCGGCCCCTGATGCTGTGGAAACAGCTGCGCGACGATCTGCAATACATCGCGCGCGAACACACGGATGCCGTTCTGGCCAGTTCCCTGGCCGCGGAAGACATGGTGCTGTTTCATGCCATGTCCATCTACACCCCCGAGCTGCAAACTGTCACCCTGGATACCGGTCGTCTGCACGAAGAGACCTTGCAATTGGGCCGCGACATCCAGCAGCACTACGAACGCCCCATCCTGTTTTTTCACCCTGACCCGGACCGGGTGCAGGAACACGTCAGCACACACGGCACACACGCTTTTTACGAAAGTGTGGAGCTGCGCAAAGAATGCTGCGCAATCCGCAAAGTGGAGCCGCTGCGCCGTGCCTTGCAAGGCCGATCGGCCTGGATTACCGGCCAACGCCGCGAACAGACCGCCAGCCGCACCGAGCTGTCCAGCAAGGAATACGACAGCGTCTTTGGACTGCAGAAATTCAACCCCTTGATCGAATGGACTCAGGATGATGTCTGGGCCGTGATCCGTGGCTTGAGCATCCCCTACAACCCGCTGCACGACCAAGGCTACCCCTCCATAGGCTGCGAGCCCTGTACGCGCGCCATTCGTCCCGGTGAAGACGTGCGCGCCGGGCGCTGGTGGTGGGAACAGCGCGACAGCCTGGAATGCGGCCTGCATGCCAGCAATCTGAATAGCAGTGTCAACACCTGAAGGAACCCCATGGGCGAACCACTCTCTACCCGTACTCATCTGGACTGGCTGGAAGCCGAAGCCATTTTTATTCTGCGCGAAATCGCGGCTGAAGCTGAAAAACCCGTGCTGCTGTTCTCCGGCGGCAAGGACTCCGCCGTGCTGCTGCAACTGGCGCAGAAAGCCTTTGCGCCCGGCCCATTGCCGTTTCCCTTGATGCATGTGGACACCGGCCACAACTACCCGGAAGTCATCGAATTTCGGGATCGCCGCGCCGCGGAGCTGAACGCCGAATTGATTGTGCGCAGCGTGGAAGATTCCATTGCACGCGGCACCGTCGTGCTGCGCAATGAAACCGCCAGCCGTAACGGTGCCCAAGCCGTCACCTTGCTGGAAGCGATTGCCGAATTTGGCTTTGATGCCTGTTTCGGTGGTGCCCGCCGTGACGAAGAAAAAGCCCGCGCCAAAGAACGCATCGTGTCCTTTCGCGACGAGTTCGGCCAATGGGACCCCAAAGCGCAACGCCCCGAGCTGTGGCACTTGTTCAACACCCGCATTCACAAGGGCGAGAACCTGCGCGTCTTCCCGATTTCCAACTGGACCGAACTGGACGTGTGGCAATACATCCAGCGTGAGGCCATTGATCTGCCATCCATCTACTACACCCACTCGCGCGAAGTGGTGGAGCGCCAGGGCCTGATCGTTCCCATCACTCCACTGACTCCTCTGCTGGAGGGTGAGACCTCCGAATGGCGCGATGTACGTTTTCGCACCGTAGGCGATATTTCCTGCACCTGCCCGGTGCTCTCTACCGCCGCGTCCGTGCAAGACATTATTGCTGAAACCGCCTTGGCCACCATTACCGAGCGCGGTGCCACCCGCATGGATGACCAGACTTCCGAAGCCTCCATGGAACACCGCAAGAAACAAGGATATTTCTAATGAACACAGTCAATGACGCCTGGCTGCAGGCTGCCGATCAGGGCGTGCTGCGTCTGATTACCGCTGGCTCCGTGGACGACGGAAAATCCACCTTGATTGGCCGCTTGCTGGTGGACAGCCAGGGCGTGTTTGCCGACCAGATTGCGGCCATTCAGCGCTCCAAGTACAAACGTGGCGAGGACGCCGAACCCGATCTGGCCTTGCTGACCGATGGCCTGGAAGCCGAACGGGAACAAGGCATCACGATTGATGTGGCCTACCGCTACTTCGCAACTCCCAAACGCAAATTCATTGTGGCCGATACCCCCGGTCACGAGCAGTACACCCGCAACATGATTACGGGTGCCTCCACCGCCCAGGCCGCCATCATCCTGATTGACGCACACCGCGCCAAAGACGGAGAACTGCTGACCCAGACCAAGCGCCACAGCACCGTTGCCAAACTGCTGGGCCTGCGTCATATCGTGGTGGCGGTGAACAAGATGGACCTGGTCGATTGGGACCAAGCCGTGTTCGACCGCATCCATGAAGCCTATCGCCAACTGGCCACACAACTGGGGATTGAGCACTTTCATATCATTCCGCTCTCGGCCCTGAAAGGCGAGAACATCACCCAGGCATCGCCACACACACCTTGGTATCAAGGCTTGCCGCTGCTGCCTTTGCTGGAATCGCTGGATCTGCGCGAGAACATTCAGCGCCCTGCCCGCTTGTTTGTGCAATGGGTAGCGCGTCATGGTGGTAGCAGTGCTGATGGTTTCCGTGGCTACGCCGGGCAGCTCAGTGGTGGCCGCATCCAGGTGGGCGATAGCGTTCAGGTGTGGCCTAGCGGGAAAACCGCCGTCATCACACAGCTGTTCCGCGCTGGTACGGAACAAGTTTCCGTCAGTGACGGGGACGCCGTGACTGTGGTGCTGGATCGTGAGCTGGATATTTCGCGGGGCGACCTGCTGACACTGGCCCATGATGAGGTCAGCACCAGCAAACGCTTTGACGCCCAGTTGTGCTGGCTGGACGAGCAGGCCTTGAACACCACCCGCTCTTACTGGTTAAAGCAAGGCACACGCCTGACGCAAGCCAAGGTGCAAGCCGTGCATGCCCTGCGCGACGTGCATAGTCTGCAAGAGCAGCAAGCCACTGGCACCCTGTCCTTGAATGATATTGGCCGTGTCAGCCTGGTCAGCCGTGACCCGCTGGTGCTGGACGATTATCAGGATCATTCCAGCACGGGCTCGTTCATCCTGATCGACCCCAGCACAAACCAGACCGTGGCTGCTGGTCTGGTTCAAAAAGCCGCCTAAGGTCTAGTCGCGAGTCTGCTGTTTGGCACGTACCAAAGCGAGGGACTGTTCAGCAATGATCAGTTCCTCGTTGGTTGGGATCACCAAAACACGTACAGCACTGCTGTCCGTAGAAATCACGGTTTCCCCTGCCTGGTTACGAGCCGGATCAATCTCCACCCCCATCCACTCCAGGTGCTTGGCGATGCCTGCGCGAATGGATGGGCTGTGCTCGCCAATCCCCGCCGTGAACACCAAGGTATCCAGGCCCTTCAAGGCCACGCACAAGCCCGCCAGATTCTCTGCCGTGTGATAGCAGAAGTACTCCACCGCCAGCTTGGCGCGAGGATCATCCGAAGCTTCCAGCGCGCGCATATCTGCCTGATCACCGGATAAGCCTTTCAGGCCGGATTGGGTGTAGAGCACGGACTGGATCTCATCGTGTTCCATGCCCTGCTCCAGCATCCACAGGACCACACCGGCATCCAGACGCCCCGGACGTGTGCCCATAGGCAAGCCGTCCAGCGCCGTAAAGCCCATGGTGGTGTGCACGCTGCGGCCTTCTTTCAGAGCGCAAGCCGATGCCCCGGAACCCAGGTGGGCAACGACGACACGCCCATCGGCCAGCTCGGGCATTTCGCGGCGCAGGTGCTGAGAAATATAGTGGTAGGACAGGCCGTGGAAACCGTAGCGGCGCACGCCCTGCTCAAAGAAACGGCCCGGCAAGGCAAAGTGCTGCAAATGCGGCGCATGCCCTTGGTGGAAAGCCGTATCCAGACACGCGACCTGGAAGATTTCCGGGTAGTGTTCAAAGATCACACGGACAGGAGCCAGATTGTTTTGCTGATGCAGCGGTGCCAAAGGCGACAGGCTGTCCAGATATTCCAACACCTGCGGCGTCAGGGGCACGCTGCTGTCGTAGCGAGCGCCCCCGTGCACAATGCGGTGGCCAACAGCAATAGGCCGACCATCTACATGCTCCAGCAGCCAGCGCGCCACCAAAGCCTGGGCCGTATGCAAGTCCTTGGCCTGTTCGCCATCCAGATCCTGCTTGACCATGGATTGGCCTTGCGCATCCTTGACCTTGAAAGCTGGCTGGCTACTGCCAATGCCAGAAACCTGACCGCCAAACTCAAAATCCAGCTGGTCGCCCGGCTGCACCTTGTACATATGAAACTTCAGGCTGGAGCTGCCTGCGTTAATGACCAGAATCTGCTCGCTCATTAGTGCGTGGCCTCCACGGCAACTTTACGTTCCAGATAGCCGGCGTAAATGCTGGCAACGGCGCAAGACGCCATGCGAGTCTGGGCACTATCGGCGCGGCTGGTCAGAATAATCGGCACGCGAGCGCCCATCACAATACCGGCAGCCTGTGCGCCGGACAGGAAGGTCAGGTTTTTGGCCAGCATATTGCCGGCTTCCAAATCAGGGGCCACCAGAATCTGCGCCTTGCCCGCAACGGGCGACACAATTCCTTTGATACGCGCCGCTTCGGGGCTGATGGCATTGTCCAGCGCCAAGGGGCCGTCCAGCACTCCACCTGTAATCTGGCCGCGATCAGCCATCTTGCACAAGGCAGCGGCTTCCAGTGTGGTGGGGATTTTTTCCGTCACCTGCTCGACCGCAGACAGGATAGCGACCAGCGGTTTGCCCAGGCCCAGACCATGGTGCAGATCAATGGCGTTCTGCACGATATCTGCCTTGGTGCTCAGGTCGGGGAAGATATTGATAGCACCATCCGTTACGAACAAGGGCTCGGGATAGCTGGGGACATCCATGATGAACACATG
Organism: Alcaligenes faecalis; assembly: GCF_009497775.1. Lineage (NCBI taxonomy): Bacteria > Pseudomonadati > Pseudomonadota > Betaproteobacteria > Burkholderiales > Alcaligenaceae > Alcaligenes > Alcaligenes faecalis. Next base: position 3,241,759 of record NZ_CP031012.1, read on the forward strand.
GCTCAGGCGGCGGCCCGTGCGCAAGCCTTTGCCCTGGGTGCAGAGCACGGCCTGAATCAGTTCGTCCGTATGCAGGCTGCCTTTCATCAGCAATTGCGCGCGTCCGGCCAGCACTTCTTCTACAGCGCGCTCTGCCGAGGCATGGCTATGCGGGGTATCAATCAAGGTCACCCCTTCCAGGCTCAAACCATGCTCTGCCGCGACGGAATGCAAACGGGCCTGCGGGCCAACCAGCACGATCTCGAACAGGCCTTGGGCCCGTGCCTGCAAGGCGGCTCCCAGGGACACGTCGTCGCAGGGGTGAGCCACTACACAAATCCGACTGTGCTCCTTGCGAGCTTGCTCGATCAATCGGGAATAATGACTGGAAGGCCCAGTGCGATCCACGGCGGCCATATCCAGGCCTGCAGGGTGATTCATGATAGATGACTCCTTGGAGATGAACGAAGCTAACCCAACACTAAAACATTTATCAGCCCGCATGTCTTTGATTGCGAACAGGGAAACTTCAACATTTTGCCCATAATTCTTTTAAGCACGCCATGAATGAGGCATAAAGATTAAAGATTTAAAAAAAATCCGGTTTTGCAAAGCGCAAACCGGACTTTTTTATTTTTATAACTGTTTATTCATGACCGTAGCCCAGATCCGACAGTATCCGGGCTGGGTGTTACAAGCCTAATTCACTCAGGCTGGGGTGCTCGTCGGGGCGTCGGCCCAGAGGCCAATGGAATTTGCGCTCGGACTCGGTAATGTCCAGATCGTTAATGCTGGCATGGCGGACTGCCATATAGCCATTCTCATCAAACTCCCAGTTTTCATTTCCATAACTGCGCCACCATTGTCCGTATTCATCTTGCCATTCATAGGCAAAACGCACGGCAATTCTATTTTCATGCCAGGCCCAGAGTTCTTTAATCAAACGGTATTCACGCTCTTTTTGCCATTTGCGTTCTAAAAAAGATTGAACCTGATCGCGTCCCTGCGGAAATTCGCTACGATTGCGCCAGCGCGTATCCACGGTATAAGCCTGCGAAACCTTGACCGGGTCACGGCTATTCCAGGCATCCTCGGCGGCACGCACTTTCTGGCGGGCACTTTCCAGATCGAAGGGTGGCAAGGGAGGACGTTTATCCATAGTGATCTCCTAGAAAACAAGAGTGGACCAGACAGTCTAGCGGCAAAACGTAAGCAGTCTCTTACTGGCCGGTATCGGCCCAGGGTGCTTGCTCAAATCCGGCGACCAGAAAGTCGATAAAGGCTTGTACACGGGCCGAGCGGGACCGGCCCGGAGGCGTCAGCAAATGCAAGGTCAGGGTGGGCAAATCCCATTGCGGCAATACAACTTCCAGTTGGCCTTGCTCGACCATATCGCCCAGCAGGAATTGCGGCAGCACGCTCAGCCCCAGGCCCTGGAGCAAGGGTGGGATCAAGGCCTGGGCGTTGTTGACTTGCAGGGCGCAGGGCACGGTTTGGGAGTAGTACTCCTCCCTCTGCTGAAAGCGCCAGACGCTGCCACGGCGCTCGTAGGCGTAGCGCAGGCTCATGTGTTGTGCCAAGTCGCTTGGGTGGGTGGGTCTACCGTATTTGGCCAGGTAACTGGGGGCTGCGACCAGGCGCAAACGCAGATTGCACAGGCGGCGCACCAGGAGACTGGAGTCATCCATGGTCGAGATACGCAAGGCCATGTCGAAACCTTGTTCAACGATGTTCACCTGGGCGTCGTTAAAGTGCAGGTCCAGCAGAACGGCCGGGTGCTTTTCCATGAAGGCTGGCAGCAAAGGGGCCAGGTGCTCCAGCCCGAAGGACATGGGCGCGGCAATCTTGATGCGTCCTTGCAGGCTTTCTTTCTGGTCGCGTGCCAGGGCTTCGGCGCTTTGTCCGGCCGCCAGAACGGCCTGGGCCTGTTCCAGGCTGGCCTGCCCGGTTTCTGTCAGGGACAGGCGTCGGGAGGTGCGGTGGAACAGGGATACGTGCAGCTGTTTTTCCAGCCGGGTGATTGCCTTGGAGACGGTGGGTTGTGACAGGCCCAGAACTTCGGCAGCCTGGGCGAAGGAGCCGGTTTCCGCCACAGTGGCGAAGATGGCCCATGCTTGTAGATCCGGTAATGTTTTCATGTCGTTTTTGGAATGGATTCTATGCTATTGATTCTATTTTATTCAATCAGCAAGACGCTTAGAATTCTTTTTAGTATCCAATATTAAGGAGCGCATCATGATTGAACATCGGCCTTTTAATGAACTGGGCGGCGCCAACCACGGCTGGCTGGACGCCAAGCACCATTTTTCTTTTGCGAATTACTATGATCCCGCTCGCATGAACTGGGGTGCCTTGCGTGTCTGGAATGACGACACGATTGCGTCCAACACCGGGTTTCCGCCTCACGATCATGCCGATATGGAGATCATTACGTATGTGCGTGAAGGGGCAATCAGCCACCAGGACAGTTTGGGCAATAAGGGTCGTACGGAAGCGGGTGATGTGCAGGTGATGAGTGCCGGCACGGGTATTCGCCATGCGGAGTACAACCTGGAAAGTGACACGACGCGGATTTTCCAGATCTGGATTCAGCCAGAGCGTCGTGGTTTACCGCCTGCCTGGGGTGCCAAGCCTTTCCCCAAGGATGAGCGTTCGGGGCAGTTTGTGGCTCTGGCCAGTGGGTTTGAGGGTGACGCGGAGGCTTTGCCGATTCGTGCCCAGGCTCGTGTGCTGGGAGCGACCTTGAAGAAGGGTCAAAGCACGACTTTGTCTTTGCCTGCCGAGCATCTGGCTTATCTGGTGCCTGCCACGGGGCGGGTTGTGGTGAATGGTCTGGAGTTGAGTGCTCGTGATGGGGCGGCGGTTCGCAATGAAACGACGCTGGAGATTCAGGCACTGGAGGATGCTGAGCTGGTGCTGGTTGAGACGGCGCAGTAATTGCGGATGAAGCGTTTTAAGGATGGGGAGAGCGATTTGGGCTCTCCCCTTCTTCTTTTTTGTTCTGCTGTTCTGTTGTTCTGTTGTTCTGTTGTTCAAGAACTAAACGCAGGTAAGAGAAGATGTTTGTTTTTTAGATGTCATGTGTCGGCTCAATAATTGAACAAACTAAAAGGACGCGTAGATGGCCGGGCGAGTGCTTATTCGGTACTCGGCGTTGTCAGAAAGACGCCACTTGGAGCCCTGCCAGGGTGTCCGGGCTGAGCACTTGCCGGTGCTGCGCACCGGTGCCCTTGTCAGGAGATAGCTACGGGCGCACCCTGAACTCCCGGGGTGGTTCGTCCCCCGGACGAACCACAAGCGCCCCGGTCAAACAACAGGGTGCTTGCATCCCTACGCTATCTCCTGACCGCGGCAAGTACTCTGAATCGCCCCGACACCCTGGCAGGGCTCCAAGCGGCTCGCATCGTGAGCAAAGTGAGGGCGAAACGTAACTGTGATGCCGCTTTGTGGGCTAATTGGTGATGGATTCAGGGGTGTTTTTTGTGGCCCAGTCTCTTGTCATGAAAAATGCAGCGGAGGGTGGGTCTCCCCAGCTGTCTGTTTTTGGTCCTGGTTTGGAAAGTATTCCTGATTTTTTGTTTAGGTAAGGTAAACAATCCTTTGTTTTTCTCCCCCTTCTTGTTCTGTGGAGCTTTCCCTTAACGGAAACTGGCTCATAAAGCAGATCAAAACATCTTCTTTACTCTGATTAAACTGTTTGTTCTCAATTGATAAGCGTTTGCCCTGCAGCAATATCGTTACAATTGTTGGAACGCCGATTTTCAACTTTTCTTAATGCACGCGAACACACCGTGTCCTCTTCCAACCAGTATTTCGTTCTGATCGTCCCTGCCTGCGCGGCATTGCTGGGCGTCGCGATGATTTACTGCTGGAGCCGTCTACGCGATCATCGTTATCTTCTCTGGATTGCCTCGGGGTATATCTCCACGGCTATTCCTATGGGGATCCATAGTCTGATGCCCAATGGGCTCTTGGCGCGCTGGACTCTGCCTTTGTCGGCTATGTATTTGTTTGGTGTCTGGGCCCTGTCTCATGGGGTTGCTTTGCGTTTTGGCGGGCGTGCTCATCCCAGGCTGGCCTGCGCGATCATGCTCCTGACGCTGGTGCTGCTTTTTTATTTTTCCCAGATTGATGATGATCTCTGGCTACGTTTGCAGATTCTGAACTGGGGCTTAGCCTTGCTGGTCGCCCTGCCCGTCAAGTCGATTATGTCCAGCAGATCGCGCACGATTCCTTTAGCAACGCTGTTGCGGGCCTCTTATCTGACGGCTCTGCTCTATGCTTTTGTTCGTGTTTGTGCGCTGGCCACGTTGATCCCTCGCGAGATGCAGCCAGAGCTGACCCGCTCCGGGTTTTGGCTCTTGATGCTGGCGACCAATATGTTCATCAGCATTTGGGTCGCGCTGGCTATCTTGACCAGTACAGCCATGTCGATTGTGCAGACGCTGGATCATGAGCGCAGCCGGGACCCTTTGACTCGCTTGCTGAATCGTCGTGCGTTTTTCGAGCAGGTTAAAAAGCGGCTGGAGCTGTATGGTCATAGTGGCTGGGCGGTCATGACTTGCGATCTGGATCATTTCAAGATGGTCAATGACACCTGGGGCCATGCCGCGGGCGACCGGGCCTTGAAGGAGTTTGGGGCTTTGCTGGCTCGCACGGTACGGCAGGATGATTTGGCCGCCCGCTTCGGGGGCGAGGAGTTTGTCTTGCTGATACGCAGTACCAGCCTGCATACCGCTGTGCTGGTTGCCGAGCGTTTGCGTAGCAGTGTGATGAATCTGCATATCCCCGCCACAGCGCATACGTTAACCGCCAGTTTCGGGGTGGTTCAGCTAAGCAGCAATGGCGACATCAATCAGGCCATTGAACATGCTGACCGGCTTTTGTACGAAGCCAAGCATGCTGGCCGCAACAAGGTCGTTTGGAAGGCTTCCTGAGTTATTCCTCCTGCTTGCTGATACCCTTACAGTCTCTTTTTCAAGACAGCCCTGTTAGAGGCTGATTGATCGGACTATCACAGCAAAAGCCGGGAGCGTTCACGCCTCCCCAGGAGACCTCATGTCACTTACCGAACTTAGCGCCAGCGATCTGCTGGCAGGTCTGGAAAAAAGCCAGTTCAGCGCCCGCGAGATTGCCGACGAGCTGCTCAAACAATCACAAGAAATGGCCCATTTGGGCGGCCTGGCTCATTTGAATTCGGAGCTGTTTTACCAGCAGGCAGATCAGTCCGACGCGCGCCGCGCCCGTGGCGAGGCCCTGGCGCTGGACGGCGTGCCTTTGGTGATGAAAGACAATCTGAACACCACGGACATGCCCACCACATCCAGCACCGGCGCATTGCAAGGCCGCGTACCCTTGAAAGATGCGGATGTGGTCACACAATTGCGTAAAGCCGGTGCCGTGCTGCCCGCCAAGTCCGTGATGCACGAACTGGCTTTTGGCATTACGACCAATAACGCCACCACCGGCCCCAGTCGCAATCCGTATGACCCGAAACGGATTCCCGGTGGCTCTTCCGGTGGCACTGCAACGGTTGTGGCGGCTCGTCAATTTCCAGCTGGTTTGGGCACGGATACCGGCGCTTCGGTGCGTCTGCCCGCAGCGCTTTGCGGCCTGTACGGTTTCCGTCCTACGGTGGGCCGATATTCGGGCCAGGGCATTGTGCCTTTGTCCCCTACCCGCGATACGGCTGGCCCCATGACTCGTAGTCTGGCTGACATCAGCCTGCTGGACAGCCTGCTCTGCCAAAAAGCCCCATCCGTTATCGCCACTCCCTCCTTGAAAGAACTGCGTCTGGGCGTACCCCGTGACAGCTTCTGGAAAGAGATGGATGCCGGTGTGGCCGACGTCACCCTCGCATTTCTGGATGATTTGCAAAAAGCCGGTGTCACGCTGGTCGATGTAGATCTGTCCCCGGTGCTGAAAATCAATGCCCGCGTCGGCATGCCGATTGTGCTGTACGAGACCTTGCAAAACCTGCCTTTGTATCTGGCCGAGAACAAGTACAGCATTGGTCTGGACGAGCTGATTGCCGGTATTCACAGCTCGGACGTAAAAGAGATTTTTGATGCCATTACGGGCGACTACACCATCAGCCAGGAAGCCTACGAAGAAGCACTGAATGTAGACCGCCCCCTGATGCAGCAAGCCTATGCAGACCTGCTGCGCCAGTCCAATGTGGGTGGCTTGATCTTCCCGACCAGCCCGCTGACCGCCTGCCCGATTGGCGATGATGAAACCACCATGATGAACGGCAAGGCAGTGCCTACCTTCAACACCTATATCTCGCGTACTGATGTGGGCTCGAACCTGGGTGCACCGGGTATCTCCCTGCCCATCGGCCTGTCGGGCGGTTTGCCGGTGGGCATGCTGATTGAAGCCGGTATCGGTGCGGATGATCAGTTGCTGGCTCTGTGCCGCGCAATTGATCCTTTGTTGCCAGCTACACCTGCGCCGGATTTGAGCAAACGATCTAGCGCTGCCTGAGACCTTGCTTTAGAACCAAGCAGACACACAGAACCGCGATTAAAAAGGCTTGAGCAGTTGGTTTTAACAACTCCACTAGCCCTATACAAAAAACAGGCCGGACTCCTTTGGGAGCCGGCCTGTTTTTTCGCCATTAATGCAATATCAGGACGTAGACGGAACGACTGCTACTGATGTTCAGTATCAGAAGCGCCCACGCAAGGTCAAGGTCGCGTTACGTGGTTCGCCATAGAAGCTGCCCCAGCCCGGCGCGCCAATAGTCTGGTAGTACTTCTTGTCGAACAGATTGTTGACGTTCAATGCGGCCGACCAGTTCTTGTCGAACTGATACCCCACCCGCGCATTCCATACAGCATAAGAAGCCTGCGCCACTCTCACGCCACGAGTTTCAGTATGGCTACCCGTCTGAAAGTTCACCCCGCCGCCCAGATTCCAGGCCGAGTAAGCGCCGGGCAATTGATAATCGGACCACAAACGGAACATATGCTTGGGCGTGAAGGTACGGCCAAACGCAGTCGGTTGCACCTCGGTATCATCAAGGAACTTCAAGGTATTGAAGGTATAGCCAGCAAACAGCTGCCAGCCGGGGGCCAACTCGCCACTAATCTCGGCATCCACACCTTGACTGCGCACTTTACCGCTGGACAGATAGCACAGATTGCCTACCGAGCACTGGCTGACCATATCCTGCTGTGCACGGTTTTTCTGATCAATACGGAACAAGGCTACCGAAGCATTGACGCGTCCATCCATCAGTTCCCCTTTCAGACCCAGCTCGTAGTTCTTGCCCTGAATGGGATCAAGTACCTTGCCGGCAGCATCCAGAGAGTTTTGCGGCTGAAAAATCTCCGCGTAGCTGGTATAGACCGACCATTCAGGTGTGACATCGTAGATCAAGCCGCCATAAGGCGTGACCACGCCGCTTTCCTTGAACGGATCAGAGTAAGTCAGGCCCGTGTCGCGATAGCGGTTGGTATTTTCATACCAACTGACACGAGCCCCCGCCACCAGAGTCAAAGGCTCGGCCAGACTGAACCGACCTACCCCATACACGCCCTTTTGCTTCATCTTCACAATATTGGCATCACCGCGATAAGCGTTCTCGCGCAACCAATCGTCTGAAGGCTCCGGTACATGGTGGTCCAGATTCCAGATATTCACCGACCGGCCCATGCGGGCCAGGGCAAAGTCACTCTTGCTGGTCAACTCGTTATAACTGGCACCAACGCTCAAGGAATGCTTGCGGCCCAGGGCTTCAAAAGCCCCGTTTACCTCCAGATCCAGCGCCTTGTTGCGTGTGGAGAAATCAAACAGACCGGCATACATGGACAAGCCTTGGCCGGTCAGGGGATTTACCGCCCCCTCCAAAAAAGCATATTTGGAGTCGTTTGACTCTTCCGTGGTCGAACCGGTAAAACGCATCGACCAGTCTTCGTTGAAGCGATGCGCCAACTCTGCAAATGCCGAAGTCTGCGTGCTATTCCAACTATTCCAGTCCTGCCCCAAAGATATGGAGCGCTTCAAGCCCAGATCTTCACCCGTGGAGGAATGCGGCAAACCATGAAAGAAGGGTGTGGCGCGCATCTTCTCATAGCTCAATCCACCTGTCAGCTTGGTACCCGGGCTGAAGTCATAACTGAGCACGCCATACAAAACGCCGGTCTTGCTGTCTGCCCCATCATAAAAATAGTCGTGCTGGTTGTGGCTGGCGACGGCACGCCCTTTCAAGGCACCGTCCTCACTGAGCGGGCCAGTAACATCCAGATCGGCTCGGTAGTTATTCCACGAACCACCACTGACCAGCATGTCCAACTGGTTTTCTGCCAGAGGACGCTTACGCACCAGATTCACCGCCGCACTGGGCGAGCCCGCACCTTGGAGCAAGCCTGTCGCACCACGGATGATCTCTACCCGATCCAGCAGCACGGTATTGCTGGTGAAGCTATTGGCCTGTGGATAATAGAAAGCGCGATTAACACCATCAAACTGAAAGCTATCTACCTGAAACCCACGCGAGAACACGTAGTTCCCGCCCATGGGGCTTTTATAAAGCGTCATGCCCGTGCTGTTGGCCAGCACATCATCCAGCGTGGTGGCATTTTGATCGTCCATGCGCTGACGCGTCACCACCGTCACGGACTGCGGGATTTCTTTCAGGCTTTGCTGTCCTTTGCCTATGGTCACGGCGCGGGTGGTGTAGCTGCCCGAACCCTCTGTCGCGGCATCCCTGGCCCTACTTCTGACTTTTACCGATTCCAGCATGGACACGCCAGGTGCCTGCTGGGCGATACGACGCAGGTGATAGCCTTCGCCATTACTGTTCGCGACCGCTTGCAGGCCAGTCCCGCTCAACAAGATATCCAGCCCCTGCTCGGCGGTATATCGACCGCTTAGCCCTCGAGTCCTTACGCCACTGGTCAGATCCGGCGATGCAGCTACCGTTACTTTGGCAGCAAGGCCAAACTGTCCCAAAGCTGTATCCAGGGCTGCGGGCGCAATCGCAAAAACAATGCCGCGCTCCGATGCTGCCTGCGCCCAGCTGGTAGCAGGCATGACAAGCGGAGCAGCAGCCATCGCAAGGCCTAGTGCCAGACGCAAATAAGTGGGCCGTACTCTGGGGCTGGTAAAGACAGCAGGATGGGATGAGGACTGACTTGGAGGCATGACTGAAATTCCTGGTTCGTCGAATAAAAGGATTAAACCCCTGGCGCCTCGGGGTCTATCACTATGTCTAACGAAGCAGAATCAGGAATCTTCGCAGCAGTTACAAATTAGTTTCGGTAAAGGGCGAAGGCAGTCATCAAGCCTGCCCCACGCTGACCCAATAACGGGTGCGATAGCGCAACTGCAACTTCAGAACATCGGCCAGTACTTCCAGAGCCTTGTCGGTGTCATCAATACGGAAGGCACCCGTGACGGTCAGATGAGCGACCTCGGGATCACAACGCAGAACACCGGGGCGATAACGGCTTAGCTCTTGCAGGAACAGATCCAGACGCATGCGATTGGCCACCAACATGCCTTGCGTCCAGGACGGCTCTGCATCTTGCAGCGGCTGAGGCGATGACATGCTGTGTCGACCGAACTCAATCTGCTCACCCGCGTGCAAGACCTGCGAAGCGGATGCGCTATCTGCAGGCTCCACCCGCACCGCCCCCTCAAAAACCGCCAGCCGTGTTGCAGCCGCCTCATCATCCATCTGCCGCACCGTAAAGCGCGTACCTAAGGCTGTCAGCAAACCATTGGGAGTTTCAACCGTGAAGGGACGCGCAGCCAGATCCTTTGCTGTGGAAATCAGGATTTCGCCACGACGCAGGTGAATGTGACGCTGTTGCGCGTCGTAGCGCAACTTCACGACGGAACCTGTATTCATCGTCAGCACCGTACCGTCCGGCAAGCTCACAACCCGCTGCTCACCAGTCGCTGTGCGATACACGTCTGCGCTATCAAACAGACCCTCGTGCAATCCGAGCCAGCCCAAGGAGCCAGCGGCCACGCCGCCCAACATCCATTTCATGACATGACGACGTGAACGGCGTTCGCAATAACGCAAGATAGTTTGCCCCGCGACAGGCGCAGCGGCGGAGCCACCAATCGCAGCATTCAAATTCTGGCTGATTCCCTGCAGGCGCTGCCATGCAAGTTCATGACGGGCATCCGCTTGTCGCCATTGCTGACAGGCTTGCTCCATGGAAGCATCCGGCCCATCCCCAAGCCGCATCATCCACTGCGCAGCCTGTTCAATAATGTCGGGATGCAAGGCCTCGGGACGGGACGTACTCATGCGTATAGCACCGCATAGCAATACTGCCAGGCCTTGACCATATCGCGCTGCACGGACTGCACTGAAATCCCCAGTGTCTGCGCCACTTGCTGATACGCCAGCCCTTCTACTTGCACCAGCACAAACACCTTGCGCACCCGTGCGGGCAACTGCTCCATCATGCGGCACACCGAATCCAGCGCTTCCACCACCAGAGCATGGGTCTCCGGACTGGGCTCCACTTCCACACTACGTGCAGCCAGAGTTTCCAGATAAGCCTGCTCAATAGCCTGCCTGCGCCACTGATCGATCAGCAAACGCTTGGCTACCGTCGTCAGAAATCCACGAGGTTCGGAAAATACAGCGGTGGATTGACTGCGGATTACCCTCTCGAAGGTGTCATGCGCCAGATCAGCAGCATGGTCCGTATTGCCGCTAAGCCGACGACGCAACATCTGCACCAGCCAGCCGTGATGCTCACGGTACAGGCTGACAAACTCGTCAGAAGAAGCGAAATCGGAAGGGCCGGAGGTCGGGCTCATTCAAACAGTAATGGGAATGATTTCTAATTAAGATTCGCATTGTACCTGTACTCGGAAAAAGGCGAACTTGGAAAATCAAACCAGACACTGTTTTTAAATACAGCATAAAATAGCAGGCCAAAAATCCCGCCTGCGCGGCAACACCACAACGTCACAGCAAGAACACACCATGAACACACAGATTCTTTTATTGCGTGGCGTCATGCCTACCGGCAAAAACAAAGTACTGATGGCACCGCTACGGGCGGCTTTGGAAGCGGCGGGTTTGCGGGACGTCAGAACCTATATTCAAAGCGGCAATGCCATTGTGTCCACGGAGCTTGAGCAGCCGGAACTGGAGCAACTAGTTCATCACGCCATCAAGGAAAACCTGGGCGGGGATATTCAGGTGATTGCCCGGACACCAGCCTATTTCATGCAGGTCATGGCGAACAATCCCTTCAAGGACCAGCCCTCCAGCCAACTGTATTTCACCTTGCTGCGTTCACCGGCAGACAGCGCACTACTGCATGCCTTCCTCGCCCTGGAACACGCGCCGGATCAGGTGCGCGTCATTGATGACATCGCCTATATCCTGTGCGCAACCCGGTATCGAGACCTGAAAGCGAACAATAATTTCATCGAGAAAAAGCTCAAGGTCGTTGCCACTACGCGTAACTTCAACACGATGAGCAAGCTGATTGCCTTGAGTACGGGGAATTAGGCAGTGGTTTGCAGAGCATCACAATAACTGAGCATTCGCTGCCCCCTAAAGGAGCAGCATCAAGCAAACCAGCGTAATGCTCTTAAGAGTGATTTCAGGCCCGGATAGCCCTGGACGCGGCCAGATGTCCTTCCCGCAGAAACAGGAAAAACGGCAAGGCCAATGATGGGCCTACCGCCAGACACAAAAGGGGTAACCACAGGCGTTGCATCGCAATCCTGTTCCCTTCGACAAGAATAAACACAGCAACTGCGATACCCGAAACTAAAACGTCTGCCCAGGCAAAGGCGGAGATAGAGCTGGAGGTGGCTTGCTGTAGCAAGAGCGGCAGGTTCAGCCCATAGGCGGAGAGCCACGGAACAAACTGCGACAGAGGCAATGCCGCGCCGAGGACGGCGAGAAGAAGGTAGATGTTCCGCACGATGTTTTTTGCTTTGTCCAAGAGGTGGTGGGGGGAGTGGATCGTGCACTCCCCTATATGAACTGCCCTGCATATATACCGGATATTAGAGCTGTGCGGGCCGCAGTCGAACGCCACTGAGCTTTGAGCTTTGAGCTTGCTGTATTGTTCATCGCTTAATTTTGAATCGTGTTTACTGATCTATATATTGAGGCGAGCATCAGGCAGTTGCCTAAACGGCGCGGCTGCTTTCGACCCAAAGGAGACATTCACAGTTCGACTGTTCTTTCCGAGAAATATAATTGAGGCATGAACGAAATGATCCAACTGGCTAATTCAAGCCAATAGCAAGCCATAGCATTATTGGTCAACAAAGCATACCGACCAGATGCGAATTCAGGTGGTTGGACGCACGAGTCAGATTTAGTCGCTGACAGTAGAGCCTCCCCAGAGCAAATAGCTCAACAGATGACTCCTAACTCACAAGTGTTGGTGGCAGTTCGCAACGATGAAATCGTCACTTGCGTTCAAGTTACTTATGATAAATCGGATTGCTGGATAGGAATGCTTGCCACGCTTCCCACAGAGCAAAATTCGGGAATGGGTAAGAAAATGCTTTTGGCGGCCGAAACTTATGCCATCAAGAACTTTGCCCCTGCGCGTTTGATGATGTCGGTGCTTTCATCACGCCCCGAATTGCTCAGTCTCTATCAGCGTAGAGGTTACAAGCTCACAGGCAACACTACCAACTACCCATTGAATGCAGGTGTAGGCACGCCGCTATTGAATGACCTTCTTGTCTTGGAACTGAGCAAGATGCCTCCAGAGATTTCAATGGATTGAAAGGCTCCTTCCGGCCGAATTTGGGCACTTATTCGCACGGCAACCCGACGTGTTGAGGTAGGTCATCGGTAATCTCAAACCAAGATGCTTTATTGGCGACGAATACGTGCTTTTCTGGGCGAACACCTGGATCATCGTCTAGCGCTCCTAGCGGTAATCCGTAGATGGATGGATGATTGTCAAATCGACTAAGCAAGGGCGTGCCGCATATGCGGCAAAATCCTCGGTGGTTGCCTTGTGATGACTCATACCAAGTAATTTGGCTTTCACCACTAACCCATTGAAAATCGCTCACGGATACCGCTGCTCTAGATCGAAACGCAGCGCCGTGTGCCTTGCGGCACATTGAGCAATGACAATTAAGTCCCCCTGATAGAGGCCCGGAAATTTTGTAGCGAACACTGCCACATAAGCAACTACCAATCATTTGTGGGTTCCTTGAGGTCATGCGAAATGAGGCTTACAGAATATTCGATACCGAAGAGGTTCGTCAGCAATCTATTTGCTTTGTCTAATGTCACCTCCTGGCCGAAAGCGGCCAACTGTTTGGTGTTTGTTCCATAAATGGACTCCGAAGTCCATAAAACCAACCAAACAAGGGATTTCCAAAACTTTCCATAAGTCCTCCTCAGCCTCATACCCTCCACTGACACCCAGTTGGACTGCTATTCAGAGTTCAAAACTGAGTGACGGAAGCTCAAACCTCGGTGCCCCTCTCCCCCTCCAACACCCCCACAACCCCACGCCCCAGGACAAATATGTAACACCAGCCCCCGGGTGCTCTTGAAATTAGAAAAGTCGTCCCTATAATTAGCACTCGAAGGGGTTGAGTGCTAAAGCGCCTCGCCCCCCAATCGGACTCACAACTAAAGTCATATTTAAACAGGAGTTTCTCCATGGCACTGCGTCCTTTGAACGATCGTGTGATCGTCAAGCGTCTGGACAACGAACGCACCACCGCTTCCGGTATCGTTATCCCCGAGAGCGCGACTGAAAAGCCCGATCAAGGCGAAATTCTGGCCGTTGGCCCCGGTAAGAAAACCGAGGACGGCAAGGTTCTGCCGCTGGATCTGAAAGTCGGCGACAAAGTTCTGTTTGGCAAGTACTCCGGCCAGGCCGTCAAGATCGACGGTGAAGAGCTGCTGGTGATCCGCGAAGAAGAAATCTTCGCCGTGATCGAATAAGTACCGCCAACGAAAATTCAATAGGATTCAAACCATGACCGCAAAACAAGTTTACTTCGGCGACGACGCACGCACCCGCATCGTTCGCGGCGTCAACGTTCTGGCCAATGCTGTTAAGACCACCATGGGCCCTAAAGGCCGTAACGTTGTTCTGGACCGTTCTTTCGGCGCTCCTACCGTTACTAAAGACGGTGTGTCCGTTGCCAAAGAAATCGAACTGAAAGACAAATTCGAGAACATCGGTGCTCAACTGGTTAAAGAAGTTGCTTCCAAGACTTCCGACAACGCCGGTGACGGTACCACTACCGCTACTGTGCTGGCTCAAGCCATCGTTGAAGAAGGCCTGAAGTTTGTTGCCGCCGGCATCAACCCAATGGACCTGAAGCGCGGTATCGACAAGGCTGTTGTTGTGGTTGTTGACGAACTGCGCAAGCTGTCCCGTCCTTGCACCACCAGCAAAGAAATCGCTCAAGTCGGTTCCATCTCGGCCAACAGCGACCACTCCATTGGTGAGATCATCGCCAATGCCATGGACAAAGTCGGCAAAGAAGGCGTGATCACCGTTGAAGACGGCAAATCGCTGGAAAACGAACTGGACGTGGTTGAAGGTATGCAGTTTGACCGCGGCTACCTGTCCCCTTACTTCATCAACAACTCCGAGAAGCAAGTTGCTGTTCTGGACGACCCGTTTGTTCTGATTTTCGACAAGAAAATCTCCAACATCCGTGATCTGCTGCCCGTACTGGAGCAAGTTGCAAAGACCAGCCGTCCTTTGCTGATCGTTGCTGAAGACGTGGAAGGCGAAGCCCTGGCTACTCTGGTTGTGAACAACATCCGCGGCATCCTGAAGACCACTGCTGTTAAAGCCCCTGGCTTTGGCGACCGTCGTAAAGCCATGCTGGAAGACATCGCTATCCTGACTGGCGGTACCGTGATCTCCGAAGAAACCGGTATGTCCCTGGAAAAAGCGACTCTGGACGACCTGGGTCAGGCCAAGCGCATTGAAGTGGCCAAAGAAAACACCACGATCATCGACGGCGCTGGCAACGGCACCGACATCGAAGCTCGCGTGAAACAAATCCGCGTTCAGATCGACGAGTCCACTTCCGACTACGACCGTGAAAAACTGCAAGAGCGCGTGGCCAAGCTGGCTGGCGGTGTTGCCGTGATTCGTGTTGGCGCTGCCACCGAAGTCGAAATGAAAGAGAAGAAAGCCCGCGTTGAAGACGCCCTGCACGCTACTCGCGCAGCCGTCGAAGAAGGTATCGTTCCTGGCGGTGGCGTTGCACTGATTCGTGCCCGCTCAGCTGTTGCCCAACTGACTGGCGACAACACCGACCAAGACGCTGGTATCAAACTGGTTCTGCGTGCTATCGAAGCTCCTTTGCGCACCATCGTCTCCAACGCCGGCGAAGAAGCCAGCGTGGTTGTTAACCAAGTGGCCAGCGGCACCGGCACCTACGGTTACAACGCTGCTACTGGCGAATACGGTGACCTGGTCGAGCAAGGCGTTCTGGACCCAACCAAGGTGACTCGCACTGCCCTGCAAAACGCAGCTTCGATCGCCAGCCTGTTGCTGACCACCGAAGTGGCCGTGACCGAAATCGTGGAAGACAAACCTGCTCCAGCCATGCCTGACATGGGTGGCATGGGCGGCATGGGTGGTATGGGCGGCTTCTAAGCCACACATCAGCACCCCGATTCGGGCGGAAATTGATCACTTCTGCCCTGATCGCCACGCTTTTAGTACAAAAACCGGATGGATTTTTCCATCCGGTTTTTTTTCGTCCAAGCAAACCCCTATAATCAGGGCACTTCAATCTGCAGCTTCCTTCATGTCAGACTCTCCATTCAAAAGCAAAGGTGGTTTGGGCCGCCTGTTCAATGCCTTGCGCTACTCCAGTCAAGGCCTGGCCGCTGCCCTGCGCCACGAGGCTGCCTTTCGCCAGGAACTGGCATTGGCTGTCATCCTGACTCCACTGGCATTCTGGCTGGGGCAAACCCCGGCGGAGATTCAGGTCTTGCTGGGCACACTGGTCTTTGTGCTGGTGGTGGAGCTGTTGAACTCGGCCCTGGAGGCCCTGGCTGACACCATTACCCTGGAGCATCACCCCTTGATCGGGCGCGCCAAGGACCTAGCCAGTGCTGCCGTGCTGCTGTCCCTTATTTTTGCTGGTGCCGTCTGGCTCAGCTTTTTGTATAGCCGTTTACTTTCCTGATTCCCATGACATTCATAGAAAAACTGAACCGTGCCTGGACGGACAACCAATCCATGCTGATGGTGGGTCTGGACCCAGACCCTGCCCGCTTGCCTTTGGAGCTGGCCAGCAAACCCGGCGCGATTTATGAGTTCTGCAAAGCGATTGTGGACGTCACCGCCGACTACACCTGCGGCATCAAGCCACAGATTGCCTACTTTGCCGCTCAGGGTGCCGAGGATCAGTTGCAAGACCTGTGCGACTACATTCGCAGCCGCTACCCTCACCTGCCCATTGTGCTGGATGCCAAACGTGGGGACGTGGGTTCGACAGCCGAACAGTACGCACGCGAAGCTTTTGAACGCTACCGCGCGGATGCCGTCACGGTCAGCCCTTACATGGGTTTTGACTCGGTAGAGCCGTATCTGGAGCACAAGGACAAGGGCGTGATCGTGCTGTGCCGCACTTCCAACCCCGGTGGCTCGGACCTGCAATTCATGGAAATGGCTGACGGCACCCCGCTGTACCTGCACGTGGCCAGCCTGGTGGCAGAGAAATGGAATACGAACGGCCAATGTGCTTTGGTGGTCGGCGCAACCTTCCCCGAGGAAATCGGTAAAGTGCGTGCCCGTATTGGCGATATGCCTTTGCTGGTGCCCGGCATTGGTGCACAAGGTGGCGATGTGGTCGCAACCGTTGCTGCCGGTATGGACTCGCAAGGTAACGGCATGATGATCAACTCTTCGCGCGCCATCCTGTACGCCAGCCGTGGCGATGACTGGCGTGATGCGGCACAAGCTGCGGCAATTGCTACGCGCAATGCCATTAATGACGCACGCAACAAGCAACGTTGATTGATGGCCCTCCCGGCTTGTTGAACAAGTCCGGGGATCGCGACAGCGACAGCGACAGCGACAGCGACAGCGACAGCGACAGCGACAGCAATTAGTGTAGATATAAGAAAGCCCCACTCACTTTGGATTGAATCCAAGTGAGTGGGGCTTTTTATTTATTAGGCTATGACCGATAGGTCCCGCTCAGGCTCAGTTGAACCTTAAGCGTAAGAAGCAACTTCCCCCCTACTGAGTCACGAGCCCCAGGCCAGGGTCTGAGCTGTATTTCAGGTAGCAGGAGCGGTGTCAATCGGACACTGCTCCTGCCACAAGTCCAAACGCTAAACCAGGCCTGCGCCTCGACTCTGGCACTGGCACTGGTTCAAATTCTGGTTTGGCTTTGGCTTTTAACCCTAGTCAAACCTGGTTCCGGTTACGCCACTGCTTCAATTCCAGGCTATCCGCCCCGAGCAAACTCTCCAGAGCCTGCTCCGTATGTTCGCCCAACTGCGGCGGAGCCATCCGATAGGACACCGGGCTATCTGAAAAACGCATGGGGCTGGCCGTCATGCTGACCTTCCCTGCCTGGCTATGGTCCAGCTCGATCCGCATGTTCCGGGCCTGAACCTGCGGGTGCGAGAACACACCATGCAGATCATTGATAGGCCCGGCTGGCACGCCAATCTTGTCCAAAGCTTCCAGCCAATAAGCACTGGGGTGCTTTTGCATCGCGGCACTCAGGATCTGCTCCAGCTCGTCCCGGTGTTTGACACGCTGGCTATTGATGCGGAAACGCGCGTCCTTCACCACTTCCGGATGGCCAATCGCTTCGCAGTAAGCCGCGAACTGACGGTTATTGCCGATAGCCACAATGATGTGACCATCTTCCGTCGGGAACACCTGATACGGCACCAGATTCTGATGTGCATTGCCCGCCCGCTTCGGCGCCTGCCCGCTGACCAGATAGTTCATGTTCTGGTTCGCCAGCATGGCAACCTGACAGTCCAGCAGAGCAATGTCGATATGCTGCCCCAAGCCACTGCGTGAGCGTTCAAACAAGGCGGCCAGAATGCTGCTGGTGGCATACATACCCGTCATCAGGTCCGCGACAGCAACCCCCGCTTTCTGGGGGCCACCGCCGGGCTTGTCGTCACGCTCGCCCGTCAGGCTCATCATGCCGCCCATGGCCTGGATCATGAAGTCATAACCCGGCCGCTCGGCGTAAGGGCCTGTCTGGCCAAAGCCGGTAATCGAGCAGTAGATCAGACGGGGGTTGATCTCTTTCAGGCTGGCGTAGTCCAGGCCGTATTTGGCCAGGCCACCCACCTTGAAGTTCTCGACCAGGATGTCGCATTCCCGTGCCATGGCACGCACCACATCCGCCCCTTCCTGGCTGGCAATGTCCAGGCTGATCGACTGCTTGTTACGGTTGGCGGACAAGTAGTAGGCCGCTTCAGCCGTATCTTCCTGTTCAGGTGTCTGCAAAAAGGGCGGGCCCCAGGCGCGAGTATCGTCGCCGGTTTCGGGCCGCTCTATCTTGTAGACATTGGCCCCCAGGTCGGCCAGGTTCTGTGTGCACCATGGGCCAGCCAGAATGCGTGTCAGATCCAGAACCCGGATGCCATCCAAAGGGGCAGGACGCGTCGCCTGCGAGGCGTGCTGATCGCTCACGTTACAGTGCTCCATTCAAAAAACGATTAGTCCAGCGTGATATTGGCTTGTTTGATCAGGCTGCCAAACTTCTCGTCTTCCTGACGCAGGAACTCGGCGTACTCGGCAGGGGTGGAGGAAATGATATCCACGCCCTGACGACGGAAGGTTTCAACAAACTCGCTGTTTTCGCTGACAGTCTTCATGGCCTGGCTCAGGCGGTCGACAATTTCAGCAGGCGTGCCACTACTGACGTGGAAACCAAACCAGGCTGTCACGTTGTAGCCCTGGTCCAGGCCCAGCTCTGCAAAGGTTGGAACCTCTGGCAGCAAGGAAGAACGCTCGGGACCGGACACGGCCAAGGGGCGCACGGTATTGGCGTTGATGTGCGTAATCGCGGTGCCCATGCTGTCGAACATGAAGGAGATATGGCCACCCAGCAGATCGGTCATGGCTGGTGCGCTGCCACGGTAAGGAGCGTGGATAACTTCGATATTGGCCATGGTAGTAAAGGCGGCTGCCGACAGGTGCGAGGACGAGCCATTACCAAAGGAAGCGTAAGTCAGATCATCAGGTTTGGCGCGAGCATGGCTGATCAGCTCTTCACCCGTATTGAACGGACTTTGCTTGGCATTGACCACCAGCACGTTCTGCCCTTCTGCCACCAGAGAAACAGCAGCCAGATCCTGCGCGGGGTCATAAGGCAGTTTCTTGTAGAGGTGATTATTCACCACGGCCTGACCAACCGCAGCCAGCAAGACGGTGTAGCCGTCTGGGGCGGATTTCGCGACGAAGTCCGTGGCAATAATGCCGCTGGCACCGGGCTTGTTTTCCACAATGATGATCTGGCCCAGATCCTTGGACAGTTGCTGTGCGACGCCTCGGGCAATCACGTCAGTTACACCGCCCGGCGTAAAGGGCACAACCAGACGGATAGGCTTGTCCGGGTACGCCGCTTGCGCACCCAAGGAACAAAACAGCAAACCCATTCCGGCCAGCAGAGGAGCCACTTTACGAGCTAGGACTTTTTTCATGAATCACTCCAAACTTATTTTGTTCGATAATCGAACCTGATTATTAAATTGCTAAGTCTTGTTTTTTTTACAATTTATCATCGATAATTCTTGATAATCCTGCCACGTTCGTTAATCGAACAAAACAAGCCCTTGCCCCCGACTGAGCAATGACAACGAATAAAGAGACAAATCCCCCCACCAGCAGCTACAAAGGCGACCCGGACTACATGCAATCGCTAGCCCGTGGCCTGCAGGTGATTACGGCTTTTTCAGACAGAAGACGCCCATTGCGGGCCGCAGAAATTGCCCTGAAAACAGGTCTGGCGCGAGCAGTGGTGCAGCGCTGCCTCTACACTCTGCAAGCCTTGGGCTATGCGGAGCAGGAAGGCGCGTTCTGGAAACTGCGCCCAGCGATTTTGCAGCTGGGCCATGCTTATTTTTCTTCGACGTCCATCGTCAGTCTGGCCCAGCCCATACTGGACGATTTAAGTGATCGCGTCGGTGAAACCTGTGCGCTGGCCTTGCTGGATGGGGACGAGATCCTGTATCTGGCACGTGCCCAACGACAGCGTGTGTTGACGGTGTCGTTGGGCCTGGGTAGTCGCCTGCCTGCCCACTGCACTTCGATCGGGCGAATGATGCTGTCGCAGTTGCCGCAAAGCAGGCTGGATGCCTATCTGGAGCTGGCTCCCTTCAAGATCATGACGCAATACACCGCCCATACTCGCGAAGCTTTGCTGCGCGAATTGAAGCAGGTGCAGGAAAAGGATTATTCCTTGATCAAGGAAGAGCTGGAGCTGGGTTTGACGGCGATTGGCGTACCCGTGCGCAGTGCCAGCGGGCGCGTTGTGGCCGGGATGAGCATCAGCATCAAGGACTGGCAGGATACGGAAGAGAAGCTGATCCAGCGCTGCCTGCCCGAACTGCGTTCGAGCGCCAGGCAGCTGGGTTTGATGTTGCCGGCCTGAAGAAATCAGGCAGGATTGAGCATGGTCAGCGCGCTGGCCAAGGCGTATTCCACGGCCTGCTGACGGATCTGAGCCCGATCACCATCAAAGATACGGGCAGAGGCGCGAGTCACAATGCCATCGCCCCGGCGTTGTGCAAAACCAAAGCACACCAGGCCAACCGGCTTTCCTGCTGTGGCTCCGTCCGGACCGGCAATGCCAGTCGTGGAAATAGCCAGTTCTGCATCTGCAGTGGCTTCCAGCGCACCCGCCGCCATTTCCATGGCGGTTTCTTCGCTGACTGCACCAAAGCGATCCAGGGTGTCCTGGTTCACGCCCAGCTCCTGAACCTTGGCCTTGTTGCTGTAGGTGACCAGACCACGTTCAAACCAGGCGCTGGAACCGGGCAGGTCCGTCAAGGCAGCAGCCAGCAGGCCACCTGTACATGACTCGGCGCAGGCGACCATCCAGCCGCGATCTTTAAGGGCTCGCCCCAGGGCCAGGGCGGCATTGCCGTGCTCGTAATCGCTCATGAGAAAACTCCAAAACGTACCAAGACAGCCATTAGCAACAAGGTATAACCTGCCGCCAGGAGATCGTCCCACATAACGCCAAAACCATTATGCAGACGACGATCAAAATAGCGGATCGGCGGTGGTTTGAGAATATCAAAGAAACGAAATAAAACGAATGCGATGCCCTGTGCCAGCCAGGTCTGCGGAATCAGCCACAGCACCAACCAGAAGGCGACCATCTCATCCCAGTTCATGCCGCTGTGATCGGACACGCCCAGATCGTAGCCTGTGCGATGGCAAGCCCAGCAGCCTATGAAAAAGGTGACTGGCAAGAAAATGGCCATTTGCGTGTCGGTCAGTACATGCAGACCCAAGACCCACAAGACCCAGGCCAGCACCGTGCCCCAGGTGCCCGGCCCCGGACGCAAGACGCCGGTACCACCACCAAAGGCAATCAAGCGCCAAGGCTTTTTCACCACCCAATCCAGGGTAGGACGTTGAATCGGATTCAAGGAAGGATCAGGAAATGTGCTCATGACACAGACTCAGCCACCAAAATGATCGAAACCGCCCTGGGCAGGGGCAGGATGCAGACCCTGTTGATCACGCACATGCACCCCGCTACCAGCATGCATGGAGCCAATACGGCTAAGCTGCACGCCTTCGCGCTGGGCCAGCGCCATGATGGACTCCCGTTCTTGGGGAGCACCCGTAAAACACAATTGAAAAACGTCGCCACCAACCAGAGCCGCTTCACGTTGCAGCTCGGCTGGTAAACCCTTCAAGGAAGGATCCAGCGGCAAGGCATCCCAATCCAGATGGGCGGCACATTGGCTGGCTTTGGCAATATGGCCCAGGTCCTGGACCAGGCCATCAGACACATCAATGGCGGCATGAGCCAAACCTGCCAGGGCATGACCCAGGCGATAAGGCGGCCAGGGTTGCTCCAATGCCGGGCGACTGGCAGCCAGACGATCAGGATCAGCAGCCAAGCGACCTTGCAGGAGACGCAAGGCTATGTCTGCGGCACCCAGGGTGCCCGTTAACCAGATATCGTCACCGGGCTGGGCTGCATTGCGTTGCAACGCCTGCCCAGCCGGAACCTCACCCAGCACCGTAATGCTGATGACCACGCCTTGTTTGCTGCGCGTGGTGTCACCGCCAATCAAGGGGCATTGCGCCTGATCGGCCAACTGGAACAAACCTTTGGAGAATGCGGCCAGCCATTCGGGACGGACTTCGGGCATGGATAAAGCCAGCAGGCAGGCTCGTGGTTTGGCTCCCATGGCGCCCAGGTCCGACAGATTCACGGCCAGCGCCTTGTGCCCCAAGAGAAAGGGGTCCACATCGGGAAAGAAATGTTGCCCTTCGATCAGAAGATCCACGCTGCTGGCCAGTTGCCAGCCGGGTGTGGGGGTAAAAAGGGCGCAATCGTCACCCACTCCCAAATATCCTTCGGGAGCGGGGCGATTGAAATACTGCTGGATAAGACCGAACTCGTTCAGCACGGCACGCCCCGTTTTAGCGGCGGGCCTGCTTGGCAACTTCAGGAGCGCGTACGTCGGCGGCCAGTTTGTCCAGCACGCCGTTCACGAATTTGAAACCGTCTGTGCCGCCAAAGGACTTGGCCAGTTCAACTGCTTCGTTAATGGCAACGCGGTAAGGCACTTCAACGTGATGCACCAGTTCGTAGCTGCCAATCAGCAAGATGCCGTGTTCGATGGGAGAGAGCTCTTCCAAAGGACGATCAACATAAGGCAAGAAACGTTCGCGCAGCACAGGGGCTTCGCGCATGACGCCGAACAGCAAGGTTTTGAACCAGGCTGCGTCAGCTTCGCCAAACTCCTCGTCGCCCCGGATATGGGCGTCGATGGAGGTGGCTTCCTGCAGGCCATCAGCGCCTCGCAAAAGCCAGGAGTAGATGCCCTGCAGGGCAAATTCGCGCGAGCGGCGGCGCGCGGATCGTCCGTTGGCCTTGCTGGCCGGGACTTTATTTGTCGTCGTCAAGATCTTCGTCCTCGTAATCTTCGTCCTCATCGTCGTCCAGCTCGGGTTCGAGGACGGCGATAAGATTGCCCAGCTCGACCGCTGTACGGGCGCAATCGCGACCTTTTTCAGCAGCGCGAACTTCGGCTTGTTCATCTGTGTTGGTGGTCAGTACACCGTTGGCAACTGGAATACCGGTTGCCAGGGAGACTTGAGTAATGGCCGAAGCGCTTTCATTGCTGACCACTTCAAAGTGGTAGGTATCACCGCGGATAACGGCGCCCAGAGCGATCAGAGCGTCAAACTCGCCGGTTTCAGCCATCTGGCCCAGAGTAATGCCCAATTCCAGCGCGCCAGGCACGGACAGAACGGTCACATCGCGCTCGTCCACGCCCAGAGCTTCCAGCTCTTTCAGGCAAGCTTCCAACTCGGTCAGGCCGATGGATTCGTTGAAACGTGCACGCACAATACCAATGTGCAGACCTTCCCCATTCAGGTCAGGGGTAACAATGTAAGGATTCATGTTGGAAGCTCCGCTTAGGATTGAGAATCTGGTTCGCTATGGTAACCCGTCACGGTCAATGCAAACCCGGCCATGCTTGGCATTTTACGTGGTCGCGACATCAAACGGGCTTTGCCAACATTGAGGTCACGCAAAATTTGTGCACCAATTCCATACGTGCGCAAATCATTGCGGCTAGGACGACCGCGTGGCGTTGGTACCGGACTGTCGGCACCCCAGGCCTGGATCTGCTCAAAACTCTCTTCTTCGGAGTTCTGACAGTTCATCAGCAAGACAACACCGCTGTCGGATTTGGCTACGGTACGCAAGGCGGTAGGCAGGGTCCAGCTATGGCCTACGTCACCCTCGATCAGCACATCCAGCACGGTCGTCGGCTCATGCACACGGACCAGGGTTTCCACGTCCGGGCTGATTTCACCGTGCACCAGTGCCAGGTGCAAGCCACCGGAAGACAGGTCGCGGTAAGCGTGGCATTCAAATTCACCATAAGGAGTCTTGACGGGCTTCTTGTGCAAACGCTCGATCATGGACTCGTGTTCACTGCGGTACTGGATCAAATCTGCAATGGTGCCAACCTTGATGCCGTGCTCGCGGGCAAACATCAGCAAATCCGGCAGGCGCGCCATGGTGCCGTCAGGATTGAGCACTTCGCAAATGACAGCCGCTGGCGTCAAACCCGCCATGGCCGTCAGGTCACAACCGGCTTCGGTATGACCGGCACGCACCAGCACGCCACCTTTGGCCGCCTTCAGCGGGAAAATGTGACCGGGTTGCACCAGATCCACCGGACGCGCATCGCGTGCCACGGCCGCTTGCACGGTACGAGCGCGGTCAGCAGCCGAAATGCCGGTTTCCACGCCTTCAGCCGCTTCAATCGACACCGTGAAGTTGGTGCCAAAACGCGTACCGTTGCGGGTGGCCATCAAAGGCAGGTCCAGTTGGCGGCAGCGCTCTTCGGTCAGGGTCAGGCAAACCAGACCGCGACCATGCGTCACCATGAAGTTGATCGCTTCGGCATTCACGAATTCGGCGGCCATGACCAGGTCGCCTTCGTTTTCGCGGTCCTCTTCGTCAACCAGAATAACCATGCGACCTGCGCGCAGCTCTTCAACAATCTCTGGAACGGGAGCGATTGGACTGGCGCCCAGTTGACCAGCGTCGGACTGAATTTCTTGATTCATCGTGCTCTTTGCTCAGACAGATAATAATTAAGGCCATTTTACGACACCCAGGCCCCGGCGGGCAGCTTCATTAGTCGGTACACTTGAAGACCGTGCCAAACCGCCCCAAACCCCTATGACCGAACCCATTTTGCCTGCTCTGGACGACAAACGTCGCCGTATCCAATCCATTGAAACGGGTTTTGGCCTGTTGAAAGTGCTGGTGGACAGCGGACAACCCATGATGTTGCGTGATCTGGCCACTCAGGCGGGAATGAGTTCAGCCAAAGCCCACCCCTATCTGGTCAGCTTTACCAATGTAGGACTGGTGCAACAGGCTCCGGCTACCGGGCTGTATGAGCTGGGGCCCTTTGCCTTGCAGATGGGCCTGGTCAGCCTGCAAAGCCAGAACCCGGTCAAGATTGCCCTGCCCCTGGTTCAGGCCTGGGCCTCGCGCATTGGGCATACCCTGGGCTTGGCGGTGCTGGGTTCACACGGCCCCACCATGGTTCATATCAGCGAGGCCAGCTACCCGGTCCACGTGAACATGCGCTGCGGCACGGTCATGTCCATGTTGCATACGGCCACTGGCCACGTCTTTGCTGCCTGGCTGCCCCCGGAAGTGGCGCGCCACTATATAGAGCGCGAGGCAGGCGACAGTGCCGTGGTCACCAGTATCAGCCCGCTGCGCCCCAGCCCCAAAGAGCTGGCCGCCATGCTGGAAAAAATCCGCGAGCAAGGAGTGGCACAGGCGCTGGGCAACCCCTTGCCCGGTATTGATGCCCTGTCCGTCCCCGTGTTCGATCACTCCGGCCAAATTGTGCTGGCCCTGACCAGTCTGGGCCCCAGCACCTTGTTTGATGCCAGTATCGACAGTCCCATCCTGGCTCAGTTGCGACAGTGTGCCAACAGCATTTCGCATCAGCTGGGCTGGCGCGAGCCGCTGGGCACTCCCCCTTTATAAAGCCTGACACGACTGCAAACATTTATGCGGGGTATCGGCACTTCAAGTTTGGCGTGTTTACATGCAAAATAATCGTTTTATCCGCCCACCCTCTGTGGGCGACATCTCGAGTGCGATGCTGTGCTAGAACAAGAGTTGAAATTTTTTGTACCCGAGAGTGCCCGTCCCGGCTTATTGACCGCCTTTGACGCTGTACGCACGGGTAGCATTACCTTAAATGCCATTTACTTTGATACGCCCGAACGCGATTTGGCGCGCTCGAGTATCGCCCTGCGACTGCGCAAGGAAGGCGAACAATGGGTTCAGACCGTCAAACTGCCCGGTCCTGACACCCTGTCCCGCATTGAAATCAATCACCCCAGACCTGGCCCGGAACTGGACCTGAGCCTGTATCAGGACACGCCTGCCCACGCGGCGCTGGCTCGCTACGCGGACCAGATTCAAGCCCGTTACCAGACTCGCATCCAGCGCGAGCTGGCCCTGATCAAGCAAGGCCAGTCTGAACTGGAGCTGGCCTACGATGTGGGCCATATCGAATCCAATGGCTTGAAGCTACTGGTCAACGAGCTGGAAATTGAACTGATCAGCGGCGAGAGCCTGACCATGTTTGAGGTCGGCCAGCGCTGGCTGTACAAGCATGGCCTGATTCTGGAGATGCGCAGCAAGTCCGAGCGTGGTGATGCACTGGCCAGTCTGGCGGATCGCCGTCGGGCGAAATCCGAAAGCTTGGACCTGTCACCCGAACAGGTGGCTGCTGCCCTGACGCGCAAAGCCTACGATCTACCCAAACCGCATTTTTTCGATACCGAAGAGCTGGAGCAGTTTTACAGCCTGAGCGCCACCATGAGCCTGGAACAGGTCATTCGCAATGCCGCTTTGCTGGCGGGTGTGGATGGCATACGTCCGGACTCCTCCCGTCAGGCCGATTATCTGGCCTTGATGCGTGTGGGTCTGCGTCGCCTGCGCTCCTGCCGCAAGCTGTTCAAAATGTGGCTGTCGGCCAGCGAAGGCTATGCCAATACCCGTCTGACGCATTATTTTGGTCTGTTCGGTCAGGCACGCGATCAGGACCTGGTGCATCTGGAAATTACCCCCTTGCTGCTGCAAGCAGGGATGCCCGGCCCAGCCCCGGAACCAGCCCCTGCTCATCTGGAGCACGACCCGGTTCAACTGGCCAGCGCGGCCGAGTTCCAGTCCTTGCTCTTGAGTAATCTGCAAAGCCTGATCTGCGGCCCTACGCTGGAACTGAATGGCGTACCCCAGCCCGAGCATCTGGTTGAAGCCCGTATCAGCCGCTGGTTCCAGACGATTCAATTGCGCAGCCAGCGCTTTGCGCAAATCAGTCAGGACAAGCAACATCGCCTGCGTAACCGGATCAAGAGCCTGCGCTACTGCCTGGAGTTTTTGCCCAGCGCGGCCGACAAGCAGGGGCTGCACAAAGTGCTGCGTGAATGTCAGGCCTTGATTGGTGCGGTCACCGATGTGGATGTGGCGCTGGATTGGTACGCCCAACATGCGGCCAACCCCGAGCAAGCGCAGTTTGCGCGGGACTGGCTGACGCATGCCCGCCAAGGTCGTGCCGCCCATGCCCAGCATGCGCTCAATGCCTTGGACCAGCATCAGCCACAAACTGAGCTTCTGCGACGCTAAGCGCTACAAGTACTAAATAGGCGTCCATATACTAAGCGCCTATATACGCTGAGCCTTTGCTTTTCACCAAATGGCTCTTGTTGCCTTGGACGATCCAGCAATAAAAAAACCGGCGATGCCTTTAGAGACATCGCCGGTTTTTTGTAGCCAAACTTGGGCTTAAGCGTTCATGCCCAACAAGGCCGACGCAAATTCACGGGCCACAAAAGCCTGCAGATCCTGCATGCCTTCACCCACGCCAATCCAGTAGACCGGAATAGGACGCACGCCCTGAGCACAGGCAGCAACTGCGGCCAGCGTACCGCCTTTGGCCGTACCGTCCAGCTTGGTGACGACCAGGCCAGTCAGACCCAAGGCTGCATCAAAAGCACGGATCTGGGAAATGGCGTTCTGGCCAGTGTTGCCGTCCACAACCAAGAGAATTTCATGGGGAGCCTGGCCATCGGCCTTGCCGATTACGCGCTTGATCTTCTTGAGCTCTTCCATCAGGTGAAGCTGAGTCGGCAAGCGACCGGCGGTATCCACCATGACCACACCCATATCGCGGGCGCGGCCTGCGTGTACCGCATCAAAGGCCACCGCTGCCGGGTCGCCACCGTCTTGAGCAATCACGCTGACGTTATTGCGGGTGCCCCACTCAATCAACTGTTCACGAGCAGCTGCACGGAACGTATCACCGGCCGCCAGCAGAACTTTTGCGCCCTGCTCCTGGAAGGTGTGCGCCAACTTACCGATGGAAGTGGTCTTGCCTGCACCGTTCACACCAGCAATCATAACGACCAGCGGCTTGCTGGAACCCAATGGAAAGGACTTCTCCAAGGGCTTCAGGTGATCGGTCAGGATGTCACACAGGATTTGTTTGACCTGGGCCGCATCGCTGACTTTTTCCTTGCGAACACGGGCACGCAAGGCGGTAATCAGCTTCTCGGTAGCCTCGACACCCGCGTCTGCCATCAACAAGGCGTCTTCCAGTTCCTCGAACAGAGCTTCATCAACCTTGGCACCGACGAACAGGCTGCTCAGGCTTTGACCTGTACGCGACAAGCCCTGTTTCAGGCGAGACATCCAGGAAGTCTTCACCACGGGTGCGACGGCTTCCGGCTCTGGAGTCGGAGCTGGTTCAGGCTGTGGAGCAGGAACAGGGGCTGGTGCAGGAACTGGAACAATCTCTGGCTGTGGCTCGGGTTCAGGAGTCGGCTGCACCTCAGGTTCTGGCTGCGGTGCAGGCTCAGGAATCGGCTGTACCTCGGGCTTTGGCTGCACCTCTGGCTCAGGAATCGGTTGCACCTCGGGTTCAGGCACCGGCACAAACTCAGGAGTCCGAATGGGCTCCGGCGCAGGTTGCACTTCCGGCTCGTAGACGCGTGCAGGCTCTGGTGTCGGAACACTGGCCGGGGCCGGTTGTGGCACCTCTGGCTGCGTGGGCGTAGACTCGGGAGCAGCGCGATGTTCAGCCTGACTACCTGCCTGGCTATCCAAAGCCACAGCAGGCGGGGCCACCGGCGTTTGAACCGGCGTGCCTTGCTCCTGCGATACAGCGGGGGATGCGTCTGCCGCGTCTGCCTGGGGCTGAGACTGGGCAGGAGAAAGCGGCTCGGTCAGCTCCGTTTGAGTGACTTGTGGCTCTGGCTTGGCCTTCTTTCTTTTAAAAAAACTGAACATACGATTTACACTAGAAAATTCTGTTGAATGACCACATTATCCGATCAAAGCGCTAATGAGAAAACATGCTGTCCGTATTGTAGGTGGTGATTACCGCCGCACACCGATTTCAGTCGTCGATGCACCCGGTCTGCGGCCCACCCCGGATCGTGTGCGCGAAACGCTGTTTAACTGGCTTAACCACTTCTGGGGCGGGCAATTCAGCGACAAGAACGTGCTGGATCTGTTTGCCGGTAGCGGAGCCCTGGGCTTTGAAGCGGCCTCGCGCGGTGTCGCCTTTGTACAAATGGTGGAACGCCACGGACCCGCTGTTACCAATTTGCGCAGCCTGCGTACCAAGCTCAAGGCAGACCACGTCCGTATCCATGCGGGTGACGCCCTCCATATTCTGGAGCGCAGCCAGATGCGCTACGATCTGGTCTTTATAGACCCGCCCTTTGCGCGCGACTGGATGGAACGCATCTGGCCCTTGCTGCCCAATGTGCTGGCACCGGACGCACTGGTTTACATTGAGTCCGAAACCCCTATACAAGCCCCAGATCAATACGGGATACTACGACAGGATAAGGCAGGGCAGGTACATTATCATTTGTTGCGATTTGCTGCGATGCAAAAAACAGTCAATAATGCCGAATTTTCCGGGACGCCTGCACCGCTCCCCCCGGACTCCGACCTGCCAACTTGAACCACTTACGCGGATGCACCATGATCACAGCTGTTTACCCCGGCACCTTCGACCCCCTGACCCGAGGCCATGAAGACCTGGTCCGGCGAGCCGCCAACCTTTTCGATCACGTCGTGGTCGGTGTGGCCTCCAGCCAGAACAAGCGCCCTTTCTTCACCGTTGAAGAGCGTGTTGAGATCGCCTCCGAAGTGCTCAGCCACTACCCGAACGTGGAAGTGAAAAGCTTTTCCGGCCTGCTCAAGGACTTTGTACGCGAACAAAATGGTCGCGTTATCGTACGTGGCCTGCGCGCCGTGTCCGATTTTGAATACGAATTTCAAATGGCGGGCATGAACCGTCACCTGCTGCCCGAAGTCGAGACCATGTTCATGACTCCTTCGGACCAGTACCAGTTCATCTCCGGCACCATCGTGCGCGAAATTGCCATTCTGGGCGGCGACGTGGGCAAATTTGTGTTCCCATCCGTGGAGCGTTGGCTACAAACCAAAGCCAAAGAACGCAGCCAACAAGCGGTTTCAGCCACCTGAACTCGCCCTGCGCAGCGGTCCGTACTACACTGTAGGGTGACCGACTGGTCAAATCCAAGGACCACGCTTATCAGGACACTGCGCTATGGCACTGCACATTACTGAAGAATGCATTAACTGCGACGTTTGTGAGCCGCAGTGCCCTAACTTGGCTATTTACATGGGCGAGGAGATCTACGAGATCAATCCCAACCTGTGTACCGAATGCGTCGGCCACTTTGACGAGCCGCAGTGCGTGGTGGTGTGTCCGGTTGAATGTATCGAGATTCATCCCCAGCACAAGGAAAGCCAGGAAACCCTGCTTGCCCGCTATCACCGGCTGCAGTCCGAACCTGCAACATGATCTGAATGCAAAAAAAGCCCTGCCATGAGCAGGGCTTGTTATATGTGGGCTCACAACGCAGGCGGCTTACTCGGCCTGGGGCAAACGCTTTAGCAAACGCAGCGGCTGGCCTGTATAGCGGCTGAACCACTGGGCAGGTAAATCCCCTTCGTCTACCAATTGCACGGATTGACCATTTTCTTGCCACAGGGAAAAGGAATCCGGATCGTCTTCAATAACGTCCACTTCAATATCCAGGCGCAACATGCCTGGAGCGCGCAGCACCAACTGACCAAAACGCAGTTCCAGGCTGAGCTCGGCCAAGGCGGGCAGCGCATCAGGGGCCAGAACCTGCCCCTGATCGTTTCCCAGAACCCAACGCCCCTTGCAGGCCAGCGCCTTGCTGTCGCTTAGAGCCGGGCCACCTTGCAACAGGCAGACCGTCTCTTCAGGCGAATTCACCACTGAACCCGTACTCATGGCTTGAACCACTGCTTCATGGCTTCGCCCACGGTTTGTGGAACCTTGGCACCCAGCTCTTCCTTGATGATCTGCTTCACCTCGGATTTCACATCAGGCTTGGACTCCGCTTTAGCTTCCGAGGCTTGCTGGCTCAACAAATCCAGCAAACCGTCTTGCAGCGCCTTCTTGATGGAATTGCTGGCAATGTCTTTCCACTGAATCTGGTAGGACAGCTCTGTCCAGGGACCGGAGATGTGGATAGGAATCAGCACATTACGCAGATCCTGGAAGGACTTGCGCTCTTCTGCGGCCAGATTGTTGTGATTCAGGCGGGCCTGCAAAGTCACATCCGCTTGCTGGTTAACCAAATCCAGCGTGGCGCCTTTAGCCGTTGTCACCGACAGAATCGGGGTGGTGGCACGGAAATTACGGAAAGTCGCTTGTCCTTTCTTGATATCCAGACTGCCCTGCAAGCGGTTCAGCACCGTGCGACGCAGAGGATCGGACTCGGGCAGCAGCAAAGGAATCTGACCGCCAAAGGCATTACGCACGGCTTCGTTAATGTCGCGCACGCTCTGGTCCAGATCCACACTGCGCCAGCTGCCATCACGCAAATCGACCGTCAGACCACCTTCCAGCGCATTCAGGCGTTCTTCGCTTGTAGCGCCTTGCGCCTTCAGGTTCAGGTCCACATTGCCCTTGCCAGCCAGATAGTCATTGCCGAACGCATCCAGCAAGAGCGAGCCGACCTGCATTTGTTGCAGCTTCAGGCCCAGTTCAAAGCGCTTGCCAGGCTCAACCTTGGCCTTGGCCTGGAGTTGACCTTCATAAGCCTGTGCATTGAACTGCGACAGATTGATCACCTGGCCCTGGTTCTTCACCTGAGCCTTGACCTGATCCATTACCACACCCAGGCTGCGCAGCTTTTCGATTTCAAAGCGCAGATCAAAGCTGAGCGTATCCAGCCAGGCGTAAGGGGAGGCTTCTTCAGGCACTTCTTCTGCAGCGGGGGCAGCCTCTGGCTGCTCTGCCTTGGGCAGCTCGGCTTGCTCAGCGCCCTCTGCGGCAGGCTCCTGCTCGGCAGTGGCTTCCGGGGCTTCGGCCTCGGGCTCTGGCTCCGGTGTAGTCACCACTTCAGGGGCGGTTACCCAGAAAATCGAACGCAGCTCGTCCAGATCCAGCTTGTCTGCTTTCAGCACCGCACCCAGCAAAGGTCCTTTACCTTTATCCTGCAGCGTCACATCCAGGCTACCTTGAGCCTGCTCGGTGCTGCTGCTTAGCTGTGCACTGTATTCCTGTTTGCCTTTATTCAGATCAGCCTGACCAGTCAGCGGCATCTCGAAGCGGCTACCTGCATCGGCTTCGTCTTCCACGCGAATATTGGCTTGAATTTCGGGCAGGCGCAGCCACTCGTTCGAGGGTTGCCACTGCATGGGGGAGCTGGCCTTCAACTGCGCAACACGGCTGCCTTGCTTGATGGCACCGTCCAGCTTGGCCTGCTCAAACACCAATTCCTGGCTGTTGCCGGACAAGCCTTGCAGCGTCAAACCCAGGCCCAGGACCTTGGGGCCGCTGATTTTCAGGCTGGCAACGACAGGCG
The DNA here is from genome assembly GCF_009497775.1 of Alcaligenes faecalis. Lineage (NCBI taxonomy): Bacteria > Pseudomonadati > Pseudomonadota > Betaproteobacteria > Burkholderiales > Alcaligenaceae > Alcaligenes > Alcaligenes faecalis. The sequence goes on from NZ_CP031012.1 coordinate 3,274,359, forward strand.
AGCCTTCAGCTTGGGCAGGCGATACCTGGATACGAGGCACATCCAAGGCCAGATCCAGATTCTGATCGTCACTCTTGCCACGGACACGCAAAGCCAGCTTCTCGAAAGACACCAGATCGCTGACGCTGTCGATTTCCATCTTGGGCGTATTGAGCGTGGCGTTCAGATCGCTGACCGGGTAAGCGCCCAACCACTGACCTTGCAATTGGGTATCCAGATTAGTGGCGCTGAACTGACGCTGAGCGGACTTGTAGGCCACATTGCCCTTAAGCGTCAGGCTTTGTGCCTGCAGTTGGTCCAAATCACCAACAAAGCTCAAGTTCAGCTTTTGCGCGCCGTAGGATTTGGAAGCAGGGTCCAGACTCAACTGCCCTTGCCCTTCCAGCACACCATCCGCCACGGGGTAATCCCCAGACAAGCGGCTCTTGAAAGCCACATCAAAAGGCTGACCAAAGGTCATGCGACCCGTGTTCACTTCCAGTTGCAACAAACGGCCAATCACATTGCTGCGTTTGCTGAAGTAATGGATTTCGCCACCCTTCAGGCTCAGCCCGGCAATATCAATCTGGAAATCCGTTTCGCTGCCAGAACGCTTGGCAATCAGTTCAGGGACAGGCAAGGATTCGGGGGCAGGCTCGGCTGGCTGAGGAGCCTCGGCAGCTTGTGCTGCGGGCAACAAGGACACGCCGGAGCGGGCAACGGGAAGATGAGGGCCGGCAGGCGGGGCTTGCAGCAAGTCATCGAAATTCAGCTTGCCTTCTTCATCGCGCACAATCCAGGCTTTGAAGCCGGTAACAGCGACGTGGTCCACCACCAGGCGGTTATTGATCAAAGGCCACAAGGCCACCGCAAAACGGGCGCTTTCCAAAGAAGCGAAGGGATCTTCCGAATTACGGTCAGACAGGGACAGCCCCTGCACGGACAGGCCAATGCGGGGAAATAAAGAAAGTTCGATATCACCGTCAATCTTGAGCGTACGCTGATACTTTTGCTGGACGATGTCAGCCAGCTTCTGTTTGTACGAATTGGGATTGAATGTCAGCAGGAAAATCGCCCCGCCTACCACCGTGACAATAGCTAAAACGACGAGGCTGAATAAGCCCCGCTTAAACCATACTTTCATGTAAGCCTCTAGGACCTCGGGGCAGGATGCAACACGCCATCTGCCCGGATACGAAATGCTAACCCATGTAGGGCCATTGCGAAGTAACGAAAATAAGAAATATCCACCCACTCTTTAAAAAGCAGAGCCGGCTGTCAGTAATTCGCCATTATTACCAAAAGAAATAAAGGCATAGTATTAATGTCTGCGCCCTTAGATGCATTTCTCTACATACAAGGGTTATGCTTGCTTTGTCTTATATAAGCCACTTGATCATCAATTCCAGAATTAACCATGAAACTAGAGACTCTTGCCATTCATGCTGGCTATCAGCCAGATCCGACCACAAAAGCAGTTGCTGTTCCGATTTATCAGACCACTTCCTACGCTTTCGACAATACGCAACACGGCGCGGATCTGTTTGACCTGAAGGTGCCCGGCAATATTTACACCCGCATCATGAACCCCACCAATGCTGTGCTCGAAGAGCGCGTTGCAGCACTGGAAGGCGGGATTGCTGGATTGGCAGTAGCCTCTGGTATGGCGGCCATCACGTATGCTATCCAAACGATTGCAGAGGCCGGCGACAACATTGTGTCCGTCAGTAAACTGTACGGCGGCACCTACAACCTGTTCGCACACTCCTTCCCACGTCAGGGCATTACCGTCAAATTTGCCCAGCCCAACGACATCGAAGCGCTGGAAGCCCTGATCGACGATCGCACCCGTGCCGTATTCTGCGAAACCATCGGCAACCCCGCTGGCAACATCATTGATATCCGTGCGCTGGCTGATGCCGCTCACCGTCATGGCGTGCCCCTGATTGTAGACAATACCGTCGCCTCGCCTGCCCTGTGCCGTCCTATCGAGCACGGCGCCGACATCGTGGTGCACTCGCTGACCAAGTACATGGGCGGTCACGGCACAACCATCGCCGGCATGGTCGTGGACTCCGGTAAATTCCCCTGGGCCGAGCACAAAGAGCGCTTTGCCATCCTGAACACCCCTGACCCGTCCTACCACGGCGTGGTCTACACCGAAGCCTTCGGTCCCGCTGCCTTCATCGGCCGCTGCCGCGTGGCTCCGCTGCGCAACACCGGCGCTGCCCTGGCTCCCCTGAGCGCCTTTCAGATTCTGCAAGGCATCGAAACCCTGCCTTTGCGCATGGAACGCCACACAGAAAACGCCCTGAAAGTGGCCGAGTACCTGAACAAGCACCCACAAGTGTCCTGGGTCAAATACGCCGGTCTGGCAGATCACCCTGACCACGAACTGGCCAAGCGCTACATGGGCGGCAAACCTGCTGCGATTCTGTCCTTTGGTATCAAAGGCGGTATTGAAGCCGGTACCCGCTTTATTGACGCACTGAACCTGGTCCTGCGTCTGGTCAACATTGGTGATGCCAAATCCCTGGCTTGCCACCCTGCCAGCACCACGCACCGTCAGCTGAACGCCGAAGAACTGGCCGCTGTGGGCGTGAGCGAAGACATGGTGCGTCTGTCCATTGGTCTGGAACACATCGACGACATTCTGGCCGATCTGGAACAAGCTCTGGAAGCAGCGGCACGCGGCTAAGACCAAAAAACCTGTACAGGCCGGAATTGCTGTACAGGTTTTTCTACATCAAGCTAAAAAAAGGCCTGGAATCGGTATTGCACCGACTCCAGGCCTTTTTTGCATTCTTATCAATACGGCTTTCAGACAGGCCGTATCACTGGCGCAAGTCAATCAGGACTTGCGAAACAACTGCGTCAAACCGCCCAGCAGGCTGCTGGCATCGGTAATGTGGGATGGATCAAACTGACCATTGGGGCTGGCTTGATTGATCAGGGAAGGCAGCATGATCTTCAGATTATCCAGCACGCTTTGTTGATTCAAACCGGACAGGTCCACCAGTTGCTTGATGGCGGGTTGGCCCATGACACCCAGCAAATCCTGCTGGCCGATTTCCTGGTTGCTGCCCTGCGAAATCCAGGACGACACCACATCGCCAAAACCACCCGAGCGAAAGCGTTCAATCAGGCCGCTCAAACCGCCTGGGTAGCTGCTGATGACTTGAATCAGGGCGGGCAACAAAGCGCCCTGCTCTTTGGATTTGGCATCCGTCGACGACAAGGCCGACACAACAGAATTAAGCAAACTCATTATTTTTCTCCCCAATGCACGGCCCCGCGCGTGGGCAGGTGCTGATATCAGGCCTCATTATGCCGTGACAGGCCGCCAGACGGGGCGGATTAATTGTCAAGGTGGGTCAATAGATCACTGGCGGAAAGGCCCTATTGCCCTTAGCTGGGCCTACGCTACACTGAATTGCCGATAGTCCTGCACTATGCGCTGCCCACAGACCGACTCCATGGAGATCCTGGAATGACGCAAGCTTCCTATACCGTCCTGTCCTCTGAAGAGACTGCTCGTGCCCTGCCTTATCCCGAGCTGGTCGCCCAGCTCGGCAAAGCCATGGCCCAATATGCCGCTGGCACTATCGTCGCCCCCACTCGTCAGGTTCTGGACTATCCGAAAACCGGACAAATGCTGTCCATGCCTGCCGTCTCCAGCGATATAGGTGTGCATAAACTGGCTAATGTGATGCCGGACAATCTGGAGCAAGGTCACGGCATCATCCAGGGCCTGGTCAGCGTCTACGACGCCCAGAACGGCTTGCCGCTGCTGATCATGGATGCTCCCACCCTGTCCGAACGCCGTACCGCAGCCGTGTCCATGCTGGGTATTCAGGCTCTGTGGCCGCAGGGCCCGGAGCACGTCACCTTGCTGGGCTACGGGCGACAAGCCCTGGCTCATTGCGATGCCATCATGACGCTGTACCCCAAAGCGCACGTCACCCTGACCGGCCGCAACCCTGACCGAGCTCAAGCTGTGGCTACTTCCCTGCAAGCCAGATTCGGAAACCGAGTCCAGGCCGCCGCGGCCGTTCCAGAAAAAACCGATGTGCTGATCACCCTGACATCCAGCCTGACACCCGTGTATCACGAACCTGCCCGGCTGGACCGCTTGCTGATTGGCCTGGGCGCCTTCAAACCGGATATGGCCGAATTCGAGCCTCACACCCTGCTGGCCAGCCGTCTGTATGCCGATGATGTCGTCGGTGCCCGCCAGGAAGCAGGCGACCTGATTCAGGCCGAAGTGGACTGGGAGCACGTCCACAGCATTCATCAAGCGCTGCGCACCCCAGCACCCAAAGACAAGCCTTTATTCTTCAAGTCGGTGGGCTCGGCTGCCTGGGATTTGGCAGCGGCCCGCTGTGCTTTGCATCATTTAAACCAAGCTTAAATACTTAGGCTGCTAACTAGCGGACTTCACACGCCAAAGCGCGTCCAGAGTGTTACTCTGGCGCATACAATCCCTTACAGTCACTTACCGATCTCTTTTTGCCGCGCTACCCATGACTTCTCCGCTTCCTCCCACCGAAGACGATCCGTATCAGATCCAGTCCAAGTTTGAAATTCTGCGTGTTTTACGGGCTATCGAAAAAGGGGGCCTGCTACTGCACATGGAAGCCAATCAGGGCAATGACCGGATTGTCACCACCATTCTGGACATTGATCTGGACAACAATGTGGTGGTGATTGATACCGCCAACAAAGAAGAAAAAACCCGCAATCTGCTGCAGTCCGAACACACCAGTTTCGAGACCTCGCTGGACAAGATCAAGGTGACATTCCAGGGCCCTACCCCGGAGGTCGTGTCCTACGAAGGTCAGCCAGCCTTGGCGATCCCGATCCCCGAGTCCATTCGCCGTTTGCAGCGACGCGAATTCTTTCGAGTCAACGTGCCCGTCAGCGAACCGGCCATGGTGATTCTGCGCTTGAATAATGAATCCAAAAGCTTTCTGCTGCACGATATCAGCGGTGGCGGCTTGTCCCTGGTGGACGAATCGCAAAGCCTGGCAGAGGTGATCGGCACACATAAAACCGAATCCCTGCTGGAACTGCCGCAGGCCGGTTCTTTTGTAGTGGCGCTACAAGTTGCGCGTACAGAAACGCAGCAACTGCCCAATGGCAAACAAATTCAGCGTTTGGGCTGTACCTTCATTGACCTGTCTGCCTCCACGCAGATGGCGATTCAGCACTACATCGGCCGTCTGGAACGCCAACAAATCGCCAAACAGCGCGGTCACGGCTAATTCGATGCCCGGGACATCCCCAAATCGCTGGGGGTGTCCACATCGCGCAAAATCCCCTCATCCACTAAAGGCACAAACAAGGTCTGATCCTTGTTGGCCTGCAACAAGCCACGCGCGCCTTGCTCGTCAGGAAGCTCCAAAAGCTGCTGACGCCACTCCAGGCCAAAACCAATAGGATTGCCGGGCTGGCCATTCAAAACGGGACGCACAATCCCAGCCCCATCCTGCACAGCCTGAGCCACCGCCGCTACGGTGCTTGGCCGCAACCAAGGCATATCCGCCAGCAAAACGACATAGCCATAAGCGGGACTGCAAGCCTGAATACCGGCTTTCAGACTGACACCCATACCGCGGATAGCCTCAGGAGCCTGAACAAAGCGGACCGGCAAGTCACCCAGCTCCTGACGCAAAATCTGCTCATGGACATCACAAACAAGCAGCACTTCGTCGAGCACAGACAAGGCCGTCTCACAGACACGGCGCACCATCGTTCTGCCATCTTCAGTTCTGACCAATAGCTTCAACTGCTGGCCCGACGGGTCAAACCGCCGCCCCAGGCCCGCCGCCAGAATAATGCCCGTCACCCCAGATACATGCTGCTGCCCTGCCATGAATTCACCTTTCCAATCTCACGTGACCTCTCTGTCACACAATGTCTTTTCACATCCCTGCCTACAGGATAAATTTATTAATAGAAACAAGTACCAAGAAACCAAGCAACACTCAATGTAGTAACATACCTACATTCACAAATCGCAGGAGGGTGCATCATGACTATCACCACTCTTTCAAGCCGAGAATTCAACCAGGCCACCAGCGAGGCAAAAAAAGCCGCAAGCAATGGCCCCGTCATCATTACCGACCGCGGCCGTCCTTCACACGTGCTGATGACATTCCAGAACTACCTGCAACTGACCGAGCAGCGCCGCAACATCATTGATGAACTGGCCATGTCAGACGAAGACGCCGACATCGGTTTTGAACCAGGCCGCAGCAACATCAACACCCGTCCCGTTGACTTCTGAACATGTACCTTCTGGACACCAACGTCATCTCCGAAATACGGAAAATGAAATCTGGCAAAGCCGATGCGAACGTCACTGCCTGGATTCGCAGCGTCAACACCGCCACGATATACATATCCGTCATTACCGTCCTGGAACTGGAACAAGGCATCCTGGGCAAAGAACGGGAAGATGCTGCCCAGGGAGTCATATTGCGCAATTGGTTTGAAAACCAGGTGCTACCCGCATTCTCCCAAGCCACCTTGAACATCGATGCAGCGGTAGCGCGACAATGCGCCCAATTGCATGTTCCAAACAAAAAGGGTGAACGAGACGCCTTGATCGCGGCAACCGCTCTGGTACACAACATGACCGTCGTCACGCGCAACACCAAAGACTTCAAAGATACCCCTGTCGCCCTCCTAAACCCTTGGGAACGCTGAACTCAAACAACCCTCCAAAAACAGCAGCCCCAAGCATCTTCTGGTCAGATACCCAAGCCAGACACCCAAGCACCAGCAAATATCATCTACCCAAAGCGTACCTACGCCTGCTACCCCAGCTTCCCAACCCTGATTAGCAGTCCAGCTATTCTCTGCTGCCCCCCTGCATCCTCAAGTCCTCAAGTCCTCAACTCCCTAATTCCCTAATTCCCTAATTCCCTAATTCCCTAATTCCCACCCTGCCTCATTTCTTTTCCTCCGTCCCAGTGCCGTTTGGGCTTTAAACCGTGTTGCTTGTTTTCTTGTGGGGCCCGGGTACGGCTTGGCGGGCGAGTCAGGGCTCTTGCCGCCGGCAGAGTGCTGGGGCGGGATGCAAGGGTCGTGCTGTTTGAGGAGCACGCTTGCGGTTTGTCCGGGGGACAAACCGCGCTCCGAGTTCACGACCCGCCCGCCCCAGCACTCTGACAAGGGCACCCACGCGCAGCGTGGGCAAGGGCCCCGCCAAGACAAGCCGTACCCGGGCCCCACAAGAAAACTATCCGCCGCCCTCACGCAAAGCCCAAACGGCACGCCCAGAAGAAAGCCCCCTCAAAAAACAGCGACGTCCTCGGCAACCCTTGAACCCAAAACTCAAAGCCCAAAAAAACAAATACACCGCGTTTAAAAACCAGGACCAAGGGTTTAAAACCAACAATATCAATTTGACACCATCTGCTATATTTTTTTGACGCAGGCCAAGGTACCCCCCCCATCAGCCCTGCCCCGACGCAGCAACAATGAACGCCCCACTCGAATCAAACTGTTTCCTCTACCTCGGGGGCCATTCAGTGCAAACAATATCTCGCGCATTCAACACCTGCTCAACAATGAAACTAACAAAACTGTATGCCGCCCTGGCACTCGCCATTGCCCCACTGTCTGCTCACGCCCTGGAAGACAGAGCCGTCACAGACGCATCGGGACGCACCGTATTTATCGCGCGGTTTTTTGACATGGGCGATGGCCCATTCGACGAACGCCACAACACGTCCTACTGGAGCTGGCAAGGACATGAAGCCTACAAAAACGAGATCGTTGACGGCATAGGCTACTGGACTGAAATACTCCAGACCCAAGGTGCCAATCCCCCAACCATCATCAATATCGGCACCATTAATATGCCAGGCAATGCCTACGGTGGCTCACCCACAGCAAACGACGGCCAAAGCGCATTGACGCAAATGCAGCAGAGCATATTCGGTCTGTCGCCAGCCGAAGGTACGCTACCACTCGGCGGGCATGGTTTTTTTGGCCTGGGCCAAGACGACTACGCAAGCAACCCAGCATTCACACAAACACCCCTGACTGGTAAAGACAGCGTACTCCTGACGGCTATCCACGAAGTTGCCCATGGGCTAGGCGTGACCAGCCATGTGATAAACAAAGGCGACAACTATGACATACAGCCGTATTTCACAAGCCAGCTGACCAGTTGGGCGCAACTGCTAAGGGACGACAACGGCAATCCAGCACAGGCAGACCAGAAGATTCTGTGTAATGGCTGCGACACCTCCTACGATCCTGATGCCTTCGACTTGCGTCAGGACAAGGGTTTTCTGATCGGTGCCAACATCGAGCAAGTTCTGGCCGGTGGCCTGCGTGGTGTTCCCGTAAAAATACTGGGAGAGGACGGCAGCATAGATAACAACTTCATGAGCCATATCGAGCTTCGAAACAGCGTCATGAGCCACCAGAGATACCGTAACTATTCGGGTTTCATGGAGGCTGAGCTGGCGGCTCTGCAAGACCTGGGCTACACCATTGACCGGGCCAACTTCTTCGGACGCTCGATCTACGGCGATGGCCTTGAGCTGGTGAATACACAAGGTTTCTTTGCACGCAATGCCGAAGGCACGCAATACCTTCCAGGCCAATACAACCAATCCACATTAGGCTTGGGCCTGCATATCTATGGCAGCAATAATCAGGTCCGACAAGCCGCTGACCTGTTGGCAGCAGGATCAGGCGGTGCAGGCATACGGATCGATGGCGAGAACAACACCCTTGTCATCGACTCAGGTGTCAAAATCTACGCCGATGGTCTGAACGGGCAAGGCATTCAATTTGCCTACGGACGTGGGCACACACTGGTTCATCGCGGTGACATCCAAGCGACCGGCTCTCAGGGCGTAGGCCTGCGTTTTGACTTTGGCACCAACTCGCTAGGCAACGTGGTCGAGCGACGTGGATCCTACATCCGCAGCATCAAGGGCGTCGATCAGGCCCTGCTCCCCGAACTGAACGGCCCCCTGGTTCAACAAGCCGACATTAGCGGACGAGTTGCAGGCCAGGAAGCGGCCATCCTGATTTCCGACAATGCCTACGTCGGGCGCATCAACCTGATGCAAGGCGCCCAGATTGAAGGCGATATCATTTCGCACTATGCAGAGCGCGACAACAACAACCAGCTACGCCTGACCACGCTGTCCTTTGGTCAGGCTGCGGACACAATGGGCCGCAGCATTGATCAGCCCGATGCCACATTCCACCTGAGCTACGCCGGTAACATCACAGGCAAAGACAATCTGACTCTGTCATTTGACGGCGGCACAACAAAGCTGGATGGCACCTTGCAGGTCCACAGCGCCACCATCCAGGAAGCGGCAACATTGGGCGGGAATGCCAGCTTCGATCTGGCCAGCGGTCAGGCCCTGATTAACGCTGGCACCCTGACGCCCGGCAACTCCATCGGGGGCATCCAGGTAAATGGCGACTTCCAGCAAACAGCAACAGGCCAACTGGTAGCCGAGTTTGATGGCAAAGGCGGCCACGACACGCTTGCCGTCAGTGGCAATGCGGACCTGGCTGGCGCGCTGAAGCTGACGCCTTTGGCAGACTGGTATCAAAACTCCTGGTCCGTCGACACAGGCTCGTTTGTGGAAGCAGCCAGCTACAACGGCAGCTTTGACGCCACACAGATCACCGCCGTATCGCCCACCTTGCAGTTTGACGCGGCACCCTTGGGCAACGAACGCTACCGCTTGTCTGCCACCCGAGCCGACAATGCCTACAGCCAGTATGGCCGCAACGACAACCAGCGCGAGGCCGGCAAGGCTTTGTTCAAACTAGCCGCCGCCGGAACGGCACCCGCACAAGCCCTGTTCCAGACACTCGATTTCTCGGCCACGGACGGCTCACAAATACCCGCTGCTCTGGACCAGATTTCACCCGCTGGCTATAGCGCTGCCATGGCCGCCTCCCTGATGCATGAGCGTTCGATCATGCAAACCGCCCGCCAAGGCCTGAGCCAAAGCATGTTGCGGCCCGGCACCGACTGGCAGGGCTACGCTCTGGTATTCGGTTCAAGTGGCGATCAAAACACGCGCGGGTCCATGCTTGGCTACGATGCCAACAGCTACGGCCTGATCGTTGGAGCCGGGCGCGCTCTGGAGTCGGCCCCTGACTTGGCCGTAGGAGCCCAGCTTGATGTTTCCGATCTGTCGGTCAAACCGGATGCCCCTTACTCCGGCAAGAGCAAAGCCACCGCGTTCGGCCTTGCCGCCCATCTGCAATACCGCCCCGGTACACGGGAAGGTCTTTTCGCATTCAGCGGACTGCGCCTGGGCCTGGAACAAGCCGATATGCGCAGACAGATTGCCATTGGAGACTACCAGGCCACGCACTCGTCTGACTGGACGGGACGCAATCTGTCGATTGACGCCGGCACAGGCTACCTTTGGCAACTGAGCCCCTCGTTTTCGGTAGGCCCTTTTGCCAGCATGAATTACGCCTTGGTATCCCGCCCATCAGTCGACGAATCGGGCAACGACGCCACGCGTCTTCACCTGGACAGCAAACGCGTAGATGCCTTGCGCTCCAGCCTGGGGATGACGGCCGAATGGAATCGCGACCTGGCTGATGGCAGCAAGCTGGCCGTGAACCTGGACCTTGGCTGGAATCACGAATGGCTGGATCGCGACCTGACTCAAACAGCCCGTTTCGCCATTGCGTCCACGGATACGGCGTTCAATACCCGCAATAGCGTGCTCCCCCGCGACACCATGAGCGTTCGAACCGGCCTGACCTGGCAACGCAGTGAGCGTCTGTCGATTGGCACCGGCATCAGTTCACAGTTCGGAGGCGGATATTCGTCGCTGCAAGGACAGGTGAATCTGCGCTGGGCGTTTTAACAGTCCACGCCCTCACACGGACCTGAACAGAAACTATAAAAAAGCCCCCGAGAGTCGTTCGACTCTCAGGGGCACAGGTCCGATAGCCTGCCCCCAAGCGGCAGACCACCGATACTCAATCACCAATCTGTAGAAACAGACCAGTTAAAAGACGACACAGGCTCCGTCAATCAAACTGCTAAAAAATGACGAAGCACATCGTTCTTCTCAAAGACTCAAAAGCTTGAATAGCTTTAAAGACCAATCAACTTCATCGCCTCTTCACGCGTTGCCACGGTGGCGTACTTCTGACGCATGTCGAACAGGTTAGCCTCGTGCGGGCCAATCGCACGGTCACCCACGCAGTCAGAGACGACCAAGGGACGAAAGCCCAGTTGCATCGCATCAACCACGCTGGAACGCACGCAACCGCTAGTGACGGCACCGGCGACCAGCAGTGTTTGCACACCACGTTGAGTCAGCCACGCGGCCAAGGGTGTACCAAAGAAAGCCGACGGCACATTCTTGCGAACAATGAACTCACCGGGTGCAGGAGCCAGCTCCGGCACGATGTGGCTGTTGTGCGCGTCTTCAGTCAGACCCAACATGCCGGGGACTTTGATGCTGAAGATGTTGTTATCAGCACCATCGTCCGCATACACGATGCGAGTGTGAGCCACCGGCCAGCCCTGTTCACGCGCCGTTGCCAGCAACTTCTGCGTGTTCTCGATCGCCTCGGGAATATTGCCACCGCCAAACACCGCCGGATCAGCAAAACCATTCACCAGATCAATAATCAACAAGCCATACGGAGCTTTAGGCTCCAACGTCGACCCAAACCCTTGTTGAGCGTAAACCGCCCCTTCATTCGTACTCACCAACGCCTCCATCCAGTACTTTGCCGTCACGCACTACGGCGCGGCCATCCAGGCTGACCGTGCAATTGCGCAAAGGAATATCAATGTGGCATGCCGTTGTACGCTTGCCGCCAGCTTCATTGTTCGGGCCCAGGGAGAACAGGAAGTTACCCTCGAAGGCACGAGCATCCATACCAATCGTGTTTTCACGCGAGTACAGACCCAAAGTGGACCAGTGAGCGCGTGGCTGCAAACCCCAGCCAATGTGGGAAATTGCATAACCTTCAGGATCGTTGAAGGTCTTCATGTATTCGTCCAGCAGCTCGGCTTCGATACCACCTTCAATCTTGGTGGCGTAGCCGTTTTCCACGGTCAAAATGATCTGCTCAGTCGAGTATTTCTTCTGCGGCAACAGGATGTCGCCCTTGTCGATCACGATGGTGCCGTTAGTGCCCAACTCGTTCGGCCAGGTCAGCACAAAACCGCTAGGCCAGTGGTCCCAACGACCGGGCTCATCCACAAAGCCGTATTCACGAATCGCGGGGAATTCACCCAGCGGGCACCGCAGACTGGTGCCGGCAGGAGAGGTAATGCTCATTTCCTTGGCAGCCTTGATCAAAGCGGCGGCTGCGGTCACACGCGCACGATCTGCTTCGGTTGGTACCGTGCGAACCAGAATTTCGGGTGGCTCCACGGCCAACAGAATCTTGGTACCCGACTTCAGAATGTCGATCTGCTCGGGCGAGAACAACAAGGTCATCAGGTCCAGAACCAGATCGCTGGCCTTCAAAGCCGCAATCGCCGCTTCGTTACCCGTCAGCGGGGTCGTACCCAAGTACGCCAGCGAGTCACGGCTCAAGGCTTTTTCCGCGTTGACCGGCAACAAGTCCAGGCGATTCACAATCGCCCCCATGGACTGAGCGGCAATCTGCGCGCACTGCATGGTCTGCGGGTGAGTGGTCGAGCTGGTCAGCAAGGTCACGGTTTGACCCGCTTCCAGCTTGGACAGGCGCAGCACTTCTTGCCATGCCTCGATAAGTTGATAATCACTAACTGCCATCTTGTCTCTCCTTGTGAAAGGCTCCGACACTGACGCGGAACCTCTGCATCACGACGGGCCGCCCATGCGGCCCTTTCAACATCACACCAAGCGCTGGCCCAGGAAATCACCGAAGGCCTCGTAAAAGCCTGCTTCGTTATCCCAAGGAATCATGTGACCCGCATTGGGCACACGAACGTGCTGCACGCCAGCGGCCAGTTGCTGAATCTCGGCTACATCTTCATCGCGCACCACGTCGCCACGCTCGGCGGTCATCAGCAAGGCAGGCACTTTCAGATGCGGGAAATCGACGTGAATATCGTCGGTGTGGAAACCTTCGAAGCTGGCCAGAATCGCAGGCTCGTGGCAGGTATGCAGCCACTGAGCACGCAATTGCAACTGCTCTTCGGTCCAGGTCGGGCAGAAAGCACGCATGTCTTCAGCGGTACAACCCTTGCGAGCCATCGCCATGGAATCCACGTACCAGGGCAATTTGGAAGGATAGGCACGACGATCAGGACCGGAGACCGGAGGATCAACCATCACCAGACGGTTCAGGCCTTCGCTGTTCTTGTGAGCCGCACGCAAACCAATGCGCGCACCCATGGAGTGGCCGACCACGATGTAGTCTTTCAGGCCCAAGGCTTGAGCCAAGGCGATCAAGTCATCCGCCTGCGCATCCAGGCTGTAATCCATGCCCTCGGCAGCTTCGCTCAAACCACGACCACGCACGTCCTGAATGTAGGTGTCGAAGTGCTTGCCGAACTGCTCGCCCACAAAACCCCAGGTCACCGCCGGGCTGGTAATGCCGGGAACGATGATGACCGCAGGGCGCTGATCGCGACCCTCGCTGGAACCGCCGTAGCGCAAGTAATGCTGACGAATGCCATTGGCGTGAACATGGCCGCCGTAAAGAAAGGTACTCATTAATCTGTCCTTGGATTGAAACCGTCAGGCCGGGGCCCGACCTATGAAAATTGCTGCTGCCTACGCCATCTGGGGTGTAGCAGCCAGCGCGGCCCGGACCACATCCGGTGTAAAAGGCACCTGCCGAAAACGTCGGCCAGTTGCATCAAACAAAGCATTGGCAATGGCCGAGGCACAGGGCACAGAGGCGGACTCACCCGACCCCATAGGCGGCTCGGACTGCCTGTCCATCAAAATCACCTCAATGGGCGGGATACGCGGAAAATCCACAATCGGATACGCACCCCACTCCGCACTGACCACACCCTGTGCGTTAAAGCGCACCTGCTCATACAAAGTGCGGCTCAAGGACTGAATCACATTGCCGTGAATCTGGTGGCGCACACCAGCCGGGTTCACCATCTGCCCGGTGTCCTGGCCCACATAAATCTTCTGAACTTCAATCACGCCTGTTTCCACATGGACTCGCAGGTCCAGCACCCAGGCTGACCATGCAGCCCCGAAACCGGGAAACTTGCTATGTATATAGCGGGCGTACGACAGGCCACGACCGTAGAGATAGCCTTGCTCGTCCGGCTCCCCGCGAGACCCTCGATGCCCAATCTGCCATTGCCCCTTACCCGCCACCGCCTGTAGCAGTTCCTGCGCGCGCACATCCTGATCCAGATAACGCAGGCGATAGATCAAGGGGTCCACACCGGCTTCCACTGCCAGCTCGTCCAGAAAGCAATCATGCGCAAAAGAATTGGGCATGGCCGATACGCCGCGCAGCCAGGAAGCACGCACAATCGCGGGCATGTCCTGACACACAATGCGCTGCTTGGGATAGCTGTAAGGCGGTACTGCCGTGCGATCCCCCATTTCCAATTGACGGGGGGCCGCCGACTCCCGCCCCGTCAACAAGAGCGCCAGATTCGGCGCATCGTTGGAGGGGTAATGGGTCACAAAATCGTAATGACGCAGCTGTCCTTCGGCATCAATGGAGCCTTCCACATCCATCAACTGAGCAGCGCCTTTAGGCTCCCAGCCGTGTTCTTGCTCACGCGTCAGTTGCACGCGCACCGGCGCACCGACGGCTCGTGACAAGAGCAAGGCGTCCGCACATACATCGTCAGCGCAATTACGGCCATAGCAACCGGCCGCTTCATGACGAATGATCTCCAGACCGGCTTCGTCCTCGTCCAGCAACTGACTCAAGTGAACACGCAACATATGCGGATTCTGCGAGCCTGACCAGATTCGACTATGGCCGGGCTGGTAATCCGCCACAGCGCAAGACGGGCCAATGGAGGCATGCAGCTGAAAAGGCCAGACATAAGTACGCTTCAAGCGTTTGCCTTCTGGCGGCAGCTCGTCAAAATCCGGGCCTTTATCGGCCAGCAAACGCTCCGTCATGGGCTGACGACGAATCAACTGCTCCAGATTGTTCATGTCCTCCAAAGGAGGAATCGCTTTCCAGCGCACTTTCAATTCACGGGCGGCGCGCATGGCGTGTTCTTCACGACGCGCGACCACACCAATAAAGTCGCCAATCACCACGACACGCACATCGTCGGCAATATGGCGGATGGACTCCTCGTCCACGGATTCCAGGCTGCGACCGATAAAGTCACCGCTATCGCGCCCTATATAAGGAGGGCGCACAACACGGCCATGCAACATGCCGGGCACGCGCACATCGTGTACATACACCCACTGCCCCGCGACCTTGCCCGGAATATCGACACGCGCCTGGGCTGTCCCTACAATGCGCAATTGCTCGGCCGGTTTGGTGGGGGTTTCCTTATCCAGATAGGCCCGCAGTTCCAGACCTTCCAGCAATTGCCAGTACGTCAGGCTGCGCCCGTCCGGGGCAATGACAGTGCCGTCTTCCACGCGTAATTGATCGGCAGGCACCGTCCAGCGCTCTGCAGCTTGTGCCAGCAGCAGTTGACGCGCCTGAGCCGCCGCCTTGCGCAGCGGTACTGCATGGATCTGAATGGACGCACTGGCGATGGTAGGACCTTGATTGGGCACAGCATCGGTATGGCCCAGCACCATTTGCACGCGCGCCATGGGCACATCCAGCTCGTCGGCCACAATCTGACTGAGCGCAGTTTGAATGCCGGTACCCAGATCCACGTGTCCATTAAAAGCGCGCACCCAGCCCTGCTCGGACACCGCGACAAAGACATCGTCGTGCGCCTGCAAGTACTCGGACACCACGCCGGGCTGACCGGGCGAAGGCTTGGGAGGCCGTGCCGGTGCCGCTAAAATCAGCAAGGTGCCGGGCGCCCTGAGCAAGTCTTGCTGCTGGTGGCGCGGCGCATCGTAAGACATCACACTCTCCTGGCTGGGCTTTATATAAGGGGCTGGAAACCGGCTTCAGGGATTCATCCCTGAAAACTTGCCTGAAGCGCACCTTGGCAAAACATCGATTACTAGCGTACACACCCTAATAAAATCAAATGCAGTGCGCTGAAACCCATTTATCGCAACTACTATAAAGAGAAAATCAAGGGCTTAATAATCAGTGTAAACCCTATACTAAATAAGATTAGACCGAATTTCGAACGTCTCCCCAAGAGAGCTTTGATTGATGCCTCAAGGGAGTAGTAGAATCTATTTACTCTATAAATTAAAGTGTATACACTTAATTTAAGCATATCAATACCGAGCTGATAAAAGCACCGCACACGCTGTTCGACAATAAGGTGCGATCTCCCAAAGGTGAAACCCATGAACCCTTGTACTCGCCCGCATACTTTGCGGGTCAATCAAGAGACCCACATCATCGAGGTGGAACCCGATACGCCGCTGCTTTATGTATTGCGTAACGACCTGGAACTGAATGGCCCTAAATTTGGTTGTGGCCTGGGTGAATGTGGCGCCTGTACGGTGCTGGTCGATGGTGTGGCCGCCCGCTCCTGTATCGTGCCAGTCAGCCTGGTAGAAAACCGTCAGATCACGACCCTGGAAGGTTTGGCCCAAAACGGCCAGCCCAATGATGTTCAGCAGGCATTTATTGATTGTCAGGCTGCGCAATGCGGCTACTGCCTGAATGGCATGGTCATGACCGTGCAGGCCCTGCTGGAACGCAATCCGCAAGCTACCGAAGAGCAGATCCGGGACGAGCTGCGTTATAACCTGTGCCGCTGCGGCACTCACGTAGAAATCATGCAAGCTGCCGTACGCGTCGCAAAGGCCAGGCAATGAGTCATTCAGTACAAGACCTTTCCCGAGCGCTATGGCCGGAACTACCTGCGGGCACCAGCCTGCTGCATGGCGCTGTTGTGCGCCCTCCTTACTGGTCCTATGAAAACGGGCAGTATCTGGGAGCTGAATTACAAACAGTAGACCAACAAGCCGCCCTGAAAGTGCCCGGTGTCGTGGCCTGTGTGCATATGGGCAATTTTCTGGGTGTGCTGGCGGTACAAGCCGAACAGGCTCAGCAAGGCGCTGCTCTGCTGGATGCACGCTGGGCCACGCCCGTCGTAGCAGACCAGGTGGCCCTGCCAGCCGATGAGGCTGTTGCTGCGACGCCTGGCGCCCCCGATCAAAGCTATGAGTGGCAATCTGCCGCCGAGCATCAAGAAACCGCCTGGGCCCGTGCTTGTTATCACGACAAGCAGTTTTATGTCTGGGCGCATACGCAGCGCCCCGCCGCTCTGCTGCTTGAGCTGCAAGCCTTGAGCGGCCTGCCCAGCGAGCAGATCCATTTGCAGGATATTGCCGGCAATCAGGCCGATGCCTACGACTGCGCCATGGATGCAGCCGTCATGGCCTTTGGCCGCCCCCAGGCTGTGCAAGTCCGCGCCAGCCACAGCGTAGCGACCATTCGCCTTAGCGTCTATAAAGGCACCGCAGAGCGAAACGACCTGAATGCCCATTTGCGGGCGACCCGCTGGCAACTGAACACCTTGTCCGGTGCTCGCCCTTCTCTGGCTGCCATTCTTTGCGGTCAGCAAGATTTGCCCAGCAGCGGCCCGGACGTAAAAAGCGATTACTTTTCCGCCCCTGCGCCTAACTATGATGGCGCGGCCGCCAGCAGCGACCCCGATAGCCTGGCCCAGGCCACGATCTTTGCTCAGGAATCGCAGTTCGATCAGGACTGCCACAGCCTGGGGCTGGATCCTTTGGAAGCACGACTGGAACAAGTCAGCAGCCCTCAAGGTCGAGAGCTGCTGCAACGGGTTGCCGATCAGTCGGACTGGTCCGAGCCCTTGCCCGCCCATCAAGGTCCTTTGCGCAAAGGTCGCGGGCTGGCCTACAGCCATATTGTTGAACAAGTGCCCGGACAGGCTGCACGAGAGCAGTGGTCCGCCTGGGCCGTGGATGTCAGCGTCGATACCCGTCAAGGCACGCTCAGCATAGACAAGCTGACCATTGGCCACGACAGCACCGAACTGAGCAATCCCGAGCAGACCCCGGAGTCTGCACCCGCCCTGGCCGACCGACTGGGCCGTTGGGCTCAACAACTGCTGAACAATGGCGTGGGCAAAGGCAGCGAAGGTAGCAACGACAGCCCTGTCAAAGAAACCGCCGACAAGCCCGCCGTCCAGCTGGTCAAACGGGAGTCTGCCGTAGGCCAGCCTTTGGCCTGGAACCAGGGCGTGGAACTGCCTGCCGCGGCCGCCATTGCCAATGCAATTTTCAATGCCAGTGGCATACGCCTGACCAGTGCGCCTTTTAGCGAACAGTCTCTGGCACTGGGCTATCAGTCCGATAAAACAGGCAGCAGCAAAAAACGCAAAGCCTGGTGGGGAGCCTTGGCCGCGGTCGCCACCGGCACAGTCTTGAGTGCCCTGCCCTGGCGGCCCGCCATCGCGCCCGTCGGCCAAGTGGACACATCCATCTTTTCAGAGCTGGCGATTGAGCGTGGCCGCCTGGTTGCCATTGCAGGCGACTGCATGGTCTGCCACACCGCCGAAGGCGGCACACCCAATGCGGGCGGTCTGGGTCTGGATACGCCGTTTGGCACTATCTACACCACCAACATCACCCCGGACAAAGAAACCGGCATAGGCAGCTGGAGCTACAAAGCCTTTGAACGCGCCATGCGCGAGGGCATTCATCAGGACGGTCGCCACCTGTACCCGGCCTTCCCTTACACGGCCTTTGCCAAGATCAGCGATGAGGACATGCAATCCTTGTACGCCTACCTGATGACGCAAGAGCCGGTGAAGTCCGAAGTGCCTGAAACCAAGCTGCCCTTCCCCATGAATATGCGGCCTTTGGTGGCGGGCTGGAACCTGCTGTTTCACCGTGATCCGAATGCCTACGTGCCGGACCCGACTCAAACCGTGCAATGGAACCGGGGGGCCTATCTGGTCAATAGCAGCGGTCACTGTGCGGCCTGCCATAGCCCGCGCAATATGCTGGGGGCCGAGAAAGGGGGGAAAGCGAATTTCCTGGCTGGTGGCTTTGCAGATAACTGGGAAGCGCCTGCGCTCAATAGCCTGTCCAAAGCCCCCATCCCCTGGACGGAGCAGGAACTGTACCAATACCTGCGTACTGGCTACTCGCCACGCCACGGCGTAGCGGCTGGACCGATGGGACCAGTCGTCGCGGGCTTGGCAGAGCTGCCTGAGTCCGACGTCCGCGCCATGGCAAATTATCTAAGCAGCCTGAACCCGGTTGAGAGCGAGCAAGAACAAACGCACGCCGCCCAGGCCGCGCTTCTGGAGCAAGACAGCCGCAGCAATAAGGAAGTGATGGTGATGCCAGGCGAAAACCTGTTCAACGGCGCTTGTGCTGTTTGCCACGATCCGCGTGGTGGGCCGGTGTTGTTTGGTGCGCGCCCGTCCCTGGCACTGAACAGTAATCTGCACAGCGAGCACCCGGACAATACGATTCAGGTGTTGATGCACGGCATTACCCGTCCTGCCCAGCCTACCCTGGGCTCCATGCCCGGTTTCAAGAACAGCATGAATGATGAGCAGATGGAAGATTTGCTGAACTATATGCGGGCACGTTTTGCACCCGAAAAACCGGCCTGGACGGGACTGAAAGACAAGATTGCAACCATCAGGGAGCAGAAGGGACACTTGTAGGCAGGGTTTGTCCGCAGATAGTGCTTAGATACGCGGAAAACAAAGGCGGCTTCAAGTTTTCACTTGGCCACCTTTGTTTTTTAGCTCATCACATTCAGACCTGACTAAACCAGCAACCCTCAACCCAGGCTCACTGCCAGCACTCTGAAGGACTGGTCTGAAGCTTGAATTTACGTGTGGGTTTGGGTTTGGGTTTGGGTTTGGGGCCAAAGCCTAGGCCAACAATCGAAGCTTGCGTTCCTACCCAAGCCCGAGACCAGACCCAAATCAAAGTCATCCAATCCTAGGTCTAGGCCCAGTCCAAATCAGGATCAGGACTCAGCTTCCGCTACAGACCCAGACCCAGCCTGGGCCAGACTCAAAACCCATCAACCGGAAAAACCACCGGCCTCCAGAAACTTCTGTTCTTCCGCAGTCGTGGTACGTCCCAGAATCGAGTTGCGATGCGGGAAGCGGCCAAAGCGCTCCACCACATCCAGATGCTCTTCGGCGTGATCCAGCCAAGGACGGCCAATTTCCTGATTCAGGCGCACGGCCTCTTGCTGATCGGCCAAATTCTCCGCATGGGAATACGGCAGGTAGCAAAACACACGACGCTCCAGCGGAATCTGCTTATCCAGCCCCTTGGCCACCATTTCCTTGGCAATCGCCAAACCCTTCTCGTCGGTCGCGTACATGCGGGTGGTATTGCGAAAGGAGTTGCGCGGAAACTGGTCCAGCAAAATCAGCAAGGCGTAGGCCCCTTCTGCGGTCTGTGCCCAGTCATCCAGCTCGCCCTTGGCCGCACGTTCGTGCCAGTCCAAAAACCGTTCGCGAAATTCCCGGTCGAAGTCATCGGACTTGCGAAACCATTTCTCTGGCCCTGATTCAACCCAGAAATCAATCACTGCCTGAGGATTGGGACGTGCATCTGCCATGGTGTTCTCCTGGAGCCGGTCCGGCCTCCACGATCTGGAGGCCCGAAGTTAAACGGACAGGTAAGTGCGCCGCACTTGCTCGTTGGCACTTAATTCCTGCATGGCGCCACTGTACCGTATTTGCCCCTTTTCCAGCACATACGCCCGATCCGACACCAGCTCGGCAAAGTGCAGATTCTGCTCGGACAGCAAGATGCTGACCCCGGCCTGCTTCAGCTCCAGAATCATGTGCACCATCTGCTCCACAATCACGGGAGCCACACCCTCGGACGGTTCGTCCAGCAAGACCAGATAAGGATTGCCCATCAAGGTGCGCGCGACAGTCAGCATTTGCTGCTCGCCCCCACTCATCTGCCCACCGGGCCTGTCCTGCATCTGGCCCAGATTGGGAAACAGGCTGTACAAGCGTTCGGGCTGCCAGTGCGGAGCTGCTGTGCCATCCGGCCAGCGCCGTGCGGGCTGACGACCCACTTCCAGATTTTCTGTGACGCTTAAATCAGTAAAGATGCGCCGGTCTTCGGGCACAAAACCCAAACCGGCACGAGCGATTTCAAAGGGCTGCTTGTCGTGAATGGCTTGGCCCATGAACTCAATATGGCCGTCGGAGCGCTCCATCAAACCCATGATGGATTTCAAGGTAGTGGACTTGCCCGCACCGTTACGCCCCATCAAGGCAACGACCTCACCGCGTTGTACGGTCAGGGACAAGCCAAACAAGATATGCGCGGCGCCGTACCAGGCATTCAAGCCATCCACACTTAGCAAAGGCTGCTCGTCCACCGTGCCTGCGGCGATTCGCTCAGAACCGGCTAATAAATCCTGCGTCATGCTGGCTCCTTGCTCTCGAATGTTTTGCCTGTGCCAAAGTACACCTCCTGCACCTTGGGATGCTGACGGATATAGTCCGCATCCCCTTCCGCCACCAGCCGACCACGGGCCAGCACCAGCATGCGGTCCGAGTGCTCGAACACCACATCCATGCTGTGCTCGGTAAACAGCACACCCATATTGCGTTCGATCACCAGTTTTTTGGTCAGACGCATCAGCTCATTACGCTCTTTGGGGGCCATGCCTGCTGTGGGTTCGTCCATCAGCAAAAGACGCGGATCGTTGGCCAGTGCAATTGCCAGTTCTACCCGCTTCACATCACCATAAGCCAGCTCGCTGCAAGGCCGTTCGGCCTGTGCCAGCATGCCTACCTGATCGAGCAAATCCAGCGCACGCGCACGCTCGAACTGAGCCGCCCGACGCCAGAAGGAAAACAGCTTTTTCTGATGCGCCAGCAAGGCCATCTGGACGTTCTCCACCACCGTCAGGGATGCAAAAGTTGCGGCGATCTGAAAGGTACGGCCCACGCCCAAAGCAGCAATCTTGCGCGGGGCCAGCCCTACCAGTTCCTGATCGCCCAAACGCACCGATCCGGCTGTGGGCGTCAATTGCCCGCCCACCATATTGAAGGTGGTAGTTTTGCCAGCGCCATTGGGGCCGATCAAGGCCAGGAATTCCCCGGCCTGCACATCAAACTCGATACCGTCTACGGCCAGATTGCCACCAAACGCTTTTTTAAGACCTCGTACTTGCAGCAAACTCATGACGATGCCTCCGGTGCTACGCGGCGATGCGCCCAGCGTTTGAAAAAGCCGGCAATACCCTGCGGGAAAGCCAGAACCAGCAGCAGAATCACGCCGCCAAACAAGGCACGCCAATACTGTGTGATGCCCAGGAAGAAGTCCTGCAACAAGGTGAACACCGCTGCCCCCACCACCGGGCCAACCAGGGTTTGCAAACCACCCAGCAAGACCATGACCAAACCATCCACGGACTTGTTCACAGCGATCACTTCGGGCGAGACGCTACCCTTGGAAAACACGAACAAGGCACCGGCCAGACCGGCAAACGTGCCCGCCAGAATAAAGGTCAGCCACTGTACGCGCTTGACGGGGATGCCAATGGCCTCGGCCCGCAAGGCTGAATCCCGGCTGGCACGCATGGCGTAACCAAAGGGCGAGAACAAGATGCGACGCAAGAGGAAAGCCGCCACCACAACCAGCAGCAAGGCAAAGTAATAGTAGCGATCACCCGACAGCCACTCCGCAGGCCAGATACCGACCACGCCATTGGAGCCGCCTGTAAAACTATCCCACTGGTACACAATCGACCAGATAATCTGCGCGAAAGCCAAGGTCAGCATGGCCAGATAGACGCCTGACAGACGCACGCAGAACCAGCCAAAGATCAGCGCACCCAAACCTGCGACAGCCGGAGCCAGAACCAGGGACCAGCCCATGGACAAGGCAGCCGCCTTGAACAGCAGAGCCGCCGCATAAGCGCCCAGACCAAAGTAAGCGGCGTGACCAAAAGAGTTCATGCCCCCTGGTCCCATCATGAAATGCAGGCTCAAGGAGAACAGGGACAAAACCAGAATATCCAGAGCCAGCACAGGCGCGTACGGGAACCAGTCGCTCATCAAGGGCAAGGCAGCCATCACACCCAGAACCACCAGCACCATGATCTGGAACGCTCCACTACCGGCACGCAAAGGCGCTTCGATCGGAGCCGAGTTACGGCTGACGGCTTGAGCCTTTCCGAACAGGCCCCAGGGCCGGAACACCAGCACCACGGCCATGAAGATGAACTCCACTACCAGCGTCAATTTAGGAAAGGCAAAGTCCACACCAAAGAAGGTGACAGTACCCAGAGCGATACACAGGGCCTTCAATTCAGCGACGATCAAAGCAGCCACATAAGCACCGGGAATGGAGCCCATGCCACCGACCACCACAATCACAAAAGCATCCCCGATCACGCTCAAGTCCAGCAGCAGATTGGCGGGCTGACGTGGCAATTGCACAGCACCACCCAAACCGGCCAGGAAGGCGCCCAGTGCAAACACACCCGTAAACAGCCAGGCTTGATTCACACCCAACGCACCCAGCATTTGTCGGTCGTGGGTTGCGGCGCGCACCAGCACGCCCCAACGGGTACGGGTCAGCAAGAGCCACAGCAAGCCCAGCACCACGGGGCCAATCACGATCAGCACCAGGTCATAAACCGGGAAGAAGCGCCCTGCAATGGAAATGGAACCGTTCAGACCCGGAGCCAGTGGCCCCAGCAGATCTTCCGGCCCCCACACGGCCAAGGCTCCGTCATTGATCACCAGCACCAGGGCAAAGGTGGCCAATAACTGGAACAGCTCGGGCGCTTTATAAATACGCCGCAGCAGCACGATCTCCAGCAAAGCCCCCAATGCGCCCACCAGCAAGGCGGCCACAATCAAGCCTGCCCAGAATCCCAGCGCCGAACCACCCATGAATTGCACGGTGGAATACGCCATGTAGATGCCCAGCATGTACAGAGAGCCGTGTGCAAAGTTGACGATGCGTGTCACCCCAAAAATCAGGGACAAACCCGCCGCCACCAGGAACAAAGACGATGCCTCGGCCAGTCCGTTAAGGAACTGCACCCATAAACCCGATAAGGCCATTACTGCCTCGCGTCAGAAGTGGCGCGCCATTTGGCGCGCCGATCTACGAAATACTGCGTTCTTGGAATTATTGATTGGCCGCGGCAGGACGCCACTGGCTGACTTGCTCATCCGTAGGCTGTACATCCTTGCCATCGGCATAACGGATATTGGTCATGATGCCTTTGCCGTCCTGCTTGGCCAGCACACCCACATAGGCTCCCTGCGTGGATTGCTGATCTTGCGTACGGTAAGTGATGGGCCCAAAAGGCGTGACCACATCCAGACCACGGAAGGCTTTGATCATGGCTTCCGTGTCGGTAGAACCGGCTTTTTCAATACCGGCGGCAATCGACACAATCGTGCTGTAGCCAATAATCGTGCCCAGACGTGGGTGCTCTTTGTACTTGTCCTGATAGGCTTTCAGGAAGGCATTGTGCTCGGGCGTGTCGATGGCATACCAGGGGTAGCCCGTCACAATCCAGCCTTCCGGCGTTTCTTCACCCAAGGGGTCCAGGTACTCCGGCTCGCCAGTCAACATGCTGACCACCGGCAAGGCAGGGCTAAAGAACTGACGCTGATTACCGGCGCGAACCAAACGAGCCAGGTCGGACGCAAACAGTACGTTAAAGACCGCATCAGGCTTGGCTTCGGACAAAGCCTGCACCACGGCACCGGCATCGACCTTGCCCAATGGCGTGGCCTGTTCAGCCACGAACTCGATATCGGGCTGAGCTTCTTTCATCAAAGTCTTGAAGGTGGCAACGGCGGACTGACCGTACTCGTAGTTGGGGTACACAATCGCCCAACGCTTCTTGTTCAGCTTGACGGCTTCAGGCACCAGCATGGCCACCTGCATATAGGTGGAGTTGCGCAGGCGGAAGGTATAGCGGTTGCCATCGGCCCAGACAATCTTGTCGGTCAAAGGCTCGCTGGCCAGAAAGAATACTTTTTTGTGTTTGGCGAAGTCGGTAATGGCCAAGCCGATATTGGACAGGAAGGTCCCGGTCAGCACATCCACTTTTTCACGCGAGATCAATTCCTCGGCAGCGCGTACCGCATCACCGGGGTTGGAGTTGTCGTCCTTGATGATCAATTGCAGCTGCTTGCCGTGAATCCCCCCGGCCTGGTTGATCTGCTCAACCGCCAGCTCCATCCCGTTTCGATAAGGCCCCAAAAAAGCGGGCTGGGATTTATAGCTGTTCAGCTCCCCAATCTTGATCACCCCCTCGGCGGCAGCGGTGGCCCCCAAGGTTTGCAACATCATCGTTCCTGCCAGTGCTACCCCTGCAAATGTCTTGTTCATTGTCTTCTCCGTGGGCTTGTGAGGCGAAACACGACTCAGCAACTTGTCTTGTTTTAGTGATTTAAAGTGTACACATGGTATTTTTGCGAGTAAATCGGCCAAGACCTAGGGATATACCCTTGAACACTTTAAACATAAAACACAGCAAGCCACGCAGAAAGCCGTTAAAGCAAGGAGATGAAGAAGAAATGAGCAGAAAAAGTAGATAGCCTGAGAAGAGAAGAACCGCCGATATACAGTGACTACACTTAATAAGCCCAAAGATTAAAACGCAACCACCCCGCCTGGTTCCTGCACGCGCCGAATCATGGATTTCATAAACTGCTCCATCATATCCGGCAAGCCGCTTTTGTACTGGGGAAATCCTCTAGAAGGTTTCACCTGGAAATATCAATACCTAAAGAACTTTGACGTTATATTCTCAATAGATAAAAAAACGGTAGCCCCCACAGCTACGATTGAGGAGACCAGATTTTGACTTTCCCCCGTCGCTTCCCATCCCGACTGACCCTTGGCGTGCTGACCACCAGCGTCTTGCTGGCCGCCTGTGCCAGCGCCCCTGTAAGTGAGCGCAGCGTCACCATCAAGCGTGACAGCTATGGCACGCCGCATATCTATGCCGACAGCACCTATGGCCTGTTCTATGGCTACGCCTATGCCGTGGCGACGGACCGTCTGTACCAGATGGAAATTGCCAAGCGCTCTGGCTGGGGAACGGTAGCCGAAGTTCTGGGAGCGGATTTCCTGGAACTGGATAAAGTCACCCACAACAATATCGACCCGGACTCCATCCGCAAGCAATTGGCCGCCCTGTCCAAAGAAGACCGCGCCATGTTTGAGGGCTATGCCGCTGGCTTTACCCAGCGTGTACGCGAGGTGAAAGCCCAGCGCGATACCCTGATGCCCAAGGAGTTTCTGGACAAAGGCTTCGAGCCATCTGAATGGCAGCCCGAAGACATTGCCATGGTCTGGGTGGGCCTGATTCTGAACCGCTTCTTTGCCGGTACGGCGGAAGTGGCCAACCTGAATCTGCTGGAAACCCTGAAGGCCGACCAGGGCGCGGAGCGTGGCGAACAGCTCTACAAGCAATTGCGCTGGCTGAACGACCCCACTGCCCCAACCATCATTCCGCAACCAAAAGCCAAGACCGCGCTAGCCGATTTGCCTACGCATTTGCAGGCCCTGTCCTCGCAAGCGGCGCAGGACTATCTGCACAAGCAAGCCGTAGCCCTGGGCCCTACCGTGGCCGCCGGCACACCTACGGCCAGCAATGCCTGGTTGCTGGGCCCCGAAAAGACAAGTCACGGCCATGCCGTGCTGTACAACGGCCCGCAACAAGGCTGGTACACCCCGTCCATTACCTATAGCGTCGGCCTGCACGGTGCAGGCTATGACCTGACCGGCAGCACCGCCGTGGCCCTGCCCGCCATTCTGTTCGGCACCAATGGCCAGATTGCCTGGGGTTCCACAGTGGGTTCGCTGGACACCAACGACGTCTACCAATTGCGCTTGAAAGACGGTGATCCGCACAGCTACTGGTACAACAATGCCTGGCGTCCCATGGAGCACAAGCAGGTACGCATCAAAGTACGTGGCCAGGACGATGTGATGCTGGACGTCTACCGCGCGGCTCAAGGCTATGTCAGCAGCTGGGACAAGAAGAACAACACCGCCTACGCCAACCGCCGTACCTGGGAAGGCCGGGAAATTGAAACCCTGCTGGGCTGGGCACATGCGGCCAAGGCCAAGAACTGGGATCAATTCATGGCCCAGGCAGCTCGTGTCAGCGCCTCCATTACCTGGTTCTATGCCGATACCAAAAACAATATCGGTGCCGCTGCCTTGGGCCTCTTGCCCCAGCGTCCGGCCAATCAGGCCATCCAGTTCCCGGCAGCGGGCGACGGCAGCATGGAATGGCAAGGCTTCCTGAGCTTCGAGCACAACCCGAAAGTGCTGAACCCGCAGCAAGGCTATATCGCCAGCTGGAACAACAAGGCTTATGGCGCCTTGCTGGCTGACAACTCCAACTTCTCCTATGTGGACCGCGTGCAGGAACTGCTAGCACCGCTGCAAGCCAAGCAACGCCTGAGCGATGCAGAAATCTGGGGTATTGATTCCCTGGGCGCACGCTCTGACCTGAATGCGCGCTACTTCGCCCCCATCATCCAGGAAGCAGCCAAGCTGCCACGTGCCAGTGCCCTGGCCCGTCAGGCTGCCGAGCAATTGAAAGGCTGGGACTACAAGCTGCAGGTAGCCAGCAATGGCAAGCAATATGAAGGCAGTGCTCCAGCCGTGATGCAGGCCTGGATGCAAGCCGCAGTGCCGGTATTCTTGAAAGGTCGTTTGCCGGATAGCGTCTACAACACCTACACGCAAAGCCTGTACCCGGCCATGAATGATCCACGCAGCGCTCAGCCAGCCGCAGCAGCCAAGCTGATCTGGAACGCCATCCAGGGCCCGAATGCCGGTGTGCCACAAACGATTGATTTCCTGCAAGGTCGCCCGGCCCAGGAACTGGTGCTGGACGCGCTGGAACAAGCAGCCGCCTCCTTGCAAAAGTCACAGGGCGCACAAGCTCAGCAATGGCGTGCTCCTTCTGTTTCCATGCTGTTTGCGGCGCGCAATGCGATTGGAGTGCCATGGTCTGACCCTGCACATGAACGCCGCATCATGCCTTATCTGAACACCGGCAGCGCCCGCTTCCAGTACGTGCTGGACCCCGCTGGCGTGCGCATGTGTTCGGTTATGGCTCCGGGACAAAGTGGCTTCATCAATCCCAAAGGCGAAGCCGACACGCATCACTCGGATCAGCTGGAGATGTTTGCCGCCTTCAAGTGCAAGAACGATGCCATCAGCGCTCAGGACATAGACAAGGCCAGCCAGGAAAGCCAAACCCTGCGCTACTAAGTCGTAGATAGAAAACGGGGCCTGGAGCATTTGCTGCTCCAGGCCCCGTTTCTTTGTGCATCGCCCAACGGGCTTAGTCCTTCGCCACCACCTGATTGCGACCCGCACGCTTGGCTTGATACAAGCGCTGGTCAGCCTGCATCAGCACGTCCTCAATCACCTGACCGGGCTGGCACACCGCCAAACCCATACTGGCCGTAATCTGGAAGGACTCGCGGTCGTGGTTATAAAAGGTTTGTGCCTGCACCTGGCGCAAGAGCAAATCGGCAAAGCTCAAAGCCTGCGCATCACTACGGCCCGCCAGAATCAGCACAAACTCCTCGCCACCATAACGGGCCGCCAGATCATCCGGCCCCAGATGTGCCTTGAACAAAGAGGCGGTACGCGTCAGCACGTCGTCCCCCACCGAGTGGCCGTGGGTATCGTTGATCTGCTTGAAATGATCCAGATCCACCATCAGCACATGCAGCTTTTCATGTACCGGCCCCTGCCCCAGTTGACGGCTGACCGCGCCCCGGTTCAGCAAGCCCGTCAAGGTATCGTGCGTGGCTTGCCGATATAAACGCAGCAAAAGCCCCAGGTGAAAATAATTGGCTGTTAAAGCGACCACCAGCAAGGCTGTCAAAAGCCAAAGATCCTGCAAGCCTTTCATGCTTAGCCAGGTTCCCGAACTGACGCTGGCCAAAACCTGCAAAGCAATTAAGGCCCCTCCAACCAAGGCAGATTCCAGCAAGGTAAAGGGGAAAATGCTTAAGGTTGCCACCAGCAAGAAGGGAATAAAGCCATACCCCAGCACCACGTACTGGCCCGCCCCCGAGAGCGTCAGCAGCATATAGGCGTAAAAAGAGGCCGGCAAAATAAAGACCAGGCCGCTTAAAACATAAATGCGGGTAATGCGCTGGTGGCCGTTAAAAGCCAGCCACACACACAAGATCAATCCCCCCAGGCTCAACACACGCACTGCCATCAAATGCGCGGGCCAGCTGGGCAAAACCAGCCAGTCCATCAAAGTCCAAAGGGGCGTCAACAAAGCAAATAACAAGCCGACCAAGATGACACGGCTGCGCAAATACTCCATTCGGGCATGAATGAAGTCACGAGAATGATATTTCCCGCTCAGTGTGTCGCGCACCGAGCTAATACTGATCGCTTGCAAGTTTTTCCAGCCTTCCAGAATTGTTCCCATCAATCAATTCGCTAAGAAGAAACAAAGTAACATAACGGCAATTTTTAGTTACATGAGTTTGAAAAACAAGCTGTCAGTTCTTTCAGGGTCAGCCCGTGCTGACCCCGACTTACAATCACACCACTTGAGGTTGCTTACTCATCCAGCTAATTACCTCTTCCAACATCGGTTCGCCCGAATCCTGCGGGCGCCACAACAGACCGAGCTGACCATGCAAACGCGGGTCACTCCAGTCCAGCTCCAAAATACACAGCTCCGGGTAGACCGGCACCATGCTGCGTGTCATGGGTACTAAAAAATCGCTATTGACCGCCACACGGGCATTGGTATGCGCGTAGGCGGACTCGATCGCACAGGTGGGATACGGCAGGCCCTTGGCATCCAGGCTCAACTCGAAACTGCGCCGCATGGGGCTGTTACGCGGTGGCAGGATCCAGGGATATTCCAGCGTCTGCTCCCAGGTCACCTCATCTTGCTGCGCCAAAGGGTGCTTGCGGCAAGCGGCCACACCCAAAGGCACCATGCCCAGTGGCAAATACGCCATCGCCGGATTACGGCCTGCTTCATCCACACGACCAATAACCAGATCCAGCTCACCCTGTTCCAGATTGCGGCTCAAAATATCCAGCGTGCCTTCCTGAATACGGATATGGCATTGCGGATCGCGCTCGTGCAAATACACCAGCAGCTGCGGCAAATAAACCGCGGCCACCATAGGCGAAATACCCAAGGTAAATTGCTGGCGAAAGCCCTGCCTGTATTGCTCCAGAGTCGCATTCATGCGGTCAAGGCGATTCAACACCCCCTGGGCCTGAGAAACCAGCGCCAGGGCGGCTGGCAAAGGCTCAATCCCGCGAGCATGGCGCTCGAACAAGGGCATGCCTATATTGTCTTCAAAATCCTTGAGCCATTTTGACAAGGCAGGCTGAGTCATATTGGACTGCCGGGCCACATCGCTCATGCTTTTCTGTTCGCACAAACGAATTAAAACCTGCAGATGCTTTAAGCGAATGCGTTCACTCCAGCTCATGACTTACCTATATGAAAGAGGTATATATACCTGCAAGTTATTCAATTTAACATTATGGCTACTGCTTCCATAATGGGGATACCCAAAGCTACAAAATAGGCACTTCATGTCTCAGTCAGTACCCAATTTTTTATTGATTATTGCGGATCAACTCCGCGCGGACCATTTGGCTTGTTACGGCAATAAAGAAGTAAAAACGCCCAATCTGGATGCTTTAGCCGCTCGTGGTTGGAGTGCTGACCGATTTTACGTCGCCACCCCCATCTGTATGCCCAACCGTGCTTCCCTGATGACGGGTCGCATGCCTTCGCTGCACGGCGCCCGCCACAACGGCGTTCCCCTGCCCCTGGACTCCAGCACCTTTGTCGATGTACTGCGAGAAGCAGGCTGGAGCACGGCTTTGGTCGGCAAGGCGCACCTGCAAAATATAACGGATACCCCCCCGCTCTACCCACGCCCGGATGATCCTCCGACCAGGGGTGAAGCACGTCCTCCTTTGCCTACCAACGATTACGGCCAGGAATGTGGCCAATGGTGGCGCGATCGCGCCGATCACGGTGTTCAACTGCCTTTTTACGGCTACGAGCACGTGGACTTGGCCATTGATCACGGCGATCAGGTCTGGGGCGACTATGGTCGCTGGCTGCAGGATGAACACCCAGAGATCGCCGCCCTGTCCGGCCCGGAAAACGCTATCCCGACTCCGGACTACGAGTTAAGCCGCATTGGCCAAGCCTGGCGTACCCGTGTGCCAGAAGAGTACAGCACCACGGCCTGGATTGGTGAACGGACCCGCGCTGTGCTGGACAAATATGCCCAGGAACAACAGCCTT
Organism: Alcaligenes faecalis; assembly: GCF_009497775.1. Lineage (NCBI taxonomy): Bacteria > Pseudomonadati > Pseudomonadota > Betaproteobacteria > Burkholderiales > Alcaligenaceae > Alcaligenes > Alcaligenes faecalis. Next base: position 3,305,694 of record NZ_CP031012.1, read on the forward strand.
TCTTTATCCAGTGTTCCTTCCCGGACCCGCATCACCCCTTTACCCCGCACGGTCAGTACTGGGATATGTACAAGCCTGAAGAAGTCAGCCTGCCCGACTCCTTCCATCTGGGCCCGCATCCCCTGCCCGCGCATCTGCAATTGCTGCATCAGCTGCGTGATGAAGGCAAGGCTATCAAGCACACTCCCACGCTGTTTGCCTGCTCCGAGCGCGAGGCCCGCGAGGCGATTGCGCTGAACTACGGTTCCATCACGCATATTGATGCCGAGATCGGACGCATTCTGGATCATCTGGAGCGCACTGGTCAGGCGGAAAACACCATCGTCATGTTCATGAGTGATCATGGCGACTTCATGGGCGACCATCAATTGATGCTGAAGGGCCCTGTGCATTACCAGAGCATTATTCGCAGCCCCTTTATCTGGTTTGACCCCAAGGATGCGAAAACTCAAGGCACAAGCGGGGAAGTCTGCTCTACCATTGACGTCGCGCCTACGGTGCTGGAACGTGCGGGCCAGTTGCCTTACAACGGCATTCAGGGTCGCTCCTTGCTGAAAGTGATGCACAAGGAGCCTGTGGAGTGGCGCAAGGGTGTACTGATCGAGGAAGAAAACCAGCGCAAGCTGTTCAATACGCCTATTCGCACCAAGCTGCGCTCGCTGGTCACAAAGCAGCATCGTCTGAGCCTGTATGAAGGCGGTCAAATTGGAGAGCTGTACGATCTGCAAGCCGATCCGCTGGAACAGCATAATTTGTGGAATGAACCTGATGCACAAGCGTTAAAAACAACGCTTTTGTGTCAATTGATCGATACCATGATGGCTCACAGCGAAACCAGTCCTCTGCCTTTGGCGATTGCGTGAGCTGAATACTGTTAATTACCCCTATCTGGAGACATCTATGCCCACCCTTTCCTTGCTGCGCAAAGTAAGCATTTGTGCGCTGATCCTACCTTTGGCTACGCCAGTCCAGAGTGCCGAGGTGGCCACTATTGTGGTCAGCTCCGTGGCAGGTGGCCCGCTGGATGTCCTGGGTCGCATGTTGGCCCGCGAAGCCACTGAAACCACGGGTCAGACGATTGTGGTGGAGAACCGGGCGGGTGCAGCCGGTACGATTGCTGCTGAAGCGGTGGGCCGGGCCAAGCCGGATGGCAATACCTTGCTGCTGACACTGGATACGGTTGCCACGGCCAATCCGCATATTTACGTCAACAGCAAGTTCAAGATCGGGGAGTCCCTGGAGCTGGTGTCTTTGCTGGGTACTTTTGACCAGGTTCTGGTGGTTCCCAGCAAGACCGGCATCACCACACCTGCCGAGTTTCTGGACCGTGCGCGTGCCAAGCCCATGAATTACGGTTCGGCTGGTATGGGTTCGCCTGGGCATTTGATGATGTCGGCCTTGACGCAAGATAGTGGTATCAAGCTGGATCACATTCCGTATCGCAGCAATAGCGCTGTGGTCAATGATATGTATGGCGAGCGTCTGGACAGCGGCTTTCTGACGATTGCCGGTGTTTTGGGTCCGATCAAGGAAGGCTTGCTGACGCCTTTGGCAACTTCCGGCGGCAAGCGCAATCCTTTACTGCCTGAGGTCCCTACGTTGGCCGAAGCGAAATTGCCCGGTCTGGAGAACTTTGACGAGAGCTTCTCGTACCTGGTTTTCACTACCAAGGGTTCGCCTCCAGAGAAGATCAAGGCTTGGAACGAATTGCTCAGCGATATCGTGAAACGTCCTTCTACCGCCGAGACTTTGCGGATGCTGGATATTCAAGCCTACGATTCGTCCAAGGTTTCGCCAGCACAATGGGTACAGCAGCGTAGTGCGCGCTGGGAGCAGATTGTGCGGGACAACAATATTCGCTCTGATCAGTAATTGTTGGAATTACGGCCCCTGGTTTCAGGGGCCGTTTTTTTTGGGGCTGCGTAGGTATTGCTGAGGGCAGGCTTTCTTCGTGGAGTTGATTTGGGGGGGGGCTTAATGCTTGATGGCGAAGCAAGCTCGTAAAAAGAAGGGAGCAGGAGCAGGGAGCCGGTTAGTGCCGGTGTAGCCGTGGTCGGGCTGAGCACTTGCCGGTGCTGCGCACCGGTCCCCTTGTCAGGAGATAGCTACGGGCGCACCCTGAACTCCCGGGGTGGTTCGTCCCCCGGACGAACCACAAGCGCCCCGGTCAAACAACAGGGCGCTTGCACCCCTACGCTATCTCCTGACCGCGGCAAGTACTCTGATCCGCCCAACCACGGCTACACCGGCACCAACCGGCAGACTCACACTACTCTGCTACCTTCTTTTTAAGATGGAACTGAATGGCGCAATACGACGCGAGGTTTACTATTTTTATGCGCTGTTTATAGTGCGAAAGCTGTGGTGTGGTGTGGTGCCAGAAGTGGCCACGCCACCACCACCACCACCACCACCACCACCACCACCACCACCACCAACAACAACAACAACAACAACAACAACAACAACAACAACAACAATCAAAGCAAAAGCCAAAGCCAAAGCCAAAGCCAAAGCCAAAGCCAAAAGAGTAGCGCCCAAAAACCTTAAAGCCTCCTCCAGCATCATAAAAACGCTACTTAATCCCTACCCACTTTTTCTTCAGCTCCGGTCACCTCGCCTATCACCCACGTACTCAACCCAAGCTCAAAACCTGTCTGAAGCGTCCAAGAAAAACGAAGCCACCGTTCAACAAGTCCAAACCTTTTTTATTCTCCAGTGCTGTTTGGGCTATGCACACGATGTGGCTTGTTTTCTTGTGGGGCCCGGGTACGGCTTGTCGGGCGAGTCAGGGCTCTTGCCGCGGTCAGAGTGCTGGGGCGGGATGCAAGGGTCGTGCTGTTTGAGGAGCACGCTTGCGGTTTGTCCGGGGGACAAACCGCGCTCCGAGTTCACGACCCGCCCGCCCCAGCACTCTGACAAGGGTACCCACGCGCAGCGTGGGCAAGGGCCCCGCCAAGACAAGCCGTACCCGGGCCCCACAAGAAAACTATCTGCTCCCTTACGCAAAGCCCAAACAGCACGTCCAGAAGGAAGCCTCTCCTGCAGCAACCTCCCCATCAGCAGCAAAGCCCTCAACTGCCCCCACAGCGAAGCAATACAGCCCGCAAAAATCAATCCAAACTGATTCCCGCCCGAGTCACAATGTCATGCCAATAATCCGCCTCCGCAGGCAGCCCCTTCCGAAACTCCTCGGCCGACACCTTGGACAGCAAATACCCCTGATCCAGTAACTTCTTGCGAATCTCCGGATCCGCCAAGACTTTCTCCAAAGCCCCTTCAATCTTGGCCACGATCTCCGTGTCCGTCCCGGCAGGAACCGCCAACGCCCACCAGTTACTGATCACCACATCCTTGTAGCCCAGCTCCTCCATCGTAGGGACATCGGGTAAAGCCGGGAAACGCTCTGGCAAGGCCACAGCCAAAGCCTTCAAACGACCCTCTGGCAAAAAGGCCGCCCCCAAACCATAGCTGCTGACAAACATCTGCACTTCATTGCTCAACAAAGCCTGAATCCCCGGCGCCGAGCCTCGATAATGAATGCCCAGCATGTCGCCTTCCAGGGCCTCGGACAACTTCCAGGCCGACAGCTCCGGCGTGGTGCCCGCCCCCGGCGTCCCGTAATTCACCTGCCCCTTGCGCTGCTGAACATAATCCCGAAATTCAGCCATATTCTTCACCGGCAACTGCCCATTCACATAAACCAGAGCCGCCGCATCAGCCACCTTGTTGATCACATACAAATCCTTGAAAGGCTCATAGCCCATGTTCTTGTACAGGAACTGATTGATCACAAAATTATTGGTCGCTGAAAACAGCAAGGTGTAGCCGTCCGGCTTGGAGCGCGCCACCATTTGCGTGCCGATATTGCCGCCCGCGCCAGTCTTGTAATCCGTAATCACCGTCTGCCCCAGCTCCCGAGACAGCTCGGGCTGCAAGATACGGAAAATGATGTCACCCGCCGCTCCCGGAGGGTAAGGAATCACCACTCGCACAGGATGATCAGGATAATCCGCCCAGGCCGGTCCCACCGCCCCCAGGCCAAGCGCGACCAGAAGGCCCGCGACAGTCTTTTTAATTGCTTGCATCTTGTCTCCCCCGCGCGCCTTTTACAGGTCTATGCGCATCAAATCCGTTGCCAAACGCAAATCGCCTTTATAGCTTTTGCGAATATCCCGAGCCACTTCATCCAGGCGCTCCGGCCCCATCAAATCAACCGGCAGATGATTACCCGCCGCGCGTTTAATCACCGGACTGGTGGAATCGTAATGCCCGAAATGGGTGGCCACTAAACTCTTCACATTGGCTTTGCGAGCGATCTCACCCAGTTGCAAAGGACTGGTATGAGCAAACGTCCCCACCCCTGATTCCGCACGATGCTTCAGGAAAGACTCCGGGAACGTGCACTCGTGTATCAGCAAATCGGCATCCTGCGCCAGACGTATCATGGACTCGCAAGGAGCCGTGTCGCCACTGAACGCCACAACCTTGCCTTCGGCTTCCATGCGAATGCCAAAACAATCCGTAATTTCGGTAGGAATGTGGTCCACCACATCAATGTAGATTTTGACGTCCTCGTCCTCGTACATCAGACCAGGTTCCACCTCGAAGACCTCGGGGCGCACAGCTTCGATATTTTTCTGACGCGCCGGATAAGCTGCACGGGCCTGAATGTCCACACGGAACGCACCATTCTCGAAGGAATGATCCACAAAATCCTGCGTACCCTTGGGACCAAAAACCTTCAGCTTGCCTTCACGGTTAAAGACCCAGCTGGACAGTACAAAAAACGGCAGGCCACAAACGTGGTCATAGTGCAGATGGCTTAAAAATACCCAGGGCACATCGGCCGGATTGATATTGGCCTTCACCATCTGACGCGTGGACCCTTCGCCGCAATCAAACAGGTAATTCTTGCCGTTCTCCAGCGTCACCAAAATGGACGACTGAGCACGGTCGGGATCTGGCAGCGCAGCGCCGGTGCCAAGCATGGTTATCTTCACGTAAAACTCCTCCAAACAGATAAAAACATCCGGCACAAGAACAGTGCCTTTTCCATAAAGTCATAAAGTTCTATTTTTAGGACTTTATGAGAAAAGTGTACACCCCGCTATCCAGCGGAATAACTTGGTGTTTTTACCTAGGAGCGTCGTAAAGGCGCATCGCGCCTGGGATGGCAGGCTTAAAAGCCCGGTGTCAGCTCAGTCTGAATGCTGAGGTATTTGGCGGGATAAAAGACCTGCGCCGCATAAACCAGTTGATTTGCACGGTTCACAATCAGGCGAATCACGCGCACCACAGGCATGCCTATGTCCATGTTCAGATGGCGCGCCAAATCAGCATCAGCAACCCGCACGGTCAGTGTTTGACGAATGGTATGAATCTGCTCGCGAGCCAGACGATTGAGCACCAGCAGCACAGGTTCCTGGCCTAATTCAGGCTGCAAGGTCTGCGCCAGGGGATTCAGGACGTAGACCGTATTCAGGCTGTAAGCCACGCCATCGGCGTAATTCACACGGCTGGTCCACCAATATTCATCGGGCAAGGACTGCCCGGTGATTTCAATGGGCAAGGCTCCCAGACCATTGCCCAGCTCCACCATGACCGAATCCAGACGCGTCAGATGTTCGATCAAGGCATCCCAATTGGTGGGCAACATCAGCCAATGATCCTGCGCAACGTCACCAATGACAAAAGTGCCCTTGCCGCGCGTGCGCTCGATCAGACCTTCATGTTCCAGCTCATCCAGCGCCGCCCGCACCGTAGCGCGTGAAACGCCGTATTCCTGCATCAGCTCTTCCAGCGTGGGGATACGCGTGCCCACCGGCCATTCGCCACGCTCCAGGCGCGCTCGCAAGGTATATTTCACCTTGAGCGACAGAGGCAATTTGGACTGTTTGCGCAGTGAAGAACGTGTGGGATCAACCATACGAAGAGGCAACCAAGCACAGGAAAGTGACAAGTCCACATCATAGCCTGCGATGAGATAAGCCGGAGATATCCCAAAAAGGTTTAACCTTGAACAAGCAAAGCGTTTATTTTTGCAAAAGTTAGTAAACGAAAATTAAACGGATCGGATACATTATCCCAATCATTGCTTAACTCTTGATACGAGCCCGAGCCCATGGATGTCTTGCCTTCCTCCGCCTCGCACTTGGCCCAAATTTACCTGCTCGGTACCTACCGACTACTGGTTCAAGGGCAATGCCGCGCACAACTCATTAACTACGATAAAGCGCGTATTTTGTTGTCCATGTTGGCCTTGGCCCAGGGCAAGCCTATCAGTCGCAGCCGTCTGGCTGAAACGATCTGGCATGAAGACCCTATCAGTGTGGGCCGCGCTCGTTTGCGCCACGCGCTGCATGCCCTGCGCCGCGCCTTTGAGGGCTGTGATCAGGCCCTGCACATTACCAATGACGCCCTGGCCCTGGACCCCAGTCGCGCCCAGGTGGATGTGCTCAGCCTGCTGCAACACCCCAGCCAGCCATCGCTGAACGATCTGGAGCGCCTGAATCTGTATCAGGGCCCCTTGCTGGGGCAGGTCAAACTGCACCATGGCGAGCAGCTACAGGATTGGTTGCAGGATACACAGCAAAACATTCGTCAAACTCTGTCGCAATGCCGTGACCGTTACATACAGTCTGGCCTGAGCGCGCTGCCTACGCCGCAAGCAATCAGTTACCTTAAACGCTGGCTCCTGATCTGGCCGGAAGAGGAAAAACTGCATCAAGAGCTGATTCGACTGCTGAAACAGGAAGGTCAGCACGAAGCCGCCCTGCACGCCTATGAGCAGTGTTCGGTCTTGCTGGCCGACCGCCTGGGTTGCGAGCCCAGCGCCCAGACACGCAATCTGGTGGATTTGCCGGCCCGCTCGATCAGCCCCGCCAAATCCCTGCCCACGACGGTCTCTTTGCGCCTGCGTCCCCTGGCCGCAGTCGGCTTTTGCCTGCGCTTTGAGCCCGGCCATCGTCATGCCTGTGAACGCGGCGGCTATTTGCTGGAACAAAGCCGTCAGACCTTGCAGACTTTGATCGAACAGCATGGCGGCTGGCCCTGTGAGGCCGGTCCCAATCAGTTGATTGCCTACTTCGGTTATCCCGAGTTGCTGGAGTCGCCTGTCGCACAAGCAGCTGCATTGGCGCGGGTTGCCGCAACCTTGCGCATGGATGAGCACGTCAAGCTGAGTATCGCCCTGCATGCCGATCTGGCCATGGACGATCACAGTGCCTACCCCGACCCTTGGGGCCAATTGGCACAAGTGGTGCTGCCCTTGAGCTGGGAAGCCAGCCCCGGCGCACCGCGTATCAGCGTGCAGGCTGCTCTGCGTCTGGACACCAAGGATGTGCAAGGCCCGCTGGGTCGCCAGAATGAAGCCCTGTGGCTGAATCTGAGCCCCTCCGATGCGGACCATACGCGTTTAACCAGCCGCGTCTATGGCCGCTCGCAAGAGTTCGACCATCTGGTGCAAGCCTGGTCACATATCGGTCCTAATCGTGCCTTGCATCACATTGCCATTCACGGTCGCGCCCATATCGGCAAGAGCCTGCTGGTGCAGTCGCTGGCGGACTATGTGCAGAAAACTGCCCACCACTGCATTGTGCTGAATTGTCGTGAAGAGAAGCGCCGCGTGGCCTGGCACCCGATTCGCCTCTGGCTGCACGAGCAAATTGCCGATTACATCGCCGCGCAAAACGGCAAGCAGCGCGATCCTTTCTCCGTGCAGACCCTGCAAGAGGCACTGGAAATCAGCCCCAAACAGGCCCAGTCCCTGCATCAATGGTTGAACAGCGGCCCGGACGAACAGGACCTGAACGAGCCTTCCACGGCTCATATGGACTTGCTGTTCAACTTGCTGAGCGGCACTGGCAATTCGCCGCGCCGTCGCCTGCTGATTATTGAAACCGTGCAATGGGCCGACCCGCCTACCCAGCGCCTGATCCGCTTGCTGGCGCACACCGCCCCGCGTCACCCGACCTTGCTGCTGACGACCAGCCGCAAGCCCGGCCATGGCCTGGAACGTGCCGAGCACCTGAGCCTGCGTACGCTGGACCGCTCCAGCATCAACAGCCTGTTAAGTGGTCAACGAGGACAACGCCTGGCGCGAGATAAACGCAGCCGTCTGGTCAAGCTAAGCGCGGGCAATCCTGGCCACGCCAATGAGCTGCTGCGCTGTCACGAACTGAATAGCGAATGCAGCGATGCCTTGTGCCTGACTGACCTGATCTGCACCCAGTACCACAGCCTCCTGCCCGCCACGCGTCACATCCTGAGCAGCATCGCCTTGCAGGAACACCCCATTTCCATCGACGAACTGGCTCTGATGCTGCGCCAGGAAAACACCGCTTTGAGCAGCGGCTTGGACACCTTGGCAACACTGGACTTGATTGATGTGCATGACAAGCATGTCTCCTGCCTGCCGCTGGTCTCCCAGGCGCTGGAACGTGTGGCCATGCAGGAAGAACTGCGCCAGGCCCACTACGCCATCGCCCAGCACGGCATACGCCGTCGTCATGCGCCCGAGTATGTTGCCCTGCATCTGTGCGAAGCCGAAAGTCCGGAAGCCGCTTTCTGGTGGCAACGCGCTGCCCGCGAGGCTCTGGCGCAGGACGATTTGCGTCAGGCCAGCCAATACCTGCAACGCTCCTTGAACCGCAGCGAGCTGATTGAGGACCTGCAAGTACGCCAAACCCTGCAATTTGAATGCCGCATGCTGCAAGGCGCCATTGAGTCCTCCTTGTACGGCCCGGCCTCGGCCTCTACGGCCATGGCCTACGAGCTGGGCCATGAGCTGCATGACGAGCACGATTCGGATCAGGTCATGGTCAGCTTGTGGACAGCCTGGACAGCTTTCCAGGCCCAGGGCAACTTCGAACAAGCCCTGCAAAAAGCACGCCAGCTGCTGGCCCTGGCCAATGAAACCAGCCACGATCAAAACCGCAGCTGGGCCTTGTACGCAATTGGTCAGCATGAGCTGTGGAAAGGGAACGTTACCAATGCCATCCAGACGCTAAACCTGAGTCTGGCTGTCTTTGATGACCTGAAGGAGCAAAACAGCCGTCAGGCCATTGCCGAGCACTTCCCTCAGTCCATTACTTTTGGAACCCTGAGCGTCGCCCTGGCCTTGAAAGGCAATATGGACGCTGCACAGCAGCACGCCCATCTGGCCTTGCAATCCTTGCGTGAGGACACCGCCTTTTCCCTGCGCGCCATTACCCATTTGTTCGTTATGCAGGCCTACTACCTGATGGAACAGCTGGAAGACTGTCTGCAAGTGGCCGAGCTGTCCCTGCAAGAGCTGCAAAAATCACATAACCCCGAGCCCTGGTCTGCGCTTAGCCGCTCTTACCTGCACTATTGCCATGTAATGCTGCATGGCCGCGAAACCAGCCTGCAATCCCTGCTCGATTGCGTACAGATCGCCCAGTACGGCCTGCCCATCACCGCCGACGGCCTGATGAGCCGCATTGCCCGTGCCATGATTCGCCTGGGCCGCAGCAATGAAGCCATGCCCTGGCTGGACAAGGCGGCCGCTCAAGGACTGCGCTACGACACCGACAGCCTGGGCACCGAGCTGCACTGTGTGCGCGGTGATGCCTGGATGGCTCTGGGCGAAAACGCGCAAGCCTTGCAAGAGTGGAATCTGGCCGAGCAACACATGGAAAAACATGGACTACGTCGCTACGCAGACTGGATTCAGACCCGCCGACAGGCCGTACAAAAACTCAAAGTCTAGTCAGCAACGGGCTACGCCAACATGAAAATGCCCCCAAGGATAACGCTTTATCCTTGGGGGCATTTCACATCAAACGTAAGTGCCTGAATCGGGCTTAAAGCAGCCACTCGATTGGCAAGATAGACAAGACGCCAACCCCGGCTCGTCGCCAGATACTGGCATTAGGCTCGGAAGTGAAAAAGCGCTGGGTGCCGTCTTCGTTCAGTTGAATCCACACCAGATCGCCCTTCTCGTCCAGTTCCACACGATAGCTGCGGTAAGGCAGGACTTCCTCAAAACTCTTGGACAGGGCCTGCGCCATTTCAGAGCTTTCAATAATAAAACCCAGTTCCGTATTCAAATTGACCGAGCGCGGATCGAAATTGAAGGAGCCAACAAACAAGCGCTTGCCATCCACCGCAAAGGTCTTGGCATGCAAGGCCGAACCCGAACTACCAAAAGGCCCGGAACCGTGGCGGGTCGGGTTATCCAAGGTGGGGCGCAGCTCCAGCAATTGCACACCCGCTTCAAGCAAAGCCTTGCGTCGTTTCGCATAACCTGCATGTACAGCCGTCACGTCTGTTGCAGCCAGGGAGTTGGTCAGAATACGGACCTTCATGCCAGGCCGTTTCATCATTTCCTCAAAGGCCCGCACACCCGCAGCGGTAGGCACAAAATACGAGGACACCAGATCCACCTGGCTGGTGGGTTTACCCAGCACATGGTCCATCTGCCAAACCAGCAACTGCTCCGGGTTAACGGGCCCTAAAGCCTTGGCCGGATCATCGCTGATCATGGTGGTGCGCGCCCACTGGAAATCCAGCTCGCCACGCACTAAATAACTGACCAGATCGGACTCGCGCAGCACCTGCTGGTAATCCTTGGCGCGTGGCTGACCTTCAGCCTCTTGCAACTTCGCCTGAAACTTCACCAGCGCTTCCGGCCCGCCTGTCTTGATCAGGCTGTCCACCGGATAGGCCGATTGGCTGGCCCAGTAACGATCAAAATCCTTGGAGACGTCCTGCACCACGGCACCAATTGCCATCACGTCCAGATCCGCAAACAGGACGTCCTGAGTCGCACCGAAGTACTCATCGCCCACATTGCGCCCACCAATAATGGTGACCTGGTTATCCACGGTGAAAGACTTGTTGTGCATGCGCCGGTTCAGGCGGGAAAAGTCCGTCAGAAAACCCAAGGGCTTGGGCCAGCGCAGCACAAAGGGGTTGAACAGCCGCACCTCCACATTGGGATGGGCATTCAGGGCGGCCAAGGTATCATCCAGCCCGGTGATACCGTTGTCATCAATCAACAAACGCACACGCACGCCGCGCTCGGCAGCCTGCAACAAGGTGCCCAGCATCAAGGTGCCGGTGGTGTCGCCCCGCCAGATGTAATACTGCACATCCAGCGTTTTTTGAGCGGCAAACGCCAGCAAGGCACGGGCGGCATAAGCGTCGTGCGGATCGAACAAAGGATAAATGCCGGTCAGGCCCGGATGCTCCTGTGCCATGGGGGCCACCGCCTGGCCAATCATGGTGTCCCTGGCCTGATCCAGCGGCAAAGCCTCGCTTTGACTACGTCCTTCCAGCGAAGGCAAGGCACAGCCTGTCAGGCCGGCCACCAAGGCGCCACCCGCCATCAAGCTGCGCCAGAAAAAGGACGGAGCTTGCCCCGAGGAACGGGGTATCGTCGGCTTCTTGGCGGGGTCGATTTTCATGAAAGCATCTCTGTGGGCATGGGTATCGCTCCACATAGTAGCACCGCCCCTGTGGCCAATCCCTGGCACGTTTCGCAATCAATACTTGCAGCAAGTGGCAGGGCGGACAACAATAAAGCATCCGCCCATTCTTTAAACTTGAAACAAGTAGCATGCCCCCCGCCACGTCCTCTGCATTACTGCCCCGCCACCTTGCCATTATTTTGCTGTTGATGCTGGGCAGCTCCTTCGCCGCCAACCATATTGCGGCCAAAGTAGCGCTGGACCATGGCACCGGGCTGATCATCTCGGTTATTTTTCGCTCGGCCGCCGCCACCCTGGCCTTGAGCATGCTGCTGATCTGGCGCAAGCAAGCCCTGTACGTACCCCGTCAGTATCTGGGCTGGCAGCTGATGCTGGGCGGGCTGATCACCATGCAGTGCATGCTGATTTATTCCTCCATTGCCCGCATCCCTGTCGCCCTGGCCTTGCTGGTGGCCAATATGTACCCGATTCTGCTGGCCCTGCTGACCTGGATACTGGGCGGGCACAAACCCACGCGCAAGACGTCCATCATCATGGTGGCGATTCTGGTTGGCCTCTTGCTGGCGCTGGACGCCCCCAGCCTGATCAAAGGGGCCACACTGGATGGGCAATGGGTGCTGGGTGTGGTGTGCAGCCTGCTGACCGCCCTGACCTTTGCGATTGGCCTGTGGATTACAGAAAATAAACTGGCGCCCCTGCCCGGTCTGGTGCGCAGTTTCTGTACCATCAGCCAAACCCTGGTCTGCCTGATTGCGCTCAGCCCCCTGGGGCTGCTGCCTGGTGGCTCTTCCCTGCCCCACGATGCTGTAGGCTGGATTGCCCTGTCGCTGGTCTGCGTGCTGTACACCACGGGCTTTGTAACCCTGTTTGTGCTGGCTCCCCGCCTGGACATGACACGCAATGCGCCCTTCATGAATATGGAGCCGGTGGCCTCACTGATTCTGGGCTGGCTGATTCTGAAACAGACCTTGAACTCCACCCAATTGCTGGGTGGAGCGGTGGTGCTTAGCGGGATTGTGGCGCTGGCCTACCAGCGCGCCCCACGCAAATAAGCCTCAGGCCCTGGACAGAAGGTGCTGCCAAACACGCGGCAGTACTTCTATCAAATCCTCCGGGATCAGGCCGGGGCCAAACTCCAGCGCAGCTTGTGAATGCAGCCAGACTGCCGCACCGGCCGCTTCAAAGGCTGGCATGCCCTGGGTCAGCAGGCCACAAACCAGGCCCGCCAAGACATCCCCGCTGCCGCCTGTGGCCAGCCAAGGCGGTGCGCAGGCATTGATCAGGGCCCGCCCATCGGGCGCGGCAATCACCGTATCGGCCCCTTTCAGGACTAGCACGGCCCCACACTGTCTGGCGGCCAAACGCGCTGCCTCCAGCCGGTCCGGTGCCGCCTCAAAAACACGGGCAAATTCTCCAGCATGGGGTGTCAGCACGCATTGTTCATGCAAGGCATCCAGCAATTCCTGCGGCTGCTCTGCAAAGCTGCTGATAGCATCGGCGTCCAGAACACAAGGCCGTTCCGTCGCCAGCAAGGCCAAGGTCAGACGACGGGTTTCCTCGCCCAACCCCGCCCCCGGCCCCACCAGCCAGGCGCGAATACGCTCGTCCGTGGTCAGAGTGTCATCCAAAGGGGCCACCATGATGCTGTCCAATGCACCGGCGTAAACCGGCCAGACCGAAGGCGGCACGGCCATGCTGACCAGCCCGGCACCCGCGCGTTGCGCAGCACGGGCCGCCAGACGACTGGCTCCGGTCATCTGCGCGCCCCCGACCACCAAGGCATGCCCACGTGTGTATTTGTGGCTCTGGGCCCCCAACTGCGGCAGATGAGCCTGCCACAAGGCGGGCTCATTCAACCAGGTGTTGGCCTCTTGCAAGGCCGGGGCTGGCATGCCGATTTCGGCCAGCTCCAGCTTGCCGCACAGCGCTCGCCCCGGATACAGCACATGGCCCGGTTTATAGCGCACAAAGCTGACTGTCACCGTGGCAGGGGCAACCACACCCTTCACCTGCCCGCTGGCTCCATCCAGGCCCGAAGGTACGTCAATGGCACACACGGGGACTTTGGAAGCAGCCAGGGACTGAATCAGGGCCGCTGTCTCGCCTTCTACGTCACGATCCAGACCTGCGCCCAGCAAACCATCCACCACCACGGAAAAACGTCGAAAGTCCGGGCATTGGCTTTCCCAACGACCCTGCCATTGCGTTTGGGCCCAGGCAGCCGTTCCTTGTCGCAGGGACGGGTCCACCAGACTGAACACGGAAACAACCCGCCCCTGTTCGCGCAGAATTTGCGCCGCTACCAAGGCATCCCCGCCGTTATTACCCGGCCCGCACAAAAACAGCACCGCCCCTTGCGGCCAGTGCCGCTGCACGGCACGCGCTACCGCACTGGCGGCGGCCTGCATCAATTGCTCGATGGATACCCCGAAAGCCGGCGCTGCCGCATCCATGCTGGCGCACTGTGCCGGGCTGTATAGAGCCTGTTTTCCTGGAGCAGCACTCAGGGGCAAAAAACCGTATTGGGACACGAAGGGCATGGCAGGCTCACAAAGGCAGAAATCAAAACGTCCCTACGCGGCACGGGCTTGTCACCCGCTGGCGGCCTGCTGAAGACAGCAAGCGTCAGGTCCTGGGCGGCCCGGAGACAAAAAAAGAACGGGTCGCCGCCCGTTCTCTTATCTTAGTGCGAATTGTCTGAATGCAGAACTGTCGCAGCAGCCACCCTCTAGGCCGACTGCTGTTCTTGTCTATCCTTGACAGAGCCAACGGACAGCTCACGCGGCACATCCACACCGTTCTTGATCGCAATGATCTCGGCCATGATACTGACAGCAATCTCTGCCGGGGTCTTGCTGCCTATATACAAGCCAATCGGACCTTTGAGCTTGTCGATTTCTTCAGCCGTCAGGTCAAAGTATTCGGCCAGGCGTTCACGACGGCTCTGATTATTACGTCGCGAGCCAATCGCCCCCACATAAAAGGCACTGCTCTTGAGCGCCTCCAGCAAGGCCATATCGTCCAGTTTGGGATCGTGCGTCAGAGCCACAATGGCTGTGCGTCGATCCGGCACGCAGGCAATGACTTCATCGTCCGGCATGCCGCTGACCACACGTGCACCCGCCACGCTCCAGCCCTGAATATGCTCGCTGCGCGGATCGCAGACTGTCACATCAAAGCCATTGAACAAGGCAATGGTCGCCACGTACTCGGACAGTTGTCCGCCCCCGATCAGCAAGAGCCGATAAGACGGGCCAAAAGTGACCGACAGGCAGTCCTGGCTTAAATGCAAGGCAGCCGGAACGCGGGTGGCACTGCTCCAGACACGGCCGGTTTGCAGATCCACGTGTCGTTGCACCAGACGACGCTGTTCCAGCAGGCCCAACACGTCTGACAAGGCTTGCGGGCAGGGGTTGAACTCCACCAGCAAACGGATCGTGCCACCACAAGGCAGGCCAAAGCGATGCGCCTCATCCGCGCTGATGCCATACGTCAACAACTGGGGACGGCCATCGCCATGCAGGCGCTTATCCGCCCCTTCGGGGTCGTGGTAGGCGCGGATCAGATCGTCCTCGATACAACCGCCCGAGACCGACCCGACCACCGCCCCACCTTTTTCCAGAGCCATGATGGAGCCCTCTGGACGCGGGGACGAGCCCCAGGTCTGCACAACCGTGACCAGAATGGCGTCACGTCCTTGTGCGCGCCACTCTTGCAGCTGGCGCAATACCCTGACATCCAGGCTCTCCATATCTGTCTCCTGTCTTTCCTGTGTTTACTTGAATACCGGCATCCCGCCGCCATCGCCCGAATCATCAAACGGATTCAAGTCGGCACCGTATTCATCCTGCATTTCGATCGTGACCGTACTGGGATCAACTTTCGCCCCCGTCCCCTTGTAGTGCGTCACCATGCCTGGGAACAGCAGCACCACGGCAATCATGACAATCTGGATGCAGATAAAGGGTACGGAGCCCCAGTAAATGTCGCCTGTGGCCACACCCGGGATCTTCTTCTTGGTCACTTTGTCGATGTAATCATCCTTGGGCGCCACCGAGCGCAAATAAAATAGTGAGAAGCCAAATGGTGGATGCATAAAGGATGTTTGCATATTAACGGCTAAGAGCACGCCAAACCAGATTAAATCGATGCCCATCTTGTCAGCCACCGGCCCCAGCAAAGGCACGATGATGAAAGCCAGCTCGAAGAAATCCAGGAAAAAGGCCAGTACAAACACCAGCACACTGACCAGAATCAGGAAGCCATATTCGCCGCCAGGCAGGTCAATCAGCAGGTGCTCCACCCACAGGTCGCCATCCACGCCACGGAAGGTCAGCGAGAAGATGGTGGAACCGATCAGAATGAACATCACAAAGCAGGAAAGCTTGGCCGTGGTATCCATGGCTTGCTTGAGCAGGTCGATGCTCAGGCGGCGACGGCTGACCGCCATCAGAATCGCGCCCACGGCGCCCATGGCCCCGCCTTCGGTCGGTGTCGCAATACCCAGAAAGATCGTCCCCAGCACCAGGAAAATCAGGCCCAAGGGCGGAATCATCACGAACACCACGCGTTCGGCCAGCACCGACAGCAAGCCCAGCTTCAGCCATTTGTTGATCAGGGCCAACACGAAAGCCACACCACCAACCAGCAAGATGCAAATAATGACCTTCTCATCTACCGGGCCGTTAGGATCAACCCAAAACTCGTCCAATACATAACCGGCCACCAACGAGATCAACAGCAACACGCACAAGGAGCGTGCACCCGAGCGACCATTGGATTCCGAGTAAGTACGATGTTCGGCGGGGATCGGCGGCACATCCTTGGGACGCAGCACTGCCAGAATCAGGATGTAGAGCAGATAAGCGCCGGTCAGCACCAGACCGGGCACCATGGCGCCACGGTACATATCGCCTACCGAACGACCCAACTGGTCAGCCAATACGATCAACACCAGAGATGGCGGAATAATTTGCGACAAGGTGCCCGAAGCAGCGATCACACCCGTTGCCAATCGGCGGCTGTAGCCATAGCGCAGCATGATGGGCAAGGAGATCAAGCCCATGGAAATCACCGAGGCCGACACCACACCCGTGGTGGCTGCCAGCATGGCTCCCACAAACACCACAGCAATGGCCAGGCCGCCGGGCATGGAGCCAAACAGCTGACCAATCGTATCGAGCAGGTCTTCTGCCATGCCCGACCGCTCCAGAATCAGCCCCATAAAGGTAAAGAAGGGAATCGCCAGCAAGGTATCGTTGGCCATGATGCCAAACACACGCAGCGGCAGCGCCTGGAACAGAGACCAGTTGAACAGGCCCATTTCCACACCAATCAGACCGAACACCATCCCGTTGGCGGCCAGCGCAAAGGCAACCGGAAAGCCCAGCAGCAAGAAAACAATCAGTGATGCAAACATCACTGGCGCCATATTGGCGACAAATAAATCCATCATGATCTGGTTCAGCCTTTGTGTTGATGCGCTAACTTGGCCTCGGCTTGCCGTGCAATTTCTTCAGCCAGCAATTCTTCGGGCGTTTTGTCCTGCAACTTCTTGTTGGGGTTGGGGCAAGCGCCGCGCAGGAAACCGATGCACTTGATCAGGTGCGAAATTCCCTGCAGGGAAATCAGGGCAAAACCAATCGGGATAATCAATTTGGCAGGCCAGCGAATCAGGCCACCGGAATTAGAAGACACTTCCTGGCTCAGGTAGGAGTCCATGAACACCGGCCAGGACAAGGCCATGATGGCAATACAGGCCGGCAACATGAACAGCACCACACACGCGGCTTCGATCACAATTTGCTTGCGCTCGGACAGGCGCGAGGCCAGTACGTCCACACGCACATGCTCATTGCGCAAAAAGGTGTAGCCGCCCGTCAGCAGGAACAAGGCACCAAACAAATACCACTGCACCTCCAGCCAGGCATTGGAGCTGGAATCGAAGAATTTGCGCGCGATGGCGTTATAGGAACTGATTACGACAACCAGCAGAACCACCCACATGACCACCCGGCCACATAGCTGATTCAGGCTGTCGATCGCCCTTGATAGTTTGAGTAAAGATTGCATCAATCCCCCAGATTTTCTGCGTTGAAGTTAGTGGAAATCTAATGAGACCGAAAACGGGTGGCGCGCTTTTCAACTGCATCCAGCAGGAAATACAACACCAGCCCCATTACGGCCAGAATGAACAGGGCGGAGAACACCCGCACCGTGTCGAACACCCCTTGGGCGCTCATGATCACAAAGCCCAGACCGCGCTGGGAGGACACAAACTCACCCACGATGGCCCCCACCAAAGCCAGGGACAGGGCCACTTTCAGGCCCGCCATGATCGATGGCAGCGCAGAGGGCAGGCGCACTTTGAAAAACAGGGCAACAGGCCCGCCTTTCAGTACGCGGCCCAGGTCCAGAATGTCGGGCGAGACCGAGCGCAAGCCTTGCACCGTATCCACAATCACGGCAAAGACGGCGATCAGAAAAGCAATGGCCACCTTGGGCTCGTAGCCTGTACCCATCCAGACCACGAACAGCGGTGCCAGAGCCACTTTGGGAATGCTGTTGAAACCCACAATCAGGGGATAGCAAAAACGCTCGAAGAGCGGTGAACCCACTAAAGCGACGGCGATCAGTACGCCGCCTACGGCGGCCAATACAAATCCAGCCAGCGTGATGCCGAGCGTGTATAACGCTTGACCCATGTACCAACCCAGTTCGCCATACAAATCCTCCAGAATCAGCGAGGGGCGCGGCAAAATCACTTCCCGCACCTGACCCAGCCAACAAATTAATTCCCACGCCAACAGCACCACGACGGTAGAGACCACGCCCGCCAACCAGCTGGGCATGGAACGCAAGGCTTTATTCATGGCTGTCTCCCGCGCCATCGGCAATACCAAACAATTGACGGATATGAGCGACATGCCGACCGAACTCCGGGGTCTCGCGCAAGGACAGCGGGCGCGGGCGGGGAAAGTCGATCTTGATCTGCTCCAGAATGCGACCCGGACGGGACGAGAACACCAGCACGGTATCGCCCAGGAAAACGGCTTCGGCAATGCCGTGCGTCACAAACAAGGTGGTGTTGCCCGTTTTCATCCAGATGCGTTGCAACTCGGCGTTCATGTTGTCGCGTGTCAGCGCATCCAGCGCACCGAAAGGCTCGTCCATCAGCAACAGGCGCGGATCATCCACCAGGGCGCGGCAGATGGACGCCCGCTGTCGCATGCCGCCGGACAGCTGGCGTGGATAGCTGTCGGCAAACTGGGACAGGCCGGTCAAGGCCAGCAGCTGGTCCACCTTGTCCAGATAATCAGCCGTGCGCTTGCCGGCAAACTCCAAAGGCAAAAGGATGTTGTCGCGTATGGTGCGCCACTCCAGCAAGGCATCGCGCTGAAACACCATGCCCACCTGATCGGGCGGGCCGCTGACGGGTTGCTGGTCTACCGTCAAGGAGCCACTGCTGATGTTTTCCAACCCGGCCACGCAACGCAGGAAGGTACTTTTCCCGCAGCCGCTGGGGCCCAGAATGCTGATGAACTGGCCTGGCTGAATATCGACATTGATGCCATCTAGCGCCAGCACATCGCGCGCGCCCTCAAAGCGCTTGCGCACATCTTGAGAAAGAGCCCGCGCCGCCATTACTTCAGCTCCAGACTGCTCAGGGATTGCGGGGTGACCACGCCGGACTGGTAGTAGTCCGTGGCTTTCTGGCCAGCCGGGATCAACTCAACCCGTTCCAGCGTGGCAATGGTCTTGTCCCAATCCGCAGGCTGGTTCACGCCAATGCTGCCTTGCTCGACAGCCGGGCCGAAGTAGGTTTTAAGAATGTTCAGCTGGTCCAGCAAAATGGCCTTGTCCAGACGTGCATTGGGGCGTTGCGCCACAATCGCATCCACCGCCTCTTGCTCGTGGCCGTTGTAAATGTAGTTCCAGGACTTGGCCACCACGTTGGAAAAGGTCGTCAGCTCCTGCCCCCGGCTGGCCAGTTTGGCTTCGCTGGTGAACAGGCCAAAGCTGACCATATCCAGACCATGCTGGGCGAAAGGAATCGCATTGGAGGCGCGCTGACGCGACACCGAAGCCAGCACAAAAGGAATGGTGGAGATCACCGCATCAGCCCGGCCCACCGCATAGGTAGCGGCCTTGCCTGCGGCATCCACGCTAAGCAGATCCACATCGCTGCGGCGCAATTCGCCCGCCGCCAGGAAGGCATCCACAAAAGGCGCTTCCAGAGAACCGGCGGTATAGGCGATCTTGAGTCCCTTCAAACCCTCCGGCCCGCTAATGCCCGAATCCTTGGGCACCAGCACGCCGATATCGCTAGTCGTGGCAAAGGTAGCCAGCCCTTTGACCGGCAAGCCCTTGCTGCGCGCAATCACCATGGAGGCCAGCGCCGCCTGACCCACATCAAAGCGGTCACTGCCACCCACGATCTGCACGGCCGTAACAGAACCGTTGCCATCTTCCAGCCGTACATCCAGGCCAGCCTGCTTGAACCAGCCCTTTTCCACGGCCAGATGAAACGGTGCATGGACGGCCCAAGGGGTCCAGTCCAGCTTTACATTCAAGGGCCCCGCTGCCGCCCCCCAGGTGCTCAACAAGAAGGTGGCCCCGATTGCGAGGCGCACACGTCCCCCCAAAGCTTTACGCTCCGTCATCTCCTTACCCCCGTTATATTTATCGTCTTGCGTCGTCTATGCGCTTATGAGCGCCGGAAAAGTCCCTTGAAGCGGTCCCACAAAATGCTGAAGAACATCTTGACCGGATTGAACTCGGCCACCACCGGCTCTTCACCTTCGGCCAGCGGTTTTTCCAGGCGCAGGTTCACGTTCTTGCCGAACTCCGCAATCATGCGGCGCACGAAATCCTGAACCAGCCCGGAGCGCGAAAACTGCGCCAGCGGCCCTTGCAGCGAATACACCAGTTCCACTTCCACGCGGCTGCGCTCTTTGCCATCCGGATTGACCTGAAAGCTGACATCACCACGAGCACGCGACTGGCTCAAGGAGTCCACACCCTCGCCGCGCAGCACAGCGGCACGGCGTTCGTTGTCTTCCTCCAGCGTGGCATTGCCCTTGAAGGCAGCCGACATGGGGCCAAACTTGATGGCAATCTTGCCCTGTACCGTGGCCCCCTCCTGGGACTCGATAATCGCGCCGGGCAGACAGCCCGCCACTTTGGGCAGATCCTTCATGAAAGCCCAAACCTGATCGGCCGGGAAACGGGCATCAAAACCACCTTGAATGGCCTGACCCTTGCCCTTGTCAGCACTACCGGACGCGGCGGGCGCAGCAGCCGCCACCGGAGCGGGAGCCTGCACTTCTTCCTGTACAGCTTCAAAAGTCGTAAAGCCGTTCTGGTTCCAGTCTTGCTGCACGTTCTGCACCACAGCGGCGCGCAAGGCTTCCACCTGGGCGTCGGGCTGATCGCGCAGGGCTTGCAGCACGGACAGAATGGCAGCCGTAATACCTTGATAGCCGGTGCAGCGGCAAATATTGCCGGACAGTTCAATGCGCACACGGGCCTCGTCCGCGTCGGGCAAACGCAGCACAATATCGCGGCTGGTGGCCAACATGCCGGGCGTACAGAAGCCGCATTGCAAAGCATGTTTTTCCGAAAAAGCAGTACGCAGACGGCTCATGATCGGGTCGTCGTCGTAACCCTCTACGGTGGTGACTTCGTGACCATCGCAAGCACCGGCAAAGGTAATGCAGGAGCGCACCGGACGACCGTCCACCAGCACCGTGCATGCGCCACACACACCGTGCTCACAGCTCAGGTTGGTGCCGGTCAAACGGCTTTTCTCGCGGATGAAATCACCCAGGTGGGTGCGCGACTCGGCCTCGTGCTTTTGCTGGCGACCGTTAACTTGAATCGAGATTTCTGCCATGTCTTAACCTTTCACGCCCAGCGCTTGCTTCAGGCTGCGCTCTACTACCGTACGGAACAGCACCTGATGGGCTTCGTCCCGTTGTGCCAGATACGGCTGCAGGGCCGCTTCAATCGTGTCCCCTTCCAGGACGGCAGCCCCTTGTGCGGCCACTTTCACAGCCAGCTCGGGCAAGGAGCGCGGGGCGCCTTCCATGGCACCAATCACTACGCGCGCCGTGCGGGTGGCCGGATCGAAATAGCAGGCACAACTGGCATCGGCAAACTCGCCCACTTTACGGGTGAACTTGTAGTAACCCCAACGGGCTGAGCCGGACACTTCTGGCACGTCTACGGACTCGATAAACTCACCGGCTTCCAGCACCGTGGTGTAGGCGGCCAACATGAATTCGCTCATGGGAACGCTGCGGCTACCCTGGGTTCCACGCACATTGATGCGTGCGCCCAAAGCGGCACAGGTCAGCACCCAATCCGCGGCCGGGTCCGCATGGGCCAGGCTGCCACCCAGAGTGCCGCGATTGCGCACACCCCGGTAAGCGATGCGGCCTGCCACTTTCTGCATCATGTGACCGCGCAGCAGTTCGTGAATGCCGTCTTCAATCTGGGCGTGAGTCACGGCTGCACCGATACGCACCTGCCCTTTAAGGGCTGATGCCTGACGCAGTTCGGGCACTGCCGACACGTCCAGCACACGGCCTGGACGTACCAGACGCAGATTCAACATGGGGCCCAGGGACTGGCTACCGCCCATCAAGCGCAGCGCTGAAGGGTCGCTGCCATAGGCATCCTGGATCTGTTTCAGGCTCTGGGCCTGTTCGTATTCAAACTTGGCGGCCTTCATGCCTGAACCTCCGACACGGGCTGTTTATCTTGCTGATTGGCGGGCTGTGCTGCGGCGCGAATCGCGCTTAGCAGTCGATGCGGTGTCACGGGCGTGTGCGAGACCTGTGCCCCCGTGGAGCGCAAGGCATTATTGATGGCCGACATGATGGCGGCGGGAGGTGCAATCGCCCCACCCTCACCCATACCCTTGGCACCGAACTCGGTATTGGGCGAGGGGCTTTCCATGTGTTCGATATGAATATTAGGCACTTCGCAGGCACCGGGCATGACGTAGTCTGCCAAGGTGGAGGCCAGCGGCTGACCAAACTCGTCGTACGGCATTTCTTCGTACAAAGCGGTGCCAATCCCCTGGGCAACGCCACCAATAGTCTGGCCTTCCACAATCATGGGGTTGATCATGACGCCGCAGTCTTCCACCACCACGTACTTGAGCACTTCCACACCGCCGGTGCGCGGATCAACCGCCACCACCACGGCATTGCTGGCGTAGGTGAAGCTGCCAGTATCGACTTTGGGCTTGTAGCCTACGGACAGTTCCAGACCTTGCGGGTCCACGTCCTCAGGCAAATGCTGCGGGTTGATGTACCAGGCATCGGCCACTTGGGCGATGCTGACCTGACGGTCACCGGCACTGAACATATCGCCTTGATGCTGCATGTTGTCCACATCGGTTTTCAGCATATGCGCGGCAATCTTGCGCACGCGCGGCAGCAGCTCTTTACAGGCTTTGGACACTGCACCACCGGACATCACCAAGGAGCGCGAGGCGTACGTGCCAGTAGAGAATGGAGTACGGCCGGTATCACCGTGCACCACTTTGATCTTGGCCACGGGAATACCCAGAATCTCGCTGGCGATCTGGGCAAAAGACGTTTCCATACCCTGACCGTGCGAGTGCACACCCACGCGCACTTCCAAACCGCCGTCCGGAGTCATGCGTACAAAAGCCTGGTCGAAACCGGGAATCACCGCCGTACCCCAGCTGGCAAACACGGACGTGCCGTGTGCAGACTGCTCGGTATAAGAAGCCACACCCAGACCAATCAAGCGGCCATCAGCCTCACCCTTGGCCTGACGGGCCAGGACAGCATCCACATCCACAGCTGCCAAGGCGCGGCGCAGGCTTTCTGGATAATCGCCCGAGTCGTAATGCTTGTTGGCCACGTTGACGTAAGGCATTTGCTCGCCTTTCACCAGGTTCATCAGGCGAATTTCCCAGGAGGATTTGCCGACCGCCAAAGCGATCTGGTCCATCATCTGTTCAATAGCCAGACAGACACCCGTACGGGCCACGCCACGGTATGGCATGAAACCAGGTTTGTTGGTGCCCACACCACGCGTGCGGCAACGATAACCACAGAAATCGTAAGGACCGGGCAAGTTACCCAAGGCCTGGCCTACTTCCAGCCCCACGGTAAAGGGCCAAACAGAGTACGCGCCGCCATCAATATCAATTTCAGCGTCCAGCGCCAGCAGGCGGCCTTCATTGCTGATGTGTGCTTTCAGGCGGTATTGGTGTTCACGGGTATTCGCGCCCGCAATCAAGTGCTCGCGACGGTCTTCCATGAAGCGGAATGGCTTGCGGAAAGTCTTGGCCAACCAGGCCACGCACAGCTCTTCTTGATGCAGCACGCATTTATAACCAAAGGCGCCACCCACATCGGGGGAAATCACACGCACCTGCGCCTGATCCATGCCCAGAAACTGGGCAATGCCGGTACGGTGCATGTGCGGGATCTGGCTTCCGCAATACACCACCAACTGATCGGCCTGGAAATCCCAGTAGGCCAGAACAGCCTTGCCTTCCATCGGCAACATGCATTGACGCGACAGGCTGACGGAATGCTCGATCACGCGGTCGGCACGGGCGGCGTGCTCTTCAAAAGCCACGTCCGAGCGCAGTGTCACAAACTCATTGTTCTGCCAGCCTTCATGCAACAGATCACTCTGTGCGGCCAGCGAGGCCTGCACACTGCCATAGACCGGCAGTTCGTCATACAAGGCTTCAATCTCTTCCAGAACGTCCTCGGCCACGGCGCGGCTTTCGCCAAAGGCCAGAGCCACCGGCTCGCCCACATAACGCACACTACCCGAGGCCAGCGGCGGCATGCTGGAGGCCTGATAACTGGGCAAGGTGGACGCGGCGTAAATATCCAGACAGTCCGGCATATCGGCGCGGGTAATAACCTGCGCGCGTGCGCTGTCTTCAATATTGATCTGACGAATACGGGCATGCGCCATAGGGCTGCGCAGGAAGGCGACTTCCTGCAGCCCTGGCATGGTCATGTTTCCGATGAAGTTGCCCTGGCCATTGAGATGGCGCGCATCCTCCTTGCGGAGAATACGCGCACCCACTCCTTGGCCACCCAGGCTTGACGGGTGACTGTGCTGACTCATTTCACTACCTTAAGAATGTGCTGCTTAACTGCGCTTGCCCAACTCGCTGAAGGTGAAGTTGTCCAGGGCGCTTTCGGCCACCCGGAACCAACTGGCTTCCTGTTCCTGGAAGGCCTTCCAGCTTGGATAGATCTTGGCAAAATCGGCGTTGCTGTCCGACAGTTCCTTCCACAGTTCCTGGGACTTGTCGTAGGCGGCCTTCATGACGTCCTTGGGGAAGTAGCGCAGCTTGGCACCTTCAGCCACCAGCTTGCGCAGGGCGCCGGGGTTCAAGGCATCGTACTTGGCCAGGCTGAGCATGGTCTGCTCGTTACAGGCCGTCTCGAATGCTGCCTTGAAGTTGGCAGGCAAGGCTTCCCAGGCATCTTTATTGACCATGGTGGTCAGGGACGCACTACCCTCGAACCAGCCGGGGGAGTAGTAGAAGGGAGCGACTTTGTTCAAGCCCAGTTTTTCGTCGTCGTAGGGGCCAATCCACTCGGCCGCATCAATCGTGCCTTTTTCCAGCGAGGAGTAAATGTCGCTAGGTGGAATCTGCTGAGGCACCGCGCCCAGTTTGGACAACACCATACCGCCGATACCGCCGATACGCATTTTCAGGCCTTGCAGGCTATCCAGGTCCTTGATTTCCTTGCGGAACCAACCACCCATTTGCACGCCCACGTTACCAGCCACAAAGTTCACGATGTTGTACTGGCTGTACATTTCGCGCAGCAATTTCAGGCCGCCACCGAAGTGAACCCAGGAATTGTGCTGGCGGGCGTTCATACCAAAGGACAAGCCAGTATCAAAGGTTACGGCGGTGTTCTTGCCCACAAACGCGGTACTGAGCACGTGGTTGCACTCGACCGTGCCGTTGCTGATGGCATCCATATTCTGAGCGTAAGGCACCAGTTCGCCACCGGGGAAAGCGCGGATTTCAAACTTGCCTTCGGTCAGCTCGCTGACACGTTTGCACAGCGCTTCGGCCGAACCGTAAATGGTGTCCAGGCTTTTGGGCCAGCCGGTGGACATACGCCAGCGTACGGTGGGGCTGTTTTGTGCAATTGCAGGGGCGGCTACTGCTGCCAAACCTGCACCAGCGACCGTTGCCGATTTCAGCAGAAAACTACGACGCTCCATCACTCACCTCTTTGTATTTTTTAATGTATTTACACCCCTTGCTCGATAGGGGCCTGGGTAGCTGCCCGCCAGTCTGGTCTCGGGCCCGGACAGTAGCTGTCTGAACCTTGCCAAACCGTCCCCCCCGAGGGGCCAGACGGACGTTCCAAGCGGTGTCACTGCCCTGTGAAATTCACATTCACCGCTTCGATAATAGTAAGTGTGCTGATTAATTAATTTTTGGTCAAGCAGGGAAACTACTGACGCATGTCCTTGATGAGATAAAGGAAAGCCGCATCAATAGCTTAAGTCTAAACTAGCGCAATCCCTTATAAAAACGATATTTGATTTTATAATTTATACAGTATACTGACTAATTGAAAGCACAACCCGGAGACAACTTTGAACTGGATAAAAATTTCCGAAACCGATGCCATCGACAACGAAGAGTCCCTGGCAATCGAGTGGGAAGGCAAGAAACTGGCCCTGCACAAACTGGATGACGAGTTCCACCTGACCGACAACGTCTGTACCCACCAATATGCCCTGCTGTCCGACGGCTATCTGGAAGACGGTTGTGTGGAATGTCCCCTGCATCAGGCCAAGTTCTGTTTGCGCACTGGCAAGGCCATGAACGCCCCTGCCACGGTGGACATCAAGGTCTATCCGCTGCGCATTGAAGGCAACGATATTCTGGCCGACTTGAGTCAGGCCTGAGCTTTTTTCTGCTGACGAGACCTGCAACATCATGGCACACCACACTTCCGTACTGATCATCGGCGCTGGCCAAGCGGCTTCGGTGCTGGCGCGCGAACTGCGCGGCCTGGGCTTTAGCGGCAGCATCACTTTAGTGGGGGATGAAACACCCCTCCCCTACGAGCGCCCGCCACTGTCCAAAGACGTGCTCAAGTCCAGCGCGACCACTGACAGCGTGTTTTTGCAAAAAGCCGAGTTCTATCAAGAACAAAATATTGAACTCTTGCTGGGCACCAGCGTGCAGTCCCTGGATTGCGCCACGCGTCAGGCAAGCTTGAGCAATGGCCAGACCTGGAGCTTTGAGCACGCGGTGCTGGCCACAGGCGGCGCGGCCCGCGAACTGGCTCTGCTGCCTGCCAGCCAGGCCAACGCCCTGTATCTGCGCACACTGGACGATGCCCTGAGCCTGCAAGCCCGTCTGCATCCCGGTTTGCGCGCCCTGGTGGTTGGTGGCGGCTTCATGGGTCTGGAACTGGCTTCTACCGCCAGCGAAACCGGCGCACAGGTCACTGTCATTGAAGCGAATGAACGTCTGCTGGCCCGCAACGCCCCTGCGCTGCTGTCGCAATGGTTGCTGGAGCGCTTCGAGTCGCAAGGCATCACCGTGCGCTTGGGTCAGGGAGTACGTCAGGCCCACTTTGTGGCTGAAAACGAACATCCCGTTCAGCTGGAGCTGAATGATGGCCAGACCTTGAATGGCGATCTGGCTATTGTGGCCGCCGGTCTGACGGCGAATTCTGCCTTGGCCCGGGCCAGTGGCATTGCCGTCGACGATATGACAGCCGGGATTATTGTGGATCGCCAGGGTCGCACCAGTGTGGCGGGCGTTTATGCGGCGGGCGATTGCGCCACGCAGATTTGCCCCGACACCTCCGTGCGCACGCGCACCGAATCCTGGCAGAACGCCAATGAACAAGCTCGTCAGGTAGCCCACGCCATTGCCGGGCAGGATGCCCCTGCGGCACCTGTCAGTTGGTTCTGGACGGATGTGCTCGGTTGCAACATTCAGATGTTGGGCCAAGGCAGCCCGGATCTGGACTATCAGGTACGCGGCGTCATGGACAGCCAGGGCGATGCCATCAGCTTCATGTTGCTGGCTTTCGAGGGCCAGCATCTGCGACACGCGATTGGCGTCAATGCCGGTGCGGATCTACGCGCCTTGCGCAGCATCATGGAACAGGACTTGCCTGTAGATCCGGCCATCGTGCTGGACCCGGCAAGCAAGTTGCGCCAGTACGTGAAAGAAGCGGCTCGTACGGCCCAAGTCTAAGAAAGAGAAGCGGCCTGCGCCGCCTCGTCATCACGAATCATTAAAGAGTTATCAGAGGAGAACCCCATGTATCAGACGCAAACGGTGATAGGCCAGACGGTCGGGTCCAAAGACCGCCCTGTCGAGGAATGCACCTGGCCCGAGGACGTGCTCAACACCATTCCGGATTGGGTCTACACCAGCAACGACATCTACAACCGCGAGATGGAACGCATTTTCCACGGTGACACCTGGAACTTTGTGGCCCTGGAAGCAGAAATCCCCGATTCGGGCGACTACAAGCGCTCGTATGTGGGTTCCACACCGGTGGTAGTGGCTCGCGCGGAAGATGGCAGCATCAACGTGTTTGAAAACCGCTGCGCACACCGTGGCGCCGAGTTCTGCCGCCACAACCAGGGCAATACCAATGAGTTTGTTTGCCCCTATCACCAGTGGTCTTACAGCCTGAAGGGGGATCTGCAAGGGATTCCTTTCAAGCGCGGTGCGAATAAAGAAGGCGGCATGCCGCGCAGCTTCAAGAACTCCGAGCATGGTCTGAAAAAGCTACATGTGACAACGCACAATGGCGTGATTTTTGCGTCCTACAGCGACAAGGTCGAACCGATTACGGAATACCTGACACCTGAAATCCTGAAGGATTTCGAGGCCGTATTCCCCGGCAAGAAGCTGAAGATTCTGGGTTACTACCGTAACGAGCTGCCTTGCAACTGGAAGATGTACCACGAGAACCTGAAAGACCCGTACCACGCTACCTTGCTGCACTCTTTCCTGGTGGTGTTCGGTCTGCTGGTGGCGGGCAACAAGTCGCAGATGTATGTGGACCCTGTGCATGGTCGTCACGGCTATATGGCATCGGCCAAGTCCGAGGACAAGTACGCCGAGGTCAGCGAGGACAACAAGAAGGAAATGCGTTCGTTTGTGGACGATATGCGTTTGCGCGATGAGCGTTTCCTGGACTACATCAAGGAGTTTGATTCGCCTTGGTCGGTCACCATGCAAACGATCTGGCCCAACCTGATTGTTCAGCGCGAGATGAATACGCTGGGTGTGCGTCAGATTGTGCCCAATGGCCCCAACAGCCTGATCATGCAATGGACCATGTTTGGCTATGAGGACGATACCGAGGAGATGACTCGTCACCGTCTGCGTCAGGGCAACCTGATGGGTCCTGCCGGTTTCCTGGGTCTGGAAGACAACGAGGCCATGAAGTTTGTGCAGGAAGGGGTACGTCGTTCCAGCAGCGAGGTGAACATCATCAAGCTCGATGAGAGCAAGCTGGGTACGTCCAATACGCTGATCTCGGAAGCGGCTATTCGCTCCATGTACCAGTACTACCGCCAAGTGATGGATCTGTAAGACGAGCTGACTTATGAAAATGGATTTTTCTTTCAAACCCGCCCAGGTTTCTGTTGAGCGTGCTTTGGCGTTGAAGGCGGAAATTGAGCTTTTCAATGCCGAGTACTGTGCCACTTTGGATCGTGGCAATGTTGAGGACTGGCCCATGTTTTTTGTGGAGGACGCGGTTTACCGGGTCACTTCACGCGAGAACGCGGATCTGAATTTGCCAGTGGGTCTGGTTTATGCCGAAGGGCGCGACATGATGCACGATCGTGCGGTGGCAATTGCCCGCACACAGATGTATGCCCCACGCTACATGCTGCATCTGGTCACGGATGTTCGTGTGATCAGCGAGGCAGACAGTGGCGACATTGAGGCCGAGGGTAATTTCATGCTGATGCAGACTTTGGTGGAAGGGCCTTCCACGGTGCATCTGGTGGGTAATTATTTTGATACGTTCACGCGTGTGGATGGTCGTTTGATGCTCAAGGAGCGTCAGGTGATTTTTGATACGTCCATCCTGGCGAATGATCTGGTGTTTCCGGTGTAAGCGTTCTTTCTTACGTCTGGTTTGTTGGTTTTTTATAGCTGTTTCCGAGCCACTTGAGTCAGAGGGTCTTCTGATTCCTTTAAGCACCTTTCTTTGTTGAAGGGTGCTTTTTTTTGCTTATTTTTTGAGAAGTGGGATGAGAGTTTGGAGCTGTTAGTGCAGGTTGAGGGGGAAGATTGATGGATCTGAAGGGGGGTGGGTCAATGGAAGATTGATCCTGGAGGTGAAAGAAGGCTCTGTGAAGACGCCATTCAGTCAGCCTGCTGGGGTGTTGGGGCTGAGCACTTGCCGGTGCTGCGCACCGGTGCCCTTGTCAGGAGATAGCTACGGGCGCATCCTGAACTCGCCGGGTACTTGGTCCCCCAGACCAAGTACAAGCGTCCGGCTCAAACAGCAGGATGCTTGCACCCCTACGCTATCTCCTGACCGCGGCAAGTACTCTGATCCGCCCCAACACCCCAGCAGGCTGACTGAACGGCTCACAATGGCTTTTTATCTACCAGTCTCTTACGACCGACAGACTCCTTGAACCAACAGGGCCTCTTGCCTTGCTCTTCTGCGTTTCCTAAGCGCTTATCGTTCCGCTCCTCTGCACCCCCTAAAACCTTATCGTCTTGCCCTTTTGCATTCACTAAATGGGCTTCGTCACATCAACAACTCAAAAGCCGAGAGCAGAACTAACTCGCTGATTGACTGCGTGACCTGTCCTGATTGCACACCAAGATCTCTACTCATTCACGGGATCTCTAAACACACACTCCACTGCCACTCTTCGTTTTACTTTCCCCCTAAACACAAAAGAGCAATTAAAAAAACCACATCTAAACTGATACCCCAAACCCCGAGAACATTCAGCCTCAGCCACAGCAAACCCCATCCAATCTGAGCCCCCGCCTTTCATTCCACCTCTGTAAGTGCCGTTTGGGCTTTAAACCGTGTTGCTTGTTTTCTTGTGGGGCCCGGGTACGGCTTGGCGGGCGAGTCAGGGCTCTTGCCGCCGGCAGAGTGCTGGGGCGGGATGCAAGGGTCGTGCTGTTTGAGGAGCACGCTTGCGGTTTGTCCGGGGGACAAACCGCGCTCCGAGTTCACGACCCGCCCGCCCCAGCACTCTGACAAGGGCACCCACGCGCAGCGTGGGCAAGGGCCCCGCCAAGACAAGCCGTACCCGGGCCCCACAAGAAAACTATCCGCCGCCCTCACGCAAAGCCCAAACGGCACGCCCAGAAGAAAGCCCCCTCAAAAAACAGCGACGTCCTCGGCAACCCTTGAACCCAAAACTCAAAGCCCAAAAAAACAAATACACCGCGTTTAAAAACCAGGACCAAGGGTTTAAAACCAACAATATCAATTTGACACCATCTGCTATATTTTTTTGACGCAGGCCAAGGTACCCCCCCCATCAGCCCTGCCCCGACGCAGCAACAATGAACGCCCCACTCGAATCAAACTGTTTCCTCTACCTCGGGGGCCATTCAGTGCAAACAATATCTCGCGCATTCAACACCTGCTCAACAATGAAACTAACAAAACTGTATGCCGCCCTGGCACTCGCCATTGCCCCACTGTCTGCTCACGCCCTGGAAGACAGAGCCGTCACAGACGCATCGGGACGCACCGTATTTATCGCGCGGTTTTTTGACATGGGCGATGGCCCATTCGACGAACGCCACAACACGTCCTACTGGAGCTGGCAAGGACATGAAGCCTACAAAAACGAGATCGTTGACGGCATAGGCTACTGGACTGAAATACTCCAGACCCAAGGTGCCAATCCCCCAACCATCATCAATATCGGCACCATTAATATGCCAGGCAATGCCTACGGTGGCTCACCCACAGCAAACGACGGCCAAAGCGCATTGACGCAAATGCAGCAGAGCATATTCGGTCTGTCGCCAGCCGAAGGTACGCTACCACTCGGCGGGCATGGTTTTTTTGGCCTGGGCCAAGACGACTACGCAAGCAACCCAGCATTCACACAAACACCCCTGACTGGTAAAGACAGCGTACTCCTGACGGCTATCCACGAAGTTGCCCATGGGCTAGGCGTGACCAGCCATGTGATAAACAAAGGCGACAACTATGACATACAGCCGTATTTCACAAGCCAGCTGACCAGTTGGGCGCAACTGCTAAGGGACGACAACGGCAATCCAGCACAGGCAGACCAGAAGATTCTGTGTAATGGCTGCGACACCTCCTACGATCCTGATGCCTTCGACTTGCGTCAGGACAAGGGTTTTCTGATCGGTGCCAACATCGAGCAAGTTCTGGCCGGTGGCCTGCGTGGTGTTCCCGTAAAAATACTGGGAGAGGACGGCAGCATAGATAACAACTTCATGAGCCATATCGAGCTTCGAAACAGCGTCATGAGCCACCAGAGATACCGTAACTATTCGGGTTTCATGGAGGCTGAGCTGGCGGCTCTGCAAGACCTGGGCTACACCATTGACCGGGCCAACTTCTTCGGACGCTCGATCTACGGCGATGGCCTTGAGCTGGTGAATACACAAGGTTTCTTTGCACGCAATGCCGAAGGCACGCAATACCTTCCAGGCCAATACAACCAATCCACATTAGGCTTGGGCCTGCATATCTATGGCAGCAATAATCAGGTCCGACAAGCCGCTGACCTGTTGGCAGCAGGATCAGGCGGTGCAGGCATACGGATCGATGGCGAGAACAACACCCTTGTCATCGACTCAGGTGTCAAAATCTACGCCGATGGTCTGAACGGGCAAGGCATTCAATTTGCCTACGGACGTGGGCACACACTGGTTCATCGCGGTGACATCCAAGCGACCGGCTCTCAGGGCGTAGGCCTGCGTTTTGACTTTGGCACCAACTCGCTAGGCAACGTGGTCGAGCGACGTGGATCCTACATCCGCAGCATCAAGGGCGTCGATCAGGCCCTGCTCCCCGAACTGAACGGCCCCCTGGTTCAACAAGCCGACATTAGCGGACGAGTTGCAGGCCAGGAAGCGGCCATCCTGATTTCCGACAATGCCTACGTCGGGCGCATCAACCTGATGCAAGGCGCCCAGATTGAAGGCGATATCATTTCGCACTATGCAGAGCGCGACAACAACAACCAGCTACGCCTGACCACGCTGTCCTTTGGTCAGGCTGCGGACACAATGGGCCGCAGCATTGATCAGCCCGATGCCACATTCCACCTGAGCTACGCCGGTAACATCACAGGCAAAGACAATCTGACTCTGTCATTTGACGGCGGCACAACAAAGCTGGATGGCACCTTGCAGGTCCACAGCGCCACCATCCAGGAAGCGGCAACATTGGGCGGGAATGCCAGCTTCGATCTGGCCAGCGGTCAGGCCCTGATTAACGCTGGCACCCTGACGCCCGGCAACTCCATCGGGGGCATCCAGGTAAATGGCGACTTCCAGCAAACAGCAACAGGCCAACTGGTAGCCGAGTTTGATGGCAAAGGCGGCCACGACACGCTTGCCGTCAGTGGCAATGCGGACCTGGCTGGCGCGCTGAAGCTGACGCCTTTGGCAGACTGGTATCAAAACTCCTGGTCCGTCGACACAGGCTCGTTTGTGGAAGCAGCCAGCTACAACGGCAGCTTTGACGCCACACAGATCACCGCCGTATCGCCCACCTTGCAGTTTGACGCGGCACCCTTGGGCAACGAACGCTACCGCTTGTCTGCCACCCGAGCCGACAATGCCTACAGCCAGTATGGCCGCAACGACAACCAGCGCGAGGCCGGCAAGGCTTTGTTCAAACTAGCCGCCGCCGGAACGGCACCCGCACAAGCCCTGTTCCAGACACTCGATTTCTCGGCCACGGACGGCTCACAAATACCCGCTGCTCTGGACCAGATTTCACCCGCTGGCTATAGCGCTGCCATGGCCGCCTCCCTGATGCATGAGCGTTCGATCATGCAAACCGCCCGCCAAGGCCTGAGCCAAAGCATGTTGCGGCCCGGCACCGACTGGCAGGGCTACGCTCTGGTATTCGGTTCAAGTGGCGATCAAAACACGCGCGGGTCCATGCTTGGCTACGATGCCAACAGCTACGGCCTGATCGTTGGAGCCGGGCGCGCTCTGGAGTCGGCCCCTGACTTGGCCGTAGGAGCCCAGCTTGATGTTTCCGATCTGTCGGTCAAACCGGATGCCCCTTACTCCGGCAAGAGCAAAGCCACCGCGTTCGGCCTTGCCGCCCATCTGCAATACCGCCCCGGTACACGGGAAGGTCTTTTCGCATTCAGCGGACTGCGCCTGGGCCTGGAACAAGCCGATATGCGCAGACAGATTGCCATTGGAGACTACCAGGCCACGCACTCGTCTGACTGGACGGGACGCAATCTGTCGATTGACGCCGGCACAGGCTACCTTTGGCAACTGAGCCCCTCGTTTTCGGTAGGCCCTTTTGCCAGCATGAATTACGCCCTGGTATCCCGCCCATCGGTCGACGAATCGGGCAACGACGCCACGCGTCTTCACCTGAACAGCAAGCGCGTAGACGCCTTGCGCTCCAGCCTGGGGATGACGGCCGAATGGAATCGCGATCTGGCTGATGGCAGCAAGCTGGCCGTGAACCTGGACCTTGGCTGGAATCACGAATGGCTGGATCGCGACCTGACTCAAACAGCCCGTTTCGCCATTGCGTCCACGGATACGGCGTTCAATACCCGCAATAGCGTGCTCCCCCGCGACACCATGAGCGTTCGAACCGGCCTGACCTGGCAACGCAGTGAGCGTCTGTCGATTGGCACCGGCATCAGCTCACAGTTCGGAGGCGGATATTCGTCGCTGCAAGGACAGGTGAATCTGCGCTGGGCGTTTTAACAGTCCACGCCCTCACACGGACCTGAACAGAAACTATAAAAAAGCCCCCGAGAGTCGTTCGACTCTCAGGGGCACAGGTCCGATAGCCTGCCCCCAAGCGGCAGACCACCGATACTCAATCACCAATCTGTAGAAACAGACCAGTTAAAAGACGACACAGGCTCCGTCAATCAAACTGCTAAAAAATGACGAAGCACATCGTTCTTCTCAAAGACTCAAAAGTTTAAAAACCCCGAGTCTTAAACTCCAATCAACTTCATCGCCTCTTCACGCGTTGCCACAGTGGCGTACTTCTGACGCATGTCGAACAGGTTAGCCTCGTGTGGCCCAATCGCACGGTCACCCACGCAATCAGATACCACCAAGGGGCGGAAACCCAGTTGCATTGCATCAACCACGCTGGAACGCACGCAACCGCTAGTGACGGCACCGGCGACCAGCAGTGTTTGCACACCACGTTGAGTCAGCCACGCGGCCAAGGGTGTACCAAAGAAAGCCGAAGGCACATTCTTGCGAACGATAAACTCACCGGGTGCAGGAGCCAGCTCCGGCACGATGTGGCTGTTGTGCGCGTCTTCGGTCAGACCCAACATGCCAGGGACTTTGATGCTGAAGATATTGTTATCAGCACCATCGTCCGCATACACGATGCGAGTGTGAGCCACCGGCCAGCCCTGTTCACGCGCCGTTGCCAGCAACTTCTGCGTGTTCTCGATCGCCTCGGGAATATTGCCACCGCCAAACACCGCCGGATCAGCAAAACCATTCACCAGATCAATAATCAACAAGCCATACGGAGCTTTAGGCTCCAACGTCGACCCAAACCCTTGTTGAGCGTAAACCGCCCCTTCATTCGTACTCACCAACGCCTCCGTCCAGTACTTTGCCGTCACGCACTACGGCGCGGCCATCCAGGCTGACCGTGCAATTGCGCAAGGGGATGTCGATGTGACACGCCGTCGTACGATTGCCGCCTGCCTCGTTATTCGGGCCCAGGGAGAACAGGAAGTTGCCTTCGAACGCACGAGCATCCATGCCAATGGTGTTCTCACGCGAGTACAGACCCAGCGTGGACCAATGACAACGCGGTTGCAGACCCCAGCCAATATGCGAGATAGCGTAGCCCTCTGGGTCATTGAAGGACTTCATGTATTCGTCCAGCAATTGCGCCTCAATGCCGCCTTCGATCTTCGTGGCATAACCATTCTCCACAGTCAGAATAATCTGCTCGGAGGAATACTTTTTCTGCGGCAGCAGGATGTCGCCCTTGTCGATCACGATGGTGCCGTTGGTGCCCAACTCGTTCGGCCAGGTCAGCACAAAACCGCTAGGCCAGTGATCCCAACGACCGGGCTCATCCACAAAGCCGTATTCACGAATCGCAGGAAACTCACCCAGCGGGCAACGCAGATTAGTGCCGGCAGGAGAGGTAATGCTCATTTCCTTGGCGGCCTTGATCAAAGCGGCGGCTGCGGTCACGCGTGCACGATCTGCTTCGGTTGGCACGGTGCGAACCAGAATTTCGGGTGGCTCCACGGCCAACAGAATCTTGGTACCCGTCTTCAGAATGTCGATCTGCTCGGGCGAGAACAACAAGGTCATCAGGTCCAGAACCAGATCGCTGGCTTTAAGCGCTGCAATCGCCGCCTCGTTACCAGTCAAAGGCGTCGTGCCCAGATAAGCCAAAGGATCCCGGCTCAGGGCCTTCTCTGCATTCACAGGCAACAGATCCAGACGGTTCACCACCGCGCCCATGGATTGCGCCGCAATCTGCGCACACTGCATGGTTTGCTGATTCGTCGTGGAGCTGGTCAGCAAGGTCACGGTTTGACCTGCTTGCAGCTTGGACAGGCGCAGAACCTCTTGCCATGCTTCGATAAGTTGATAATCACTCACTGCCATTTTGTCTCTCCTAGTGAGACACCTCGGCTTCAAACCGACATGCCTAATCACGACAGGGCCGCCGTGGCGGCCCCTACTCAACATCACACCAAGCGCTGGCCCAGGAAATCACCGAAGGCTTCGTAAAAGCCTGCTTCGTTATCCCAAGGAATCATGTGACCCGCATTGGGCACACGAACGTGCTGCACGCCAGCGGCCAGTTGCTGAATCTCGGCTACATCTTCATCGCGCACCACGTCGCCACGCTCGGCGGTCATCAGCAAGGCGGGGACTTTCAGATGCGGGAAGTCAACGTGGATATCGTCAGTGTGGAAGCCTTCGAAACTGGCCAGAATCGCAGGCTCGTGGCAGGTGTGCAGCCACTGGGCACGCAACTGCAGTTGCTCTTCGGTCCAAGTCGGGCAGAACGCGCGCATGTCTTCAGCGGTACAACCCTTGCGAGCCATCGCCATGGAGTCCACATACCAAGGCAACTTGGAAGGATAGGCACGACGATCTGGGCCGGACACTGGCGGATCAACCATGACCAGACGGTTCAGGCCATCGCTGTTCTTGTGAGCCGCACGCAAACCAATGCGCGCACCCATGGAGTGGCCGACCACGATGTAGTCTTTCAAACCCAAGGCTTGAGCCAGTGCGATCAAGTCATCCGCCTGCGCATCCAGGCTGTAATCCATGCCTTCAGCTGCTTCACTCAAACCACGACCACGCACGTCCTGAATGTAGGTATCGAAGTGCTTGCCGAACTGCTCGCCCACAAAACCCCAGGTCACCGCCGGGCTGGTAATACCGGGAACGATGATGACGGCAGGGCGCTGATCGCGCCCACCGACGGAACCACCAAAACGCAGGTAATGCTGACGAATGCCATTAGCGTGCACATGAGCGCCGTACAAAAATGTGCTCATGCTCAGCTCCGGTCCAGCTTGAACAGACGGGCAGCGTTGCCGTAGCACACCAACTCGCGTGTCTTGTCATCCATAGGCGCTGCTTCGATGAAATCTGCCGCCAGCTCAGTGGATTCGTAAGGGTAGTCCACCGAGAACAGCACGGCTTCAGCACCCATTTCACCAATCGCACCCATCAAGGTCGGGGCGGAACAGACACCTGATGTGGTGATCAGAATATTGCTGCCGATGTACTCGGATGGCTTGCGCTTCAAGGTGACACCGTGCGGGTAGACCGCAAAACGGCTGTCGTAGCGCCAGCGCTGGAATGGTAGGCCTTCGCCCATATGGCCCAACACCAGCTTCACGTCCGGACAACGATCAAACACACCACCGAACAACATGCGCAGCGCGTGGGTGCCGGTTTCTACACCCCAGCCCCAGGTCGCGCCCATCAGCTCCGGGTGGCCCGTGTAAGCGTGTGGCATTTCGTAGGCGTCGAACGGATGCAGATAAAACGGCACATCCAGCTTCTGCACGGTTTCCCAGAAGGCATCATATTCGCGGCCGTCGTAGTACACGCCATGCGTGTGACCGTTAACCAACGCGCCCTTCAAGCCCAGATCCTGCACCGCGCGCGTCAGTTCTTGTGCTGCGGCAGCCGGGTCCTGCATGGGCAAAGTGGCAAAGCCGCCCAGGCGATCGGGATGGCGGGCAATTTGCTGCGCCAGGAAATCATTGTTCTGACGTGAACGCTCGATAGCGACGGACACATCCTTTTCCACCTGTACCCCAGGGCCGGTCTGCGACAGCACGACGTACTCGATACCGGCACGATCCATCACCTCCAGACGCTGCGCGTCGAAGTCATGCAAACGAGCCATCAGTTCACGCGCGTCGGCACTGTCAATATGTTTGACAAAGGCCTTGGAATAATCCTCAAAGCCAACGGCGTTGAAGTGCTCCTCCAGTGCTATTTTTTTAATACGTTTCACCGTAAATTTTCCCTAAATTATTGATTTACATAAGGTCAATCGTTTGACCCCCCAACAATATCTATCAGTATGCTGATTATTATTGTTTTCAGCAAGTCGGGAAATCACATATACTTTGGGGCGTGGACAGCGCCTGTAGACAAGACTACAAATCAGAAATCGGGGCTTCTGTTCACGTTAGCGTAGCCCTGCTTTCCTTGTAGACGCCGACCTTGCAGCCGTACCCTTTGCAGGTCGTCCCGCTTTCAGTGTGCTGCCTTTTTGGCAACAGGCTGAAAGCCACTCAATCGATGACTGACTTATCCATGAAGAATCACGCCGAGCTAAAGCAAGAAGAACGACTGGAAGCCGACGAGGCCGAAATCCTGGGTCCAGTGGAAGAAGAAAATGCCGAGCTGTATCGACGCAAACTGTGGTCCCGGCCTGGTTTTCTGGTTCGCCGTCTTAACCAGATTCACTACGCCATGTTTTACGAGGAGTGCAAAAGTGACCTCACCCCTGTCCAGCACGGTGTCCTGTCCGTGTTGATGGGTTCACCCTGGTTGGATCAAACCACGATCGGCTACGAGCTGGGGCTGGATCGCACCACCTCGGCCGATGTCATCCGCAGGCTGGAGGAAAAGGGGTTGCTGGGGCGTCGTATCAACCCCGAAGACCGCCGCTCTCGCCAGACCTACATCACCGAAGCAGGACTGGCGGCGATGAAGGAGATCAGTACTGGCATGAACCGCGCCCAGGAACGACTGCTGGACCCACTGACCGCCAAGCAGCGTCAAACTTTTATGACCATGCTGACGCGCGTGGTGGAGCACAACAACCAATATGGTCGTGCTGCCCTGAAAAACATGTGAGAAGCTCGGGGGGCCTCAGGCCCCTCGCGCATACCAATCCGGTAGTTCAAAGGCATGCGCTGGCAGTTGGTACAGCTGGCGCAAACTGGCCTGACTAAGCATGTCGCGGGGCTGTCCCTGCGCCAATATGCCCCCATCCCGGTACAAGATCACCCAGTCCGCCACGCGGGCCGCATGTTCGGGTTGATGCGTACACAAGAGCACACCCAAACCTTCCTGACGCAAGTGTGAGACCTGATCCAGCACGCGTAATTGATTCGCGAAGTCCAGGCTGGAGGCGGGTTCATCCATGATCAAGAACTGCGAACGCTGCGCCAAGGCACGTGCTATCACGCACAGCTGGCGCTCTCCACCGCTGATCTGATCAATACGTTTTTGAGCCAGTTGCCCTATGCCCAAACGCTCCAGG
Source organism: Alcaligenes faecalis (assembly GCF_009497775.1). Taxonomy (NCBI): domain Bacteria; kingdom Pseudomonadati; phylum Pseudomonadota; class Betaproteobacteria; order Burkholderiales; family Alcaligenaceae; genus Alcaligenes; species Alcaligenes faecalis. The sequence continues at coordinate 3,345,160 of NZ_CP031012.1, forward strand.
CAAACGCCTACCCATTGCCGATCTGCCGCACTCGGTTGGGTGTACCAGGCCAGCTCACTGGCGCAACCCAGCAAGACCCATTGCTCTACCGTAAAGGCAAAGGCCGACTCCTGCGCTTGCGGTACATAGGCCAGCTGTCTGGCCAGGGCACGCGCACTCCATTGCCCCAGGGGCTTGCCCTGCACCTTCACCTGCCCTTTTAAAGGCGGCTGCAGGCCCAACAAGGTGCGTAGCAAGGTGGACTTACCGCTGCCATTGGGTCCGAGCAAACAGACGACCTGCCCGGTCTGCACACGCAGATTCAAATTGCTGGCGACTTGCTTGCGCCCGTAGCCTACAGCCAGATCAATCGCTTCCAAGCCTTGTTCGCTCATCGCTGCCTCGCACCACGAGCCAGCAACAGCAAGAAGCCGGGAGCACCCACCAAGGCCGTCAGCACGCCCAAGGGCAATTCCAGCGTGCCTATGCTGCGTGCCAAGGTATCGGTTAACAAGAGAAAGGCGGCGCCCACCAACAAGCAGACGGGCAATAGACGGGAGAAGTCCGGGCCAACCAATAAACGGGCCGCGTGCGGGATCAACAAACCGACCCAACCAATAATGCCTGCCAGGGCCACGCACACCGCCGTCATCAAGGTCGCGCAAACGATCAGCAGGCAACGCAAGGCGGAGACGGGCATGCCCAGGGAGCGGGCCTCGTCATCTTGCAGCGCCAGGACATTGATACGCCAACGCAAGAGCCATACAGGGACGATGCACGCCAACACCATCATCGCGGCGGGCCAGACTTCGTAAGAGCGCACAGCACTTAACCCACCCAGCAACCAGAAGGTCATGGAAGGCAATTGGGAATATGGATCAGCCAGGATCTTGATCAGCGACAAGGCTGCACCCAGCAAGGTGCCAACCGCCATCCCGGCAAGAACCAGAATCAGAATGGGTGGATGATGGCGCAGCATGCGCGCCAGACTCAAGACAATGCCCACTGCCAGCAGGCCGCCCACAAAGGCTGCCATCTGTACGCCGAACAAGGAGAAATTCAAATAGATGGCCAGAATCGCCCCCAGGCCTGCGCCCGAGGACACGCCCAGAATATCGGGTGAAACCAGTGGATTGCGAAACATGGTTTGATACGCCGCGCCTGCGGTCGAGAGCGCCGCCCCCACCAGCAAAGCCGCTGCAATACGTGGCAGACGTAGATCCCAGACCACGCGCACGGCCTGATTCTGCCCCGCTTCCGGGTCGCTACCAAAACCGGCGGCCAAGGCACGCAGCACTTCTGTCCCGGACAAGGGATACGCCCCCTGCCCCAAGGCAAACACCACCAGTACGGCCAGAATCAGCCCCAGCAAAAGCAGCAATAGCCCGTAGGGCAAATTGGCTTTCATGCGCCTTGCTGCGAACCCAGCGGGTCCAGCCCTTGTACCAATCGCTTAACTTGCGCCTCGTCCAAGGACATGCCGTAAAAGGCCGAGTAAAACTCCTGCAGCTCTGCATACATACGTGGCATGGCCGCGCTGCCTTCCAACAAGGCATTCAGCCAGATCACACCGGCCAGACGATTGATTCCCGGCGGGCCATCCAGCCAACCAAAGGGCAAGGCAGGCACGCGATACAAGCGCCCTTCCTTCACCGCTTTGAGCTGATTCCACGGAGCCTGGGTACGGGCCAGTTCAAAGAAAGCATCATCCTGGGCAAACAGAATGTCCGGATCCCAGGCCAATAATTGTTCGTAGGAAATACGGCCCAGGCGATTATCGGTTTTCTCATCACCCATTACCGTCAGGCCGCAAAGCCGCAGCACCTCAGTATGAATGGATTGGCCCATGCCGGTTTCCAGACCATCGTTACCGCGTGCCAAATAGGCCTTCAAACCTTTGGCTCGGGGGCTGGCAGCCTGATGGGCGGTATCCAGAATAGCTTGTGCGCGCAAGGCCAATTGCTGGCCGCGCTCGGCCTGCCCCAGAATATGCCCCGCTTGGCGTAACTGCGCCGGGCTGTCGTTCAGGCGACCATCCAGCAAGACATAAGGCACGCCCGTCTGCTCCTGCACGGACTTGGCGGCTGACTCGTAATAGGGATTCACATCGCCTATATCCACCACCATATCGGGCTTTAGAGCCAGCAGGCTTTCCAGGGACAAGGTACTGCCCCGACCGGCCAGACGGCCAAGATACGGTAAGGAAAAACCAGCGGCCTCCATCATGCTGCGTGCAGCAGGAGCCAGCTGAAAAGGCCAACCTGACAGCGTGTGGGGTGCCAGGCAATACACCAGCACCGAAGCGGGCGGACCGGCTGCCACCACCCGCCCAACATGGGCCGGATCGGGCAATTTACCCGCCACGCTGATATGCAGATTGATCGGGGCGCTGGCTCCCGCCTGCTCAGGCCGAGCCAGCAAACGGGCATGAGGCGCCAAAGCCGGCAGTGCCGCCAAGGCACGCAATATGTCACGACGCTTCATCCCGCCCTTCCTCTTTTAACTGCCAATAACAGCACGGCTTTAGAAACGATAGCTTCCACCCACAAACCAGACACGTCCGGGCATGGGGTAGCCTTCTTTGTATTGGTACAACTTGTCGCCCAGGTTACGCACACCGGCTTCCAGGGTAATGTCCGAGTTGGGACGCCAGATACCCTTCAAGCCCAACAAGGCAAAGCCCGGTGTTTTTTCGTAGATCTGATCACCCTTGCTGTTGGCGTAGGAGTAGTAACGGCCACTTTCGGTTTCCACCGAACCCATTACTTCCCACTGCGCAGTGGGCTTCCAGCTCACGTGAGCAAACAGGCGGTGATTGGGTGTATCCACCAGTTTGACGTCTGGGTCAGACTGGTTGCGGCGATTCAAATACGTGTACGCCAGGCCTGCTGACCAATGAGCAGAAAACTCCTGCTGCAAGGACAGCTCCAGACCCATTTGCCGCGCCTTGCCGACGTTGGTGGCCTGATCACAAAAACCCACTGGACGGTACTTGTCACAACCAGGAGCCTGGATGACGGTGCTTTGAATCATGTCACGCACCTGGCTCAGGAACAGCGCCGATTCCAGCTGTGCGCCTTCCCAGGGTTGACCACGCAAGCCCAGTTCGTAATGAATGGCATGCTCGGGTTTCAGATCCGGGTTGGGTTGGGCGTAACCCATGCGGCTGGAGTAGCGATCTTTAATCGTGGGGAAGCGAGTCTTGTAGGCCACACTGCCGTAGACCTGCATGGCCTCGCTCCAGTCGTAACCCAGCTCCAGCAAGCCGTTGGTGGCATCGGTATCGCCGGTTTCAAAGTTGTGCGCTTCTTTGGCCTTGCGACGCTCGTGACTGGCACCCACACGCAACTGCCACAGCTCACCCAAGGCGATGCGGTCCTCAAACGCCAGAGACGTGGTCACATCCTTGTAGTGCTCGGTGCCCGATGACTTGGGGTCACGGTGCTGATCTTCCTTGTAGTGCAAGACGAAATGCAGCTCGTGATTGTCCAGGCTGGTGTTGACCCATTCCAGGGCAGCACCACGGGTGCGGTCCGTGTACTCGCTGGTCGGGCCAGTCAGAGTCGCGTATTGACCATCGCTATACATATCCAGACCGTTCTTGTACTTGTCTTCGTACACGCGGGTCTTGATGGTGTTGCTCTCGCCAATCTGGGTAGAGCTCAGAAAGTACAGGCTCTCCTTGTCCCAGTATGGCCAGCGCCAGTAACGTTGACCCAGCTTGGCATCGTTCACGCCGGTGTAAACCGGATTGTCTTTCTGACCTTTCTGGTTCACGTAGCCAATGACGTATTCATCCGTCGCATTGGGGGTGATACCCAGTTTGAAGGACGCTTTCTTGTCCATTTGCGAAGCATTGCTGCGCATGCCGCCGGTATCGGTAGGACGTGCTTTTTGATCTTCAAAGCCACGGCCCAAGGGGAAGGTACGCTCGCCCGACCAGGACAGGCCAGCTTGCAAGTACCAGGAGCCCTGGTTGGTGCCCACGTTCAAGGCACTGTAGCGTTGATCGCCCGTGGCGTAACCGGCGCGGAACTCGCCTTCAAACTCTTTGACGGGTTTACGGGTCACCAGGTTGATGGCACCACCCATAATATTGGGGCCATACAGTAAGGAAGCTGCCCCCTTGGCCACGCGAATCTCGCTCAGGTCCATGGTGGTGAAACGGGTAAAGTCCACATAGCCGTCATACGGCACGTACTGTGGAATACCGTCCAGGAACAAAGGCACCTGACGCGAATCGAAACCGCGCACATAGACCATTTGTTCGTTACGAGCACCGCCCGCCGAAACGGTCACGCCAGGTTGCACACTAACGGCGGCACCCACATCGCGCAAATCAAAAGCCTGCATTTCCTTCTGGCTGACGGCGCTCTCCCCCAACGGAGCCTCGCGATCCAGGTTGGATTGAACAACCACTTTGCCCAGCTGAAACACGCGGTCGTTGTTTTCCTGAGCCTGAGCCTGGCCAACTGCCAAGGCCCCCATCAAGCTCAAGACCACTGCGCGAGGCACAAAACAGACGGACTGATGACGCGCCGCGATAGCGCGTTTGGACTGATGTCTCATTCCACTTCCCTATTCGATCTTTCTAATTGATTTATGAACTGACACCACGCAGTGGTGCAAAAAAAAACGGGCCCCAGGGGGCCCGTAAATAGAACCCATCATCGAGCGATGAGTGATGGTTCTTTCGAAAACACCGCTATATAGTAGAGCATATAGCGAAGAACAACAACTAGCCAGAAACTTTAAGGTTCAGGTTTTCCCGTCTTCCCAATTTGCGGCTTCTCGCCAACAATACGGCTGTACTGAGCATTTACATCAAAATGCTGCCAGCAAGGTGCCCGCACAAACGAGCACCCAAACAATCCCAAGACATCAGGACCCGCGCAAATACTGGCGCAAATCCACAGGAGCACAATTTATGTTTAAAGCCATGACGCGCGGTTCGGTCCGCCTGGTTGAACGCTATCTACCCGATCCGTATATTTTCGTCATCCTGCTCACACTGATTGCCGGTATTGCGGCCATGGCGTTTGAGCAACGCTCTCCCATGGAGATCATCCAATATTGGGGTAACGGTTTTTGGGGCCTGCTGACCTTTGCCATGCAAATGCTGCTGGTCTTGCTGACCGGTCACATGCTGGCCAGCACACCGCTGGTAAAAAGCTGGTTGCGTGGCCTGGCCTCGCTAGCCCGTTCAGCCGGTTCGGCCATTATTCTGGTGACCCTGGTGTCGCTAGCAGCCAGCTGGATCAACTGGGGTTTCGGCCTGGTGGTCGGTGCCCTGTTCGCCAAAGAACTGGCCCGTCAGGTCCGTGTGGACTACCGCTTGCTGGTTGCCAGTGCCTACTCGGGCTTTCTGGTCTGGCACGGTGGCCTGGCCGGTTCTGTACCCCTGACCATTGCCACCTCGGGGCACTTTTCTGAAGACAAGATCGGCATTATCAGCACATCGGACACTATCTTTGCCTTCTTTAACCTGGCCATTGTGATCGCCCTGTTCATCCTGGTGCCGCTGATCAACCGCTTGATGCTGCCCAGCGACAAGGAAAGCATTTATGTCGATCCCAAGCTGCTGGAAGACACTCCAGACGATGTCAACCAAACCACCGATCGCCCCGCAGACCGTCTGGAAAACAGCCGTCTGATCTCGATTGTGATCGGTGTTGCTGGCCTGGCCTACCTGTTTGACTACTACGTGCTGCGCGGCGCTACCCTGAACCTGAACGTGATCAACTTCACCTTCCTGATTCTGGCCATCTTGCTGCACGGTACTCCCCGTCGTCTGCTGAAAAGTCTGGATGAAGCCATTCGCGGTGGAGCCGGGATTGTGATCCAGTTCCCCTTTTACGCCGGCATCATGGCCATCATGATCGACTCCGGTCTGGCCGCCAGCTTGTCCGAGTGGATGGTGTCCTTTGCCACGGCGACCACCCTGCCTTTCTGGACCTTCATGAGCGCCGGTCTGGTCAACATTTTTGTGCCCTCGGGCGGTGGCCAGTGGGCGGTACAAAGCCCGGTCGTGATCGCTGCTACTCAGGCTCTGGATGCTGATATGGCCCGCACCGCCATGGCCGTTGCCTGGGGTGATTCCTGGACCAATATGCTGCAACCTTTCTGGGCCTTGCCGGTATTGGCGATTGCCGGTCTGAAAGCCAAAGACATCATGGGCTTTTGCCTGATTCAGCTGATTGTCTCGGGTATCGTCATTTCGATTGGTTTGACCTGGTTGTAAGACACAGAGCGATGTCTTGAGCAGACATCGCGGCTTGCTTGCTGGTAAAAAAACGCCCCATGAATATTCATGGGGCGTTTTTCATTCCACGAACTGCTTCCTGCAATCAGCAATCAGCAATCAGCAATCAGCAATCAGCAATCAGCAATCAGCTGGAGGATAACTATTCTTTTTTGAGTTCCCCAAGACTTATATCCTTCTGCCGAAGGACGCTGCCTGCACAATTTAAGGTCGCCATCAACACAGTAGCCAAAATGAGAAGACGCGCAAAAACCGCCTAAAACAAAGGCAATGGAAAACAACTGGGGGGAAATAAGGAAGGTAGAGATGGTGGGCGGTACAAGGTTCGAACTTGTGACTTCCACCGTGTGAAGGTGGCACTCTACCACTGAGTTAACCGCCCGAAGCTTTCAAGAACTACAAAAGCTGCGAAGAAAAAGACTATAGCACGGCCCTGCTCTATTAACAAGATTTGGGCCGGCTATTTTCCTAAATAATTACTCTGCTGCGGGATTGAGCATCTCGCGCCACATCGGTGGCTTCTTGTTCTGCTTTTCCAGCAAATCCATGTATTTCTCGTGCTCGGCCTGATCCGCTTCGGACGCGCGCAGCACTTTCAGCACGCTGGTATCAAACTTGCCCAGGCTCAGATCGCTGCCGTCACCACCTTGGCCGTCGGACTCGTCAAAATCCATCAGCAAGGCGTCCTGGCCACGGGTCATGGCCAGCCAGACATCAGCCAGCAATTCCGAGTCCAGCAAAGCGCCGTGCAAGGTACGGTGAGAATTGGAAATGCCGTAGCGTTCGCACAAGGCATCCAGGGAGTTTCGTTTACCAGGGTGCATTTCCCGCGCCACCAGCAAGGAGTCGGTGATGCTGTCGCAATACTGCGAGAACGGTCCCTTCCCTACCTTTTGCAGCTCGGCATCCAGAAAGCGCGTGTCAAAGGAGGCGTTATGAATAATGACTTCCGCGCCCTGCACAAAATCCAGCACCTGATCCACCACGTCCTTGAAACGTGGATGGCCAGCCAGAAACTCCGTGGTCAAGCCGTGAATCGCCAAAGCCTCAGGGTCGGAATCCCGATCCGGGTTCAGATACAAGTGCAGGTGACGGCCCGTCAATTTACGGTTGAACAGCTCTACCCCACCCACTTCAACGATGCGGTGCCCCTCGCGTGGCTCCAGACCGGTGGTTTCAGTATCCAGAATAATTTGACGCATTCACTTTCCCTACAAATTCAATCACGGTCACGGCCTTCGACAAGGCAGCTGTATTGCCAGCTACCCTGGAGACCAGAACCACAGGTTTAGACAGAGGCCTCGGGCTTATCAATCAATTCCAGCTGCTTGTCCTGCCCCACTTTCTTGCCGGCAATCAGGGTGTAGGCCACGGGCACCACAAACAAGGTCAGCAAAGTACCCAGGGACAAACCGCCCACCAGCACCCAACCAATTTGCTGACGGGATTCGGCTCCCGCCCCGGAGGCATAGGCCAGCGGCAAGACCCCCAGCACCATGGCGCCAGTTGTCATCAAGATGGGGCGCAGGCGCATCTCGCAAGCACGCACCACGGCATTGTACAAACTGGCCCCAGCTTCGCGTTGCTGGGTGGCAAATTCCACAATAAGGATACCGTGCTTGGTAATCAGCCCCACCAGGGTAATCAAACCGATCTGACTATAGATGGACAAGGTCCCGCCCGACAGCCATAGGGCCAGCAAGGCCCCCGTCATGGACAAGGGTACGGACAGCATGATGATGAGCGGATTGCGCCAGCTTTCAAACTGCGCGGCCAGCACCAGATAAATAAAGGCCAGGGCCATCAGGAACACCAGATAGATGCTGCCCGAGGAATCCCGGAACTCGCGCGACTGGCCATCCAGGTCCGTCTGCACGGTTTCCGGCAAGGTTTTGCGAGCCACTTCATTCATGTGTTCCAGCACTTCACCCAAGGCATAACCGGGGGCTACCGAGGCCTCTACAATCACCGCCCGCAAGCGGTTGAAGTGGTTCAGCGATTGTGGCGATACGCTTTCGCGCACATTCAGGAAGTTGGAAGCCTGCACCATTCCACCGTCTTTGGTGCGCACGTATATATCCAGAATGTTTTGCGGGCTGGAACGGGCCTGCTTGTCCACCTGCACAATCACGTCGTACTGTTCACCGTCGCTCTTGTAACGGGTGACCTGACGCCCGCCCAACATAGACTCCAGAGTGCGGCCTACGGCTTCCACCGATACGCCGGTATCGGCCAGCTTGTCTCGGTCTACATCAATGCGGATTTCCGGTGTGTTCAAACGCAAGTCCGTGTCTACGTTCAGCAGCCCTGGATAATCTCTCAGCTCGGCCAGAAAACCGTCCACGATCTTGGCCAGCTCCGGATAGGGTGCCTGGCTCATGATGACAAACTCCACCGGCTTGGAAGTGGCACGCTGTCCCAGAGAGGGCGGATTAGTGGGGAAAGCACGCGCACCGGGAATAGCAGAGAAATGCGGTTGCAGTTCACGCGCAATGGATTGCTGGTTACGTGTGCGCTCCTCCCACGGCTTCAAGCGCAAAATCGCAAAGGAGTCAGTCACAGTAGGGAAACCAATGATGGACTGGTAACCCTCTGTCTCCGGTATGCCGCGATACAGCTCTTCCACCCGCTCCACATTGTGCAAGGTGTAGTCCAGCGTGGCCCCTTCGGGCGAATTCACAATCCCGAAAATCACACCCCGGTCTTCAATCGGAGCCAGTTCGCTTTTGATGACCGTAAACAGCAGGCCACTGGTCGCAGCAACGGCCACACCAATAAACAAGACCAGAAAACGCCAGCGCAAGGCGCGAATCAAGACTCGACGGTAACCCCGCGTCAACCAGACCAGGAAGTTCTCGATACCCTGGCTGATACGGCCCACTTTCGCGCCATGCGGACGCAACATGCGCGAGCACATCATGGGAGTCAGGGTCAGGGCCACGAAACCGGACACCAGCACGGCAGCGGCCAGGGTCAGGGCAAACTCGATGAATAATCGTCCGGTGCGACCTGTGGCGAAAGCCAGTGGTGCATACACCGCCACCAGGGTCAGCGTCATGGCAATCACGGCGAAGGCAATTTCACGCACGCCCAGGAAAGCGGCCTGCATGGCCGTCTTGCCCTCTTCGATATGGCGGTACACGTTCTCCAGCACCACAATCGCATCGTCCACCACCAGACCAATCGCCAGCACCATGGCCAGCAAAGTCAGCGTGTTGATGGAAAAGCCCAGCATGTACATGATGGCGAAGGCCCCGATCAGAGAGATCGGAATCGTCACAATGGGGATGATGCTGGCGCGGAAACTACGCAGGAAAAACACAATCACCAGGACCACCAGCAAGATGGCCTCGGCAATGGTGGTGTACACCGAATCAATGGATTTCTGAATGAAGATGGAGCTGTCATAAGACACGGCCAGCTTCATATTGCCCGGCAAGCTCTCGTTGATGCGTTCTACTTCCGCCCGCACGGACTTGGACAAATCCAGCGGGTTGGCGGTGGACTGCTTGGTCACACCAATATTCAAACTGTTTTGTCCGTTGAAACGGGCCAGGACCCGCTCTTCGGCAGGCCCGATACGCACGTCGGCAATATCGGAAATGCGCACCGGATAACCCGCTGCCTGACTGATGATGATGTTGCGAAACTCCTCGGGCGTTTCCAGGTCGGTGGAAGACACTACGGAGAACTCGCGCGCACCGGACTCGATACGGCCCGCCGGAATCAGCACGTTTTGTTTGCGCAGGGCATCTTCCACATCCTGCACCGTTAACTGGTACGCGCCCAGGCGGGTGCGGTCCAGGTCGATACGCATGGCGGGCAAGCGCTCGCCAAACACGCGCACCTCTGCGGCACCGGGCAAAACTGACAAGCGCGTTTTAATGTAGCGGTTGATGTAGTCCGAGGCCTCCAGCATGCTGTAGTCGCCGGTATCCACACCTACATAAATAATTGGGGTGGAGTCTGCCTCCACCTTATTAATGATGGGCTCGTCCACCTCGTCGGGCAAAAAGCGGCGGGCGCGCGAAACCTTGTCACGCACGTCTGCCGCGGCCGCATCGGGGGCCCGGTCCAGATTGAATTTGATGTTGATCAGGCTACGTTCGGAGCGGCTGCGTGACGTCATTACGTTCACGCCCTCAATCCCGGACAACTGGTCTTCCAAAGGTTTGGTGACCTGGGACTCGATCACCTCTGGTGAAGCCCCTTTATAGTTGGTGATGACGGACACCACCGGCTCATCAATGGCGGGGTATTCGCGTACGGTCAGGCGTTCATAGGAAATGAAACCGACCAGCACAATCACCAAAGACAGAACCGTGGCGAATACCGGGCGACGGATACATAAATCAGAGAGAACCATGATTCCGTCCTATTGCTGCGGCTGTGTTTGCACGTCGATCACTTCCTGAATATCGACCGGCACACCATCACGCACCTTTTGCAGCCCAGCCACCAGCACATTGTCACCCGCTTTCAGATCGCCTGTGACTTGCACCCAGCCTTGCTCGCGTACACCAACCTGCACCTGACGGCGCTCTGCCCGGCCGTCTTTCACAATATAGATGTACTGATCCTGCCCCGAAGGTGCCAAGGCGGTTTCGGGCACCATCAAGGCCTGGTAGCGCGACAGTTCAAGACGTACGCGGCTGAACAAACCGGGGCGCAGGGCACCATCTTCATTCGGCACCTGGGCCCGCAGCAAAATGGAACGGCCCGCCGTATCGACGGCTGGGCTGACAGCCAGTACGGAGCCATGGCGGGTTTCACCCAGGAAAGCGTCAAAACGCAACTCAACCGGCATACCGGCCTTCACATCGGCCAGATACTGTTCGGGGATACGGAAGTCCACGTTCAAGGTGGAAACCGCTTCCAGCTGCACCAGATCCGTGCCGGGTCCGACATAGTCGCCCACCGACACATTACGCAAGCCAGTCACGCCATCAAAAGGAGCACGGATACGGGTCTTGTCCAACTGCACGCGTGCCAATTGCACTTCGGCCTGCTGGACGGCCAAACGACTGCCGGATTCATCTTTGGCCTGTTGGCTGATAAAGCCCTGACGGCTCAACTCCGAAGAACGCTTGTGCTGGCTATTGGCCAGATTCAAATTTGCCTGCGCCTGATTCAATTGCGCCTGTGCCATGGCCGGGTCCAATTGAATCAGGAGCTGGCCTTTCTTGATGGGCTGACCTTCTTCAAAACTGATTGCGGAAATACGACCGCTGATCTCGGGGCGCAGGACGACCGACTCTCTGGCCACCAGGGTTCCCACTGCCGCCACATCACGAATCAACTCACTTTGCCGCACTGGCAGCACTTCCACTCGCGTGGCGTCAGACTGCGCCCAACTGGGGCTGCTACTGGCAAACAGCACAAGAAACAGAGAGAAAATCGTGGGGCGCAGCGTGGAAATCATGGGCGGCTTATCCTGACCGGCCAGGCCGGTAAAGCTGTCTGACAAAATATGACGGGTGGCTAATAGTACTATCAGCGGGCAGAGAATCTGCCCAAGATCTTATAACTGCCTGGCTATTTCCACCCCTTCATTGGCCAGCTGATCCGCACGCTCATTACCGGGATCGCCCGCGTGACCCCGTACCCATAGCCAGGTCAGCTCATGTTTGGCGGCCTGCTGCTCCAGCTCCTGCCACAGGTCGGCATTCTTGACGGGTTTTTTATCGGCAGTACGCCAGCCACGGGCTTTCCAGCCGGGCAGCCATTCGTTCATGCCTTTCTGTACGTACTGCGAATCGGTGTGCACCCGCACCTGACACGGGCGTTTCAAGGCTTTCAGAGCCTCTATCACGGCCATCAGTTCCATGCGGTTATTGGTGGTATCGGCCTCGCCACCACAAATGGCTTTTTCGCGCCCACCATGACGCAACAAGGCGCCCCAGCCACCTAACCCTGGGTTGCCCTTGCAGGCACCATCGGTCCAAATATCGACAACATCAGTCATGTCTTGCTAATTCCTTCATCGGCAGCGCGTCCAGCAACCACCATAGGCCGACGCACACGCCGACGGTTTTTCTTCCACTTGGGCCCGACCATACGCAAGGCAGGCGTGCGTTTGACGGCACTAATCATATAGACGGCCCCCGCAAAGCTCCACCAGCGCGCCCCGCTTTGCTCCATCCAGGACCAGCGATCCAGCCAGGACTGCTGGCGGCACAAAGGCGCATAACAGCCCATCTGCGTGCTTTGCACATCAAAGGACAAAAGCTTCAACCAGTCGCGCAAGCGCGAGGGGGACAGGACGTCGCCCGGCAAGGTGGGGATTCCCCGTTCCAGACCCGGAATCCAGTCGTGGGCACCCCACAAACTCAAAGGGTTAAAGCCCGTCAGGAGAATGCGCCCTTCTGGCACCAGCACGCGCTCGGCCTCTCGCAACACCTGGTGCGGGTCGCTGGCGCTTTCCAATGTATGGGGCAGGATCAAAAGATCGATGCTTTGCGTATCAAACGGCAAATGCTCGGGTTCGGCATAAACCAGGTTTTTTTGCTGGGCGGACAAGACACCCGCCTGGGCGGTACATACCCTGCAGGAGATCCGGCTCTGGGCCAGCAGGTCCCAATGCGGCAATCCAATTTGTATGGCATGATACCCGAAGGTGTTGACCACCTCCGCATCGATTCCGGCTTGCTCCCAGGCCCGCACATATCGCCCCGGCACGGTTTCCAACCACTGGGCAAATTGATCATTCAAAGTCTGCTCCACTGGCGCTCTCTCCCTCTACCATGATGAATGCATTTACCTGGCCTGTGCCAAGCGATGTTCGCCTGATTCCACTACCTGCCCTGAACGACAACTATATATGGGCTTTAAGTCGAAACGGTCACGCCCTGGTTGTGGACCCCGGTCAGGCCGCCCCGGTTCTGGATTGGCTGGAACGCGAGTCCTTACAACTGGATGCCATTTTACTGACACACCACCACGGTGACCACGTTGGAGGTGTCATGGATATCCTGGCCAGGCACCCGGCCCGCGTCTGGGGCCCGGCACACGAGCGTCTGCCCACCTGTGACGTGCGTGTCGGCCAGTCCGACAAGGTCGAATTACCCACGCTGGAACTGACGCTGGACGTGCTGGACATCCCCGGCCATACCGCCGGACACGTTGCGTACTTTGGTCAAAATGAGGTAAAACAGCCCTTTGTTTTCTGTGGTGATACCTTGTTTGCTGCTGGTTGCGGACGCCTCTTTGAAGGCACCCCGGCACAAATGACGGATTCCCTGGGCAAGTTGGCAAAACTGCCATCGGACACCCTGATCTGCTGTGCGCACGAATACACTTTATCCAATTTACGCTGGGCTCTACAGGTAGAGCCGGACAATCCCCAACTGCATGAACGTTGGGAACAGGATAATCTCAAGCGTCAGCAAAACTTGCCTACGGTGCCCTCCACCTTGAAAACAGAATTGGCTACCAATCCGTTTCTGCGTTGCGAGACGACTGCTGTTATCAAGGCTGCCGAGCACCATGCCGCCCGGTCCCTTAATAATCCTGTCGAGGTATTTGCCAGCCTGCGCGACTGGAAAAACAATTTCTGAAGATTCCGCAATGAACCTAATGAGACTTTTTGCGCTGCTATGCGCTTTCGTGCTGGCAGGCTGCGCCACAGGCCCCAAGGTCAGCCCTCAAAAAGCCGCCAAGACTTCCACCAGCATTGCCGCCGATACGTCTCGCACCATTGATCTGACCCACCCACCCAAAGACGCGTGGGACCGGATGCGCCGGGGTTTCTCCATCCCCAATCTGCATACCGATCTGGTTGATTACTGGACCAATTACTACGCTTCGCACCCCGAATCCATCCGTACCATGAGCCAGCGCGCCTCGCGCTATCTGTACCACATCATGGACGAGCTTGATGCCCGCGGTCTGCCTTCCGAACTGGCCTTGCTGCCTTTTGTGGAAAGTGCCTATAACCCCGTGGCTTACTCCCGCTCCCACGCCTCCGGCCTGTGGCAGTTCATCCCCAGCACCGGCACGCAATACAAGCTGGAGCAGAACTGGTGGGTAGACCAGCGCCGCGACCCGGTCGAGTCCACCCGCGCTGCTCTGGACTACCTGTCTTACTTGTACGAATTCCAGGGCGACTGGTATTTGGCTCTGGCTTCCTACAACTGGGGTGAGGGTTCGGTACGTCGTGCCATGGAGCGCAACGAACAGGCTGACCTGGACGTTGACTACCTATCGCTGAAGATGCCGGACGAAACACGCAATTACGTCCCCAAACTGCAAGCCATCAAGAATATCGTCGCCAACCCGGAGCGTTATGGCATCACCCTGCCTCCGGTCAGCAACACACCGTATTTCACCGCCGTGCGCAAGAACAAGGACATTGACGTAGCCCTTGCCGCTGAACTGGCTGAAATCTCCGTGGACGAATTCAAGGCCCTGAACGCCGCCCACAATCGCCCCACGATCCCCGCTGATCGCGGCACCTTGCTGCTGCCCGCCAACAAGGTAGATATTTTCAATGCAAATCTGGCGGCCTACCAAGGCAAGCTCAGCAACTGGAAAGCCTACCAATCCAAGCGTGGCGAAAGCTACCTGTCCATTGCCCAGCGCCACGGCATTACCTTGTCGCAGTTGCGCTCCATCAATGGTCTGGGCAGCAAGAGCACCAAGGCCGTCGCCCAGACGCTGCTGGTGCCCAGCACCACCCTGGGTGAAGGCAGCCTGCAACTGGCCTCCTTGACCAATACACCGGCCGCCCCCGTGGCCCAGACCGCCAGCCGTGCACGTGTGCAAACGGCCAGCGTCAACCGCAAGAATGACACTGTTGTTTTGCGTCGCGGCGCCAATGTGCGCACCCATACGGTTCGACAGGGCGATACACTCTACGCCTTGGCCAAACGGTACGACACTTCGGTGGCTGAACTGCGACGCCTGAACAATATCAAAGGCAACTCTCTTTCCAGGGGGACACGTTTGCGTGTTCCTGGTTCCAATATTCGTGGCTAAGTCCACCCACTAATTACATAAAGGATTTTCAGCATGGGTTTCCTGCAAGGAAAACGCATCCTGGTCACAGGCGTCCTCTCGAATCGCTCTATTGCTTACGGGATTGCGCAAGCATGTCGCCAACAAGGTGCTGATATTGCCCTGACTTATGTGGGCGAGCGTTTCAAGGAACGCGTAGAAGGCTTTGCCAAAGAACTGGGCACGGATATCGTGCTGCCCTGTGACGTGTCCGAAGACGATCAGATCGAACAAGCCATGGCCTCGCTGGGCGAGCGCTGGGACGGCCTGGACGGTCTGGTGCACTCCATTGGTTTTGCGCCTCGCGAAGCCATTGCAGGCAACTTCCTGGATGGCCTGTCGCGCGAATCGTTCCGCATTGCGCAAGACATCTCGGCCTACAGCTTCCCCGCACTGGCCAAGGCTGCCCTGCCCTTGCTCAAAGGCCGCAAGAGCTCGGTGCTGACCCTGACCTACCTGGGCGCTGAAAAAGCCATCCCCAACTACAACACCATGGGTGTCGCCAAGGCTGCTTTGGAAGCTTCCGTGCGTTACCTGGCTGTGGCTCTGGGCGAGTACGGCATTCGTGCCAACGCCATCTCGGCCGGTCCTATCAAGACTCTGGCTGCCAGCGGCATCAAGGACTTCTCCACCATTCTGAAATTCGTAGAGACGCACGCTCCCTTGCAGCGCAACGTCACCATCGAAGAAGTGGGCAATGTCGCCTCCTTCCTGATGTCCGAATTGGCCAGCGGTATCACGGGCGAAATCACGCACGTTGACGCCGGCTTTAACTGCATCGTCCCTGGCATGCAGGAATAAGGCTTCACGCCTTGTTGGGAATAAAAATAGCGGCCTTGGCCGCTATTTTTTATTGCCCAGGAACTTCCAGACAAAACCTGCGCAGCTTGCTGTGTGCAGCTGGAGATAGGATCCGAACAGGTCCTGCCCAAGTCAGGTAAATCCGGACACAAGCAAGTCAGGCAAGACAGACAGTCCTGTAAGGCTCTGGCGAATCAATCGCCCTGCGCCCCCTCTTCCACAAAGTCGCTGCGCAAAATGCCATGCCGCTGCAACTTGTCGTAAAAGGTTTTGCGCGGGATACGCAGATCCTGCAAGGTCGCCTTGATATCGCCACGATGGCGCGCCAGGGCCTGCCGTATCTGCTGCGACTCGAACTGCTCCATGCGGGCGGGCAGGCTCAAATCCTCGCTTTCCAGCTCCTTGATATCCGGATGCTGCACACCCAGCACCTCACGCTGCGCAAAGTGTGCCAGCTCGCGCACATTGCCCGGCCAGTGATGTGACTGCATATAGGCCAGACTGCGTGCATCGGGCATCTTTTGCGGCATGCCGTACTTCTTGGCAGCCAGCGCAGCAAAGTGGGCGAACAGCATGGGGATGTCCTCCTTGCGCTCCCGTAAAGGCGGCAGACGCAAGGTGACCACGTTCAGTCGGTAATACAAATCTGCGCGGAAATTCGCACGCTGAGCAGGGTCGGACAAATCCACCTTGCTGGCGGCAACTACGCGGATGTTCACCGGGTGCTCTTCGTTGGAGCCAAGGGGAGTCACGCAACGGGTTTCCAGCACCCGCAGCAGGCGCACCTGCGCAATCATGGGCATGCTTTCGATTTCATCCAGAAACAGCGTGCCCTGATGCGCATGTTCCACGCTGCCCACGCGTCTGCGCTGCGCGCCAGTGAAAGCCCCGGCTTCATGACCGAACAGCTCGCTTTCAATAATGGTTTCGGGCAAGGCACCGCAGTTCAGCGCCACAAAACGATGCTGGGCTCGAGCGCTCCAGCGGTGCAGCAACATGGCCACCACTTCCTTGCCTGTGCCGGTTTCCCCTTCCACCAGCACGTCCACATCGGACTGAGCCAGATGCCGCAAGGTGCTGCGCAAATTGACCATGACCTCTGAATTGCCCAAGAGCGCCGGGCCTTGGCCGTCCTCGTCCAGTTCCTCACGCAAGGCACGGTTTTGCAGAACCAGACTGCGCTGCATGGCGGCATGACGTATCACCGTCAGCAAGCGTTCGGCCTGATAGGGTTTGGTCAGAAAATCAAAGGCACCATCGTGCATGGCCTGCACGGCCATATCAATATCACCGTGGCCAGTAATCAGCACGACGGGCTGCTCGGGATCACGAGCATGCAAAGCTTGCATCAGCGCCAGACCATCCATGCCCGGCATGCGAATGTCCGTCACCACCACACCGGGATAATCCTTGGGCAAGCGGCTCAGGGCCTCCTGCCCGCTGGCACAGGCCACCACTTTCAGGCCCGCCAGTTCCAGACTTTGCACCACCGCGGCACGCAGGTCCGCATCATCATCGACAAATGCGACTTCCATTCTTATTTCTCTCCCTGGCCCAGCTCGCTATCGGCATTGCGCAGCACGATATGGAACGTGGCACCACCCAGGCGCGAAGGCCCTTCTTCCAAACGGCCACCCAGGGCCGCCACAATATCGTGCGAGATCACCAGCCCCAGGCCCACGCCTTGGCGGCGACTGGAGCTAAAGGGCGTAAACAGGCGCTGGCGGATTTCCGGACTCAGGCCGGGGCCGTTATCGGAAACCACAATGCGCACATGCTGCTGCTCGCTCATCACTTCAATACGAATGCGTCCCTGACGGCTCCCTTCCAGAGCATCAAGTGCATTACGCAGTAAATTCACCAGAACCTGTTCCAGACGTACCGGCAAAGCCCATACACGCACAGATTCGTTCACGCCTTCCAGCTCCAGATCTACACCTTGAGCCCGTGCCCTGTGCTCCAGCAACTGCCAGGCACTATCCACGGCCGAGCGTACGCGTACCGGGCCTTCCTGCTCCTGAGGCTTGCGGGCGTAATGACACAACTGAGAGGTGATGCTGCCGATGCGTTGGGTCAGCATCTGAATACGGGACAGGTTCTGCCGTGCTGTCTCCGTCTGGCCTTGATCCAGCAAACGCAAGGTGTTGTCGGCATAGACTTCAATCGCCGCCACAG
The DNA here is from genome assembly GCF_009497775.1 of Alcaligenes faecalis. NCBI lineage: Bacteria > Pseudomonadati > Pseudomonadota > Betaproteobacteria > Burkholderiales > Alcaligenaceae > Alcaligenes > Alcaligenes faecalis. The sequence goes on from NZ_CP031012.1 coordinate 3,363,371, forward strand.
GCTGGTTGATCTCGTGGGCCACGCCTGCCGTCACCTGCCCCAGAAAGGACAGTTTCTCGGCCTGCTCCAATTGCTCACGCAGATCACGTGCACGCGAACGGGCTTCTTGCAGGGCCTGCATCTCCTGCTCAAGACGACGACGCGCCACCTGCAACTGGGCGGTGCGGGACTCCACCGCTTCCTCCAGCGCATCGCGCAAGAGCTCCTGCCGCGCCTGCGCTTCCCGGCGCTGTTGGCTGCGTTGCAGCGCCAGAGCCGTCAACACCAGTGCCGCGCATAGCAGTCCCATCACCATCAGGCGGGATTGAAAAGCCTGCGTCTGCAAAGCGGCATCCATAGGAGCCATCGCGTGCAAAGTCCAGTCACTGCCTACTACCGGCTGCTGCACATGCAAGAAGCGTTCCTGCCCCAGTGTCCAGAAAGAGGCCCGCTCGCCTGAATCCGACATGCTCAAACCCACCGGCTCCAAGGGCTCGTCCCCAAACTGCTGGCTGGCCCGCAGCTTTGCCAATTGCTCCGGCGCGGCTTGATCCAGACTATGCAAACGCCAGCCCGGCTCCCCGCTTAGCAAAATCACGCCATTGGGATCGCTGACAAACATGCGATCACCATAGCCTTCCCACTCTTGCTCCAGCAGATCAAACACCAGCTTGATCACGACAACACCAACGGGCTTGCCATCCTGATCCTGCACCATGCGGGAGATATACAGACCCGCCTTGCCGCTGGAAGTCCCCAAGGCAAAGTATTCAGCGTGCCCTTGCTCCAGGGCTTTGGTGAAGTAAGGGCGGAAGCCGTAATGATTGCCTACAAAGCTGTCGGGCTCCTGCCAATTACTGGACACGAGCGTCTGCGAATGGATATCCAGCAAATACAGCACGGGAGCGCCCGTATCTTCGGCCAATTGCTCGAACTTGCGGTTCAAGGCCTCGGCATCGCCATAGGCGGGGTTGCCCATCAGGTATTGGCGCAGCGCCTCGTCCTGCGCCAGCGCAAAGGACAGGGTGCGGAATTTGTCGCGAATCGTCCTGATCCAGCCTGCATTACCGCGCATCAATGAATCAAGCCGCTGCTCGCTTTGTGTCAGCAGGCGAGCCGTACCCAAATCGGCCGAGCGCCAAAAGGCAAATAGCCCCAGCACCACGGCCAAGCCCAGCAGCAGCAACCATTCGAGCCTGAAGCGACGCTGCATGCTCGAAGAAACCGAAATGGAGTTCATGAAACCTGTGCGAAATATCGCCAAAAAATAGTAATCCCTGTGCGGATTTTCGCACACATATACAGATAGCGGGGAAGTCTCCAGCCCGCAAGCCGCTTATTTACTGGTTTTCTGCCTGCGAGCAGATTGGCACGGATGTTGCTTTAGTCATGAGCTTATGGGCCGGGACAAGGATTCCGGCGAGCTTAAACCGCCTGCCCACACACAATTCCAAGCGGGCCACCAGCTGACTGCCAAGTCGGCTGCATCAAGTCACGGAGACGACATCATGATGGATATAAGCACAGGAGACCGTTCGGTACCGCAGATCGTCAAAATCAAGTGGTATCGGATTTTGTATGTCCAGGTCATCATCGCCATCACTATCGGGATTTTGCTGGGCCACTTTTACCCCTCGCTGGGCGAGAGCATGAAGCCCCTGGGCGATGCCTTCATCAAGCTGGTCAAGATGATTATTGCGCCCGTCATTTTCCTGACGGTAGCCACCGGCATTGCCGCCATGACGGACCTGCAAAAAGTGGGCCGTGTGGTGGGCAAGGCCATGATTTACTTTCTGACCTTCTCCACGCTGGCCCTGATTGTGGGTTTGGTGGTCAGCAATATCGTGCAGCCCGGCCATGGCATGCACATTGATCCCAACACCCTGGACCCCAGTTCTATCCAGGGCTACGTGCAGCAAGCCCATGACAGCACGCTGACGGGCTTTTTGATGAACATCATCCCTTCCACCCTGATCAGCCCCTTTACCGGCGGCGACATCCTGCAGGTGCTGTTTGTGGCCGTGCTGTTTGGTATTGCCCTGGCTGCTGTGGGCGATCACGGCAAGCCGGTGCTGAAACTGCTGCAAGCCTTGATGACGCCTGTGTTCAAGCTGGTGGCCATTCTGATGAAAGCCGCCCCCATCGGGGCCTTTGGTGCCATCTCCTTCACCATTGGTAAATACGGGATTGAATCCGTATCCAGCCTGGCGCTGCTGGTAGTGACTTTCTACGTCACCTCCGTGCTCTTTGTGCTGATCATTCTGGGTGCCGTGGCCCGCTACAACGGCTTTTCCATCACCAAGCTGATCCGCTACATCCGTGAAGAACTGCTGCTGGTGCTGGGCACCAGCTCCTCGGAAGCGGCTTTGCCTACCCTGATGCAGAAGATGGAACGTGCCGGGTGTGCCAAGTCGGTTGTGGGCCTGGTTGTGCCTACGGGCTATTCCTTCAATCTGGACGGCACCAATATCTACATGACCATGGCAGCCCTGTTCATTGCTCAGGCTTGTGATATCCCACTGACCTTGCAGCAGCAGATTCTGCTATTGCTGGTTGCAATGCTCAGCTCCAAAGGGGCAGCAGGCGTGACGGGTGCCGGTTTCATTACCCTGGCAGCCACCCTGTCTGTAGTGCCTTCGGTGCCTATTGCCGGTATGACCTTGATCCTGGGTATTGACCGCTTCATGTCCGAATGCCGTGCGCTGACCAATCTGGTGGGCAATGCGGTTGCCACCATTGTGGTTGCCCGTTGGGAAGGCGAACTGGATGCCGATCAGCTCAACAGCGCCATGAATGGCGAGCTGCCACCACTGGATACCAGCGTCACCTTGCATCAACGTGGTGAAGTGGGGATTCCCGCACAAGAGGCCAGCGAGCCGCGCGCTACCGTTACGGCCTGATCCAGACACTTAAACAGAAAGGCCGGTTTTCAATTGAAAACCGGCCTTTTTCTTGTCTGCGCGTTCTTGCCTGGCTGCTCCTGCCCACCCGTTTTCCCCAGTCAGCTTTAGCAGTTCCAATTTGTCTGCTCCAGCTTGTTTTTCCCTTGCCATGTCTCCCTGCCCGCCTGACACAGGCCATTCACGACTCAATAAAGTCTTGAGCCAATAATCCAGGAGCCATCACAAGCTCAAACAGGCATTGAGTTGAACAGCTAATCACTCAGGCAGAAGGAAACTGCACAATCTCGCTTTCCGGCGTCCAGGCAGGATATTTATCCATGATGCTCAGGAACAAAGGGCTGGCCTGAAAGTTCAACAACCAGGTCGATAGCGCCGTCCAAGGCTGCGCATCAAACCAGGCCCTGTCCACTTGTGCGAATTGCCGCACAAAGGGGGCAATCGCCAAATCTGCCAGACAAGGGCGCTGGCCCATCAAGTAGCCTTGCTGTGCGATGCGGGCATTCAGACCCATTAATAATTCACTGGCTTGTGCTCTATGCAGGGCCAAGAAGCTGGCTGCATCCGTGAACTGTTCATCCTCGGTATGACGGTCTGGGTACTTATAGCAATCCAGATTCTTTTTGAAAGGACCGTCGTTGGCTGCAATCAGGGCCAGCATCTGCTCGGCATCGCCCTGCTCGGGCTGCAAATACTGCTTGGGATCTTGAATCGCCAAAGCCCAGCGCATGATGTCCAGGCTTTCATCAATGACCTTGCCATCGGGCAAGACCAGCACAGGGACGGTGGCTTTGGGAGAGGCCAGACGCAGGGCCTCGGGTTTGTCGCGCAGAACCACCTCGCGCAATTGGCAGCTTACGCCGCTGGCAGCTATAGCCAGCCGTGCCCGCATGGCATAGGGGCAGCGACGAAAGGAGTACAAAATGGGCAAATCAGATAAGGACATGCTCGATACCGTTAAAAAGCCGCAGTCGCGGACTTAAAGCGCTGGCGTTTATACAAAGCGCCCTTCTGCTAGAGAAGGGCGGACTATAAACGACGCAGCGCCAGAATCAAGCTAGTAGAGGTAACACAGCTGCCCAATCAGGGCTAGGCATCCTTGCCTTGCTGGGCCAGCAAGCGTTGCTCTTCCGCCTTGCGACGGGCAGCTTCGCGGCGCTCGGTCAGCTCGTCCATGCTGACGCCAATGTGACGCTCTTCACGCTCGCGCGCCAAGGCCACTTGCTTTTGGCGCTCACGGAAACGCTCGACTTGCTCGGGGGAGCTGTGACCGTGGCAGTAAGGGCAGCTGACGCCTTCCTCGAACTGGGGCGAAGCTTTTTCTTCTTCGCTGATCGGCATGCGGCAAGCACGGCAGAAATCGTAATCGCCCGGTTCCAGACCGTGGCGCACCGATACGCGCTCGTCAAACACAAAGCAGTCGCCGTCCCACAAGCTTTCTTCAGCCGGAATCTCTTCCAGGTATTTCAGAATGCCACCTTGCAGGTGATAGACCTCATCAAAACCCTGGGAGCGCATGAAGGCCGTGGATTTTTCACAGCGAATACCGCCGGTGCAGAACATGGCCACGCGCGGCTTGCCGTGCAAGACGCCGCCTTCCTTGGACTGCTCGGCCACCCACTGTGGAAACTCGGTAAAGCTTTGAGTCTTGGGATTGATGGCACGGTTGAAGGTGCCAATACCCACTTCGTAATCGTTGCGAGTATCCACCACCACCACATCCGGATCGCTGATCAGGGCATTCCAGTCTTCGGGGGCAACGTACTCGCCCACCATCTCGGCGGTTTTCAGATCCGGCACGCCCAGGGTGACGATCTCTTTTTTCAGCTTCACCTTGAGGCGGTAGAACGGAGCCTTGTCGGCGTAGGATTCTTTATGCACCAGGCCAGCAATACGCGCATCCGCATTCAGATACGCCAAGACGGCACGGATACCCTCCTGAGGGCCAGCAATGGTGCCGTTAATCCCTTCGCGGGCCAGCAACAGCGTGCCTTTGACCTCGTGCTGTTCACAAAAAGCAAACAAGGGGTCGCGCATTTGGGCGAAATCGGGCAATTCCACGAACTTATATAAAGCCGCGATCAGGTAGGTAGACATAGGTAAACGAATTCTCTGGATAGAAGCGGTGGCGCAGCCCGCAGGCGGTAGGACAGCGTAGGCCGTCGTACACTATACGCGACTGATACCCCTTGGGCCTTTGACGCCTGTCAAAAAAATAGGGCGAGCCGGGGATTCAACTTTAAAATCATAACGCTAAAGCCGTCAGGCCGCATCTGGCCCCGGTCCCTGTTTTACTTTGCACGAGAGCTATGGATTCCGTAACACAAGCAGTCCTCGGTGCCAGCATCTGCGGCTCCCTACTGGGACGGCAGTATGGCCGCAAGGCGGTCCTGTCCGGTGCCATCATCGCCACCCTGCCCGATCTGGATGTCTTCATTCAATATGGAGACCCGATTACCTCCATGGTCAGCCATCGGGGTTTCTCGCACTCTTTATTTGTGCTGAGCGCGGCAGGCATCCTGGTCACCATTTTGTGGCGACTGCTGTTTCCGCAGGCACGCGCCTCTGCAGGGCGGCTGGGGCTGGCTGTCTGGCTGGCCCTGATTACCCACCCCCTGCTCGATGCCTTTACCAGTTACGGAACGCAACTGCTGTGGCCGCTGGCTGCGACCCCGGCAACCTGGTCCAGCATCTTCATTATTGACCCGCTCTATACCGTGCCCTTGCTGATCGCCACGATCATAGGATTGATACGTGGGCCGGTACCCACAACGATACGGGCCTGCAACTGGGCCTTGCTCTTGAGCAGCCTGTATCTGGCGGCCTCGGTCGGTGCCAAGTTCTGGGCTGAGCGACAGGCGACCGAACAGCTCAGGCAAGAGCAGGTGGAAATCGCGCGGGTTTACTCCGCCGCTCAACCCATGAACATCCTGCTCTGGCGTGTACTGGTGCGCGACACGCAAGACCGGGAATGCGAAGTCATTGTGGGCCTGCTAGACCGTTTACGTGCCCCCAAGGGGCATCAATATGAGTCCCTTTGCCTGCCCGTCCATAGCGACTACACCCAGCTGTTCCCGCCCTTGACGCAACTGGAACAACTGCGCTGGTTCTCGGACGATTGGCTGCGCTACGACATCATTGACGACCTGTTGGTAGTCAGTGACATACGCATGAGCCTGGGCCCTGGCCAATACAGTTTCCGCTTTGTCGTAGCCGAACGCATTGCCGACGACACCTGGCTGCCAGTGATTCCGTATCGTTGGGCCAGTGGTCACAATATGGCTTTGCTAAAGCCCGTTCTACGTCGTATTTGGGAGCCGATTCCGCCGCTGCCGCTGCAAGAATGGGCCAAGCGCATTAACGCCGGTGTGCCTATTCCTCGGGCAAGCCCAGACTTCCAGGACCTGGATTAAGCAGGGCCAAAAACCAAGGGGGCGACCGGCCTGTATGGGTGGGTATAGCAGACTTTTGCTAGCCTGCCCGGCAGCATGTGGCACGCTCTCCTGAAACATACCGACCTAGCTTGATACAAAATACGAAGTGGTGAGCTTATAAAATTACGTCCTACCCGATAGAGGTTTTAACGTATTGCCAACGCATCAAGAGCATCACCACTTTCATCATGAATTTAAAAAAAATATCTGTTTTCGCCACGCTGGGTCTTTGCATCGCTATTGCGGGCTGCAACAGCGAAGAAGCTACAGAAGCCTCACCTAAAGCGGTCTCATCCGAGCAAGGCTTTATCCAGAAATACAATGCCTATGTTGAAGTTGCCAATAACTTGCATACGCCTTTCTACCGTGAGCTTTCCGATTATCAAACTGTCTACGAGCCTGCCGTGCTTGCAGGAAAGAAGCTTGATAACTATTCGGTAGTCTCACTGGTGAGCATCAAAAACACGCAGGAAAAACTGAAGACCGCCTTGGCACTGGACGCTGCGATGCCGGAAATAGATGGGCCTGCAAAACAGTTTGACGACTCCTTGAGCAAGTTTGCACCGCTCAATTCCGAATTGAGCAACTATGCCGAATCGAAAGAGTTTCTGACGGATGACGGCAAAAAGGCAGCCGACAATAACGCGGCATTCGTCAGCGCCCTGACAGAAGTCGTGCAGGCAGAGGCTGCATTTCTCCAAGGCATTCAGAAACAGGATGAAATAAACATCCAGACCTCTTTCGATAAAGCTCCTAAGGACTCCGTAGAGCATTACCGTCTGGGAGTGGTCCTGTTCAGCAAGCAGGCCATGAACAAGGTCGATGCCATTTTCGAGCAGCAGGGAGCGAAAGAGACCATCCCCCCCTTCCAGGAAAGTCTTGACCAGGCAGCTGCGATGATCAGCAACTGGGATAAAAAATTCAAGGAAGAAACGCCGCAAGGATGCCCCAGAATCATGTCGAAAATGAATGAGTTCCTGGCCCAGGGCAGAAGCGTCATCCAGCATGCCTCTGAAGGCAATTATGTACCTCAGCAAGGCTCGATCAGCTGGCAGATCAATAACCCAATAAAAAATGACGCCAGCAGCTTGCAATTGAAATTCAATGCAATGATCGGAGCACTTAACTATCCACGGTGCTAATGGCCTGCAGAGACTGAGCTTGAAGCCGTAAACCTGGCGTCAGGCTCTAGTCTCAACTCAGGCAGTCAAGCCTATTCCGGCCGGCACGCTTTGTCTTGAAGCGACCTACACAATAAGCCCCCACGCTGCGCCTTTGGCTTGCTGCCCCCCGAGGGGGAGCTATTTGCCGGGGGCGCCGAGCTTTGGGGCGGCCCGGCGACAAAAAAAACCCTGGACGGTATCGTCCAGGGTTTAAATTTACCCACTACGGTCACTACAAAATGACACCCGGTGCTCTGTCAAACCCGAGGATCACAAACCTTACTTCAGCATCCCTTCAACACGCTGGCGCAAGGCCGGGTCCTGCTGAATAGCCAGACTGATACCGTTGTAGTCCGCCAGATCCATGCCATTGGCACTGACCACGCCTACCAGGCGCTGGTCGGCTTCCTGAACGATGGACTGACGCTCTGCATCACTCTTGGCCGCATCCAGACGCGGCTGATATTCCGAAGCAGTCTGGGCGACCTTCTTGTAGGTGCGCGCATATTGCTCCAGTTGAGAATCCGTAGGTTTAACGACCTGAGTGGCAGCAGGGGCTGCCGAATTGGCCGGAGCCGCATTGCCCTGGGCCATCGCAAAAGGGCTGTACATGCCAAATGCGACTGCGGTAGCAGCAAGAAACGCTTTAATTGAGGGCTGCATGGATAGAACCTCCTAAACAGAGTCAATGAACGATCATCATGACAAGAGCGGCGGCAGCTTACAAGTTTCGCTATGTAGTTTCGTGTATCTGCATGCCACCCGTCCCGTTACAGATTTCAGTCGCGCGAGTAAGGACGCCCGTCAAAATCCACGGTAACCAGATTGCCGTCCATCGGGCCCATGCCGGGTGAATTGGCAGGCATGCCAGGCGCGGCAACCCCACGCACACTGCCATCGTTCATCATGCGTTTGACGACCTTGGCAGGCACATGGCCTTCAATCAGTTGGCCCGTCTCCTCAATCATCGCGGTGTGGCAAGACGCCAGGTTCTCCGGGACTTTAAAAAGCCGCTTCACGTCTTGAATCTTCACGACCTTGACCTCTTTGACCTCAAAGCCCTCATCGCGCATGTGCTGTGCCCACCCCCCACAACAACCACAGTTCGGGTCCTGGTACATCGTAATAGCGGGACCCTCTGCCAACGCCATGGAACTGAAGGCCATCAGGCTGGCCGTCAACAATAAAGGTTTAATCACAATTACATTCCTGTTTTGCAGCGCCACGGCGCTCTGGTTGACACTCTCATGCACTTGACTAAGACTAGGCACTCGCAAAAAAGTTTAACAAAACACACTAATTCGTCCTGATCCGCCATGAGTCTTGATTCCGTCAAACAGTTTTTTAACGAACACGCCGCCGATCTTCAGGTGATTGAAACCACCGAAAGTACCGCCACCGTCGTACTGGCCGCGCAAGTCCACCAAGTTGAACCAGGTCAAATTGCCAAAACACTCAGTCTGAAAGTGGGCGATAAAGTGGTGCTGCTGGTCGCTCGGGGCGATGCCCGCCTGGACAACAAGAAGCTGCGCACCGCCTTTGGTACGCGCGTGAAAATGCTGGATCTGGAAAGCACCGAAGCTTTGACGGGCCACCCGGTAGGTGGGGTCTGCCCCTTTGGTCTGGCCACTCCGCTGGAGATCTACTGTGATCTGTCCTTGCAGGACTTCGACACGGTTTTGCCTGCGGCAGGCTCTATTAATTCTGCGGTGCGCATCACCCCACAGCGCCTGGCCGAGCTGACCAGCGCGCAATGGATTGATGTGACCCAGCCGCCTGTTACGGTTGAACAGGCTTCCTGAGGGGCCAGGCCCCTGGGCAGGACTTAGGCTTGTGCAGGCCGGTTGGCATAGCCGGAGACAAACTCCTTGGCCTGCCCGGTCTGCGGGTCAAACACATGGCGGCGTACCTTGCCGATATCCGCGCCATAAACGTGAATGCTGATGGACACCTGGTCGTCATACACATTGGAGACCTCGTGTATATCGCCCACCGTGGGTGACACCACTTCCACCACGCCCGGCTCCAGAATCTGCGTGTCTTCTTCTGTCATATGACCGGTCTGAGGATCACGATCAAAAGGCCGGGAGCGTTCGGCACCGCGCAACATGCCAATCAAACCCCACACCGTATGGTCGTGAATAGGTGTTTTCTGGCCGGGGCCCCACACAAAGCTGACCACGGAAAAGCGTTCCTGCGGACAGCAATACAGCAAGTACTGCTGATAAAACTGCGGATGGGGCTGAGTGTATTCCGGGGCCAGCCAATCGTCCTGGGCGACGAGCTCACCCAGCAGGACACGGCCATCACGCAAGATATCCGCTTCGCCCACAGCAGGGCGAGCGGTCAATTCATTCATCCCTTGGATAAAGCGCTCAAAACGGGGGTGCATAAGGGGATGTCTCCATGGTTGACTGGGCCTTGCGGCCCAATTCGTGAATCAGTTCTTATTTGTTCAGATACACCGGGGCACGTTTTTCTTTGAACGCGTTCATCCCTTCCTTGGCATCATAACTATCCTCAATCGCTTTCAAGTGTCGCATGGTGCGCGCCATTTGCTCGGACGGGCCGCGTGTCAGCACTTCATTATTGATAAAGCGCTTGAGGGTCTGCAAAACACGGGGCGACATCTTGGCCAGATCCTGTGCCATGCGCAGCGCGGCGGGAACCTGCTCGCCCACCGGTACGATTTCATTGGCAAAACCCAGGTCATAGGCACGGCGTGCTTCCAAGGTGCGGCACAACAAAATCACTTCCATGGCGGCGTGATGCGGAATACGCGAGGCCAACCCGGAGATAATGCCGCCGGTAAAGCCCAGCTTGGCTTCCGGGTAGGAGAACTTGGCGCTCTCGGACGCCACCAGCAAGTCCGTCATCATGGCCATGACCAGGGCGCCGCCCACGCACCAGCCACTGACGGCCGCAATAATAGGCTTGTCGGTTTCAAAGCCCACCGTGGGGATCGCACGCCACAATTCGGGCCACTCATTGACGTCGGCACCGGCTGAAAAGGCATCGTTACCCGCCCCGGTCAGCACAGCTACGCGGCGTGTGGGGTCCTCATCAAAAGCCAGAAACGCCTGCTGCAGTTCCTTGACCACCGTGGCACTCAAGGCATTGCGGCGATCGGGACGGTTGATCGTAAAGATGGAAACACCGTCATCGTGGTTTTCTACAAGAATGCACTGATAATCCGACATGGTTTACTCCTCCTGGGTATTTTTAAAAGAATAGGTCTTGGTTTTATGCGCCTATGGACAGGCGGGCATCGACGGCATGACAACGGGTGGCCGCCACGATCAAGGGGTTGATATCCAGTTCAAATTCGGTGTCGCGCAAGTCGTGGGCCAGGAAGCTGACGCGCACAATCGCATCGAGCACACCGGCACGATCCAGCATGCGCCCCCGGTATCCCTTCAACAGCTTGTCGATCATCAAGATGGACAAGAGCCGGTCCGCATCGGCCAGGGTTAGCGGTGCAGCCGCAATGACCCGGTCTGACAACATTTCCACCAGAATGCCGCCTGCGCCAAACACCACGACCGGGCCAAACTGCGCATCCTGGCGTGCCCCTATCAGCAGCTCCACATCGCCCTTGGCCATGGCCTGCACCAAAACACCTTCCAGACGGGCGTCGGCTTTATAGGCTTTGGCATTCGCGTAGAGCCGGGCAAAGTCGCGTCGCAAGCTAGCCTCGTCGGCCACATCCAGCGCCACCCCGCCCGCTTCGGTTTTATGGACAATGTCGGGAGAGACAATTTTCATCACCACCGGATAGCCAATCTGCTCGGCCTGGGCAACTGCCTGTTCCACGTTCTCGCACACCTGGCCCAGATTCACCGGCAGGCCGTAATGCGCCAGCAAGCGTTTGGACTGGTCTTCATTAAGAACACCACGCGGCATCACGGTAGGAGCCTGGCAAGCACTGGGGCGCATCGCCGCCTGACGCGGCACGAACTGCACATGACGTTTCCAGGCTGACAAGGCCAAGGCCGCTTCCAGACTGGAACTGGCATAAGCATGGCCGTGCTGGGCCAGCTTTTGCCGCAAAGGCTCGGACGTCGCACCTGCATCAAAAGCCACCATGACGGGCTTGGCCCAATGCGCTTCGGGATGAATGATTTTTTCAATCAGGGCCGCTATCCATTCCTGCGGACACATGGAGGCCGTAATCAATACCGCATCGCTTTGCTGATCCTGCATCAAAGCATCCAAGGTGGCACGGGCCACTTCGGTGGAGTCCTGAGTCAGACGTGCGCCCAGATCCACCGGGTTATCCGCCTGCCCGCTCGGGTAGTGGGCAGCCAGGGCACTCTTGGTAGAAGCGGAAAAGCTGGACAGCTCCACGCCATGTTCAGCCAAGGCATCGGCGGCCAAGGCTCCACCGCCACCGGAGGGCGTCACAATCGCGACTTTGGAAATCTTGTTGCTGGTAAAGCGCACCATGCTGTTTGCCAACAGGAGCATCGCCCCCATATCGTCCATCAGGCTGATGCCTTCATCGCGGCAGACACTGGCAAACACATCGTGATCACCTGCCACACTGGCGGTATGCGAGAAAGCAGCCGCCTTGCCCGCACTGGAGCGCCCGGCCTTGACGGCCAGCCAGGGCTTGCCTGCTGCTTGTGCCCGACGAGCCGTGCGACGCAAAGCCTGAGTATCTTTAATGCCTTCTATATAAGTACAGATCACTTGCGTCTTGGGATCATCAATCAGGAAATCCACAAAGTCGCACAGATCCAGATCCGCCTGATTACCCACCGAGAAGCCATAGGTAAAGCCGCCGCCCATCGCCCATGCCCGATCAAAATAGGTAGTCATCAAGGCACCGCTTTGGCTGACAAAACCAATAGGCCGTTCCGGCAGACTGTCTCTGTCCAGCACCGGCGAAGAGCACAGCACCAGATTGCGGCTGGGGCTGATCATGCCCAGACAATTGGGGCCGATCAGACGCATGCCCGAATCACGGCAGATACGCAGCAAGGCTTGCTCGCGCTCCAGCCCGCGCTCGCCTGCATCTGCAAAGCCCGCAGAGATCACCAGCAGACCACGAACTCCCATTTGAGCCGCAATCTGCGCCTGTTCCAGAACGGTATCGGCCCCCACCGTAAACACGGCCAGATCCGGGGAGCTGTCCAACGCAGCCAGACCGGGCACGGCGGGCAAGCCAAACAGACTGCTGCGGCTGGGATTGATGGGCAGGACCTTGCCGCCATAACCGTGCTTGAGCAGCATACGGAACAGTCGCCCGCCAAACTTGGACTGATCTTCCGAGGCGCCGACCAAAGCTATGGATGCCGGGTCCAGCAAAGCGTCCAGCGTGCTGGCGCAAGTGACGGTTTCCATCACGTTTGTCTCCTGTTGGTGGTTCTGTGAGCGTTTAGTCATCGCTCATCTTGATGGTCTTGAACAGTTCGCTGTAATAAGCCCGACTCTGTTCCAGATCCTTGGTATAGGCCGCACCGTCTTTCCAGCTGGCACTGACACTGATGCGGTGGAAACGCTCTTGAGTCTGCGGCTCGGCCAGGATTTCTTCGGTAGCCTTGGCCAGTTTCTTCATAACATCGTCAGGAGTGCCGGCCGGTACCGCCAGCCCCCAGAACCCTTCAAAGGGCAAGGCCAGATCAAAACCGGCTTCTTTAGGTGTGGGCACATCCGGCAATTCGGGATGACGCACGCTGGCATAAGTCACCAGGGCTTTGGCCTTGCCGCTTTTGACCAGCTCCAGTCCGACGCCATCAATAAAGAAGTCGATGTGATTGCCCATCAAGGCTGTCATGGTGTCGGCCGAGCCTTTGAACGGTACATGCAGCAGGTCCAGCTTCTCGGCATTTTCCAGAATCTCGCCAGCCAGATGGCCACCGGACGCAATGCCTGCCGAGCCATAAGTCAGGGTGCCGGGCTCCTTGCGGGCCAGCTCCACAAACTCTTTCAGATTGGAGACGGGCAAGTCGTTACGGACCGTCATGATGGGCAGGTAACCCGCCAGACTACCTACAAAGTCGAAACCCTTGACCGGGTCATAAGGCACGTCGCGTATATAGGGCAGCACGGTAAAGGCGGTGCTGGTGGCCAGCAACAAGGTATAGCCATCGGGTTTGGCGCGACCCACGATAGACGTGCCCAGCGATGTGGTGCCGCCGGGTCGGTTTTCAATCACGATGGGAACGCCCAGCTTGATACGCAGACGATCGGCAAACAGACGCGCCAGATTGTCGCTGTTACCGCCTGGGGGGTAGGGAACCACAAAGGTCACTTCACGGCTGGGATAGGTATCGGCCGCGATGGCCGCCGGGGCGGAAAAGCTGCTGACTGCTGCCAGTCCCGAGACCAGTACGGTGCGTAGAAACCCTGTGCGCGAAAAAAAAGAACTGAACATGATCCTTGCCTCCTGTGTGAGAGTTTTCCTCTCTTGGTGTTCCAATATATAGAACGCTGTTCTTGTTTTTGATATTAAAAATGCCGTGAGAACGGCTTGAATACAACAGACAGCAACAACACAAGCAACTTAGGACAACGGTTCAAATAGTGGGATATTTGATTTCAGGTGTCAACTATTAAACCCCTTCGGGATTTCCCCAGTCCGATCATCCTGTCGCATTGGGCTTGACCGCAACGAGCTTCTGGATAAAATGAAAACATTGCTTTTGCATGTCATTTTTAAGAACGCTGTTCCAAATATCAGAACACAATCCCTTAACTGATCGAAGGAATTCATTCATGTTCTCTGCCATCGTCATCGACAAAACCGACGGCCAATACAAAGCCAGCCTGCAATCCCTGGACGAGTCCGCCCTGCCCGAAGGCCAGGTTACCGTCCGCATCGACTACTCCACCCTGAATTTCAAAGACGGCCTGGCCATGACGGGTAAATCCCCCGTGGTGCGCCAGTTCCCCATGGTGCCCGGCATTGATTTCGCAGGCACGGTGACTGACAGCAGCGACCCGAATTTCAAGTCCGGTCAGAAAGTGGTGCTCAATGGCTGGGGCCTGGGCGAAGTGCATTGGGGCGGTCTGGCACAGCAGGCCCGCGTGAAAGGCGATTGGCTGATCCCCCTGCCCGACGCTTTCTCCACCCAGCAAGCCATGATGATTGGCACCGCAGGCTATACCGCCGCCCTGTGCGTGCGTGCCTTGCAGCGCCAGGGCGTCACGCCCGACAAGGGCCCGATTCTGGTGACAGGTGCCGCGGGTGGCGTAGGCAGTGTCAGCGTGGCTCTGTTGCATGCGCTTGGCTACACCGTGATGGCCAGCACGGGCCGCCCCCAGGAGGAAAGCTACCTGAAAGCACTGGGTGCCAACGAAATTGTGGACCGCAACACCCTGAGCGAACCTGGCAAACCGCTGGGCAAGGAACGCTGGGCCGGTGCCATCGACAGCGTAGGCAGCCACACGCTGGCCAATGTTGTCGCAGGCACCCAATACCTGGGTGCAGTGGCCGCTTGCGGTCTGGCTCAAGGCATGGACTTCCCTGCTTCCGTGGCCCCCTTCATTCTGCGCGGCGTGCAGTTGATTGGCGTAGATAGCGTGCATTGTCCCAAGCCCGAGCGCCTGGCGGCCTGGGATTTGCTGGCCAAGCATTTGTCTATCGAAGCCCTGGAGCGCATCGGTGCCAGCACCATCACGCTGTCCCAAGCCATTGATCAGGCCGGCCAGTTACTGGAAGGCAAGGTACGCGGCCGCATCGTGGTTGATGTGAACGCCTAAGGCCCTGTCGGCCCCCATCTACCTATCACGCTCTGGAGCTGATTCATGGATACGACATTGCCCCTGAACGGGGTTCGGATACTGGAATTTTGCAATGTGGCCGCTGGCCCGTACTGCGGTATGTTGTTGGCCGATATGGGGGCCGACGTCATCAAGATCGAACACCCCAAGGGGGGTGACACCTTGCGTAGCTGGCCGCCCATCAACCAAGGGTATAGCGAGAACTTCGCTTCGCTGAACCGCAACAAGCGCTCGGTCACGCTGGACTTGAAGAACCCTGAAGATGTGGCCAAGGCACGCCAACTGGTGCTGGATGCCGACGTCTTGCTGGAGAACAACCGGCCCGGCGTCATGCAACGTTTAGGACTGGACTACGAAAGTCTGAAAGCTATTAATCCCAGACTGCTGTATTGCTCAATTTCCGCCTATGGACAAAGCGGTCCCCGTTCACAAGAAGGCGGCTTTGACCTGACCATTCAGGCCATGAGCGGCGTGATGAGCGTGACTGGCGAAGCAGGTGGTGCCCCCGTTAAATGCGGGGTTCCACTGGCGGACTTTGCTGCCGGTTTGTATGCCGCTTTTGCCATCAGCGCCGCCTTGCCACAAGCCCGCGCGACGGGTCAGGGCGCACATATCGACGTGCCCATGCTGGGAACCACCTTGGCCATCGCTGCGCTGCAAACCTCCGAGTATTTCGGCAGTGGTCGCGACCCGGACAAGCTGGGCTCCGCCCACCCCCGTAATGCCCCCTACCAGGCATTCCAATGCAAAGGGGGTTATTTCGCCATGGCAGCGGGCAACGATGCGCTGTGGCGCTCCGTCTGTCAGGTTGTCGAACGCCCTGATCTGACCGAGGACGAGCGTTTTACCAGCACCACCTTGCGCGCCAAACATCAAGACGCCTTGCGTGAACTGCTGGAAGCCATTTTTGTGCAACACGACTCCGAACACTGGCTGGCGCAATTCCGTGCCCAAGGCGTGCCGTGCAGCCCTATCAACCGCTATTCCGACGTCTTGCGCGACCCGCAAGTCGAGCACATGGAATGGGTGCAAAACATTCGCCTGCCGGGCACAGACACCGAAACCCGCACCTTTGTCTCGCCCCTGCGTATCAATGGGGTGGGCTTGCCCGTCCGTCTGGCACCACCCGCGCTGGGCGAACATAACGACAGCATCTTGCACGGAGTCACCCCATGACAGCGCCGTATTGCAGCAGCAGTCCCAGTCTGAATGTGGGCTGCGCGGGCAAAGTCTGGACCCTGACACTGAACCGGCCCGACAAGCGCAATGCCTTGTCGGCCGATCTGGTAGAAGCCTTGATCGCGGCCGTGCAGGCCGCGGAACGAGCCCAGGCTGATCTGCTGATCTTGCGCGGTGAAGGCCGCAACTTCAGTGCCGGTTTTGACTTCAGCGACTACGAGCAAGAAAGCGAGGGGGATCTGGTGCTGCGCTTTATCCGCATCGAAACCCTCTTGCAGATGCTGGCTCATACACCTTGCGCCACTCTGGCCCTGGCGCATGGGCAAAACTTCGGCGCTGGTGTGGATTTGATCGCTGTCTGCCGACAGCGCGTCGCCAGTGCAGATGCCCGCTTTCGCATGCCTGGCCTGCAATTTGGTCTGGCACTGGGAACTGGCAGACTGGCGGCTTTGATTGGCGGCCAGCCGGCGCATCAGCTCCTGGCAGGCAGCCAGATTTTTGATGCAACCAAGGCGGAGCAACTGGGTTTTATTGAAGGCATACAAGAGCCCGACGCATGGCCCACTGTCATCGAACAAGCTCAACAAACAGCAGGTTTGCTGGACGCGACCAGTCGCGCCTATCTGCATCAGTTAACGGGCTGCCCGGAACAGGCGGATCGGGATATGGCGGCCCTGGTGCGCTCTGCTTCCGCCCCCGGTATCAAGCAAAGAATTGCGGTCTTCAGGCAGGCCGCAAAATCTTGAACGCTGAAATTGAACTGCCCAAAAAAAGCCCCCACGCTGCGCCTTCGGCTTGCTGCCCCCCGAGGGGGAATTTTTGCCTTGGGGCGGCCCGGCGGCAAAAAAGCCCCCACGCTACGCCTTCAGCTTGCTGCCCCCCGGGGAGGAGTTTTTGCCTTGGGGCGGCCCGGCGGCAAAAAAGCCCCCACGCTACGCCTTCAGCTTGCTGCCCCCCGGGGAGGAGTTTTTGCCTTGGGGCGGCCCGGCGACCAAAAATGGGAGGGGCGTCCAAGCTTTGACAGCAGTTCAAATCCGGGCTGTTTAATCCAGCCCGGAACCTATCTTCTATAACGTTTAGCGACCGCTATAGCCCAAACGGCGCGAGATCTGCGCCGCTGCCGTCATCAAGGTTTTACCGGCCTGAACCAATCGGGCTTCTTCCAGGCGCTCGGCTGGCCCGGAAATACCCAAAGCCGCCACCACCACTCCCCGACTATCGTAAATAGGTGCAGCCGCACCCACGACCTGCTCACGCCACTCGCCACGGTTAATCGCATAGCCTTGTTCGCGCACCTGCTCCAGCTCACGGCGCAGATCACCAAACTTGACCAGACTGCGAGGCGTATAAGGCTTGAGGCGATTCTTGACCAGATTCAAGGTATCTTCACTGGCCCAGGCCAGCAAAGCCTTGCCAGTTGCCACACACTGCGCGGGCGAGCGTCCACCCACCGTCGTGTAGGCACGCACAGGCTGCGGGCTGTCTATCTTTTCGATATACAGCACCTCTACCCCATCCAGCAGGGATAAATGCACCGTTTCCTGGGTTTGTTCGGCCAGCTCTTTCATGAAGGGCAAGGCCTCCACGCGTACATCCAGCCGGTTGGCCAGGCCCGAGCCCAGTTCCCAGAGCTTCATGCTCAGCTCGTAGCGCCCGGTGTCTTCGTTCTTGCGCGCAAAGCCCTGGTGAACCAGCGCTTGCAACAGGCGATGCACATTGCTTTTATTGAGCATCAGTTGATTGGCCAGCTCGGTCACACCCGAGCCTCGTTCGTGCTTGGCCAGGGCTTCCAGGAGCACCAGGCCCTTAACAAAAGTCTTGTCCAATCGAATATCCCATCAATCACTAAAAGTGCATGAATTGTCTCATGGAACCGGGCTGCACCATAGCCAGACAAGCCCGTATAGCAAAGCAGCAAGCGGCTTTCGCAACATTTTCATCAGACATGCAAGCAGACAGGCGTACAGACTTGAACCTTCAACAACAAGCCCGCTACCCGCCCAGGCCAAACCCCGGCCAGCAGCACAGGGGTTTTTCCACTTTCCAGCACAGGTCGAAAGCGTGTACAAAGAGCCTTGCCCCCCCTTTCTACCCCCGGAGCCAAACCCCGATGGACACCCCTTCTACGCCCTTAGCCCTTGCGGCCATCGTGCATGCAGGCAAAGGCAGTGCCGACGCCTTGCTACTGGAATTCGTGCAGGAATTACGCGCGAAGAACTACCGCGTCTGTGGTCTAGTGCAAGGCCCGGAAATTCAGAAGGAAGACCATAGCCTGCGTACCGTGCAGGATCTGGACAAGGGCACGCTCTACCCCATCACCCAGAATCTGGGTTCGGAATCTACAGCCTGTTGCCTGGATATTGGTGCCCTGCTGGAAGCCAGCGAAGTGCTGCGGCAGGCGCTGGAAAGCCCCGCCGATCTGGTGATTGTGAATCGCTTTGGAATTATGGAAGCGGACGGCCAGGGCTTTAATAACGAGATCATGGCCTTGATCGACCAGGGCTACCAGGTGCTGACCGTTGTGGCCCACACTTACCTGCCTGCGTGGCGTGAGTTTACGGGTGGCCTGGCGGTGGAACTGACACCCGAGCGTCAGGCACTGTGGGACTGGTTTGAAAGCAGCCGTCAGGCAGCCTGAGGGCATCCGACGGAACTAGCGTAATCCAATTTACGGAGCTGCCAGAATCAATCGGCAGCTCCTTATCAAACTGTCATGGCTGACAGATAGCCCTTCAAAACCCCGGCGAACCAAGCCTAGAACGCCCAGTTCAGCGACACATTCCCCGAGATATCCGCCCGGCTATTGCCCAGCAAACGGGTCCCTGCGGAAATACCCAAACGCAAACGCTCGGAGCTTTGTAGCGTCAAACCAGCCCGCAATGCCAGCGCATGGCTATCGACACGCGCATAGCGGCCATCAAAACCTGTCTGTGGCGAAGCCTCAAACTGTGCGTACTGTGTCTGTTTGCGGCCCAGCAAGGCCTGTTCCCAGGAAGCGGACACCTCGGCCTGCAAACGGCGGCCCTGCTTCAATTCCCAAGCCTGATTGACAGCCAGACCCAGCGACGCTTGCAAGGAATGGGCACGGGTCGAATCCAACTGCAAACGACTCCCCGCATCACCCTCTTCACTTAAACCGGGGCGGCTGTAACGCAAATAATCCAAGGCCAGAACCGGACCTATGCTGCCTGCTTCGCCCAAAGGCCAGTTATAGGCAGTCTGAACACCCGCTGCAAAGGTATGGCCAGTCCAGTCAGATTTGGGATTGGCCTGATAGTCAGAAAACGCGATGCGTCGGTTCAGCTTGCCCTGCTCCAAGCCCATACGGACTTGTGCCAGACCTTTCCAGCCCTCACGAGCGTCAGCACGGTACAAGGCATGCACACCGGCACCCAATCCCGTCAACGTGCTTTTCGCCTGATAAGGGGCATCTATATTCAAACTTTGCTCATTAGCAGTCGCATGGGCACCCAAGCTCCAATCACTACCGGCAGCGCGATGTTCAGCACCGAACACGACACCATAAGTCTGACTGCGGTGGTCTACATCATTGCTGCTTAACTGCCAGTGATAACGGCCACCAAAAGGCTGGATAAAAGTCTGCCAGCCGTCCTTGCCCAGGCCAGGGCGTTGACGCAGTTGCTCTGACACCAGTTGCTCTCGACGCACGCTGGCAGCCAATTGAGCACCGTAAGCACCGGCACTTAATTGATTGAGAGCATCACCAATCTCGCTGCCATCCGCGCTGGAGAAGTCCAAAGCCTGGTAGATAGAGGCCAAGGGACGCTGATTGTCAGTGGAGGCCTGCTCCAGACTGCGACCTACTGCACCCGCATTCGGATTAGCGGCATAGGGCGAGTAAGCCGCTGCCTGACGGCTGACCGACCAGCCGCCGTTATTCACATGCACGCTCAGGCTGGGCGAATTTAGGCTGGCTGTCAGCAGATCAAAACCACCCTGGGTCTGTGTGGCCTGAAAGACCGTGCTCTGGCTCAAGGACCAGCCATCGGCATACCAGTCAGGCTGCAATTGCAGCTTCAATTCACCGGCCAACTGGGCCAGTCCTTGAACCTCAATACGATCATGCTGGCGAGTATCCGCCTCGATCAGAATGCGGCCTTCGGGGGCCTGAACAAAATCCCCCTGAATCATCATCTGACCAAAGGAGTTTCCCGGACTCAAGGTGCCGTGGTTACTGAAATTGCCTTCCGGGTTGATGGCGTAACTGCTATTGCCACTTAAGGTAGCGCCCGTATCCACACGCAGGCCGAGCAGCTGATGCTGGCCATTCAGCGAACTTTCGCCCCCTGCAATCACCACGGCCAAATTGTCCGCGCCCTGAATATTGCCGTCGTAACGCAGACGGAAATCAGAGTCGGCCTGTAGCGTGGCGCGCCCTTGTTCATCTGCTTTTTGCCCGAAATTCACATGGGTGACAAACAGCTCGCCATTGTTTTGACGAGTGGAATAGTCAGACAGGATATCGCCCTGAATCCGGGCTCCCTGCATGATATTGATATTCTCAACCTGGGCATTCCTGGAGATCTGGATAGCGGCTTTCTTGCCCGACAAAAGACCGGCTAAATGATAGTCCTTGATCAGTGCGCCCTGCAAAGCCACAGGCAAATGCTCGGCAGGAACCAGGGTACCTCGGTAGTTCCAGAGCCAGGAGCCACGATAGTCCCCGCCCTCAACACCATCCGCAAAATTGCCCATCGCATTATTGCCGAAGTCAAACAGCGCAGCGACGCCATCTTCGCCCTCAGCGCGTACTTCACCCCGCTGCACAATCGTGTGCTCGCGACCGTAGCTGAACTGCAGGCCACGGCCATACCAGCCTTGTGCATGAATACGAGTACTTTCGGGGATGATAAGTGTATTCTCGCTACCATCCACTCGGACACCGACCCCGCCCGGACCTGCGCTCAACAAATCCGCCGCCTGGGTCAGGGTGTTACGCTCACCATAAATATGCAACCCCACGCCTTGAGTCGCCTGGTTGTATTGGCCCGGCAGATAAGCAGTCCCTTCGCTATCACGAGCGAAAAAGCCATTATTGCTCGTCAGTGTGAGCCCATCGCCGTAAACGGAGTAGCCATAGAAATTACGCCGATCGATCTGCAAGCCCATATCCTGCAAGGATGCCAGCTCCGCTTCCATCATATTGGTGTAATTGCGATAAGACTGGTGGCTCATCAAACTGTTACGCAGCTCCGAATGCCCCATGTAATCGCGATCCACACCGAGCGGCTGCTTACCCGCATAAATCAAGATCCGCACCGGGATGCCAGGCATGGCACCGTCCAACACTTCCTGCACAAGCTCACCTGTGAAATAGCCCTGGTCCTTGCGCAGATCAAACGCATCTGGATCGTAAGCGTTATTGCACATTGAACACAGCACCGCCTGTCCGGGCCGAGCCGCATTGCCATTGTCATCGCGCAAACCCTGCGCCCAGGCTGTCAGCCTTGACCGTATGTAAGGTGTCTCCGACCCTCGCCCCCATTTGTCTGCGGCCACACCGATCATTCCCATCGTATGACCAAACTCATGGAACATGACGGCCGCATAATCTGCTTGATCATTCAAGGGAAGCTGACTGGGCCGAAGTGCAGCGCTCTCAAAATCGATGGGGCCCACCACAACCTCGGCCAGAGGGAGTTTGAGCTGGTCACTGTCCAGCTTATTGAGCAAGGCAGCCTGGGGCAGAAGCAGGTAAAGCGAGCCAGCGGAGGCAGGATCAAGCGTCACATCGGTAGTTACACGGGCGTCCCAGTCTGCCACTGTGCCGACATTCACAATGGCAGGCACATACCCTGGTTTCAAGGACACGATCTCTGCCCAGCGGCTGAGTGCACCTCGAATTTTCAGATGCGCATTATCGTCCAAATCAAAAACGGACTGTGCTCCATTGACCGGATCAAACATTGAGTAAGGCCCATCCTGCGTACCGAAAATGCGCAGTTCAAATACGGCCTCCCCGTTCTTGTTGTGGATCGTTTCAGACTGATAGGCTTGGGCGCTGGCCGAAGCCACCAGCAAGACACTAGCATTGAACAGGGTTTTCAAGATCGCGGACATGAGCAAGAGTTCCAGGATTGAGAGGGACACAAGGTGCCTCTGACAGTAAGCACCCCAGAGGGGCAACCCCTCGAGCCAGCACCTTAATGCAAATAACGCGCAAGAAACGTTTAATTCGTGCCGTCCCAAGCCCTTGTCGCCGCATAGCAACAAGCACGCGGCCTGCCCGCGTGCTCCTGACTACCTACTCAAGGCGTCACGATGTTGAACCACAAGCCGGGTTCCTCAAACAGGCCTGCAAATTCCTGGAACTTGCGACCCGCCCCTTGCAGCTTGGCACGATCCGTTTTCATGGCCGTTTTCCAGTCCAGCATCTTGCCTTGAATCAGCTTGAAATCCGCCAGGCTAACTGACATGGTGGCCTGAGCTGGCAAACCGGGGCGCGTACTGTAATTGAGTACCGAATTGCCAATGCTGATGGTGTAGGTCGTATCTATATCCACAAAGTGGAACGCAACCGTCAGCTCCTTGTCTTTGACCTTATCATCGTCCAGACGCACGGCCATCAAATCAAACATCATCTCTGGCGTCAGTGCGGCCAGCATATCGGCATTGTTATTCGGGGGCACAGGCAGATCCGGCGCACCATTGCGCAGTTCCAAAGCCCCTTGCAGGTAGATGGAACGCCACGGCCCGGACTCGGCCTGATAACCCAGTTGCTCGTAGCTATTGGCCAGCAATTGGCGCGCTTCCGTATCTTTGGCATTGGCAAAGACCAGATGCTTCACCACCATGGCCACCCAACGGTATTCACCACGATCAAAGTCTTCCCGGGCTTTTTGCAGCAGCCGATCACGCCCTATGTATTCCACATACTTCGCCCCCGCTGCCGTGGGTGGCAAGACATCCAGACTGGACGGATTGCCGTCATACCAGCCCATGTAGTACTGATACACCGCCCGCGCATTGTGCTTGAGCGAACCGTAATACCCGCGCGCCGCCCAGTCTTTTTGCAGGGACTCGGGCAGCTCGATCAGCTCGGCAATTTCTTCGCCGGTATAGCCCTTGTTCATCAGGTTTACACTGCGATCGTGGATGTACTTGTACAGATCACGCTGCTTGATCAGGTAATCGTGAACCTGCTCCTTGCCCCACACAGGCCAGTGGTGCGCCTGAAACTTCACTTCCGTGCTATCGCCAAACAGATCAATCGTTTCATTGATGTAGTTGGCCCATTCCCTGGCATCTCGCACCTGCGTGCCGCGCAAGGACAGAATATTGTGCATGGTGTTGGTGGTGTTCTCGGCCATCCACATGGCTTTGAACTGCGGCAGATAGGTATTCATTTCCACCGGGGCCTCGGTGCCCGGTGTCAGTTGCATGACCATTTCCACGCCATCCACCACCAGCGTCTCGCCGGACTTGGATACCGAACGGGTGGGCGCAATCAGGGAGACGGAACCCAGCGGATTGGTCATGCCCAGCCCCGAACCCACGCTGTGCTCCGGACCGCGCGGCAAGAAGGCACCATACATATAAGTCGCGCGACGCTTCATGGCATTGCCTGCGATCACCCCTTCGCTGATGGCATGCTCCACAAAACCTTCAGGCGCAATGATCTGTACCTGCCCTGAATCCACTGCGGCCTGATCTACCAGCCCCTTGGCCCCCGCGTAATGGTCTATGTGGGAATGGCTGTAGACAATCGCCTTGATGGGCGCTGCCTGCACATGCTTTTGCAGCAAGGCATACGCGGCAGCGGCCGTTTCAGTAGAGGTGCCCACATCGAACACAATCCAGCCCGTTGTGCCGCGTACAAAGGTGATGTTGGACAAGTCATAGCCCCGCACCTGATAAATATTGTCCGTCACCTTGTACAGGCCATCGAGCAGGTTCAGCTGCGACATGCGCCACAAGCCTGGATGCACCGTGCTGGGTGCAGCGCTATCGGGCTTGATGAAAGCCTTGTAGGAATCCAGATCCCACACCACGTTGCCGCTCGCACCTTTGATCTGCAAGCTGGGTTCGCGGTAAATCAAACCGCGCTGGGCGTTCTTGAAATCCTGGGTGTCATCAAACGGGAGCGTTTTCATCCACTGAGCGTGGCGCTCCTGAGTTGCCTTCGTGGCAGGCGCGGCCTGTGCCTGACTCAAACCCGCACTGACTACTGCCGCCAGCATGATCGTTCTTATTGCTGCATGTGCCATGACACGCTCCTCCTGATGGGCTTTTTCAACAAGCGTCTCATTCTGGGAGCAAAGCGGGTCCGATAGCCCAATCTGCGGATTTACCACAGTGGCCCGCTTTAAATGCTTTTTCAACGCCGCTTTTCTACCTTCGGTTTTTCGAGGAGGTATGCATATGCAAAAGACATTATTTGGCCTGTTGGCCACCAGCCTGATCAGCACGGGTGCCCTGGCCCAGTCCCAGAACGAGGCCAATAACCCGTTGAGCCCTCGGCCCATGGTCAGCCTGCACGACTACTACGTGCCCGAGCTGTACAAGGTCGACAATGCCTGGGCAAACCAGACGGTGCTGCGCGCCGTCCTGCCCAACAAGACCTTTGGTTTGCCGCAGCTATGGCGTTTGAATGTTCCGATTGTGGCCTTGCACCATGATCGTCTGGGCAGCAAATCCGGCCTGGGTGACATCACCTTCATGGATGTGTTCATGAAGAACGCAGGCAGTTTTTCCTATGGCATCGGCCCCCTGCTGGTGATGCCTACGGCATCGAACGACTTGCTGGGACAAGGCAAATGGCAAATTGGTAGTGCCGCGGCCCTGGTTGCCACCCGGGATTGGGGTCTGGCAGGCGGGTTGCTGACCTTTCAACAATCCTTTGCCGGGGACTCGGACCGCGAGAAGGTGAAGATGGCCTCCTTCCAGCCCGCCCTGTTCTATAACCTGCCCAATGGCTTTTACCTGCGCTCCAGCGGAGTGTGGACCTTTGACCTGAAAAACCATACCCATCACATTCCCGTGGGTCTGGGCCTGGGCAAGGTATTCAAGCCTGGCAAAAGCGTGATCAACGCCTTTATCGAACCGCAATACTCGGTCGATAAAAAGGGCGCGGGAGCACCGGTATGGCAAATTTTTGCGGGTATCAACTTCCAGTTCTAACCGGGCTGGCGCTGGATCCACACACTGCGAGCCGCCAGATCGGGCAGGCGCTCGCGCCGATGCCGGATCCAGCCTTCATAGGCGTACAAGCCGCTGCGCAGGACTTCTTGCTGGGCCTGTGCCCAGCAAAGCTGTGCTTGTTGGCGATCGGAGCGTACCCAGGCCAGATCTCCGCGCAAGCAATCCACTTCGGGCAGATACAAGGTCGAAGCCCGTTCCTGCGCAATCTGACACACCTGATCCAGCGTCTGACTGGCTCGTTCCATCTCGCCTTGGGCCAGATAACAGCGCGCCACAATGCACAAGAACGCATCCGTCGCCAATGGCATGCTGCGTGCAAACTCGGGCAACAAGGCGACTAAACGGGCCAGCTCAGGCCCGGTTTCCTCGCCTTTAACCAGACGGCAATACAGCACATAGGTCTCGGCAACCGCACACCAGACACTACCGGGCAGGACAGGCTGCAACAAGGCCAGCAAAGCCTGACTACGCCCCGCCAGCATCTCCAGATCGCCTTGCAGATACAGAATGCGCAGCATCTGAATCTCTGCAATCACCGCCGAAATGCGCGACTGACTTTGGCTGGCCAGGAGCTGCGCATGGCGGGCATTGGCTACACCCTGCTCAAAGCGTCCCTGCAGCACCTGAGTCAAACCCAACAGGCTGTGCACCAAAGCCGGGCAATGATGGCCCAAGGCCGCATCCATGGCCGGAACGGGTTGCTCGTAAGCCAGGGCACGCAGCGCCTCGTCCAGGGCCAACTCGGCCTGTTGCACACGGCCTTTCCAGAACAGATATTGCGCTTCGGCATACAGGCCCCAGCCGTACCAGGCGCTTTGGCCCTGACGCCGGGACTGTTCCTGCAATTGCTTGGCATGAGCCAGACTTTCCGGCAGCTTGCCAGCGCCGTGCAGCATCACCCATTGGCCCCACAACACAGGCAAATCATCCTCGCCGCCCTCACTGCGTCCGGCCGCCTGCTCGTAAGCTTGCGACACGGGCATGGCAGCAGGCCCGCCACGGCTGATTTCCAGCGCCCCCAAGGTGACGTAGCTGTCACGCTCGTACTGACGGCGCAACTGCACATCATTCATGTATTGCAGGCTGCTCAAGACCTGCGACAACTGCTCTGCCGCTTGCAGGTTGTCACCACTGCGCAGCGAAGTATCAATGGCCTTGCGCCACCAGATAGCCGCTTGCGCGCTTTGAGCCTGCGCCAGACAAGCGGCAATTTCTTCTTCCGCCTGCTGCATTTGAATCAGGCTATGGGCAAGCTTGCCGTACAAAGCCTTGTTTTCTTCCTTGGCAATCAAACGGCGCAAAGCGGAACGCATCAAGGGGGCACACAGTATCTGGCCCTGACCGTCTTGCTGCAACAAGCCTTTGTCCAGCAGGCTGATCCAGGATTGCTCTACAACGGGTAAAGGCAAATTGCAGGCCTGTGCCAAACCCGCAGGCGTGGCACGTTCCCACAACACAGTCATCAACAGCACACAGCGGCTGTCTGCATCGAGTTGCTCCAGATCCAACAGCAAGCGGTCTGCCAGACGTGGCAAATAATCCAGCGGCATGCCAAAGCGCTGCAAATGCAGCGTGTCTTTGATCAGCATGGGATTGCTTAAACGCTGACCGCGAATCTGCGTGTTCGCGTCCGGAGACAGACGCTTGCCGCGTGCATAAAAGCTCATCGCCTTGCCCACATCCGGCTCGGACAATCGGCGCAAAGCCATGCTTTGAGCAAAGTCCAAAGCCAACTGAGCCTGGCGCGACAGGATCAATAACAAGGCCCCGGCAGGCTGCTTTTGCACTGCGCTCCATATTGCCGCCAAGCTGTTTTGATAAGCGGCATCCAGCGCATCCACATGGTCCAGAATCACCAGCACAGGCCGGTTCTGACTGGTAAAGGCCTGCACCGCCGCCAGCAGCAAACGGCACGGATCGGGCACCGCCTGGGCGTCTTCCGTATTCAGATGGTGAGCCTCTTGCAGCACCTGATCCCAATCGGCATCAGACACTCCAAACCAGGCATGCAGGCACTGACTTAAAGCAAGGGGCAAGTCCTGGGGGCCGCTCCCTTCATCCAGACGAGCCTGCATCATCTCGCGCACGCCTTCCAGCACATCCTGCCGCGAGAAATCAATCAGCAAGGGCTGTCCGCCATCGCGCACAATGTAGCTGCGCAAGGCCTCGGCCAAACGGGATTTGCCCGAACCCAGATCACCGTGAATTCTGTAGGCGGCTTTGTGGGACTGACGGCTGCACTGCTGCCATTGCGCCACCAGTTGCTCGAACTCGGGCTGACAACCGTACAGGGGATCGTTCATCCACTTCCCCTCTCCCAAGCTGAAATACACACCCTCCGGGCCACGGTGTTGGTTGATCTGCCAATCCGCCATACGAGCAACGGCCTGAGCGCTCAGCAGAATCTCGCCATGTTTGGCCTTCCACACCAAAGGCATGACCAACTGCCCGAACAGGCTATGTGTATTGACCTGCTGTTCGTCCACCAAAGCCAGGCTGACATGCACTACCTGACCAATGCTGATTCCCGGCGGCGTTCGCAAGGCACGAATCACACAAGCCAGTTCAACCGCCCGATTTACAGGCTCGGACTGCGCATGTGGCCAACCAAAGTGAGCCAACAAGGTGGACCCGCTGGACTGACTTACCCAGGCCCCGTGCTGACGCAAAATATCCAGCAATTGCTCGTGCCAGGACTCCAGATATGCCACAGCCTGATCCGGCACCAGATCGCCATCCAGATGCGCCTCGGAGCCATCTGCTGGCAACCAGGACAGGGCCAGGGCCAGCGTGGCAACCGTGCGATGGGCCTGAGCAGAGTTAGGGGGTATCTTGCTTGCCGCGACCGGCCATTGGGCTTCGGCCAGACGGCGGGTTTCCGGGTCGGGACGTACGCCCAGATACTGACGCAAAGCCTGCTCACAATGAGCATAGGCTTGCAAGGCGGCCTGCCTGTCCCCTCTTTGCATCAGGGCACTGATCAAGAGGCGGTGATAGATCTCCTGCTCGGGGGCTTGTTGCACCCACTCCTGCGCCAGTGCAAGCGCCTGATCCAGCTGGCGAGCCTGCACGAGCTGCTCAAAAAGGCGGGCGCGCAAGCTGAGCAATGCCAGGGCAAGACGATCTTCCCAGCTTTGTCGCCAGGAAATAAAAACTTCGGTATCGGGGGATTGAATCGCGTCCAGAAAGGGACCGACATACAGGCTCAAACGTTGCGCAAGGCGGGCAGCCTGCGGGGCATCGGCCAGCAGAAACTCCAGCACATCCACCTGTACGCACTCAGGCTTGAACGCCATTGCGCCTTCGGCATTGGCGACCAGACAAGCAGCCTGCTCGCCCAGGGCCTTGCGCAGCACATGCAAGGCATGGCGCAAGCGCGATAACGCCTTGTCGCGTGTCAGATCGGGCCAAAGCATTTGTGCCAGCCGCTCGCGCTGCAGCACCTTGCCTTGCGCCAGGCACAACACCGCAGCCAGCAGTTTGACCTTGTCATAGCTAAGCAATGCAGTGCGATCCACCTGATCGACAATAAAGCGGAATGGGCCCAGCAAACCTAGCACGATCATTGAACGATGCTCCGAGCTCAAGGCCATTTCGGCCCAGCGTCACTCGTGTCAAATTGACAGCAAAACCGACACTACGTCTTAAAAAAGCTGTAATTAGCTGCCGATTGTACTCAAAGCCCTTCAATCTTCAATCAAAGAGTATTAATTGTGTCCAGAAATTTCCTGAGGCTCCGAATTTTGAAGAAGCCTTGGCATTGCGCAAGGAAACATAAACGACTGCATAGACGTATCTGTGAGTTTTAGGCTACTGTTCCTGCAGAGGCCATGACAGTCAGTGGTGTAAATTCATCCATTTGCTGCTCCCAATCCCCATGTTGTAGGGCCCGTCAGTTCTGTTTGATTTACTCCCAGGGAGGACGAAGACCATGCTTGGCATGATGATGAATACCCCACTGCTAGTATCATCCATACTGCGTCACGCAGCGAACTACCACGCAGACCGAGAGGTCGTCTCGCAAACCGTTGAAGGTCATATTCATCGGTACACCTATACCGAGCTTTCCAAGCGCAGCCAGCAACTGGCCAATGCGCTGAAAAAAATGGGCCTGCAACATGGCGACCGTGTCGGCACCCTGGCCTGGAACGGCTACCGCCACCTGGAGCTGTATTACGGCGTGTCGGGCTCGGGCCTGGTGTGTCACACCATCAACCCGCGTCTGTTTCAGGATCAAATCGGCTACATCATTGAGCACGCGGACGATAGCGTACTGTTTGCCGACCTGAACTTCATGCCGATTCTGGAAGCTCTGGCCGATCAGTTGTCCAAGCTGAAAGCCGTGGTCATCATGACTGACGAAGCCCACATGCCCAAGTCGGACTTGCTGCCCAACCTGAAGTGCTATGAAACGCTGATTGCCGCCGAGTCCGATCATTTCGACTGGCCCGTGTTTGATGAAAACACGGCCTCCGGCCTGTGCTACACCTCCGGCACTACGGGCAACCCCAAAGGCGTGCTCTACAGCCATCGCTCCACTATTTTGCATGCCTTTGCCTTGAGCATGCCCGATGCCCTGTGTCTGTCGGCCTCCGACACCATCACCCCCATCGTGCCCATGTTCCACGTCAATGCCTGGGGCCTGCCCTATGCGGCCTTGATGGTGGGCGCCAAATTGGTCCTGCCTGGCCCGAAACTGGACGGTGCCAGCCTGCACACCTTGTTTGAAAACGAAGGCGTCACCATGACAGCCGGTGTGCCTACCGTCTGGCTGGGTCTGCTGGACTGGATGCAAGCCAATGGCAAAACCTTCAGCAGCCTGCAACGCCTGGTAATTGGCGGCTCGTCTGCGCCTCCGGTCATGATTACCCGCTTCCAGAAGCTGGGCGTGAAAGTGCGCCACGCCTGGGGCATGACGGAAACCAGTCCTGTCGGTCTGGCGGCTGCTCTGCTGCCCAAGCACGAGTCCTTGCCTGACAACGAGAAACTCAAGCTGCTGGCCAAACAAGGTCGTCCGCTATTCGGGGTCGAGTTCCGGGTGGATGGCGACGATGGTCAGCCCATTGCCCGCGACGGCAAGATGTTTGGTGCCATGATGGTGCGCGGTCCCTGGATTGCAGGCTCTTACTTCAATAGCAATGACACCTCGGCCCACACCGCAGATGGCTGGTTCAATACGGGCGACGTGGTCACCATTGATCAGGATGGTTTTATTCAGATCGTGGACCGAACCAAGGACGTGGTGAAATCCGGTGGCGAATGGATCAGCTCCATCGAGCTGGAAAACATTGCTCAGGCTCACCCGGCTATCAAGGAAGCGGCTGTCGTGGCCAAACCCGACGAGCGCTGGGGCGAGCGTCCAGTGCTGGTGGTACAGCTGCAAGACGATGCCACCTTCACCAAACAGGACATGATTGATCTGTTTACGGAACAAGTCTCCAAATGGAGCATTCCTGACGAACTGATCGTGGTGGATGAACTGCCCCATACCGCCACCGGCAAGCTGCTGAAAACCGCTATTCGCAAGCTGATCCAAGAGGATCTGGACAAGCTGGCAGCACAAAACAAAGCGGTTTAAGCAACACTGACAGCAGAATGAAGGAGCCAGCCTCGGCTCCCTTTACGTGCAATACAAAACTGCCCCCCGAAAGTCGGATAAGCATCCAAACTTCCGGGGGGCAGTTCTTTGGCCAGAGCCTGAGCATGACGCGTCTCTTGCAAAGGCAGGGGCTTCAAACTGCTATTTCAGCCCCTAAAACTCCTGGTTCTTGTTCCGAAAAATCACGCTCAAGAACTGGAGGCAGCACTCATGACAAGCCCACCTTAAGGATGAACTGGCGTAGGAATATCCCAGATATTCAGATCCGCATTCTCGCGCTCCCAAGCGCGAACAGAGAACTTGGCACGGTTGAACAAACGTACATAGTTTTCATGGCGAATCTTGTTGCCGATAGCGACAGGCAACTCATCCAGGAAGTCCTTCATTTTGGACAAATCAGCGTGATACTGAGCCGGTTGCATCAAACTGCCCGGCGTCACCGAGGTGGGCGGGTTGGACTCAAATCGATTACGTGTAAAGATCACCACATCCGATCCCCACAGAATCCGGTTCTGATATTCCTTGAAGAAATTCAGCCAGTCCTGACGGCTGGGCATCCCTGGCTCGGGGTCCAGCATATAGTCCTGCACCAGATCCCAGGAGATATCGGTAGACCAGCTCGGGCACGCATCCAGCACTTTCTTTACCCGTGTAATGTGATCACTGGTGGGTTTAACAAAACGGCCCAAACCAGTATGAGCCCACACCACCTTGGCATTGGGAGCGTGCCCGCAGACGTGCTTCAAGCCATTTACATAATCCTGATTCGGGTAGGCATGTTCCAGCTCCCCCTTGTAGTTGACCTCTACCCGGTACATATCGTTGTGCAAAATGGCGACCAGACCAACCTCTTCAATGGTCTTGAACAGGTACTCCAAGGACTCGGAGTACAAGGACACCTTGCTGCCATCCCCCGCATCAGGGGGTAAAGGCACGGACGGTGCCTTGGTTTCTTCTACTGTTTCACCCGCCAGCTTGCTGGACACCAGTTCCTTGTGAATGGTGAATTCACCTACCCCGGAAAATACACCTGGAAAGCTCAACACAGCGCGCTTGATGTGCTGTGAGGCATAGACATCCATAGGGTTGAAGGCCGTAATCATGACATCCAGCTTTTCCTGGTACTGAGGTTCCAGCCTTTCGTACTCTCGCGCAAACATGGCATCGATAAACGAGTAGTAGTACAGGTCCGCTTTAGAGCCAATGTAGTAATTAGGGCCAAACATCTGATTATTGGGCCCTTGCGCCTGATATTCCTCAAAGCCGTCCCAGCGTTGCTGCAAGGGAATCGGCATGATGGTGGAGCGAATAATCTGCTGCCGGTCTGCGCTCATGTAGCGCTGGGCGTATTCCTTTAAAGGAATCCCTTGCATGGCGTAATTGGACGCATGGAAATGCACGTCAGCATAAAGCTGGCTGGTATCCAAACGGGGTTCAGGGGTTTGCGCCACGGCGCTACCCTGAAATGCAGCCAATAATGCAAAGCAGGAACCAACAATTATGGTGGGACGAAGGTAATTGCAAGCCATTCTTGTCTCCCTATCGACAGGTAGTGTGCGAAACGAAATACAGTGACTTGCAAACTATAACCAGACATCTCTCAATTAATGACAAAAAATAACAGATATTCTTTTTTAATTTTCAATTCCTATTATTTTTTATATTTTTAAATTTCCATTATTAATAGCCATATAAAATTTATTAAAAAACAATTTATCAATTAATTCCAATTAATTAAAAAATCAGGTTTTCTTAAAATCTTGAATAATCAGGCCACATAGAACAGGCCGTTGCCCTTGCTCGCTCCAGCTCCTGCCCCCCTCTAGGACACCGAATTGGTAAACAAGAGCGACGCCCCCAAACCCAGCAAAGCAACGCCAATCACCCTATCCAGCAGCCTCTGCCTAGCCAGCATCGCCGCCCGCAGCCGCCTGTTTGAAAACACGATGGCGACGATACTGAACCAGACCCAATGGGCAAAAGACATAAAGAACCCATAAGCGAAATTCAGCCAGAACGGCGCACCCGGCTGTACCAACTGCGTAAAGGTGGCCACCACAAACAACATGGTTTTGGGATTCAAGGCATTGGTCAGAAAACCCATACCAAAAGCTTGCCAAGCAGTGGGCATATTCCCTGCTTCGCCATCCGTATTCAAAGCAGTGCGATTACGGAAAGACTGATAGCCCAGATACATCAAGTACGCCGCACCCGCCACTTTCATCACCAGGAACAAGGCGGGAGATTGAGTAATCAGAATCGCAACCCCCAGCACCGTGTAGATCACATGCACCTGTACCCCGGCCGCAATGCCCAGGGCTGAAATCAGGCCAATCTTGCGACCAAAGGAATAGCCATTGCGGGTGACCATGGCAAAGTCGGGGCCGGGGCTGATCACAGCCAGGATAGTGATAGTGGCAACTGCCAGCAGTTCATGCATTTTTAACAAGCCTAAGTTTGATGAAATCGGCGTGACGAGCTAGTTCAAAGGCAGCCAAAACGTAGGCCCCGCCCTACACTCTAGGAATCAGGTCGTTCCTCTACGAACGGTCTGCAAAGACAGCTGCAATCAGAAATTGAAAGCCCTTCCTGGTGAGCTATGTATTCCTCGAATTTATATAGTTTTTGTTATTCTCAAGCGGATCAATCCACCCCTTTAAACTCCAAGAAAAACCCTTCCAAGACCGTATCGTTTTCATATTTGAATATCTGCTCTCAGGATTTCATTATTGATAATCCTGTGCTAATTTAAAAACGATAATTCCTGCGCCATTTCTGTGAGTTTTCATCGACCATGCAAATCCCCAACCTCACGGCCTTCCGCTACTTCGACACGGCGGCTCAGGCAGGCAGTTTTGTGCAGGCAGCCCAGCTACTGCACGTCACTCACGGCGCAGTCAGCCGCCAGATTCGGGCGCTGGAAGAATCTCTAGGAGTAGAACTGTTTGAACGGCGCAATCGGGCCGTATTTCTGACACCGGCAGGCCGCCAGCTTTTGCATGTGACCGCACCCATGTTCGAGCGACTGGAGGATGTGGTCTATCAGTTGCAACAGACCCAGCGCGAGCATGCTCTGGCCGTCTCCTGCGAACCCACTATCGCCATGAAATGGCTGATTCCGCGCCTGGGGGATTTCCACGCTCTGCACCCCAATATCACCGTGCACCTGATTACAGCTGGAGGGCCGGTGAACTTTGCTCAAATGGGGGTGGACCTGGCCATACGCCGGGACGACTTTCATTGGGCAGACTCGGTCTGCGGCCTGAAGTTATGCGAAGAAATGATAGGTCCGGTCTGCCAGCCTCAATATCCACATACGCAGGACACGGCCAAACAGGTACTGATACAGAGCAGCTCCCGACCGCAAGCCTGGGCCACCTGGGCACGCCTTAGTGGCCAGGCCATACGCTCTGCCAACAAGCTGGAACTGGAACATTTTTATTTATGTATTCAGGCAGCCTTGTCCGGTCAAGGCATGACTATCGTGTCACGTCTGATGGTGCAGGATGAACTGCAAAGCGGCCAGCTCATCGCCCCGCAAGGATTCATCCCGGACGGCTCGGCGTACTACCTGCTCTCCCCCCAGGCTCTGGATCAAAACCCGCGTGCGGAAGTGTTTGCAGATTGGCTTTGCGAGCAGTTGGCGGGCTGAAAACAGCCAGATGAATCCAGGCCCACAAGATCAGCGTTTACTGGCCCGACCCAAAATACTTGGTTTTGAAGTCATCCACCTTGCCTTCATCAACCGCCCCCAGAACAGCCAAAGTGACCTCTCGGGATAGCTCGCTTTGCAATGGCAAGGCAAAGCCATACTTGTCGCGCTCGAACAAGCGCCCAACGACATTCACGGGCAGGCTAGGGTTGGAATACACGTAGTACTCCAGCACAGGGGCATCCGCAATGACGGCCACTACCTCTCCATTTCCTAATGCTGTCGTCGCCTCCTCCAGGCTAGGGTAACTGCGCATGAAAAGGCCCCGTTTGCGGGCGTAGTCTTCCTCTACGGTTCCCAGCAACACGCCTACCGGCCGCCCCTTCAAATCGTCCACGCTATTGATCTGGTTTGATATGGCCAAGGTCGTCATCACACTGGTGACGGATGAGGTCACAAAGGCCAGAATGCCTACCCCACAGACCAGCCAGAGCGCCTG
The DNA here is from genome assembly GCF_009497775.1 of Alcaligenes faecalis. Lineage (NCBI taxonomy): Bacteria > Pseudomonadati > Pseudomonadota > Betaproteobacteria > Burkholderiales > Alcaligenaceae > Alcaligenes > Alcaligenes faecalis. The sequence goes on from NZ_CP031012.1 coordinate 3,398,666, forward strand.
CCAGATACGGCCCAACCAGCCAAAAAGATTCTTTCTGGCCGGAGCACGCCCCGATGTCACGATGGACATCACGGTATAGAAACTCTCTGCTACGCCGTCGCGCCAGCGGGAAGGGAAAGATTGATCAAAGCGCCGGTCAAACAAGGTCAACATCACCGTGACGAACAGGATCACAAAAGCAATCCACGCATACGCAGTGATAAAACCGGCTTGAGCCAAACCCTTGACCACATTTTGAAAGCCGGTTCCCTGATCGGAGCTAACCATCAAGCGCATACCGCCATCGAACCAGGGCTGCGTGAAATCCACCTTCAAAGCCCGCTGCTGAGTGATCGTCAGATTGGTCATGGCCACATCCAGCGAGCCTGATTCGGTCGCACCCAGCAAATCCCGAAATGTGCTGTATTCCTTGTACTCGTAAGGCCAGTTTTTCTCGGCTGCCAAGTTTTCCCAAAGATCGATAGCCAGACCCGTAAAGGCCCCATCCGTTTTCATCACAAACGGGGGCGATACCAGTACACCTACCGTCAACGGCGGCGCTTTACCATGTCCTGCCTGGGGAAAGGAAGCCAGTAAAACCAGGAAAAAAGCCAAGCAAAGAAGTCGTGCTTGAGCAATGCGGCGGCCAAGCTGATGGCGGCTCAGAAAGGGTGTTTGCATAGTCAGTCTTGTGGGAGCGGTCAGAAATTCCGTGCACAAGGCGGACTGAGAGTGACACGGACGGACGAACATTCTGGTAGAGGATAGCAAATTGAAACCGTGCCTGTTCCCAGTTCCCGGCAGGTCCGCAGATGCAGACGGGAGGTTTCACAATGCCTGAAAAATGAATATGCTCACGCACATTTGTAGGACCAAACATCCTCCCTCAGGGCAAATAAATACATCTATTCAATAATTCAAGAACTGTTGTATTATTTGCTCATGGAAGAATCTCAAGTTATCCGCTCACTGGCCGCCCTGGCCCACGAAGCCCGCCTGCGGGTGTTTCGTGCTTTGGTCGTCGCAGGCCCATCCGGTCTGACTCCCAGCATCCTGGCAGAACGACTAGGCATCGCCCCCAACGCCCTCTCCTTCCATTTAAAGGAGTTAAGCAATGCGGGGCTTATCCATGCCGAGCGACAAGGTCGCAACCTGCTGTACAGCGCCACCTTTCCCGCCATGAATAATCTGCTCGCCTACCTGACTGAAAACTGCTGTCAGGGGGAAAGCTGCAACACCGCAGCTACCTCTTGCCAGCCTTGTTAAGCGATGCGCCTGCACCAAGTGGAATCCACACCTCTTGGCGTGCCTTCTTTCCCACCTCAAACCTCGAAACCAAGCCCTCTGTCATGCTAACGGCCATTCTTATTTTCATTGCCACCTTAACCCTGGTGATCTGGCAGCCCAAAGGACTGGGCATCGGTTGGAGTGCATCATTCGGTGCCGCAGCTGCCCTGCTTTTAGGCGTGGTGCAATGGACTGATCTGGCTGTGGTCTGGGGCATCGTCTGGAATGCTACGGCCACCTTTGTCGCCATTATCATCATCAGCCTGATACTGGATGAAGCAGGTTTCTTTGAATGGGCCGCCTTGCATGTCGCTCGCTGGGGAGCCGGAAATGGACGCAAGCTCTTTGCTTTTATCGTGATCTTGGGAGCCGCCGTCTCCGCCCTGTTTGCCAATGACGGCGCCGCCTTGATTTTGACTCCCATCGTCATGGCCATGCTGCTTGCCTTGGGTTTTTCACCCGCGGCAACCCTGGCCTTTGTGATGGCGGCTGGTTTTATTGCCGACACCGCCAGTCTGCCTCTGGTCGTCTCCAACCTGGTGAACATCGTCTCGGCTGACTATTTCAAGCTGAGCTTCACGGAGTACGCCGCCATCATGACACCTGTCACTCTGGTTTCCGTGCTAGCCAGCCTGATCGTCCTGATGCTGTATTTCCGGCGTGATATCCCCACTTTTTACCGTCTTGAGCAATTGAAACAGCCCGCTGAAGCGATCAAGGACAAGGCCACTTTCAAGGCTGGCTGGATAGTGCTGGCTTTACTGCTTACAGGCTTTTTTGCACTGGAGCCTTTAGGTATTCCCGTCAGCGCAGTCGCCGCCGTGGGAGCCATTATCCTTCTGGCCGTCGCTGCCCGTGGAACGGTAATCAGCACCCAAAAAGTGCTGCGTGGTGCTCCCTGGCAAATCGTTGTGTTCTCGCTGGGCATGTATCTGGTGGTGTATGGCCTGCGCAATGCTGGGCTAACGGATTATCTGGCGCTGCTCCTGGACAAATTCGCCCAGGCTGGCGTATGGGGTGCGGCAATGGGTACAGGCATCTTGTCAGCCCTGCTGTCCTCGGTCATGAACAATATGCCTACCGTACTGGTCACCGCTTTGTCGATTGATGCCTCCAGCGCCGAAGGTGCCGTCAAAGAAGCCATGATTTACGCCAATGTCATCGGCAGCGATCTGGGCCCTAAATTCACTCCCATCGGGAGCCTGGCTACCTTGCTGTGGCTGCACGTACTGGCCCAGAAAGGCACAAAAATTAGCTGGGGCTATTACTTCAAGGTTGGGGCCATCCTGACCACACCCGTACTGCTCATCACCCTGGCGGCCCTGGCCTTACGTCTGGGTATTACAAACTGATTTTCTGACAAAGAGCACAACGCCATGGCAGCCATCACCATCTATCACAACCCGGCCTGCGGCACGTCCCGCAATACGCTGGGCCTGATCCGCAATAGCGGTCAAGAGCCCACCATCATCGAATACCTGCAAACGCCGCCAGACCGAGCCACCCTGCTTCGCTTGATTGCAGACTGCGGTCTGAGCGTACGGGAAGTCCTGCGACAAAAAGGGACACCCTACGACGCGCTGCAATTAGGCGACCCGAAATGGTGTGACGAGCAACTGATTGATTTCATGCTGGAGCACCCGATTCTGATCAACCGCCCCATCGTTGTTACCCCACTGGGCACACGCTTATGCCGCCCCTCTGAACAGGTACTGGAGATACTTCCCCAGCCACAACAAGGTGCATTCTGGAAAGAAGACGGCGAGGCTGTCATTGATGCAAAAGGACAAAGAATTGAGCAAGTCTGACCTACCCAATCTGGACGAAGACGCTTTTAGAACCCCAGATCTGACAGAGCTGCTGCCTCAGAAACGTGCTTCACACCCACCCCGCATCCTGCTGTTGTACGGCTCCTTGCGAGAGCGCTCCTACAGCCGTTTTTTGACACAGGAAGCAGCGCGATTGCTGGAAGCAATGGGTGCAGAAACCAGGGTCTTCGATCCCCATGGGCTGCCCTTGCCCGATGGAGCAACAGACGACCATCCCAAAGTGCAAGAGTTGCGCCAGTTAGTGCAGTGGGCTGAAGGCATGGTCTGGACATCACCCGAACGTCACGGTGCCATGAGCAGTGTCCTGAAAGCACAAATCGACTGGATACCGTTAAGCATCGGTGCAGTACGCCCGACGCAAGGCAAAACACTGGCTGTCATGCAAGTGTCTGGCGGCTCGCAATCCTTTAACGCCTTGAACCAGATGCGGGTGCTGGGCCGCTGGATGCGCTTGATCACCATCCCTAACCAGTCTTCCGTTGCCAAAGCCTTTCTGGAGTTTGACGAAGAAGGTCGCATGAAACCCTCGTCCTACTACGAGCGGGTGGTGGACGTGATGGAAGAGCTGGTGAAGTTCACCTTGCTGACGCGTGACTGCGCGGAGTATTTGGTGGATCGATACAGCGAACGCAAGGAGACGGCGCAGGAACTCTCAAAACGGGTGAATCAGCGCAGCATCTAGCAGGCTCCTTAGGGCAAGCAATGCAAAGCTGCCATACTTTTCAACATACACAGCAGCTATACAAGCACTTCCAGGTTGGCAGTTGCTTTGCCCATGCATGGCTCCCACACCCTAGCAAAACTTTGCTTTTTTTTATTCAAACTGACCTTTTTTTAAAAAAATTCAGGGTGTTGGCCTGCAATCTTCATCAGCATTCAGATTTAATAAACCCTCGCCTCTACCTGTTTGTTTATTTGTAAAACGTAGATGGACAAACGCTGCACATACCTGGGCATAGCTACATCGCAACAGGCCCAAAGCCAGAGGAGCAGAGAAATTGAGCATTCTGGAATCCATACCAGAACATTGGGGATACAGATTTGAATCTGCGGGTGCCGCCATAGCCGACGCTCAGGTAGATCCGGCCTCCATTCACCTCAAGACCAAGGCCTATTTTTTCCTGATCATGCTCTGCGCTCAACCCGAGCGCACCTTGGCCATCAATAGCGACCGCCGCCTGACCGGCTTCGCACCGACAGGCAGCATCGAAATCGTGCCTCAGGACTCTGAGCTTTTTTCAACCTGGCGGCACACCAAGCACACCATGCTGATTGCCATGACAGAAAAGCGGCTGTTGCAGTTGAGCGGTCGCGAATGGGGGGAAGATCCCGGAGAGTTTCATCTTCCCAGATTGGGGGTTGTGGATGAAAAAGCGCTGGCCATTGCTGCGGAAATGCGCAATGAACTGGTATGCGCCTCTTTTGGCTATGAAGAGTGCCTCGAATCCCTACTGACGCTTTTCGGCATACATGTCCTGCGCACCTACACCAGTCTGAACAAGCAACCTGCTCATGATCTGCCCATCACCGGCGGTCTGAGCCCCATGGTGCGCAGCCGAGTCATCGAGTACATCCATACTCATTTGTCCAGGAAGATCACCATCGAAACACTCGCGAGCATCGCTGAGCTGTCTCCCAGTCATTTTGCCCGAGCCTTCCGACAATCCCTGGGCCAAACGCCCCATGAATTCGTCATCACTACCCGCTTGCAGCTGGCAAAAAAAATGATTCAGACATCCAGCACTTCGCTATACGAAATATCACAGCTCACGGGCTTTTCCAGCAACAGCCATATGAGCGCGTCCATGAAGAAAGCCTGGGGGCAAAACCCGTCGCAGATCCGTCATTCTGAACGTCAGACCCTCCAGGCACACTGCACCCTGCCTACTTTTCCTACAAAACCCTGACACACAAGGCTGGGCCAACCCCATTGACCTCGGATTCCAACGTATGACTCCCTACCGCTTGACCCCTTTATTACTTGCACTTTTCCTTGGCGTATCTCCAGCCCCTGGCGAAGCCACCAATCTGGATACGCAACATGCGCCACATCACAGCCAGGAACCCAATCAAGCCCCAACATCGGATTTGCCAGCCGGAACATTTGTAGGCGACGACATCAAACTGATATTGAAGCCGCAAGGAAGCTATACCCTCAGCGGTGACGCTGTTGGCACACCCATACACGGTACCTGGTCAATAGACCGACAGGGTAAGCACCCCATCTTGCAATTGGTGCCAGGACGGACAGGCGATACATGGAGCTTCGGTATCCGATCAGCCAACACCTTACAAGTGATAGACCCGGAGAATACGGCTGCCCTGGATAGGCCGTTAGATATCTATGAGGATGCAGGCGTTCTTACTCGGTCAAAAGAATGAAAAATGGGTTCCTGATTGGAACCCATTTTCACTTAAGGCAGACGAGAGACAATATAAGACGTCTCGTACTCATGACCCGGATAAGTGCTGTTGATATGGCGCATCAAGTCATGTTTGCTGATTTCGCCTCGAAACGCATCATGCAGCCAGACCAGAAACTGCTCTTCCTGCGCTTTACTGTTAATAGGCAAACGATCATATTTAGGATTTGCCTTGATCTGAACCAACAAGCCATCCAGCCAGGTTTTAAACGAAGCGTCCTGCTGCGCAGCTACGACGCGCCCATCCTGAACAGTCGTACAGCCCTGCAGCAAAGGGACCACCAGGACCAAAGACAGCAGGGTACTGCCTCCCAATTGTCGAATCAATAATCTCATGGCGCCCCCCTTCAATCCTCAAATAGGTCCCAATAGGTTCCCATCCACTGAAAAGTATAGGAATGCCCAGCCTTTAAACGATAAGTCACCTCGCCATTATGAGAAATCTTGAAGAATCTGGCATTGAAATTCTTGCAGCCATCCTCTTCGTATGACTCGGATCTTTCGCCCCGAATAATATATTGGGCTACCTCGCTTTCCTCTCCGTCTGGAAATGTGCATGACAAGTTGAAATGCACTTCCCCCCTAGGATTGTCGGACGAAATTGTGACAGAACCGGCCTGAGCCGCCCCGCCTACTGCCATTCCCGCAGAAGCGACAAGCAGCAATGCTGCACTCTTCAATCTCATAACTCCCCCTCGGTATCTACTATTTTGGCCAATATCAAGAATCTAAAAAATCCTATTTTGATTTTATCCAATCAAAAATAGACACACAGGCCAGCACAATCAGTTCCTCGCCCTAATTGTTAAAAACCAATCCTTTATTTATTAAATATCTATTCAAAGTCTCCCATCCAAATCACGCAGCCAGCAAAAACACCAACACACGTGTCGGCTGCACCAAGATGGTATTGGATCGTTTTGGAGGCCTGCATGGCCTAAGCAGTTAATGGATTTCGTCTTGAGAGAGAAGGCCCTGAAAAGGGCATATGGAATGACGAGATAGAAGAAGGAACACCCACCTTTCAAGCATGCGCTGAAAGCCATCAACCGCACAAGCCACCAAAGGCGAGCCCGTCAATCCGGCGGTCGCTCAGGATGGTGAAATCAATCTGCAAGCTGAGCAACAAAGCGATCAAGCCAATAAAAACATACCAGAACCATTGCTTTCGGCGCCGTCCACCACCTGACAGCACCAGCACATGGAAAGTCAGTACGGCTGAAAATAACAGCGTCAAAAACATCTACCCCCCTCATTCCAGCGTCTCAAGCAAGGAGCAGCCCTGCAGACTCTGACTCTTCTGGCCAAGAGCAGTCTTGAGTGCCACATCAATATCCTGCTGCAAATCAGCAAGCGACTCCAAGCCCACTGACAAGCGCAGCAGATTATCCCCAATACCGCAGCTCATGCGATCCTCCGGCGACCAGCGCCCATGTGTCGTCGAAGCTGGGTGCGTGACCATGCTGCGTGTGTCGCCAATATTGGTCGCAATGGAAATCAGCTGCAAAGCGTCCATAACAGCCCAAGCCTCTTTTTGGCTCATGCCCACTTCAAAGCTGACCACCCCACCAAAACCGGCCTGCTGTGCGCAGGCTATTTCATGGCAGGGGTGCGACTCCAGGCCCGAGTAAAACACCGCACCTACATGCGGATGCTTCTCCAGCCAACGCGCCATCGACAGTGTGTTGGCACTGATGCGCTGCATACGCAACTCAAGCGTCTCCAGGCTCTTGAGCAGCAGCCATGCATTCATCGGACTCAAGCAGGCTCCCTGCGAACGCAACACCGCCCGCAGCGGCTGCATCAATGCATCGGCTCCACACACCACTCCAGCAATGCACCGCCCGTGGCCATCCATATATTTACCGGCAGAATGCACTACCAAATCTGCGCCTTGTCGTAATGGCCGCTGCAAAACAGGGGTCAGCATGGTGCTGTCTACCAGGAGCAATGCACCATGGGCATGAGCCATGCGCGACAGCCGGGCAATATCGGCGACATGCTGCATCGGATTCGCTGGAGTTTCCACAATCACCAGGCATGTATCACTGTCGATCGCCTTTTCCCAGGCATCGTAATCCAGCATGCCGACGACACGAACCTCAATCCCATAACGGGCAAAATGCTGGCGCAGCATGATCAGGGTCGTGCCAAACACATCACGTGCGCAGACGATATTGCGACCACTCGCTGCAAACGCCATCACCACCGCTGACAGTGCTGCCATACCGGATGCAAACGCCACCGCCGCTTCGGCCTCCTCCAGGAAGGCAACCCGCTGCTCGAACGTGTTTACTGTCGGATTGGTAAAGCGGCTATAGACATTGCCCGGTTCTGTCCCGCAAAAACGAGCAGCCGCCTCACTCGCGGAGCTGAAAGAATACGCAGACGTCAGCGCAAGCGGTTCACAAAAGCTGTCAGAGAAATCGGCATCCTGTCCAATCCTGAGCATTTGTGTCGCACGTTGGTCATTGAACATGATAGATATCTCAGCTGAATTCAGATTGAGTCCGTCGAAACACAACAGACGATAGAAAGAGTGAAGAAACACCAGCGATTGCTGTCAGCAATGCCAGAACCATGACCGTCGCCTGATAACTGCCCAGACGGTCATAGCCGTAAGCACCTAGTTGCGCAGATCCAAAAGCGCCTATCTGGTGAACCAGGAAAAGCATGCCAAATACCTGCCCCTTGACGGCGCCTCCATAGCGATCCAGACAGATCGCGGACGTCAATATGACGGTTCCGAGATAGCTGGCCCCAAATACGGCGGCAAATACATAGGTCGTCAATATTCCGGAGGGAGCCAATAGCAAAGTCATGGCCAGACAACGTAGTACGTAGAAAGCCGCTAGTAGTCGGTGCTGGGCAAATCGCACTGCCAACCAGCCAGCGGCCAAACCACTGATCATTTCCAACACGCCAAACAAGCTCAGACTCATCCCCATGCTTGATCGGCTGACCCCGGCGTCCCGCCATAAAGGCACCAGATGAACGTCAATGAAGGCCATCGACGCTCCACATCCGAAGAAACCAAAGGCGAGGACATAAAAGCCAGGGTCACGCAACACGACGGGCCAGGTACCAACGCGTTTCTCGGGAGCATTTTCAACAGGTTCTTTCGCAGGCAAGGGCACACGCGCACCTAACCAGAACAGCACCGCCAAAGGCCCCAGAAACAGCAGACCGACCACGGAAAACACCTGCTGCCAGTCGAAATGGGCTTGCAACCACAACCAGAATGGGGAAAGAACAATGAATCCAATGGCCGTGCCATTGGTGATCAAGGCGTAAGCAAAACTTTTATGTCTCTGGTCGAACAATCGATCAACCAAGATCCCCATGGGTACAAACGTCATCGCCGCAAGAGAAAACGCGGCCAGCAGTCCATACAGGATGACAAAAAGCCAATATTGATGAGGCATGAGGCCAAGCAAAAGGAAGGCAGCTCCTCCAAGCACACTGCCGATCAATACGGTCCAGATAGGCCCAAAGCGATCAGACAAGGCGCCGACCATCGGCGATGCCAGCCCGGATACCAAAAGGAATACCCCGCCAACAAAACCAAAGTCTGATCGGCCGCGTTCAAAAGAGAGAGCCAGGTCATTGAAATAGACCTGGAAAACCCCTTTGAACGCGCTGGAGAGGAACATCGCCAGAAACCCCAGCCCGACCAGAGAGCGGATCACATTCTTGTTTTGCATGAAGCAGCATCTACCCCAGATTTTTAGTGGCGCACCCAATTAACTCAGACGAATGGTGCTGGGCTGGCAATACTCTCGATGCAAGTTGTCATACATATTCCAGAACAATGTGCAGGTATGGTCCACGGCCTCCAAGGCTTCTTTCTGCAATTTTTCAGTATTACAGAGCTCGGTCACCAAACTCAGCCCTTGCATGACATGGCCAACATCCTCTTCCTGGTGCACGGAAAAGAACAAAAGGTCCTTTTCCTGCAAGCCGTAGACGTCGCCCAAGAGGGTGTGACGAGCCTCACCGGCCTTTGTCTCCAGATTCTGGCCTTCGCTGGCGATCATGACGGCCGCAGCGCCCACATGGTAGCGCTGCGGATCTTCGACAGCTTTCAGTCGATAATCAATCAGCTCTTGCGTGGCGGGTAACGGAGTTGCGGCGTCGCGCTCTTCATCACTAATTCCCAGGGCGCGAATAAAGTTCTGCATCAAAACGACGTGATTGTCTGTCTGGGAGAGGCGGCCCGTCTCTTCTTCATACACATTAACCAGCAAAGCCCGCTTGAATTTTGGGACCGGGCAATAGAAGAAAAGGTGCTCCACATAATGCAGAAAATGCTTGGTCAATTGATAACCTTGCAAAGCCACTTGCTTCAACAATTCCTTATTAGGCTGCTGCGTATTGAGCAATTCAATAAAGATAGGATGAGCCAAAGTAAGATGGCCATGCAATGTACTTTCAAGCTCATTTTTAAATTCTGACTTACTCAACATTTACAAGATCCTTTTTAAGAATTCCTAAATTCCCATGCGTTGGGCCAGCACTTCTATGGATTGCGACATGTAGTGACCCGCAAAAACCTGTCCGGCCACACGGGCATAGTCCGGTAGAATCCCCCAGGTCTGAAAACCATATCGAGTCCATAAACGATGTGCCCGAGACCCCTCGCGCACATCTAAAACAAACTGCTCGATGCCCAACTCCCGAGCTCGGCAGATCAAGGCTCGCAGCGCCTGTTTTGGCAAACCCTGTCCACGAAGCCCCGGAGCCACGACTGCCTTGGCTAACTCGGCACTATGTCGGCAATTGGGCATGCCACTCAAATTCATCATCACAAAGAAAGCGGGCTGACCTGCATAGGTCGCATACAAGGCTTGCGTATCACCGTCTGCAACCCTGCGATTCAGAGCGTCCAGGAACATGTGCGCCTGCTCTCCCGAAAGCTCGGAGGCAAACCCCAGCGTGCCGTTATCAGCGACAGTCTTATTGATCAGCTCTAGCACCCCGGAGCCGGTTGATCCCATAAAAGCAGGATTCCAATGCAGCTCAATGACTCTTGATTCTTCCGCCACAAGGACAAATCCTTTCCATGTAAAAAGTTCTTGCTTATCGTAGTTTTTCGACTAGCCAAGCTCCAGACTGTTTCAGGACATAAATAGAAAAAAAAACACCATTAAAGAAAAAGAATAAAAGGCGATAACATGAGTCAATCAAATCAATGATTCATCCGAATAAGCCATGAAGCGGATTTTCTTTGTAATCCTTCCCCAGATGCACATCCTGGATCTGGGAGGGCCCATGCAGATCTTTGCCTCTCTAACAGAGCTGGATATAGCCGACATAAAAATCCAGTGTGTGGGACCGGAACCCCACATACAAAGCTACCAAGGGCTTTGTCTGAACGCGATCGCGCCCCTCCCGAAACGTCTGATCGAAGGAGATGTCATTGTCGTAGTCGGAAGCAAAATCCAGGCCGAACTCCCCGCTACCTCAGCCCAGCAAAAAGTGACGCGATGGCTCAGTGAGATCGGAGGGAAACTGCCGCCGGGAGTCTTGATCGCTAGCGTTTGCACGGGTGCTGTACAACTGGCACAAGCAGGACTACTGGATGGCCGCCTCTGCACGACGCATCACAATCACCTCAAAATGCTGCAACAACTTGCGCCACAAGCGCGGGTTATCAACAAACGCATCCTTGTGCAGGATGGCCCGATCTACACTTCAGCTGGCGTTTCTGCGGGCATCGATCTGGCATTGCACTTGATCACTCAGTATTTCGGCAGCGCCATCAGCGCACGCATCGCGCGCGAAAATCTGATTCAATTTCGGCGTCTGGAAGCAGACCCGCAGTTAAGCGTCCATCTGAGTTATCGCAATCACCAACATCCCTTGATTCATGCCGTGCAAGACTGGTTGGCACAGCAGACGACGGTCCAGACCCCGCTCAAGGAATCCTTATCAGCACAGTTTTCAGTCAGCTACAGGCATCTGAGCCGTCTGTTCATGAAAGAGTGCGGGATCAGTCTGAAGCAGTACCAACAAATCATGCGACTGGACAGATCACGCCAATTATTTATGGATACCGACTGGTCTATTGAACGCATTGCCGAGCACTGCGGTTTTGCCAGCCTGCAATCATTTCGTGCCGCCTGGCGGCAACACGAAACACTTTCTCCTTCCAAATGGCGGGAGAAACAAAAGCAGGACTCCCAAGGCCTGAGCTGCTCTTGATCTGTTCCAGTCAGTGATCTTTTTGCTGTCACTGTGCGTAGTCGGCCTGCACATGAATTATTAATTTCACCGACTTTGTAAAACAGGCCCAACAAAAAAGCCCCCGCACATTGCTGTGCGGGGGCTTTCGGATTCTGGCGGACAGAGGGGGATTCGAACCCCCGATACGCTATAAACGTATACACGCTTTCCAGGCGTGCGCCTTCAACCACTCGGCCACCTGTCCTAATTGTTCTTCTTGGCCAAGCAATTTGAAGCTGCTAATGCCAAGTCCATAATAATAGCAGCACTTGTCCTTGTAACGCAAGTGCTCAAATTTTTTCCGTGGCTAATTGTTGGTGGCAACGAAGCAGCAACATCAATTTATATTGAATACGGTCTCTTGGACTGTTTGCATAAAGACCATTGCCATGCTTTCGCAGGTCTCTTGCCTTCATTCCAGTCCAAGCCCTAATGCTGAAAAACGATTTATTCCGAGTCCGGCGGATAAGCCCCACCTACCGCTCGCAGCAAGGCTTCCCAATGATCGCGTTGGCGTGCCAGGACGCGCAGATCAGCACCTAGCAAGCGAACATCGGTAAACTCAAAGGGCTCTACATCGTCCAGCCCGGCCAGCTCGGTAATATCGGCCACGCCTCGTCCCTGCCCCAGAATCTTGGGGGCCAGGTACATCAGCAATTGGTCAACGACACCAGCATCGATCAAAGCGCCAGAAAGACGGGCACCGGCTTCTGCGTGGACTTCATTGATCTGTTGATCGGTCATCCAGTCCAGAACGGCGCGCACATCCACCTGGCCTTCGTGTAAGGGCATGGGAATGACCTGCGCATTACGATCTGCCAGTTCGGCCTCGCGCTCGGGATCACGGCGGTGGCTGAATACCCAGCATGGCGTGCCATCCAGCAAGGCGGCTTTCGGGTCCATGCGTAAATGCGTGTCCAGCACTGCCTTGATCGGGGGGCGAGGTGTGGAAACCGCCCGCACGTTCATTAGCGGGTTATCCGCGTGCACGGTTCCGATGCCAGTCAGCACAACGCAGCTGCGAGCGCGCCAGTGGTGGCCATCGTCACGGGCCTGCGGTCCGGTAATCCATTGCGAGCGGCCATCCGGCAAGGCACTGCGGCCATCCAGCGAGGCCGCCATTTTCATCCACAACCAAGGGCGCCCACGTGTCATGCGGGCAAAGAAACCCGCATTGATCGCCAACGCCTGCTCCACGCACAAGGGGCCATCTACGGTGATACCCGCCTGACGCAGGCGTGAAACACCGTTGCCAGCCACCAGAGGATTCGGGTCGTACATGGAAAAGACGACTCGCCCGGCGCCTGCTTTGACCAGCGCATCGGCACAAGGAGGCGTGCGGCCATGGTGACTGCAAGGTTCCAGGGTGACGTAGAAGGTAGCACCGGCCACGTTGACGCCGCGCTCCTTGGCTTGGCGCAAGGCCATTACTTCTGCGTGAGGACCACCCGCTTGCTGCGTCGAACCCGAAGCCAGCAATTGGCCATCGCGCACAATCAGGCAGGCAACTCGTGGATTGGGGGCACTGATATAAAGGGATTTCTCGGCCAGCTCCAGGGCTTGCCGCATCCAGATGACGTCTTCTTGCTCGACCATCGCCTTAGCCGCGGTCGGGATCGTTCATTTCGTCGATCGCCTGTACGAACTCGCGGATGTCTTTAAAGCTCTTGTAGACCGAGGCAAAGCGCACATACGCTACCTGGTCCAGCTGCTTGAGCTCGGCCATCACCAGCTCGCCTATGGTCTCGGAGGAGACTTCGCGCTCGCCAGTCAGTTGAAGTTTTTCTTCGATGCGCTGCACAGCGGCATCGACCTGAGCCATGGGAATGGAACGCTTGCGTAGTGCAACGCCCATGCTCGCCCGCAAACGTGCGGGGTCAAAATCCATACGGGTGCCATTGCGCTTGGCCACAACGGGCAGGCTCAGTTCAGCACGCTCGTAGGTCGTGAAGCGCCGTTCACAGGCCGAGCATTTACGACGTCGCCGTATGGCGTCGCCTTCTTCGGTGATTCGAGAGTCGATCACCTGGGTATCGGCATGGTGGCAGAACGGACACTTCATTCAAGATCGCGGGCCTTGCAGCCCGCTCCGGCTGGATTACTTGGAGGAGTAAACGGGCAACTTGGCAGTCAGCTCGTGTACACGGCGACGAACGTCCGCCAAAACGGCTTCGTCGTGAGGATTGTCCAGTACATCAGCAATCAGGTGCGCCGTCAATTCCGCTTCGGCTTCTTTAAAGCCGCGAGTGGTCATGGCAGGAGTACCCAAACGCACGCCGCTGGTGACAAATGGCTTTTCAGGGTCGTTAGGAATGGCGTTCTTGTTGACCGTGATGTGAGCCTTGCCCAGTGCTTCTTCGGCCACTTTACCGGTGATGCCCTTGGGACGCAGATCCACCAGCATGACGTGGCTTTCGGTGCGACCGGACACGATGCGCAGACCGCGCTCGACCAGGGTGCGAGCCAGCACGTCAGCGTTTTTCACAACTTGAGCAGCGTAGGTCTTGAATTCAGGAGCCAGGGCTTCTTTGAATGCAACAGCCTTACCAGCGATCACGTGGATCAGTGGGCCGCCTTGAATGCCGGGGAAAATAGCCGAGTTGATGGCTTTTTCGTGTTCGGCCTTCATCATGATGACGCCACCACGAGGACCGCGCAGGGACTTGTGAGTCGTGGACGTCACAAAGTCAGCGTGAGGTACGGGGTTGGGGTAGGCACCACCAGCAACCAGACCGGCGTAGTGGGCAATGTCCACCATGAACAGGGCGCCGTTTTCATGAGCGATACGAGCCATGCGTTCAAAGTCGATGCGCAGGGCGTAAGCCGAAGCACCACCCACGATCAGCTTGGGCTTGTGCTCTTTGGCCAGGCGCTCCAGCTCGTCGTAGTCCAGCTCTTCGTTCTCGTCCAGACCGTAGGACACGAAGTTGTACAGCTTGCCCGATGCGTTCACGGGGGAACCGTGAGTCAAGTGACCGCCTTCAGCCAGGCTCATGCCCAGAACGGTGTCACCGGGTTTGAGCACAGCCATGTACACGCCCTGGTTGGCTTGCGAACCGGAGTTGGGCTGCACGTTGGCGGCTTCAGCGCCGAACAGCTCTTTCAGGCGGTCAATAGCCAATTGCTCGACCACGTCCACGAACTCGCAACCGCCGTAGTAGCGCTTGCCAGGATAACCTTCCGCGTATTTGTTGGTCAGTTGTGTGCCCTGGGCCTGCATCACGGCGGGGCTGGTGTAGTTTTCCGAGGCGATCAGCTCGATGTGCTGCTCCTGGCGCACATCTTCGCTTTGAATCGCAGCCCAAAGATCGGGGTCAACTTTGTCAAGAGTCGCAGAACGGTCAAACATGAGGGTTCCTAAGGATAAAGTGGTAGCAAACTAAGAAAGCAACATTTTAGCGCGGAAGCGCATCAAACCACCGAGACAAACGTCTCCGGTGGCAGAAACCCCAAAAAATGTGGAAATAAGTAAGGCGGCGGCAGGCGGACTCAAGAGAATATGAAAAAAACTCAAACAGTCCGCCCTGGGGAATCAGGATTGCTGGATCAAACGGGGATTCAGGGTGTACATGCCGGTCAGGGATGCACGACCCAGAATATGACCTTCCATGGCGCGCAACACGTCCTGGCCATTGAAGCGACCTTCCAAAGGCAGCTCGGCAATATCCAGGGCATAGACCGTAAAGACATAGCGGTGCGGCAAGGCATCGTTCCACGGAGGGCACGGGCCGTCGTAGCCGAAGTAATCACCGTTCATGTCGCGGTCGCTGGCAAACCAGTTGGTATAGTCGTTCACGCCCTGGCGCGTATCGTCCAGAGCCAGTGGACCGGCTTTACCGCGTGGCGTGATGCCCTTGGAATAAGAGCCCTCTGCCAGGCTACGCAGCTCGGGCGAGACGTTAATCAAGACCCAATGGAAGAAATCCACCCGTGGCAAATCCGCCGGTACCTCGCGCCCATCCTGGTTCACATCGTCCGGTTTACTGGGGACATCGGGGTCGTGGCAAATAACCACAAAGGATTGGGTCTGCTCGGGAACATCGGACCATTCCAGATGCGGATTGGCGTTACCGGCCAAGGCGACTCTCGATTGCGCGTCGTAACGGCAAAATGCCAGACGCTCGGGAATCACGCTCTGATCTTGAAAAGAATCACTACGCAGTTTCATTGCAGACCTCCACAATCAATCAGCCGGTCAAAGTGACGCGCGCAAACTTGCGCTTGCCCACTTGCAGCACATAGCTGCCCGGCTCCAGTTGCAAACCTTTATCGTCCACACGTTCGCCGTTGATGCGCACTCCGCCCTGCTCCACGTTGCGCTGGGCTTCGCTGCCCGAAGCAACCAGACCTGCTTCGCGCAAGACGCGCAGCAAGGCCAGTTCGCCCGCCACGGTGACCTCGGGCATGTCCTCGGGCATTTCGCCACGACGGAAACGGGCATCGAACGTTTCCAGTGCCTGCGCGGCGGCCTGGGCGTTATGGAAACGTGTGACGATTTCCTGTGCCAACTCCACTTTCACTTCACGTGGGTTACGACCTTCCTCAATCTGCTTTTGCAGACCGGCGATGTCTTCCAGGCTACGGAAAGACAGCAGCTCGAAGTAACGCCACATCAAGGTATCGGAGATGGACATCAACTTGCCGAACATGGAGTCCGGCGTTTCACTGATACCAATGTAATTGCCTTTGGATTTGGACATTTTTTCTACGCCGTCCAAACCCACCAGCAATGGCATGGTCAAAATGCATTGCTGTTCCTGACCATATTCTTTTTGCAATTCACGACCCACCAGCAAATTGAATTTCTGGTCGGTACCGCCCAATTCCACGTCCGCTTTCAATTGAACCGAATCGTAGCCTTGCAGCAAGGGGTACAGAAATTCGTGAATCGAAATAGGCTGATTGCCTTTAAAGCGTTTGGTGAAATCATCACGCTCCATCATGCGGGCCACGGTGTAACGCGAAGCCAGCTGAATCATGCCGCGCGAACCGAGCTTGTCGCACCATTCCGAGTTGTAGCGAACTTCGGTACGGGCCGGGTCCAGAACCAGCGCAGCCTGATCGTAGTAGGTCTTGGCGTTGGCAATGACCTGCTCGGGCGTCAAGGGCGGACGAGTCGTGTTGCGGCCGCTGGGATCACCAATGGTCGAGGTGAAGTCGCCAATCAAAAAGATGACGGTATGCCCCAGATCCTGCAGCTGGCGCATCTTGTTGAGCACCACTGTGTGCCCCAGGTGAATGTCGGGAGCCGTAGGGTCCAGACCCAGCTTGATCCGCAGCGGCTGTCCTGTTGCATGGCTGCGCGCCAGTTTGCGGGCAAACTCGGATTCGACGAGCAATTCGTCGCAGCCGCGTTTGACGATGGCTAAATCAGCCAGGACTTCTGGAGAAAGGGGCTCTGAGGGGGATGACATAACAAATCTGGTGACAAACTAATGAGTAAAAATGCTCGAAAAATTAAGCCTAATGCGCTAGGATAGCCTGCTATTGCGAGACGTGCTTAAGAATTGAGCAAGGTTTCGTAAACCAAATTATTTTATCATTCCCGCGCAGGTCAGATTGCCAGGGCTGGAATGTTCTGTCCGCCCAGTACAACTGACCTCCGCCTGCCAGCCGGGTGGACGGTGAACCGTACGTCCAACAAGGTTCTGGTTTTATGTTCAGCAAAGGGAAACGCTCCTCCTCCCACCTCGACATCCACCAGCCTCGGTCCGCCCGAGCCCTTTTTATCCGCGCCGGTCTGATCACGCTTGCCCTTGGCTCCTTTGTAGCCGCCGGTGCACTTGCCGTGGTCATGCCCAGCAGCCCGGAACCCCAGATTTACCAAGCCCGCACCGCCTTGACCCTGCCTTCGGACCTGACCGTACTGCAGGCCCAGGATCAGCAAGCCTACATTACTGAAACCCGCATCCGCCGTGGCGACACCTTGTCCGCCCTGCTCCAGCGCATGGAAGTCAGTGAAGAGGGCCTGCTGCAATTTCTGACGCATGACAAGAAAGCGCGCTCCATCTACAAGCTTTACCCTGGCCGCACCGTACAAGCCGCATTGGATGCCAATGGCAATTTGCAATGGCTGCGCTACCGTCACACGCCCTACTCCGACCAATCCGGCCAAGGTCTGGCCAGTTGGCTGGAAGTCCGCCCGGACGGCAAGGATGGCTTTATCGCCCAGGAACAAACCGACCTGACCCAGACCCGAGTGCGTGTGGCTCAAGCCACCATCAACAGCTCGCTGTTTGGCGCCAGTGATCAGGCCGGCATCCCCGACAACATCACCCTGCAAATGGCGGATGTGATGGGCAGCAAGATCGACTTCCTGAAAGACCTGCGCAAAGGCGACAGCTTCCGCGTGGTCTACGAGTCCTACGGCCATGAAGGCCAGGACGTGGGTTCGGGCCGCTTGCTGGCCGTAGAGTTCATCAATCAGGGCAAAACCCATGAAGCCGCCTGGTTCCAGCCTGGCAATGGCTCCGGCGGTTACTACGACTTCAGCGGCCAAAGCCTGAAAGGCGCGTTCCTGCGCACCGCCCTGAAGTTCACCCGTATCAGCTCCACCTTTGGCGGTCGCCGCCATCCGGTGCATGGCGGCTGGCGTGACCACAAGGGCGTGGACTATGCCGCCCCGGCAGGCACCCCCATCCATGCCACCGCAGACGGCGTCGTTGAATTCGTAGGCCGCCAGAACGGTTACGGCAACACCATCATCCTCAAGCACCATGGCGAATTCACCACGCTGTACGCTCACCAGAGCCGCTTTGCAGAAGGTCTGCGCAAGGGTGATCGCGTCGAGCAAGGTCAACTGATTGGTTATGTCGGCTCGACCGGCTGGGCAACAGGCCCGCACCTGCACTACGAATTCCGTATTGCACAAAAAGCGATTGATCCGCTGTCCGTAGACCTGCCCGTGGCACGTGTGCTGGATGCTCCGCAACGCAAGCAGTTCCAGCAAACACTGGCTTCCTACCAGAACAGCTTTGCCCTGCTGCATACAGGCGACGAGCCTGTAGAGCTGGCCAGCCGCTAAGGCCTATGCAAGCCCCCCTGTTTATCGGACTGATGTCTGGTACCAGCATGGACGGCGTGGATGCCGTGCTGGCATCCTTCGGCCCACAGGGGGCACAGATACACCAAACCCACAGCCTGCCCATGCCAGCTGCTCTGCGAGACGAGCTGCTGGCTTTGCAGCATCCGGGGCACGATGAACTGGCCCGCGCCAGTATCGCCGCCCTGCAGCTGACCGAACTCTACGCCCAGGCCTGCCTGCCCTGGACTCAAGGCTTGGAAAAAAATCTGATCCGGGCGATTGGCGTACACGGCCAGACTATCCGCCATGCGCCTGACCAAGGCTATACCCTGCAACTGAATGCCCCTGCCCTGCTGGCCGAGCGCTGCGGGGTGGATGTGATTGCGGATTTCCGCAGCCGGGATATCGCAGCGGGTGGCCAAGGCGCGCCTTTGGTGCCCATTGTTCATGAGGCACTTTTCCGTCACGAGCACGGACGCGTTATTCTGAACTTGGGCGGGATTGCGAATATCTCCCTGCTGCTGCCTAGACGTGATGTATTCGGCTTCGATACCGGCCCGGCGAATATGCTGCTGGATGCCTGGGTGAGCAAACATCAAGGCCAGTCCTACGATAAAGATGGGCAGTGGGCCAATAGTGCCGCCTCTGACCCCGACCTGCTTGCCAGCCTGTTAAGCGAACCCTGGTTTGCTCTGCCCGCGCCTAAATCCACGGGCCGTGATCTGTTCAATTTAGGGTGGTTACAGGAGCATCTGGATCGTGTTGATCCGAAAGGCGAGCTTCAGCCTGCTGCTGTGCAATCGACTCTAATGGATCTGACCGTACACAGCGTTGCACAGGCTATCCGGCCTTACGCAGATCAGATTCAGGAGTTGATTGTGTGTGGCGGTGGCGCTGCCAATCTCGCCATGCTGAAACGCTTGGGCGACTTGGCGCCGATGCCTATCCGCTCCAGCGCCGAGC
The DNA here is from genome assembly GCF_009497775.1 of Alcaligenes faecalis. NCBI lineage: Bacteria > Pseudomonadati > Pseudomonadota > Betaproteobacteria > Burkholderiales > Alcaligenaceae > Alcaligenes > Alcaligenes faecalis. Next base: position 3,418,396 of record NZ_CP031012.1, read on the forward strand.
TGGGCATGGATCCACAATCCATCGAAGCTCTGGCCTTTGCCTGGCTAGCCTACGCGCATATCGAACGCATTCCTGCTGGGCTGCCTGCTGTGACAGGCGCACGACGCGCTACGGTTCTGGGTGCTTGTTATCCGGCTTGATAGCTGTCTTAACAACTCATAAACAAAACACCCCAGCCTCTGGATTCAGAGTCTGGGGTGTTTTTGTACAAACCTGCCAAAGCCATCAGCGCTGAACTATCAGCGCTGACGCCACCTTCTTACATCGTGAAGGAAGAGCCGCAACCGCAGGTAGTCGTCGCATTCGGATTACGGATAACGAACTGAGCACCGTCCAGATCGTCTTTGTAATCAATCTCTGCGCCCACCAGGTATTGGAAGCTCATGGCATCAACCAGCAGTTGCACGCCGTCTTTATCAATGATGGTGTCGTCGTCGTTAACCAGTTCGTCAAAAGTGAAGCCGTACTGGAAGCCGGAACAGCCGCCACCTTGCACGAAGACACGCAGCTTCAGTTCGGGGCTGCCTTCTTCAATCAGGAGCTCACGGACCTTCTCAACCGCTGAATCAGTAAAGATCAGTGGGGAAGGAGGGGCTTGCAGATCAACGGATTCGGTAAGAGTGCTCATGTGGTTCTCCTGCCGGCCCCCGCCGGCATGAATAATTATCATGTGATCGCCTTGCACATGACCACCCGCGGGTAAGGTGATTAGTCTGGCTGGGCGATTTTTTCCTGGCGAGAGGCGCGGATAACGCTTCCTTCCAGGACGTTCAGCGTCAAGGCGGTGGGTTCAAAACCTGGCGGCAAAGCCAGCCAACCCATGGCGCGCTGAAACTGGTTGAAGTTTAAAACCAAAGGATCGATCTGTTCTACAGACGACTCTGCCAGTACCGAGTCCGGCCCGGAACTGGGTGATAGATCGATTTTAACGTTTTTTCCGTCTTGTCGCCCAGTCAGCTGAAACTGGAGGCGGCCGGAAAAAGCCTTTCCTTCTGGGGCGTTACGTTGCAGCAGCACCTTGTACTCCAGCAAATCGCCCCTTTTTGCAACGTCCAGGGCTCGGACAGTAACGGAACCACTGGGGCCGGGCGGGAGCAACTGCTCGTAAAAGGCCAACTGTTCACGTGTCTGCGCCAGTTCGGTCTGAGTAGACGCCAAGGACTTTTCCAAGCCCTTGCGTGTACTCTCTTCCAGAACCAGTTGCCCACGCAGCCCTTCAAACTCGCTTTGGATCTGTTGCAAGGATTGCTGACTACGCGCCAGATTCTGCATGGCCAGCTGTATTTGTTCTGACTGATCGGCGGGTTGAGTCAGGCTGCGGTAAAGCCACAGGCCCCCGCCACCCAACAGCACTCCCAGCAATACGGCCAGCCCAATCGTAGTCGCCCCGCCCCGCGAACGGGAAGGAGCGACAGTAGAAGAATTGGTTTGCGGTGATTCAGCCATAAACATTTGACCTGTTCACCAAGGCCAAGTTCCCTTTAAGGCAAAATTGCAACGTGATTCAAGCCGGTTTGTTCTGGCAGACCGAACAAGATGTTCATATTCTGCACAGCCTGACCCGAAGCGCCCTTAACCAGGTTGTCCTGCACCACCAGAATGATCAGCTGATCGCCATTGCCGGGACGCTGCACGGAAATACGCAGCTGATTGGAAGCGCGCACCGAGCGGGTTTCTGGCAAGGTACCGGCAGGCAGCACGTCCACAAAGGTTTCCTGGGCGTAACGCTGCTCGTACAAGGCCTGGAAGTCCGTATCCATGGCTTCGGGCTTGATGCGTGCGTAGATCGTGGAGAACATGCCGCGAATCATGGGCACCAGGTGGGGCACAAAGGTCAAACCGACCGGGCCACCGGCCAAGCGCTGCAACTGCTCCACAATTTCCGGATGGTGACGGTGACCCGACACGCCGTAGGCCTTGAAGTTGTCGCTGGCCTCGGCAAACAGATTGGGAACCGAAGCCCCTTTACCAGCACCGGACACACCGGATTTGCAGTCTGCAATCAGATGCTGGGTATCAACCAGCGCCTTGCCGCCTTCCAGCAAGGGAGCCAGGCCCAGCAGGACGGTGGTGGGGTAGCAACCAGGGTTACCAATTACCTTGGCTTGGGCAATCTTGTCGCGCAGCAGCTCTGGCAGGCCATAAGCGGATTGGCTCAGGATGTCCGGGCAAGTGTGCTCCATCTTGTACCACTTCTGGAACACGTCCGTATCTTGCAGGCGGAAGTCTGCGGCCAGGTCAATAACGCGCACGCCCGCTTCCAGCAGACGTTCGACCTGACTCATGGCCACACCATGCGGAGTGGCAAAGAACACCACGTCGCACTGCTCCAGATTGGCGTTTTCAGGGGTAGAGAATTTCAGATCCACATGGCCACGCAAGTTCGGATACATATCCGAGACAGGCACACCATCCTCTTTACGCGAGGTAATGGCGACCAGTTCTACCTGGGGGTGCTGACTTAACAGACGCAGCAACTCGACCCCGGTGTAACCTGTACCGCCGACAATCCCTACCTTGATCCGGGTATCGCTATGTGTAGCCATGAACTTTCCTGAAAGAGAGACAAGCAAAAATTCTATCTTAACGTAGTCCTGCCTGTTCTCAAGCACCAGACCGGGCAAAGCAGGACAAATGTAGCCAGCAAACAAAAACCCCGGACAGGTCCGGGGTTTTTGAGCACCATAAACAGGTCGCGAGGCGAATTAACGCTTGCTGAACTGTTTGCGGCGACGTGCTTTGTGCAGACCGACTTTCTTACGCTCAACCTCGCGAGCGTCACGAGTCACCAAGCCAGCTTGTTTCAGTTCTGTCTTCAGTGTTGCGTCGTAGTCGATCAGAGCGCGGGTGATGCCGTGACGGGCAGCACCGGCTTGGCCGCTTTCGCCGCCGCCATGCACGTTGATCTTGATGTCGAACGATTCAACATGGTTGGTCAGCACCAGAGGCTGACGCACAATCATGCGACCCGTTTCACGAGCGAAGTATTCGTCAACAGGCTTGCCGTTGACTACGATTTGGCCCGTACCCTTCTTGATGAAGACACGAGCGACGGAGGTCTTGCGACGGCCCGTACCGTAATTCCAGTTACCGATCATGACCTATCCTTAGATGTCCAGAGTTTTAGGCTGTTGAGCACTGTGAGGATGCTCGGCACCAGCGTAAACCTTCAGTTTCTTGGCCATGGCGTAGCCCAGAGGGCCTTTTGGCAACATACCCTTGACGGCCTTTTCGATGGCACGGCCTGGGAAGCGCTCTTGCATGGTTTGGAAGTTGGTTTCGTAAATACCGCCTGGGTAGTTCGAGTGACGATAGTACTTCTTATCCTGCGCCTTGTTACCGGTCACGGCAATGTCAGCAGCGTTGATGATAATGATGTAATCGCCGGTATCAACGTGAGGGGTATATTCGGGTTTGTGCTTACCACGCAAACGGCGTGCGACTTCGCTGGCCACACGACCAAGGACTTTGCCTTTAGCGTCAATCACAAACCAGTCACGTTTGACTTCAAGCGGCTTGGCCACGAAGGTCTTCATGATGGTTCCTAAATATTAAAATTCTGGGTCAAAGCAACATGCCTGGCCCATACAATCCACCCGCTTTTTCAAGCTGGGCAGCTCCATTTGACCCTGCCAAGGCGTTATATTCCGCCCGTGCATTTCTGCCAAATAGCTCGCCATAATAACATAAATAGTGGATAACACTAGGGTTTTGTACAAAAACACAGGTTTTTTGCCACATCCAGGCGCTCTTTCATAGAGGGAAAGCGCATGAAAAACCCCTGCCTTCCAAGTGGAAAACAGGGGTTAGCAAGACTGGCCTGTTGAACCGGAACAGATTGCTCTGCCCGGCCCAAGCTACGGGGATCAGCCTTTTTTCTGGTTTGCCAGAGCAATGCCCAGGTAGTTGTCGTAGGAGCCTTCGGCCACACGGAACCAAGGCACAATCGCATCGCGAAAGCCCATGTAGTCGTCGTGAATCTTCTTGAACATGGGATCCTTGTCGCAGAATTCCTTGTACAGAATGTTGGAAGTCTTGAAGGACTCGTCCATCACGTCGCGCGGGAAGGATTTCAGGACAGCACCGCTGGCGATCAGGCGACGCAGTGCGCCTGGGCTTTGGGCGTCGTACTGGGAAATCATGCGCTCGCCTGCGGCACGCGAAGCAATTTCAATCAAAGACTGGTATTGCTTGGGCAGTGCGTTGAAAGCAGCGTCGTTCACATACAGCGACACCTGGGCCGAACCTTCCCACCAACCGGGGTAGTAGTAGTACTTGGCCACTTTCTGGAAGCCCAGTTTTTCATCGTCCACAGGACCGACGAATTCCACGGCGTCCAACGTACCTTTCTCCAGCGATGGGTAAATATCGCCTGGTGGCACTTGCTGAGGCACCACGCCCATGCGGGCCAGCACTTCACCAGCAAAACCGGCTGTACGCATCTTCAGACCTTTCAGGTCTTCCAGAGAGTTGATTTCCTTGCGGTACCAACCACCCATCTGGGTGCCGGTGTTACCGAAAGCAAAGTTGATGATGTTACGGGTGGCGAACAGTTCACGCAGCAGCTTGGTGCCGTTACCTTCCTGCATCCAGGCATTCATCTGACGGGCGTTCAGGCCAAATGGCACGGCCGTGTCAAAGCTGAACGAAGGATCTTTACCGTAGTAGTAATAAGAAGCCGTCTGGCCACATTCCACCGTGCCGTTGCTGACCGCATCCATCACGCCGAAACCGGGGACGATTTCACCAGCTGGGTACAAACGGATGTTGAAGTTGCCGTCGGAGGCCTCTTCCACCATCTTGCAGAACGACTGGGCTGTCGAGAACAGAGCCGGGGTTGCGGGACCGTATGTCGATGTCAGCTTCCAATTAACCTTGGGATTGCTTTGGGCAATAGCAGGAGCAGCAATAGCGGCGGTACTGGCTACGGCGCCAAGACCTGCCTTTTTCAGAAACGAGCGACGCTGCATGAATAACCTCCTTGTGGGTATTCGATGATAATTGGGAAATATTTTTATGCTATGGATAGTACACTGGCGCGCCCCGAATGGGGGGCTGGGAAAGCCCGGATTATCCCGCAAATCCGGCCCTATATTGTCGGGTTCTTGATCTGAAACACCTGAACGGCGCCCCATGAAAAACGGCCTGGGCCGGAAGCAACTCCGAACTCAGGCCGTCATCATCTGCTTTCTGACAGCCCGCTTGCCAGGGACAAGACACCGCAGGCGGAGCCAGTCTTGCAGACAGCAGAAATCAGGAACCAGCCACCGACATCTGCTCGATCAGGATGGAACCCGTACGCTTGGAGCCAGCCGCAAAGGTATCGGCACCCACCGCCACAATCTGCGCGAACATCTCGGCCAGATTGCCCGCAATGGTCACCTCTTCCACGGCGTGCTGAATGCGGCCGTTTTCCACCCAGTAACCGAAGGCACCACGCGAGTAATCGCCGGTCAGGTAATTAATACCCTGGCCGATCAGCTCGGTGACCAGCAGACCACGACCCATTTTCTTCAACATGGCATCCAAATCGTCTTCGGGACGAGTCAGACGCGAGCTCAGCAGCAAGTTGTGCGAACCGCCAGCATTCCCTGTGGAAGGCATGCCCAGCTTGCGGCCTGCGTAAGAGGACAGGAAATAGCCTTTCAGCTCCCCGCCACGCACCACGTCACGGTCGCAGGTACGCACCCCTTCCGAGTCAAACGGCGCACTACCCATGGCCGCAGCCAGATGCGGACGCTCCAGCACATCAATGTGCTTGGCCATGACAGATTTACCCAGGGAATCCAGCAGGAAGCTGGTTTTGCGATACAGGGCCGAGCCACTGGTGGCCTGCACCAGCGAACCGATCAGGCCCACAGCCAGCGGGGCTTCAAACAGAACGGGATAGCGGCCAGTAGGAATACGGCGGGCCGACAGGCGCGACAAGGTACGCTCGGCCGCGTAACGCCCCACCGATTCGGGGCTGGATAGACGGGAAGGGTCACGCGAGCTGCTGTACCAGTAGTCGCGATGCATATTGTCGCCCTTGCCTGCAATGGGGCTGACGCTGAGCGAGTGACGGCTATAGGGATAGCCACCCAGAAAGCCGCGGCTGTTACCCATCACAAAATGCCCTTCCAGCGTATCCACCGATGCGCCTTCGGAATTGCTGATCAGGGGGCTCAACTCCAGCGCGGCCTGCTCGGCACGAATCGCCAGCTTTGCGGCCTGGTCAGCATCCAGCAGCCAGGGATGGTGCAGATGCAGATCGGGATAGCTTTGGGCCAGCATGTCTTTTTCAGGCAGACCGGCAAAAGGGTCTTCAGCGGTATAGCGGGCAATATGCCAGGCGGCTTCCACCGTTTCACGCAGCGCCTTGACCGAAAAGTCCGACGTGGAGGCCGAGCCACTGCGCTGGCCTGCAAACACGGTCACACCCAAGGAGCGGTCTTGCGTCTGCTCTACCGTTTCCAGTTCCATCTGGCGCACGGAGACAGCCAGACCTTTGTTTTCTGAAATATCGACGGCAGCATCACTGGCGCCCAGTTTTTTGGCATGCCGCAGCGCTTCATCCACCAATTCGCAAAACTGGAACTGATTGGCGCTGATCGACAATTGGGAAATAGTTGGATGACTCATTGCTACTCTTTGAGGGTTAGGCGGTTATCATAGCCAATTGGCGACAATCTTTGCTATTTCACTTCTTATGGCCCGTCCACGCACTGAAATCGATGAAAACGGTTACGACCGCCCCAGCAAATCGCAGGTAAAACGCGAAATGCACGCTCTGCTCGACCTAGGCAAACGCCTGATCGAGCTCTCGGACGACCGACTCAAACAACTTGATCTGGGCGAGCCCTTGATGGCCGCCATCAAGGATGCCAAGCGCATCAGCCCGACGGCCCGCGAAGGTCGCCGCCGTCAGATCCACTATGTGGGCAAGCTGATGCGCAATGTGGAACCCGAACCGATCCTCAAGCAACTGGACGTCTGGGAAAACGGCTCCAAGGAAGACACCCGTGCCATGCACAGACTGGAAGCCTTGCGCGACCTGTTGTTGCGTGATGACGACGCTCTGACCGAATTCATGAATGAATTTTCCGGCGCCGATATCCAGCAATTGCGCACCCTGATTCGTGCCGCACGCAAAGAAGCGGAGAAAAATTCCACACTGGTACAAGGCCAGGACCCACAGCGCAAGCACTACCGCGCCCTGTACCAGTACATCAAGACCTTGGTAGATCTTTCGGAGTCCGCATGAACCCTCTGCTTGAGTCGATTGAGATTGAAACCGGTGCCAATCCCCAGCACGCCGTTATCTGGCTGCATGGTTTAGGCGCTGACGGCCACGATTTTGCCCCTATCGTGCCCGAGCTGGGCCTGCAAAACGCACCCGCCATCCGTTTCATTTTCCCGCACGCCCCCATCCAGCCCGTCACCATCAATGGCGGCATGGCCATGCGTTCCTGGTACGACATTTATGTGGCGGACCTGGTGCGTCACGAGGACGAAAGCGGCCTGCGTCAATCGCAAATCGAAGTGCAGAATCTGATTGCCCGCGAAAACGCCCGTGGCATTCCAACAGAAAACATTGTGCTGGCCGGTTTCTCGCAAGGCTGTGCCATGACGCTGCAAACCGGCTTGCGCTTGCCCGAGCGTCTGGCCGGCATGCTCTGCCTGTCCGGTTACCTGCCCTTGGCCGCTGCGGTGGAAAACGAGCGCCATCAGGCCAATCAGAACACGCCTATTTTCATGGCGCATGGCAGCATGGACCCGGTTGTGCCGCTGACCCGTGCCGAAGCCAGCCGCCAGCAGTTGGAAGCCCTGGGCTATCAGGTGCAATGGAATGTCTACCCCATGCCCCACGCTGTTTGCCCGGAAGAAATCAGCGCGATTGGCCACTTCCTGAAACAGGTACTGCGCTAATCAGCTCACAAGACAAAAAACGCCGCTGCAATCACAGCGGCGTTTTTTTATTCAGCTTTTTATTGATAGACCCGAGCAATACGCTCTTGCCAGGTCTTTTCCCGAACCTGCACCCCATCCTCTTTCAGCACCCGCGTGAAAGTCAGGTAGAAATACGATTCGTCGGACTCGATCCGAGCCTGGGCTGACATATCGATCTCCCGTCCCTTGATCGTAAAGACATTGCGCCGATCACCCTGATAGCGCGCCTTGGCGGGCGTAGCATCATTGACCTCCCAGCGATACATCTCCTCGGAGCGGTACAAATTGTCATGCAGCACCCAGCTAAGCTCATTGCTGGTGGTGAACGTCGAATCGCCGGTGGCTTCATTACGAACGCTGCTGAACACGGGGCCATCCCCGTCAATAGTGCGGCCGAAAGGAGCTGCTTCACTGGCCTGGGGTGGCGACATGACGCAAGCCTGCGTACCCTGCTCCCGCACAGGCACCACGGGCAGGTCCACCCAGGTATCCGCACCCGGAAACAGACTGGTGACACCCGGCGTCGGGCTGGGCCAGACCATGGGGAACTGCGCATTGCTCACCGCCAAGCGGATGCGATGGCCCGGCTTGAAACGCCACGTAGTGAAGTGAATGGAGGTTTCCAAATTGGTGGCCTTACCCGGCACCAAGGGCTGTGGCTCCAGACGCGAGATACGCTGGGAAGGGTTGATGATTGCCCCGCTGACCAAAGAAACCTGCCCATTCGGGGCCACATCTTCCAGTCGCACTGTCCATTGATAGAAAGGCGCATCGGCCGCTACCTTCAGACGCACCTTAGGCATACCCATGATTTCCATGGCCTCGCTCAAGGGCGCGGAATCATAAACCAGGCTATGTGCATCATCGGCAGCCATATCGCCCGTTTGCTCACCCCACCAGCCGCCACCAGCCAAACCCGCTCCAGCCTTGTAGCGCAAGGTCTGAGCCAAGCCGGAGGCAGGAGAAATAGCAGCCAACTGGTGTCCGGCCTGAGGATGCAGACGTTGAGTCCGCGCGCCTTCCACTGGCCATTGCGGATCACAGCGCCAATAACCAGGCACGCTGGTCCGATCGGTAGCGGGAGCATGGCCGGTACGCATGAAAGCCATCCGACGCGGTTCATCCAGAATCCCGGTATCTATGTCTTTAAGCCAGTAGTCCCACCAACGCACCGCCTTCTCGCGCCACTCATAATTCGGGCCGGGCACGCCATATTCCGGCCAGGCGTGATTCCAGGGTCCCATTTCCACAATCACAGGTGCTTTCGAGGTCCGACTGACATCCAGCGCAAAATCACGATAGCCATCCAGCAAGCCACCAATCAAATAGGCCGGGACTTCCAAAGGCTGCTTTTTGAAGGCCAGGGACTCGGCACGCCAGAAGTCGCCGTCCTGTTGTTGACGCAGCCAGGTAAAAATCCAGGGCTCGCGGTCAAAACGGTTCTTGAAATACTCCTCGTCAATCTGATAATCCGGGCTTTGCGGCATGGCGTTATCGGTATCAATCTGGTGCGCATAGGAGTCGATATGCAAGGCACCATCAATATAGTGAACGTCGTTGTAGAACAGATCGGTAGAACCGTGTGCCGCAATAATGGCCTTGAGTGCTGGCGGTTTTCTGTGTGCCGTCATCAAGGAGTTGAAGGCGCTCCAGGACAGGCCGTACATGCCGACCTTGCCATTGGACCAGCTCTTGCGGGACAACTGATCGATCAGCTCCTCGGCATCTGCAATCTCGGCAGCGGAATACTCGCTGACGGGGACAGGGCCAGAGCTGCCACCTGTACCACGCACATCAACCCGCGCCAGCACATAGCCCCGCTTGGCAAAATAAGAGCCGTAATCGTAGTCACCCAGCGCGAAGAAATCATCCTTGCGATAAGGCAGCATTTCCAGAATGACCGGGAAGGTTTCACCCGGTGTTTTGGCCGATGGCCGATAGTACGTCACCGCCAAGCGCACACCATCGCGCATTTCCAGGCTGTCGTTCTCCATGGAGAATTCGTAATGGTTTTTTTCGGGTGACATCGCTGTCTGCCCGGAGCAAGCCAGCAGGCCGCCTATCAAGAACAAGCCCAGCACCCAGCGCTGCAGAGCAGCCAGATTCAATCGCATCATTGTGTCCCCGGTATGTGGCGCCGTCGGTGGTGGGCACCATCCATTGATGCGGCGGCAGCCAGCGCTCCAGCGCTGTACTGCCTGCCATCACGAGCGCATCATAGTCCCGCCACCGTTAAGTGAATCGGGACATTAGGGAACAATTAAACGGGTATTTACCTGACAAGCAGATGAGCCTGCCTGTGCCTAATCCGAGCGACGGGTCTCACCCAGATCCAGCCAGACGCGACGCATACTGGGATCCTCCGGGTCCGCATCGTTCTGGAAACCCAGACGTTTCATCAAGGCTTGCATAGGCGCATTGGAGGCCAGCACATAACCGTCGATGTAGGTCAGCCCCTGCTCGGCGGCGGCCTGAATCAGCGCCTCCATCAGGATCACCCCCAGACCACGCCGCTGCCAGGCATCCCCAATCACCAGGGCGTATTCCGCCCCCCGGCCATCGCCATTACGAAGATAGTGAGCAAAGCCAATAATCTCGTCACGCGGATGGTTACGGTTATCTGGATTGGGTGAACGCACAGTAGCGATCAGCGCCAGTTCCCGGTCGTAGTCGATGCGGGTGTAGCGGGACAGCATGCGTGGAGTCAGTTCGCGCAGCATGGACACGAAGCGCATGTAGCGGCTTTCATCGGACAGGCCACGCATAAAGGCTTGCAGTGCTTCTGCATCCTCGGGGCGGATGGGTCGCAAGGTCCAGCGTTGATCATCCTTGAACTGACGCCGCTCGATCAGATGACGCGGGTAAGGGTGAATCGCCATGTGACGGTAGCCTGCCGTTTCAGGCAACACCAGCATGGACTGCTTGCTCAAGGAAATGGAAATACTCTTGATGTACAGGCTGTTCTCGCCCGCCATGATGGGGTCCAGCACCACACGGCGCACGCCGGGCAACTCGCTCATCAAATCCGACAAACGCTCCAGCACTTGCAACAGCTGCGTCAACACCAAAGGTGTCAATTGCGAGGACAAGCTCTTGCGCCACAAGGGACTACGTTCCACCAACTGGCGCGCCAGATAGCGGTTCAAGGGTGGCAGCTCTACCGCCGGATAGGAGGAAGAAAGCCAATCCGCATGATCGGCCCCACCAAACACGGCATAGGGGCCCAACTTGTCGTCGGTCTCAAAACGCAGGCCCATCAGCGGAACATCAGGGTCCGGTTGGCCTTGATCGTGCGTCACGCGCAAATCAACCACAGGCACGTGAAAGTAGCGCAGCAGATCACGACACTCCTGCTCGCTGGCCTCGCGGCGCTCGCTTTGAATCTGGCGTACCAGTTCGCGGGCAGGCTCTACCTCTGGCAAGGTGCCCAGCGGCAACGGCGGCAAGGTTTGCTGCGACAAATGCTGGTTGTAGTGATAGCGGGCCAGCAGATCAAAAGCGTTGGCCGCCGTATCCGGGGTACGGAAAGCCGGTGTCCCTACCCCATCCAGCAAATGACGCAGGGGCCGCATATCCGCATCGCCAATCAAGCAGGTAATGATGGGTTTGCGGGCACTGGCCGATAGCATGGCCAACTCTCGTGATACCGCCGGCATATCGGCCAGGGGGTCCGGGGTCAGCAAGACCAGTACCCCATCGATATCCTTATCATCCAGCAAAGTGGAAATAACCGAGTCGATACGCATGGGCGTCAGTGGCACATAAGTCACCACCGGGTTCTGAACCTGGTCGCCAGGAGCCAGCAGATTATCCAGCGCTCGCTGGGTCGAGGGCGACAGCTCCGGGCAAGTCACCGCGGCATCCGAACCCAATACATCCAGAGCCATCTGCGCTGCCCCATTCCCATTAGAGAACAAGGCAATGCGCCGCCCTTTGGGACGACGGGTATAGACCAGCACCTTCAGGGCCGAGAACAGTTGCACAAAATAACGAATGCGCACCGCCCCCACGCGCCGCATCAGGGCATTAAAGACCGCCTCGTGAGCCTCGCCCTGCTGACGCTGCCCACCTACCTTCAAGACCACCACGGGTTTAACGGCCGCCACTGCATGCAAGGCACTGGTAAAACGGCGCGACGCAGGCGTGTGCTCCAGATACAGCGCAATACTGTCCGTGCGCGGATCCATGGCCAGATATTCCAGCACCTCGGGCACATCGATAACAGCTTCGTCCCCTACCGACACAATCGCGGAGAAACCCAGGCTGACGTCTTCAGCCCAGTCCATCAAGGCCGAGGTAATGGAGCGCGACTGGGACACCAGAGCCACACGGCCTGCCAGTGCCATTTGCGGCTCATGACTTAAATTGATGCCCAGATGGGGCCGTTGTATCCCGAAGGCACGCGGCCCCAGCACCAGACAATTATTGATGCGGGCCCAGGAGCGCGCATACACCATGTCTTCCATGGGATCACGGGAGGCCAGGTTCGAGGGCAGGAGCAGAACCACACGCGGCTTGTGTACCCGGATGGCATCCAGGGCCTGCGGCAAACGCACCGGCTCAATACAAACCAGCGCCAGATCCAGGCGCTGTGTATCCGTCAGCCCTTCCAGACGATCCGGCACCAGCACTTGCGTGGCCGTAATGCGCGCCTGGGTGATACGGCCAGCCAGCCGTGCGGGCATATCCTTGATAAGCGGCAAGGGTAATGTGGATACGACCAACACCGAACGGGGCTCAAACAATGCTGTCAGACGATGCCTTAGGGCTGCCATGATTGTTCCGCCATAAGAAGACCACACACCAAAATAATGAATTCCCTCATCTTAAGCACAGCCGTCTACAAATAAAAGAGACTTGGCTGGCTATATCTGTCTTGCATCATGCAGCCGGTTTTTACCCTGTGGCGGGTCATTCATATACTTTCGTATAGAGACCATACGCCAATGCCTGGGCAAAAACGGCGCAAAGCCAGTCGCAAAGCGGCTTGCAAGCCGTAAAATAACACCCGTTCGGAAAGCAGGACCTTTCGTTCTCTCTGACAGGAAAAAACACACTATGTCCAGCGACGACAGTCGAAGAAATATGCTGCACAGGCCCCTCAGACACTACTGACCCTCCGGGTTGTCTGCTGATGTGGCTTGCGCAGCACGATCAGGAGTCAACCATGCACCGCATTATTCATACTGGACCGATCCGGGCCCTGACCTCGTCGGGATCGCATCTTGCCACACATTGCCCTCGCGAGCGCGCTGCCCCCAGCCGCCGCCCCGCTATTGCCTGGCGTATCAACACGGCCAGTCGCAAACCAGAAATCCACTGGATTGCAGACAGTGACAAACCACCCTCAGCGCGAGTGTGGCGCTGCACCTTGCCCAGCCACTAAGCGCTGGCCTGACGCTTACTAAATCCGCTTGTTCTTACCTTTAGTTTGCCGACTCTGAAACAGGTCGGCAGGACCTGCTGCGTCCATCCCCCGGAATGGACGGCACTGTCACGCCTGTACCCCAGGAGCATTACATGAGCATTCAACAACAACGTCCGCCACTGCGCTCAGTGGACAACGACGCCAAACTGCGCACGGCCACCGAAACCGGGCTTAGCCTGGAGACGACACTGGCCGCTGTGCAGGCCAATCTGAACGGCCTGACCGACGCCGAGGCCTTGAGCCGCCTGACCGAATACGGCCCTAACGAGGTCGCCCGGGACAAGCCCGCCCACGCTCTGATTCAATTGGCTCTGGCCTTTAAAAACCCTTTTATTGCGGTCCTGATGGTGCTGGCCGCCGTCAGTGCGGTCACTGACATTATTTTGCCCATGCGCTCGGGCGAAGAAGTGGACTACACCGGCGTGCTGATTATTGTGGTCATGGTCACCCTGAGCGGCCTGCTGCGCTTCTGGCAGGAATACCGCTCCGGCAAAGCCGCCCAGGCCCTGAAAGCCATGGTGCGTACCACCGCCAGCGTGCAACGACGCTCTACCGTGTCCAGCGCCACGGTCATGCGCGAAATCCCCATGAGCCAGATCGTGCCCGGCGATATTGTGCGCCTGTCCGCTGGCGACATGATCCCGGCAGACCTGCGCTTGATAGAGTCCCGCGACTTGTTCGTCAGCCAGGCTGCCCTGACAGGTGAAGCCCTGCCTGTCGAAAAGTACGATGTTTTCAGCGCAGTCAGCAGCAAGAGCGCCTCGGCATCCAGCTCCCAGGCCGGTGTGCTGGAGCAGAACAATATGTGCTTTATGGGCACCAACGTGGTCAGCGGCACGGCCACGGCCGTCGTTGTTGCCACTGGCGCCAAGACCTACTTTGGATCGCTGGCCAAAGCCATTGTCGGTTCGCGCGCTGAAACTGCATTTGATCGTGGCGTGAACAGCGTCAGCTGGCTGCTGATTCGTTTCATGCTGGTCATGGTGCCTATCGTGCTGCTGATCAACGGTTTTTCCAAAGGCGACTGGACCGAAGCATTCCTGTTCGCACTGGCCGTGGCGGTCGGTTTGACCCCTGAAATGCTGCCCATGATTGTGTCCTCCAACCTGGCCAAAGGCGCGGTGGCCATGGCCAAGAACAAGGTGGTGGTCAAACGTCTGAACGCAATCCAGAACTTTGGTGCCATGGACGTGCTGTGTACCGACAAGACCGGCACTCTGACACAAGATCGCATTATTCTGGAACACCATCTGGGTCTGGACGATCGCAACAGCCCGCGCATCCTGGAACTGGCCCTGCTCAACAGCCTGCACCAAAGCGGCGTGAAGAACCTGATGGATCAGGCCGTACTGCGCTTTGCAGAGAAAACTCCCTCTGCCCTGCAAGCCATTGGCTCCTACCGCAAGATCGACGAACTGCCTTTTGACTTTGTGCGTCGTCGCCTGTCGGTTGTCGTGCAAGATCCGCAGGGCGAACAGCTCATGGTCTGCAAGGGTGCGGTAGAAGAAATGCTCAGCATCGCCACCCACGTGCAAGACGGTGATCAACGCTTGCCACTGGATACCGAGCAGCGCGCCCGTCTGCTGAAAATGGCTTACCGCTACAACTCGGACGGCTTCCGTGTCTTGCTGATCGCCACTCGCAGCATTCCTGTCGCACAGGCCAAGAGCCGTTACGAAGCCCAGGACGAATGCGAGATGACCGTGCAAGGTTTGCTGACTTTCCTGGACCCACCCAAAGAAAGTGCTGCCCAAGCGATTGCCGCCCTGACCGAGCACGGTGTGGCCGTGAAAGTGCTGACCGGCGATAACGAAATCATTACCGCGAAGATCTGCCGTGAAGTGGGCCTGGAGCCCGGCAAACCTTTGCTCGGGCCTGAAATCGAGCTGATGCAAGACCCCGATTTGCGTTGCGCTGTCGAACGTCACTCAGTTTTTGCCAAGCTCACTCCCCTGCAAAAATCGCGTGTTCTGAAGGCCTTGCAGGCCAATGGTCACACTGTCGGTTTTCTGGGTGACGGCATCAACGACGCTCCCGCCCTGCGCGATGCTGACGTGGGTATTTCGGTGGATAGCGGTACGGATATTGCCAAGGAATCGGCAGACATCATCCTGCTGGAAAAGAACCTGCTGGTGCTGGAAGAAGGCGTAATCAAAGGGCGCGAGACCTTTGGCAACATCATCAAGTACCTGAACATGACGGCCAGCTCCAACTTTGGCAATGTGTTCTCGGTGCTGGTGGCCAGTGCTTTCATCCCCTTTCTGCCCATGTTGGCCATCCACTTGCTGATTCAAAACCTGCTCTACGATATCTCCCAACTGGCTTTGCCCTGGGACCGCATGGACAAGGACTTTCTGCGCAAACCCCGTAAATGGGATGCCAAGAATATTGGCCGCTTCATGATCTGGATTGGCCCTACCTCGTCCATCTTTGACATCAGTACCTTTGTCTTGATGTGGTACGTGTTTGGCGCCAATACACCTGAGCTGCAATCGCTGTTCCAGTCCGGCTGGTTTATTGAAGGCTTGCTCTCGCAGACCCTGGTTGTTCACATGCTGCGTACGCAAAAGATCCCCTTCATCCAAAGCACCGCCGCCCTGCCTGTGATGCTGATGACCCTTCTGATCGCCGCACTGGGTATTTACCTGCCCTTCTCCGGCGTGGGCGCCATGGTCGGCCTGCAGCCTCTGCCTTGGGAATACTTCCCTTGGCTGGTCGGCACCTTGCTGGCTTACTGCCTGGTCGCACAGGGTATGAAAATGCTGTACATCCGCCGCTTTGGCCAGTGGTTCTAAGTCTGACAGGCCTGTACTCCCGGAAGTCCTTTCGGGGGCCCAGGCCTCGACGCACATGCTGAAAGAACCTCGGGTATATGATGGCCACACTACAGACACGATCCTGCAGCCTGGCCCATACACGACAGACATGAAACCACCCCTTCGCTTCCTATCGAGCAAAACGTACCGAGCCCTGGCCCTGACCGGCATTTGCATCCTGATGGCGCTGGTCTTTATTGCCGATACCCTCACCAACTACGCTATCGCCGCCGCGGTCTTTCATACACCGCTGCTGCTGATAGCGATTCGGTTTTTGTCGGCCCGGCAAGTCGTTGCTCTGACCACCATCAGCATGGTGCTGACCGTGGTCAGCTTTCTGCTGACCCGCGCAGGTGACTACGATGTGGGCCTGATCAATACCGGCATCAGCATTATTGCCATCGCCATCACCTCGTATCTGGGGCTGAAACTCAAGTCCGTGCAGGCCGCGGCTCATGAGACACGCGAGCATTTGCTGCGCCTGTCCCGTTTGACTACTTTGGGTCAGCTCAGCACCTCGATTGCCCATGAGGTCAGCCAGCCTTTGGCCGCCATCAATAGCAGCGCGGGTGCCTGTCAGCGCTGGCTGGAAGCCTCGCCTCCTAATGTAGAAAAGGCACAAGCTGCCGCGAAGCGGATTGTTTACGACGCGCAGCGTGCCAAAGATGTGCTGGACCGGGTGCGCAGCATTACCCGGAACGAAGCGCCTACCAGCAGCGCTTTTGATTTGAACCTGGCCCTGACCGAGCTGCTTAGCCTGTCCGGTGGCGAGATGCGACGTCAGCATATTGATCTGCGTCTGGCCTTGCAGTCCGATCTGCCCCAGGTCTTTGCCGACCGGGTTCAGGTTCAGCAGGTGATGGCCAATTTGCTGCTCAATGCCATTGAAGCCCTGTCACCTCCCTCGGACTACCATGCGGCTCATATCACGATAGAAACCAGCCTTTTGCCTGGCGACAAGCCGCAAGCCAACAAGGTGCTGTTTTCCATCAAGGACAATGGTCCTGGCTTGTCGGGCACGCAGCTGTCCCAATTGTTTGATACTTTCTGGACCACCAAGGCAACCGGCCTGGGTCTGGGTCTGACCATAAGCCGCACCATTATTGATGCCAATAACGGCCATATCTGGGCCACTGACCAGGCCGATGGCGGTGCTGCCTTTCATTTCACCTTACCTTTGGCGCCATGACAGACAATCTGGATTCCTCTCTGAACACGCCCACCGTCTACATCATTGATGATGACCCTTCCGTTCGCGCGGCCCTGGACGATTTGCTGGCCAGCGTAGGCTTGAACGCACTGAGTTTTGCTTCCACGCGGGACTTTCTGGCGCATCCCTTATCCGAGGCCCCCGCCTGTCTGGTGCTGGATGTGCGCATGCCCGAGCAAAGCGGCACGGACTTTCATTTGCAGATGGAGTCGCGCGGACTGCACATGCCGGTCATCTTTATTACCGGCCACGGCGATATTCATATGGCGGTCAAGGCCATCAAGCATGGTGCCTGGGATTTTCTGACCAAGCCTTTTGTGGATCAGGATCTGATTGATGCCGTGCAATCGGCTCTGGCCGCCGATGCGCAGCGCAAGGAGGCGGCCAAGACCCGGCTGACTTTGCAGCAACGCTGGGACAGCCTGAACGCGGGCGAGCGCGATGTGTTCATGCGCGTGGTGCAAGGCCTGCTGAACAAGCAGATCGCCGCCGAACTGGATGTGAAGGAAGTGACCGTCAAGGTTCGCCGTGCCCGTGTAATGCAAAAAATGCAGGCCGGTTCGCTGGCGGAGTTGGTACGTCAGTTCGATCAGCTCAATACGGAAAGCGGCCATTAGGACACTTCTGCGCGGCGGTTCTTTCCTAGTTGGCGCGCTGGGTTAAAATACGCAGATTCGGTCCCGTATGCGGGCTTCCAAAGGTCAAGGCCACACACAAGTTATGAGCACGTCTACTTCCAACGTCATCCGCACCCGTTTTGCCCCCTCGCCCACTGGTTATCTGCACCTGGGCGGCGCGCGCACTGCACTATTCTCCTGGGCTTTTGCCCGTCATCATCAAGGCACTTTTGTGCTGCGTATTGAGGATACGGATCTGGAGCGTTCCACCCCCGAGGCGGTGCAAGGCATTCTGGATGGTATGCAATGGTTGGGGCTGGATGCGGATGAAGGTCCGTTCTACCAGATGCAGCGCATGGATCGTTACCGCGAGGTCATCGCCCAGTTGCTGAAAGACGGCCATGCCTATTACTGCTACAGCAGCCCCGAGGAAGTGGAAGCCATGCGCGAGAAAGCGCGTGTGCAAGGCTTGAAGCCTCGTTACGATGGCACCTGGCGTCCTGAGGCTGGCAAGCAATTGCCTGCCATCCCGGCTGACCGCAAGCCTGTGGTTCGTTTCAAGAGCCCGCAGTCCGGCGCAACCAGCTGGGACGATATGGTGAAGGGCCGCATCAGCTTTGATAACAGCGAGCTGGACGATCTGGTCATTGCCCGTCCTGATGGCACGCCTACGTACAACTTCTGCGTGGTGGTGGACGATTGGGATATGGCGATCACTCATGTGATTCGCGGTGACGATCACGTGAACAACACGCCACGTCAAATTGTGATTTTGCAGGCTTTGGGCGCTACCTTGCCTGAGTACGGTCACGTGCCCATGATTCTGGGCCCTGATGGCGAGAAGCTGTCCAAGCGCCATGGCGCGGTCAGCATCATGGATTACGACAAGGATGGTTATCTGCCTGAAGCCATGATCAATTATCTGGCTCGTTTAGGCTGGAGTCACGGTGATGACGAGCTGTTCACTCGCGAGCAGTTGGTGGAATGGTTTGATACGCGCAGTCTGAGCAAGTCGGCTTCGCAGTGGGACCCCAAGAAGTTGAACTGGGTGAATGCCCATTACATCAAGGCCAGCGACAATGCGAATCTGGCCGAGCGTGTGGCTCCGCGTATTGAGGCTTTGGGTGGCAAGACGGATGGTCAGGATTTGCCCGGCATCATGGGTTTGTTGAAAGACCGTGCCGAGACTTTGAATCAGCTGGCTGAAGGTGCGTTGTTGTTCTGCCGTCCTTTCGAGCCTGCCAGCGATGAGCTGATGGCCGAGGTCTTGACGCCGGAAGCACGTGTTTTGCTGCGGGACTTTGCCAGCAAGGCGATTAGCTTGCCGCAGTGGAATACGGAGAATCTGGCTGCTTTGATCAAGCAGGTTCTGGCTGATCATGAGGTCAAGATGCCCAAGTTGGCTATTCCTTTACGGGTAGCTGTGACGGGGCAGAAGCAGACGCCTGCGGTGGATGCTGTGCTGGCTTTAGTTGGACGCGATAAGGTTTTGGGACGTTTGGCTGGGTTGTAAGAGTTATAGATCGGTAGTTGAAGGGCATCTCGAATGAGATGCCCTTTTTGTTTTGTGCTTTGTTGTGCGGAATACGGGTTTGATCAATGTTTCGCCTGGGGCTTAAGTGGGAACGGTTGTGGACACCATGGGAGGCCTGGTACCGCCTCTGGATTGAAGGAAGGCGCTCTGAAGACGTCGTTCAAGTGGGTGGTGCTCCGGCTGGGCTGATAGCTTGCCGGTGCTGCGCACCGGTACCCTTGTCGAGTGATTGCTACGGGCGCGACCTGAACTCGCCGGGTACTTGGTCCCCCGGACCAAGTACAAACGCCCGGCTCAAACAGCAGGTCGCTTGCATCCCTACGCAATCACTCGCCCGCGGCAAGCCATCTGAATCGCCCCGCCAGAGCACCACCCACTCGAACGACTCAGAATTGCTTCAGATTCCAGAGACTGTTTACCAAGGAACTCTTTTGAGTTGAACGGGGTTGGGCGCGCTTGAGAAACCGAAGAGGTCGGAGGGAAAAGCAAATTTAAAACCTGTTTCGACTGCCTTGACCCCATCTGAGTGGAGCACCACCAACAACAAGCCGCAGGCAACAGGCAACCCAGCGACTCAAAAAGTTATGGCTATGGAAAGAGTTATTAGTGACTCTCTCACTAAAGGTCGGGATCAAGGTAAAAGCCAGCTCTATCTTTAGGAGTTCAGTTTCTCCTCATCGTGTGGGGCCTATATGTATTGGCTTCAGGCCCATAAAACAAAGGCCGAGGGGGTTTGCCCCTCGGCCTTTGGCCCTCTTCCCCTTCTACTCTTTTGTGTCGGTTTTTTTTTATCCGTTTTTTTAGGCTGGCATCAGGCCCGCTGGTTTCAGGACTCCCAGGCGGCTAATCAAGGCGGTGCAATGTTCTCTTGCTTTGGCCACGACTTCTTGTTTGGAGACGCATTGGCTTTCGCCGTTTTCGTAAATGACCTGGCCATTCACGATGGTCATGGTGACGTCGCGGCCGCTGGCACAGTAGACCAGGCTGGCGACCACGTCGAAACAGGGGCTCAGGTGGGGTTGGTCCAGGTTGACCAACGCCATGTCGGCCAGTTTGCCTTCGCTCAGTTGGCCGGCATCTATGCCCAGCATTTCTGCGCCACCTCGGGTGGCCAGCCAGAAGGCGTCCTGGGCGTTGCTGGCTTGTGGGTCCAGGCGTGCCAAACGTTGGACGTAGACGGCTTGGCGCATGATCTGGAACAGGTCGACCTGGTGGCCTGCGGCTCCGTCTGCACCCAGTCCTATGCGCACTCCGGCTTCCAGCAGTTCTTTCAGGCGGATGGGGCCGGAGGCCAGATATTCGTTGGACATGGGGTTGTGGGCGATGCTGCATCCGGCGCGGCCGGCGCGCTCGATTTCGTCGTCGTCCATCCAGATGGCATGGGCAAATCCGGCTCGTTCGTTCATCCAGCCTTGTTCGTCCAGCCAGCGAAAGGGGCGTGCGCCGTATGCTTTCTGGAAGATATCCGGGTCTACGGGCGCTTCTGAGCAGTGGGTTTGCCAGCGCACGTCGAATTTACGAGCCATCTCCGCAGAACCCAGCACCAGGTCCAGGTCGTTGTAGATGATGTTGATGGGCGATGGCCAGATTTGCACACGGCCTTGTTGCCAGTTGCTCAAACACTCCTGCATGGTATCCAGCTCGTGTTTTACGCTGTGGCGAAACAGGGTGTCCTGCAATCCGTTGTCGCGGGCGACCGGGGTGAAGGGGCCGAACATGCCTCGGGCCACGATGCCGCGCAGGCCGGTGTCTTGCAGTGCCTGGGCTACGGCAATGGTCGTTTCCGGATCTGCGGGAGCGTAGTGGTTGTCCAGCACGGTGGTCACACCGGATGAGGCGGCTTCCAGTGCGCCCAGGCTTACGGCGGCCAGCGCTTCTTGTGGGCGGATATCAGCAGCTAGTGGCAGCATGAACTCACCCAGCCATTGCCACAGAGCCATGCCATCGCCCAAACCGCGCCCAGCCAGTTGGAACAGGTGGTTATGCGTATCGATCAAGCCAGGGATCAGGGCCTGCATGGGGGCATGGATGGTTTTTCTTCCCTGCCAATGCTGCATGTCCTGAGCCTGACCCACGGCACAGATTCGATTGCCGCTGATGGCTACAACGCCGTTTTCCAGGACCTCGTTCTGGTCGTTCATGGTGACCACTTTGCCTGCGTGAATCACGATATCGCACAATTGGCTTGTCATTGTCTGTCTCCTGTTTCTTATCCTTGCGGTGTTACCCGCACGACGCTCAGGGGCGTCTCTTCCTGTGTTTCCATCACCAGCTCTTCTGTGTGTTGCCGGCCACTGGTTCCGTTGAAAAACAGATTCAGCACCACCGATGAGATCACGGTCAACAGCACCCCGCTATGCAATAAGGGGATCAGGTATTCCGGGAACTGGTCAAAGAAGGTGGGAGCGACGGCGGGAATCAAGCCCACGCCCAGGCTGATCGCAAAGATGAAGGTGTTGTGTTTGTTGTTCTTGAAGTCTACGGTCTGCAAGATACGCACGCCAGAGGCGGCCACCATGCCAAACATCACAATGGCTGCGCCCCCCAGCACGTAGTGCGGAACCAGGGCTACGACGTGAGCTATACGCGGTACCAGTCCCAGAACAATCAGGATCAGGCCCGCGACCAGACAGACGTAGCGGCTGCGCACGCCGGTCACTCCAATCAGGCCGATGTTTTGTGCGTAAGAGGAGTATGGAAAGGTATTGAATACGCCACCGATCACCGCACCCAAGGCATCGGCGCGCAGACCACGAGCAAAGTCCTCGTGACTCAGTGGGCGGTTCAAGATCACAGCCAGGGCGTAGAACAGGCCGATGGCTTCCACCATGGTCACAATCACGACCAGCAACATGGTGAAGGTGGCACTAAAGGAAAAGGTGGGCATGCCGAAGTGGAACGGCGTCACCAGCTCAATCCAGGGCAGTTGGTCCAGCCCTTCTACGGTGACACGCCCCATCAGAATGGCCAGTATCATGCCCGCCGCCAAGCCCACCAGCACGGCGATGCTGCCAAAAAAGCCGCGACCAAATCGTGCGACCAGCAAGGTCACCAGCAGCACGGTCCCCGCAATGCCCAGGTACACCAGACTGCCAAAGTCTTTCGCGCCATGTCCGCCCCCCGCCCAGGTAATCGCTACACCAAACAGACCTACGCCCAGCGACACCAGTGTCGTTCCCGTTACCAAGGGTGGGAAAAGCCATAGCAGGCGAATAATCAAGGGCACCATCAGCACGGCGATGAAACCGGCCGCAATAATGGCGCCGTACAAGGCGGGCAGGCCCATACCGGGTGTCAGCCCGATGGCGATCATGGGGGCAATCCCGGCAAAGGAAATACCCATCATGACGGGCAGGCGTATCCCTACCCAGCGCCCTACCCCCATGGATTGAATGATGGAAATGATTCCACAGCACAACAGGTCTGCATTGATCAGAATGGCAATGTCTTCCTGGCTTAAACCCAGGGCACTGCCCAGAATCAAGGGTACGGTAACCGCACCGGCATACATGACCAGCACATGCTGCAAACCAAACAAGAAAGAGCGTCCGACAGGCAGCCGCTCGTCAATACTGTCCTGAATCTGACGGGTGTTCATAGGTTTGTCTCCTCATCTTTTTCCCGTTATTTTTTTACTCAGTACATCGGGTAGCGGCGCCGTCCCCCTTATTGCCTGTCCGGGCCGCTCTATAAAAATGCCCCTGCCGGTGCAGGACCCAGGGGCATCTATTGTCAATCTGCTGTCAGAAATTCCTCCAAATAGGCGGCTACTGGTTCAGGTGCCTCCAGTGGCAGCAAGTGACCGGTATCCGGCAGCTCGTACAAGCCTGCCGCCTGCCGCAAGCGATCGTGCATTTCCTGCATGATGGCCAGACGCACAAAGCTGCGTTCGCCATGCAATAACAAGGTCGGGCAGCGCAGCTCCTCCAGCTGCGCCCAGACATCGTCATTGCGAAATGGCCAGCGCCTCAAAAAATACGGGTCGTGCCGCCGCTGCCACAAGTCCAGGTCCACCTGGTTGACGGACTCGTAGGCAAACAACTGCAGCAAGGACTGCGGTGCTTGCGGGTTGGCTTTGCGCTCGTACTCCATCACCGCAGCACGACTGGGGAAATTCGCCGGTCGTGCCATCACTTCGTGCTCGCTTTGCGTAAAACTGGGTTCGACATCCAGCACTGCCAATCGGCGGACCCGTTCCGGATAACGGGCCGCGTACTGCAGGCCGACCAAGCCCCCCCAGGACAAACCGGCCAGATCGTATTGGGGTTGACCCAATGCCTCCAGCAGGCAAGCCAGATCCTGCACATGCGCCGGTGTGGCATAGTCCTGCTGCGCACACCAGTCACTTAAACCATGTCCGCGCATGTCCAGGGCGATCACTGCCCGGTTCTGCGACAAGGCGGTGGCCACGTGATGCCAAAGCCCCGCATGGCCGGTTACGCCATGCATCACGATCAGGGGCACCTGTGCGGTACGGATAGCGCCGTACTGACGGGCGTGCAGCAAACCTGCGCCGCCCTGTACGTAGATGGATTGGCTCATCGCAAGCTCTCGACCTGCGCGACCAGGTCATTAAGCCAGCGGCGATATTCCACCGTGACAATATCCGCACCCCGCACAGGTGTCTCACGTTCCTGGGGCTGATCGCCCTGCAGATTGATCCACAAGGGCCGCTGTGATTCGATGATGGGTTTGTCCTGGCCCAGCACCTCGTCCTCAAAGTCCATGAAGAAGTCATCGTACATAGGCTCAGTCCCAAAATCGCGCGCCTGCCACCAGAAACTGCGGGTGGTAAATTCGTCCACCGGACAGGCTGCCATCAGCAGCACATAACGCTTGCCGTTGGGAAAGGTGCGCTTCAAATGCACGGTGTGCGGCATGGTGACGTGGTATTCGTTCACCGGCTCGATCAGCTCCTCTTCAATACCCAGCAGTTTTTTCTTCAAGCCTACACCGGGCTCTTTCACGCCGCTGCGATCAAAGCGCAGGACATGCTCTTCGCGCCAGACTTTAACGGCTTCCACCCGTGGATTGTCCCGGCTGCCAATGGTGCCATCATGCACGTAGGCAAAGTGACTGAAGTCCACAAAGTTTTCCAGACGGCGCGGCGAGCTGGTGCGCCAGTCGTAGGTCTTGCCTTGCAGGACCCGGTAGCTGGGATCGTTCATTTCAGGAAAGACCGGCACCGGCATTTGCGGTGTTTCCAGCGCAACCCAGACGATGCCACCCGACTCGGTGACGTTAAAGCGTTTCACATTGACCCGCATGGCACAGGTCAGCTCTTCACGAGCCGGAATGCGCACGCACTCGCCTTGGGCATCGAAGCGCCAGCCATGATAGGGGCACTCGATCGTGGCATCGACAATTTCGCCCAAGGCCAGATTGGTCCCCTTATGCGGACAACGGCTATCCATGGCAACCAGCTCGCCATTCAAGCGTGCCAGCACCAGATCCTGACCCAGCAAACGCGCGCCAAAGGGCTTGTCCAGAACCTGGCTGCTATAGGCCACGGGGTGCCAGAAATGCGCCAGTGCGCGATACAGGGGATTGCTCTGTTCCTGTGGATGACGGGCCTGGATCATCGGCACCTCATTCATGACTGTCATGGTCTACTCCTGAAAATTCCAGCTGATTCTGTTTACAGAAAATGCGCGCCGCCGTTCACCAGCAGGCTCTGCCCCGTCACAAAGTCCGAGCCGCTGCCCAACAGGAACAGGGCGGCCCCCACCATGTCTTCTGGCGTTTGGGTGCGTTGCAGGCAGCGTCCCGCCACGGTGCGGCGGTCGGCTTCATCCCCCTGGGTAGCGGTAATGCCCGCGTCGGGAATCAGATCCGGGCACAAGGTGTTGACCTGAATATTGAACGCCCCCACTTCGCGTGCCATGGCACGGCTCATACCCACCACCGCCGCCTTGGACGAGACGTAGTGCAGGAAGTTGGGCACGCCCTTGTAGGGGGTGTTGGAAGACACATTGATGATCTTGCCGCCGCCTTGCTGCTTCATGGCCGGAATCACGGCTTTGCAGCACTGCCACAGCCCACGCACATTGATGGCGTAGCAGCGATCCCATTCCTCGGCAGGAATATCCATCAGGGAGCCAAAGGTACAGCCGCGGAAAAAACCGGCGTTATTGATAATGCCGTCGATAGAACCGAAGGCATCCAGAGCCGCTTTGGCCATGGCCTGGGTCTGGTCGTTATTGGACACGTCCACCTGAACGGCAATGGCTTTGCCGCCCTGCTCACAGTACTGCCGAGCCTTGTCGCTTAAGTCACCCAGGTCGGCCATCACCAGATTTGCACCCTGCTCGATCAAGGCATCGCAGTACGCCAGGCCAATCTGCCCACCGGCTCCGGTGACGATAACCGTCCTGCCTTTCAATGAAGCATTCATTTTCCTATCTCCTCCGTATGTGGGCGTCGTTTGCGCCCTGCTCTTATAAATCCAGCGTCAGTGCCTCGCCGCGACTGCGGGAGACACAAATCATCATGCTTTCAGATGCGGCCCGTTCTTGTTCGCTCAGGACGTGGTCGCGGTGTTCGGGCGTGCCCGACAGGACTTTGGTTTCACAGGACCCGCAAATCCCTTCGCGGCAGGAGCAATACACCCGTATGCCCTGATCCAGCAGACATTCCAGGATGCTGCGGCCTGCCGGGACTTCAATGGAGCCGCCGGTACGAGCCAGATGAACGGTGAACGCGCTGTCCTCGCCCTGATCGGCAGCCGCAACAGGCGCCGCCGCGAAGTATTCGAAATGCACCTGTTGATCAGGCAGATCGGCACAGGCCTGCTTGTAGGCCTGCAACATACCCGCCGGGCCACAGCAATAGAAATGGCTACCCTGGCTTTTATAAGGAGCCAGTGCGGCGTCCATATCCATGCGCGCACCATTCATTTCGTCTTCGATCAGGACATCCAGCCGTCCCAGACCTTGGCTGTTCGCTTCTAATTGTTGAAGTTCGTCCAGAAAAGCGGCCCGGTGGCGACTGCGCACACAGTAAAAAAGATGCCAGGGCTGGCCCAAGGCTTGCAGACGTTGTGCCATGGCGTGAATAGGCGTGATGCCTATGCCTCCTGCCAGCAGGACACTGGTCGCTGCCTGGCTTTCATCCAGCTTGAACAGATTGCGAGGCTCGGAAATTTCCAGCGCATCGCCCACGTTCAAGGCCTGATGAACTGCACGCGAGCCACCCCGGCTGGCCGGGTCCAGACTGACGCCAATCCGGTACTGCCCTTCGTGGCTTCCGGCCAGCAGCGAGTACTGCCGAACCAGGCCCCCTGGCAAATGCACATCGATATGGGCCCCCGCCTCCACAGTTGGGAAGCGGCCTTCCTGTGGACAGAGCTCCAGTGAACGGATGCCCTCGGCCTCGATGCGTATGCTGCGTATCCAGGATTTCATGATGCTCATGCCTCCTTTTCTTATCTGACCTTTGCAGCCCCCGCTGCGGTCTATGGAAAACATTTAAGCACCCGCGATTTGATAAAACAATTGAATTTATTTTATTTATTAGTAAGATAATCTGATGAATATAACCCTCAGACAACTTCGTGCTTTTGTCGCTGTGGCGGAAGCGGGCCAGTTCACTCAGGCAGCGCGCAATCTGCACGTTACCCAATCGGCATTAAGCATGTTGATTCGGGAACTGGAGTCCCAGACCGGGCTGCGGCTGTTCGATCGGCACACCCGCAAAGTGGTGCTCAGCGAACCGGGTCAGGAGTTGTTGGGTACAGCACGGCGCGTACTGGCCGAGGTAGAAGAGGCCGTGCGCCATTCCAAGGAGTTGACCAGCCATCAACGTGGCCGCGTGTCCATTGCCAGTGGCACGGTTTTGTCCTCCAGCTTGCTGATTCCATTTATTGCCCTGTTTCAGCAGCGCTATCCCGGCATTCGGGTGGAGTTGCTGGATATGGCAGAGCAGGACATCAGCCGCCGTCTGGAGCAGGAGCCTATTGATTTTGGTTTGGGTACGGACTGGAATCGGCCCGACACGATTGAAGCGCATCCGGTGATGCAGGACCAGTATCAGGCCCTGCTGCCCCACCATCATCCACTAACGGCCAAGGCGCAAATACGCTGGCATGATCTGGCCGCCCATCCTTTTATTGCCTTGTCCTCGCACAGCCCTTTGGGTCAGGCCATACAAAGGCAATTGACGGCTTTGGATATACGCTTTCCGCAGGTGCACGAAGTGTCCTTGCACACCACGGTGCTCAGCATGGTCAGGCATGGTTTGGGGCTGGCGATCCTGCCGGCCAACACTCAAAGCCTGCCCGAGGCCGCGCAAATTATATTTCGTCCCTTGAAGGCCCCGGTGCTGCCCCGGCAAGTAAGCCTGCTGCAACTGCGTCAGCGCTCTTTGGCTCCGGCGGCTACTTTATTTCGTAGCGAGCTGCTGGCTCACATCAAGCGGCAGCATTCAGGTGGCTAAGCTCAATGGTGGCTTCGCCCTTGTCGCTGCTGGCCCAGACCGTGCCGTCCTGAACATTCAGATTGATGGTCATGCCACGCTCGGCCAGGGCGGCTAAAGCGTCAGTCCCGGCGGCATCCAGCGCATAGACCTGTATATTGCGGGCGCGGCTGATCTTGTCCTTGATGCCACTCCACCAGACGGACACGTTGCGGCCATAGGCCAGCACCGTCACTTTTTCAGCACGGCCACTGGCTTTGATCAGACGTCTATCGTCCGGCAGGCCCACTTCCAGCCAATGCAGCAGATTGCCGCTCAGATCATGCTCCCACAAGGCGGGCTCGTCCGAGTCGCTTAGCCCGCGCGAGAAGCTCAGGGCTTCATCCGCTTGCGCATACAAACCGTAAGCCAGCAAACGCACCATCAGACGCTCTTCGGTTTCGGAAGGATGACGGGCCAGAGTCAGGGTATGACTGCCGTAGTAGGCCCGATCGTTATCGGCCACATTAAGTTCAGCTTTATAAATCGTCGCGCGCAGAGCCATGGAGCGTCCAGCAAAAGAAACAGACAAAAAACTGGCCGCCCCCAGGACGGCCAGGAATCATTCAAACCAGCAGTGATCAGAACGGCAGGCGGTAGCCAGGCGACATTCTGGTCAGGCGGTAAGTGGTACCACTTTGGTCACGCAGCACCAGATTGCGGGCTGTCAGGCTGACGATGTTGTAGTGGTTTTCGTAAATCGGGTCGCCCGGTTCGGTGGTGACCCCATTGGATTCTTGCGTGCTGATCTGCAAATCATTGCCCTTGCGTACCCAGCAACCGCTTTCGTTCAAGCCTTGCGATGGTTTGTTGGGGCGCTTGACCTGTTCGGTGTAGGCCATGGAACCATCTGCTTGCAAGGTGAACAGGGTACGCAGCTCGCCAACCACGCCTTTCTGGCGGTGCTTGCTAAGCCAGTTACCGGCCAGTTGCTCTCCAGCTGCAGCAGGCTGACATGCAGGATGGACAGGCTTGGCAGCCGCTTGGGCAGCAGGCTCGGGAGCCGGCGCTTTAACCGCGCAGGCGCTTAAAAAAACTGTAGCCAGCACAGCGACCCAGGAAGTGCGTCGCAAGATATTCGCCTTCGTCATAAAACCCCGTCCTTCATGCGTACATACCGACCCACCACAGGCCGGCGAATCCTGATTATTCTACCTGAAGGCGCTTGTATTACCCCATAACAAGATGCTTCAAAGTGGCAAAGGCAAGCGAGTCACATTCTTGATTTCACGCATGGCCACAATGGTGCGGGTTTGGCGCACGCCCGGCATATTGAACAGGAAGCGGTGCAGGAAATCGTCGTAGGACTCGGCGCTGGGCACCATGATCTTCAGCAGAAAATCCGCATCGCCGGTCACGGCGTGGCATTCCAGAATCTCGGGCGCATCGCGCACGGCACGGATGAAGTTATCGACAATTTCACCCGAGTGGCGGTCCAGACTGATCTGGGTAAACATGCAACTTTGCAGGCCAACCTGACGACGATCCACGCGCGCATAATAGCCTTGGATAACCTTGTTTTTTTCCAGATTTTTGATGCGCCGCCAAACGGGCGCAGTGGACAAACCCACCTGCTCGGAGACCTGCTGAGCCGAGGCTCGGCCATCCAATTGCAAGGCATCCAGGATTTTTAAGTCAGTTTTATCCATATTTGAATATTTACGAAATGAACATTTCAAAGAATAGGGAATACACGCAACTATAACGCAAAAAAAAGCGAGGGCAGACTCTCTATCATGATCTCTATCTGGAGGTTTCATCATGACGCAGTCCGTCGACACTCAATACAAGCTCAGCGACAACCTGACCGCACAATCAGGACGCATCTTTTTAACTGGCACACAGGCCCTGGTGCGCATGTTGCTGACCCAGGCTCGCCTGGATAAAGAACACGGTTTGAACACCGCCGGTTTTGTCTCTGGCTACCGTGGTTCGCCACTGGGTGGCGTGGACATGATCATGTGGAAGGCCCAGAAGCATCTGGACCAGGCTAAGGTCCGTTTTCAACCCGCCATCAATGAAGACCTGGCCGCCTCCATGATTATGGGTACGCAGCAGGCCGGTGAGCGCGCTGACCGCACTGTCGATGGCGTGTTCTCCATGTGGTATGGCAAGGGCCCCGGTGTAGACCGCGCGGGCGATGCCTTGCACCACGGCCATGCAGCCGGTGCCTCCCAGCACGGTGGCGTACTGATGATTGTGGGTGATGACCACGTGGCCTCGTCCTCGTCCATTCCCCACGCCAGCGAACAATCCCTGATCGCCTGGGGCATCCCGGTGGTCAACCCCAGCTCTGTTGAAGAATACGAACGCTTCGGCATTTGGGCCTGGGCCTTGTCGCGTTACTCCGGTTCCTGGGTAGCCTTCAAAGCCATTACCGAAACCGTGGAAAGCGGCCGCTCTTTCGAGATTGCCCCTCTGGATGATCTGGCCCCGGCCTTGGCCGACAAGCAAGGCGGCAAGCACCCCTACGACCCCAGCAAATTCCTGACACCATCCATGGAAGGCACTCTGGATGCCCGACTGGATAGCGTGCGCGAGTTCGCTCATAAATACAGCCTGGACCGCATCCTGGAAGCGGCACCTGATGCGCGTATCGGTATTGTCTCCACCGGCAAAGCCACACTGGACACGCTGGATGCGCTGCAACAGCTCAGCAGCCTGAAGGATCTGCCCGCTATCCGCCATCTGAAGATCGGTTTGAGCTGGCCAGTTAACCCGCAATCGCTGAACGATTTTATTGAAGGCCTGGACCACGTTCTGGTCATTGAAGAAAAGGGCCCGATCATTGAAGACCAGTTAAAGAATCTGCTCTTTAACCGTGCCCAGCGCCCCACTGTGTCGGGCAAGCGCGATATAGAAAATGAAGTGCTGATTCCTGCCGATGGTCAGCTCAGCCCTGCCCGTGTGGCCGTGGGCCTGCGTCGCTGGCTGGGTCATCACGCCAATGTGCAATTGCCTGCCTGTACGGTGCAAAACCTGGCACCCATTGACACCAATGGTCTGACCCGCCGCCCCTATTTCTGTTCGGGCTGTCCGCACAATACCTCCACCAAAGTGCCCGAAGGTAGCCAGGCCATGGCCGGTGTAGGTTGTCACTACATGGCGACCTGGATGGACCGCAAAACCCGTGGTCTGACTCAAATGGGTGGTGAAGGCACGGACTGGGTGGGCCTGTCGCCCTTTATCCAGACGGGCCACATGTTCCAGAACATGGGTGAAGGCACGTACTTTCACTCCGGCTATCTGGCGATTCGTCAGGCGATTGCCGCGGGTGCCAACATTACCTACAAGATTCTGTTTAACGACGCGGTTGCCATGACGGGCGGTCAGCCCGTTGACGGCCCGATCTCCGTACCCCGCATTTGCCAGCAAACCATTGGTGAAGGTGCGCGTCGTGTGGTCATCACCACCGATGAGCCCGAGCGCTATCGCGGTGTCAGCCTGCCTGCCGGTGTGGATGTACATCACCGTCGCGAACTGGATCGCTTGCAGCGTGAATTGCGCGAGATCCCTGGCGTTACCATTCTGATTCACGACCAGACCTGTGCGGCTGAAAAGCGCCGTCGTCGTAAAAAGAACGAGTACCCCGATCCTGCCCGTCGCCTCTTTATTAATAAGGCTGTCTGCGAAGGCTGTGGGGATTGCGGTGTGCAATCGAACTGCCTGTCTTTGGTGCCTGCTGAAACGCCCGAAGGCCGCAAGCGCCAGATCGACCAGTCCAGCTGTAATAAGGACTACTCCTGCGTGGACGGTTTCTGCCCCAGCTTTGTATCGGTGATGGGCGGTGCTCTGCGCCGTGGTGATCAAAATGGTCAGGCCGATATGAAGGCCCAGTTGCTGGCCAAGCTGGACACGCTGCCACTGCCCACCATTCAAGCGCGCGACTGCAATGTGATTGTGGCCGGTGTGGGTGGTACGGGTGTGATTACCATTGGAGCAGTGCTCTCCATGGCGGTGCACCTGGAAGGTCGTTCCAGTTCGGTACTGGACATGACGGGTCTGGCGCAAAAAGGCGGCACCGTCATCAGCCACATTCGTCTGTCTGCTAATAAAGAGAACACGGGTGCCGTGCGTGTTGATCCCGGCCAAGCCGACCTGGCGATCTTGTGTGACGTGGTGGCAGCCGCTCACCCCAACGCCCTGTCCTGCCTGCGTCCTGGTCATACCCACGCCATCATCAACGAATACCTGGCCCCTACGGCCGAGTTCACCCGCAACCCGGATGCTCCTCTGGATGCACAGCACTTGCTGAGCCAACTGAAGACCACTGCTGGCGAAAACCAGGTGCGATCTTTCAATGCTCACCAGGCAGCCACCCTGCTGTTCGGAGATAGTCTGCTGTCCAATATGCTCTTGATGGGTATGGCTTGGCAGCAAGGTTCCATGCCCGTTAGCAGCGCGGCGGTTGAACAGGCCATCCGTCTGAACGGGGTGGCCATTCAGGCCAACCTGGATGCATTCCATTTGGGTCGCGTGTTGGCTCACGATGAAAAAGCACTGGCCAGCCTCTTGGCTCCGGCTGCTCAAGTGGTGACCTTGCAGCGTCGCGAAACACTGGAACAAATCATGCAGCGCTGCACCAGCAGCCTGGAGCAATACCAGAACGCCGCTTATGCCCAGCGCTTCACCAACACCATCAATGCACTGCGTGACGCCGAGCAAAAACTGCGTCCGGGTCAGCGCCCTACCTTGACTGAAAAAGCCGCACGCAGCTTGTACAAGCTGATGGCCTACAAGGATGAGTACGAAGTCGCTCGCCTGTTCAGCTCGCCCGCTTTCCGCCAGGATCTGGAGCAGCAATTTGAAGGCGACTTCTCCTTGCGCTTTCACTTCGCACCGCCTTTGCTGGCACGCCGTGATCCGGCTACCGGCCGCCCACGCAAGATCACCTTGGGTCCACGCACAGCCACCTTGCTGCGCTGGATGGCTAAAGGCAAAGGTCTGCGCAACACGGCACTGGATCCCTTTGGCTACACCCATGAGCGTCGTATGGAACGCCGCTTCTGGCGCGAATACCAGAACCTGCTCAACAACTTGAGCAAGAATCTGGATCAAGCCAACTACGCCACCGCTTTGGAGCTGGCCGAACTGCCCCAACAATTGCGCGGCTTCGGTCCCGTGAAAATGGAGTCGGCCAAGAAATACGAAGCCCGCTTTACCGAGCTGTCGCAGCAGTTGAAAAGCACAGATCCGGCAATTCAGGCCGTTCCCGCCTAAGCCTTGCCCACTGCGACTTTCGAAACGATTAACCTGCCCTTTCAGCCCTGCTTATGCAGGGCTTTTTTTTGGCTTGAACAAAGATTGAAAACTGCAAACCAGCCATGAATTGAAGTCCGTTTTCAGACCTCTTTGCCATGCTTGATGCAGACTATTCAAAGCAGAAAAGCGCCATGCAAACCATCGAGCAATGCGTCAAAAATCAGGGACTTGGATGCGATGATGGATGGATAGCGCGTGTCGAGAACGCAACTTATTTGAGACAGCAGACACCGATTCCTAAATCCATAAGCCCCAAGCCATGATTAATGCTTGACTGTGTAGGGGCTTGCGTTAGACTTCTAAGCGTATAAGGTATCGACCTTAAACGCCTGCGTCATTTGAAAAAGGCCATTGCAGTTTTCCAGGCCAGGTCAAATGGGTGTGGACAAACTAAAGACTTGTTCTCAAGGAGCATGATCATGGCAACAGCCAAGAAAGGCGCAGCAAAAGCAGCAAGCACAAAAGCCGTTAGCCCCAAAAAAGCAACGCCAGCAAAAGCAGCCGCAGCACCAGTAAAAGCTACTGCTACCAAGACCAGTCCCAGCAGCAAAACCGCTGCCCCCAAGTCCCCCGCTAAAACCACCGCTACCAAGACCAGCAAGGCTGCTGTAAAAGCCCCTGCCAAGTCTGCCAGCAGCGCACCCGCCAAGAAAACAGTGGCGAAAAAAGCAGCGGTAAAGAAAGCCACTCCAGCAAAAACCACGGCTGTTAAAGCCGCCGCCACCAAGACAGCCGCCGTTAAAACCGTAGCCAAGAAAGCAGCCGCTAAAAAGACGGTCGCTAAAAAGGCTGTGGCCAAGAAAGCCGTTGCCAAAAAGGCCGTCGCTAAAAAAGTCGTTGCCAAGAAAGCGGTAGCGAAGAAAGTGGTTGCCAAAAAAACGGTAGCTAAAAAAGCAGCTGCGCCCAAAACGGCCAGTGCCAAACCCGCTACCACCAAACCTGCTGCCACCGCTGCCGCAAAAAAACCGGCCAGCACCAAGGCAAGCAAACCCGTGGCCAAAAAAGCCACACCCAGCAAAGCGGCAGCGAAACCTGCCACCAAAACCGGCACCAAGGCAGCTGTAAAGACCGCGGCTAAAAAAGCCAGTCCTGCTGCCAGTGCCAAGAAACCCGTAGCTCCAAAGAAGAAAGAAGTTAAATCCGTGACCGCAGAAACCAAGACCCCAAAGACCAGCACAACGACTAAAGCCGCCGCTAAAGTAGGCAATAAAACAGCGGCTCGCAAAGCGACCAAAACAGCGGCAGCTCCTGCCGAACCTCGCCGCGAAGACGTCAACCCTGCTGGCTCCTGGCCCTTCCCAACTGGCAAGCGTCCTTAATCGCACGCTGCTTTCATGTTTCTCCCCAAAGAGCCACCCTGATCAGGGTGGCTCTTTGGTTTGTAGCACTTGCATGCGACAATTCCCTCTCCCATCAATTCATACCAAGCAACTATGTTCAGTGAAGTCGCCCTCTTCCTAATCCATATTGTTCTGTCGCTGCTGGGCACGATTTTGCTACTGCGTGCCTGGGTGTATGCGCTCAGAATCCATCCCTTCAACCCTTATTCGCAAGCCATGTTCAAGGTCACGGACTGGCTGGTCATGCCTTTGCGCCGTGTGATCAAAAGCGGCAATCATTGGGACTGGACCTCCTTGTTCGCTGCCTGGCTCAGCGCGCTGGTGTACCTGGTTCTTAGCGCCATGGTGCTGACCGGATCGGTATCCGTGCTGTCCAACATCCCCATGTTCTTGCTGGCCGCCGTCTTTACCGTGCTGCGCTGGACCTTGAGCCTGATCTTCTGGGTAGTGCTGCTGCAAGCCCTGCTGTCCTGGCTGCAACCCCAATCGCCCAGCATGCCTTTGCTGCGTTCCATTACAGCCCCCTTGCTGGACCCGATACGTCGTGTCTTGCCAGATCTGGGTGGCCTGGACTTGTCGCCGTTGGTCGTCCTGTTGCTGACCCAGGTGCTCAATATGGTCATCACTCGCACGGCTTTTAGCCTGGTGCCAATCTAAGCACGGCACGCTGTATGCATGAAAAACCTGGGCATAGCCCAGGTTTTTTTTCACTCCGAATTCAAGAGCAAGAATCAGGATGTCTTGTCCAAAAGTGGACCTTATACTGGCCTCATCATCAATCAGCAGGCCACTTCCATGACTCGCCTTCCATTGAAATCGGACCCAACCAACCGCTACCGCGAGGCCGAACAATTCCTGGCCGCACTGGACCCGGACTGGCAAGCACTGGTCGCCCATGTGGGCCCTTGCATCCATCAACCACGCCCCGAGCGCGACCCTTACGAGGCACTGATCCGCTCTGTGGTGTATCAGCAATTGCACACCCGTGCGGCTGAACGCATCCTGCAACGCCTGATTGATCTCTATCCGCACGGCCATTGCCCAACACCGGAGGAGGTGCTGGCGACTCCGTACGACACCCTGCGCGCTTGCGGCTTGTCCGGTGCCAAGGCCAACAGCATTCTGGGTCTGGCTCAGGCGCGCCTGGATGGCATCATTCCCGATCAGGCTACCGCTTTGCAAATGCAGGATGAAGAGCTGATCAAGCAACTGACCACGCTACGTGGCATAGGCCGCTGGACGGTGGAAATGATGATGATGTACACGCTGGAGCATGAAGACATTTTGCCTGCGGACGACTTTGGAGTCCGTGAGGGCTATCGCAATTTGCGGCGCTTGGACAAAGCCCCCTCAGCCCGCGCCTTGCGTGAAATTGGCCAGGCCTGGGCACCGTATCGCAGCGTGGCCTCCTGGTACTTGTGGCGCATGCCTAAGCAAGCCGCAGCTCCGTATCAACGCGAAGCCCAGCGCTGGCAAGCGATTGTGGACCGGGACCCGAACGCTGATGCCCACTTTGTCTATGCCGTGCCCAGCACAGGGATTTATGCGCGCCCCAGCGCGGCATCACGACGCCCTAATAAGGAGCATGTGCGTTACTTCGATACAGCCGAGCAAGCTGAGCAGGCTGGATTCAGAGCCAGCCGTCATCGTCATGCAGACCGTCAGCAGCAGTCCGAGCAGCGTCACGATTTGATTGTGCAAGCCTGCCGCCTGATCGAAACCCAGAACCCCGCTCCCAAGCTGGAAGAGCTGGCCGAGTCGCTAGGCATGAGTCCCTATCACTTCCACCGTATTTTCAAAGCACAGACCGGGCTGACACCTCATGCCTATGCCAAGGCACATCGCAGCCAGCGTTTGCGGGATGAATTGGACAAGGCCGGGCAAAGCATTACTGATGCGATCTATGAGGCCGGCTACGGCACGCACAGCCAGTTCTACGACGAATCCCAAGCCATGTTAGGCATGCAGGCCAAAGCGTTTCGCAAACAGGGCCAGGGCAGCCGTATTCGTTTTGCGATTGCCCAATGCAGCCTGGGTGCGCTGCTGGTTGCCGAAAGCGAGCGTGGGATTTGTGCGATTTCCTTGGGCGATGATGCCAAGGTCTTGCTGGAGCAGTTGCAGGACCGCTTCAAGGCAGCCGAACTGATTGGTGCCGATCCGCAATTCAATCAACGGGTCGCCCAAGTAGTTGCGATGGTGGAGGAACCGGCTCTGGGCCTGGAGCTACCTTTGGACATTCAAGGCACCGCCTTTCAACAACGCGTCTGGGAATTCCTGCGCCATATCCCGGTAGGCCAGACCTTGAGCTATACCGAGATTGCCGAACGCCTGGGCATGCCCAAGGGCGCCCGTGCCGTGGCTCGAGCCTGCGCCACCAATACCTTGGCCATTGCCATCCCTTGCCATCGCGTCGTGCGACAAAGCGGGAATCTGGCAGGCTACCGCTGGGGACTGGAGCGCAAGAAAACCTTGCTGGAGCGCGAACGCGCCCAGGAAACTCAGCGCTAGCAGACATAAGAAAACCCGGCCAATGGCCGGGTTCTTCATGCGCAAAGCCCTGGGGCTTTGATTACATAGGCACCACACGAGTTGGGCCGTTACCGCTAAGCATACGTACACGCTGACCAGCGGACAGAGGTACGTCGGCTTCCTGGGCCACCACACGGGTTTCGCCATTATCCAGCTGAACCGTGATTTCCAGACCCTGGGTCTTGCCCATGCGGTTTTCAACCGCATTACCAACCAGACCACCCAGAATCGCACCACCGATACTGGCCAGGATGCTACCGCGGCCACCACCAATGCTGCTGGCTGCCACACCACCCAAGGCAGCGCCACCCACAGTGCCCACGCCCGAGTTCTGATCTTCCTGAATAGTGACGGCGCGTACCGAAACAACGGTACCCAAACGCACGATTTGTTCGCGCTGAGCCTGACCGTAGCTGTACACCGAGCTGGATGCCGATTTATTGGCACAACCTGCCAGCAAAAACACGGGGGCTGCCAGACTCGCCACTACCAGCAGACGCACTTTGGGTCGATCGAAAAAAGAAACGTACATACGGTTTACTCCAAAAAACGTAGCTGGCCGAATCATAAAAAAATGTCGAGCGCGCTCTTACAGACTGCGCTCAATATCATAGTGCTGTTTTAGTATGGCCGAGATATCTGACCGTTTAAATTCATGATTTTGCGGGCCATCCGCCTGAATTTTAATACTGCCCATCAAGTTACCCAAGCAGCAAGCCTCCTGCCAGCTCCAGCCTTTTGTAAGACCATATAACAGGCCTGCGCGATGCGCATCGCCGCAGCCGGTAGGATCCACCACATTTTCCACGGGCACAGGGCCAATTTCGTAGGTCTGACCGTTGTGGTAAAGCGTGCTGCCATGCTCTCCACGCGTCACGACAGCGGCTTGCAGGCCCTGGGCGATCTCGGCCATGCTCTTGGAAGTGCGCTGTTCAATAATTTCGGCTTCGTATTCGTTAGCCGTAAGAACTTGACACAGTTCCAGCATCTCCAGCAGGTCCTCGCCAGCGAACAAGGGCATGGCCTGGCCCAGGTCGAAAATGAAGGGCGTGCCTTGTGCGTGCAGGCGACGGGCATGGGCAAACATGCCGTCTTTGGAGTCCGGAGCCACAATGCCCCATGCCGCTTCCTGACCCGACAGATCGATCTGGGCGGAATTGATCATGGCGCCTGGGTGGAAAGAGGTGATCTGGCTGGCGGCCAGGTCTGTGGTGATGAAGCACTGAGGGGTGAACATCTCGGGCATGACACGCACCATGCTGGTATCAATACCCAGGTTCTGCAGGCGCTGCACATAATCCACACCGTCGCTACCAACCGCACCCACAGGTACAGGCTGGCCACCCAGCATGTTCAGCGTGTAGGAGATATTGCCGGCGCAACCGCCCCACTCTTTACGCAAGCTGGGCACAAAGAAAGACACGCTCAGGGTTTTGATGCTGTCGGGCAAGATGTGATCTTTGAAGTACCCTTCGAAAACCGCGATCGTATCAAACGCGATCGAACCACATACCAGCACTCGCTCGGTCATAAATTACCTTATGGAAAAAAAGGGCTAATCTGGTAGCCATTAACTTGGAGCTGCCCAGTATTCAACGGCAGGCGCACCATGATTTCACTGCGCGCTGCAAAAGCAGGCTCACGTCGCTCGGAAGCCAGGTACTGATC
This sequence comes from Alcaligenes faecalis, assembly GCF_009497775.1. Lineage (NCBI taxonomy): Bacteria > Pseudomonadati > Pseudomonadota > Betaproteobacteria > Burkholderiales > Alcaligenaceae > Alcaligenes > Alcaligenes faecalis. The sequence goes on from NZ_CP031012.1 coordinate 3,457,180, forward strand.
GGGCGTAATATTGCGCCGGGCGATCAAGGCTCCGGAAAAATCTTTCAAATCCAGGACCAGCGTAGGCCACTCCTGGGGCCGCTCAAACTCGTTGCGCAGCGTAAAGCCCAAGGTAGACTGTCCGGGCTGATTCGGTGCTTTATGCAGGGCCGAAGCCTGCACGCGAATCTGGTCCAGACGGCGCTCGTAGGGAACCTTGCACGACAAGGTCTGGCACGTGCTCTCGAACACGGGACGCAGCATGGGGATCTGGCTGACAATCTGCACGCGATACACGTACATCAACTGCAGGACGAACAGGACCGCCCCCAGGACGCACAAGCTGGTCCAGATCAGCGAACCCACGCGCTGGCCAAAGCTGGCCTCACCCTCGTAACGCGTTTCGCGTTGCAAGGCGGGGTTGGGATCAATGACCCAGTCCTGCTGGAAATGCTCGCCATCATTGTCATGAGTGCCATCAGCCTGACGCGAGGGGTAAGAAGCGCGCAAGGCACTGGCACGGTCTCCCACACTGAACTCAGGCTCGGCAGCCGACCAGGAAGCCTGACCAATATGGTGATCCCCATCCGGCTCAGCAGCAGGACCGGCCGATACAAAAAAAGAGGTGTCCTGATCATCCTGCGGCAAAGGCTCGTGTCGGGAGCGGGCGCGGATGACAGACGGTTCTGGAGACCGGATAGAAGGTTCTGTCGACTCAACCGATGGCTCTGCCGACCGGACAAAGGGCTCTGCGCTTACGACAGAAGGCTCTGCCGGTGTGACAGGCGCTTGCGTCAGGATGGAGTCGGGGAATTTGCGTACCTGCAAGGATTCGTGGGCCGTACCTTCATCACGCGGCGGGGCGTGACGGGAATGCTCCACAAATCGTGGCCCTGGAATGGGCGCTTGCAGGTCCACCGTCTGCACCTGTTCCTGCCGTGGCGAAACAGGTGGCTCGGGTGTCAGGCGCGGTTCGGTCTGAACCGGCGCGGCGGGAGAGTGATAGGAAGGCTCAGGGGCTTGCTCATCAATGACTTCTTCAAAGCCATCGAAGATATGCGCACATTGAATGCAGCGTATATAGCCCCGGCGGCGTTGCAGCGTTTCCACACTGGCTGCAAACGATGTCCCGCAACGGGGGCAGCGAGTCTTTAGCTCCATGAACTCACCTTAAGTTCTGCCGTCTTATAACGGGCGTTGACCAGCCAAACACACCCAGCCATCGCGCTCCTGCCAGACCGACATGGGCAGATAGGAGGAGTAAACCTCGATCATTTCCTCGGCCTGCCAATCGTAAATGCCGGACAGGATCAGATGTCCGCCCGGTTTGACGCGGTTGGCCAGCATGGGAGCCAGCATACGCAGGGGATTGGCCAGAATATTGGCAACCACCAGATCGGTTTGCCCGGCGGGCATGGCATCGGGCAGCAAGCCTTCAACCTCGACCTGATTGACTTGCGCATTGTAGCGCGTGGCAATCACGGCCTGCTCGTCAATGTCCACACCAACAGTATGGCCAGCGCCCAGCTTGCGGGCCGCAATCGCCAGAATGCCGGAGCCGCAACCGTAGTCCAGCACGGTCTGACCGGCTTGCACATGGTGGGCCAACCAATCCAGACACAAGTGCGTCGTGGGGTGGCTGCCGGTACCAAAGGCCAGACCGGGGTCCAGCTCAATGCGAACCAGGCCGTCATCACCCTCTTGGGCAACCGGCAAGTCCTCGTCGTCCTTGTGCCAGCTGGGCACAATCAGGATACGATCGCCCACCGGAATGGGACCGAACTGCGACTGCGTCAAACGAACCCAATCCTCGTCGGGCACGTCGCGCACGCTCCACTGAGCCTTCGCAGGATCCAGCACACCGGCGTCAAAAAGCGGTTGCAGCAACTCTTCAGGCTCCAGCTCCTCGGGCAGCAATGCAACAACCCGATTGCGGTCCCAGGCAAGCACATCCGGTTCGATACCTGGTTCGCCAAACAGGGGCTTTTCCTGATCGGTATCACCGTCAGCATCTTCCACCGACACCGACAGGGCGCCCGCTTCAAGCAAGGCATCGGACAAGCGCTCGGCCTCGTGTTCCTGGCAGCTCAGTAAGAGTTCACGCATACATAGTTTCCATAAAGCAAAACAGGGGGCTCGCCCCTGTTTTACATAATCATCATTCTTATCAGGTCAGGCCTGTGGCCTGACCCGTTGCTGCCCTTACTTGCTACGTTGGGCCAGCTTTTGTTCCAGGTAGTGAATGCTGGTGCCGCCTGCCTTGAAGCTGGCGTCCTGCATCAATTCCCGGTGCAGATCCACGTTCGTCTTGATCCCTTCCACCACCATTTCGGACAAGGCAATGTCCATACGGGCAATGGCTTGCTCGCGCGTCTTACCGTAGGTAATCAGCTTGGCAATCATGGAATCGTAGTACGGAGGCACGGTGTAGCCGGTAAAGACATGCGAGTCGATACGCACGCCAGGGCCGCCGGGGGTGTGCCACTTGCTGACCAGGCCTGGGCTTGGTACGAAAGTGAACGGGTCTTCCGCGTTGATACGGCACTCGATCGAGTGGCCTTCAAATTCAATGTCACGCTGGCGCAGCACGAATTTCTCGCCTGCGGCCACTTTGATCTGCTCTTGAACCAGATCAATGCCGGTGATCATTTCAGTGATGGTGTGCTCGACCTGAATACGGGTGTTCATCTCGATAAAGAAGAACTCGCCGTTTTCGTACAGGAACTCGAAGGTACCTGCACCGCGGTAACGCATCTTGCGGCAGGCATCAGCACAACGCTCGCCAATACGTTCGATCAGGCGGCGGGCAATACCGGGAGCCGGTGCTTCTTCAATCACTTTCTGGTGACGACGCTGCATGGAGCAATCGCGCTCGCCCAGCCAGATCGCATTGCGTTCACCATCAGCCAATACCTGAATTTCGATATGGCGTGGATTCTCGAGGTACTTTTCCATGTACACCTCGGGATTGTTGAACGCAGCGGCGGCTTCGGTTTTGGTCGTGGCAACCGCTGTCAGCAAGGCTGCTTCGGTGTAGACCACGCGCATGCCACGGCCACCACCACCGCCAGAGGCTTTGATGATGACTGGGTAGCCGACTTCACGTCCGATGCGAATGATTTCAGCCGGGTCATCCGGCAAGGCGCCGTCCGAACCGGGAACCACAGGCACACCGGCCTCGATCATGGCTTTTTTGGCCATGACCTTATCGCCCATCGTACGGATGCTCTCGGGACGTGGACCGATAAAGACAAAACCGCTCTTTTCGACACGATCAGCGAAGTCCGCGTTTTCAGCCATAAAGCCGTAGCCAGGGTGAATGGCTTCCGCATCGGTGACTTCTGCTGCCGAGATAATGGCAGGCATGCTCAGGTAGCTGTCACGAGCCTGGGCGGGGCCAATACACACGGCCTCGTCAGCCAGACGCACGTACTTGGCACCACGATCAGCTTCAGAATAAACGACGACTGTCTTGATACCCATCTCGCGACAAGCGCGCTGGATACGCAAGGCAATTTCGCCCCGATTGGCGATTAGGATTTTTTCAAACATATCATCAACCGATGACGAACAGAGTCTGACCGTATTCCACCGGTCCGCCGTTTTCAACCAGAATTTCTTTGATCACGCCGGACTTGTCGGCTTCGATCTCGTTGAGCAGCTTCATGGCTTCGATAATGCACAGGGGCTCGCCTTCCTTGACCGTTTGGCCCACTTCCACAAAAGGAGAAGCGCCTGGGCTAGGAGCACGGTAGAAGGTGCCAACCATAGGAGCCTTGACGGCGTGGCCCTCGGGAACGGCAGGTGCAGCGGGAGCGGCGGCAGGAGCACCGGCAGCGGGGGCTACCACCTGGGCTACAGGAGCCTCGGGAGCATAGACCACGGGAGCTGCCGAGCTTTGCGAAAATTTCACAATGCGAACCTTGTCATCACCTTCGGTGATTTCCAGTTCGGCAATGCCAGACTCGGCTACCAGATCGATCAGGGTTTTGAGTTTTCTAAGATCCATGCGTACTTCCCGCAACGCCGCACTAGCCACTGACTGGGTCAGGACGGCATTAAAAAAATATTGGTCAAAAAAACGAAACGAACCGCCTAACTATTCAAAGCAAACCGCAGGGCGGCTTCATAACCGTAGGCCCCCAAACCAACAATGACACCGCTAGCGATGTCAGAGAGATAGGAGTGGTGACGGAACGGCTCACGACGGTGAACATTGGACAGATGAACTTCAATAAACGCAATACCGACACCGGCAAGCGCATCCCGTATCGCCACGCTGGTATGGGTATAGGCCCCAGCATTGATCAGGATGAAATCGACGCCCTCGGTACGGGCTTGATGAATTCGATCGACGAGCCCGCCTTCGTGATTACTTTGAAAAAAATGACACTGCGCGCCATGCTGGTCGGCCAGCACCTGTAAACCACTGTTGATATCGTCGAGAGTCTGATGTCCGTAGACATCGGGTTCTCGGGTACCCAGCAGGTTGAGGTTGGGCCCGTTAAGGACCAGGACATGTTTCGCCATAGCGGATTTTTCGTCAAGACAGACCGCCTTTTTACGCTAAATAACGTCATTTGTCCATAAACCTGCTTGGCTTACAAACAGTTAGCATTGGTCCCATCCCGTTTTAAACAGGGGTGTCTCAGACCTGCAATTTGACGAAATTAAGCGAAAAAGTCGGCCAGTTAGCGTTGAGCTTTAATAACTTCGTCCAACTTTTCGGGATCTATCTGGCCCAAAATGCGCTCGCTGACCCGGCCATTGCTTCCAAACACCACGGTAAAGGGCAATCCACCCTTTTTATTACCCACGCTGCGCATTTGTTTCAGGCCACCCGAACCGGCCAGCAAAATGTCGTAACTGACCGGCACGCGTTCCAGAAACTCTTTCACGTTATCCAGCGAGTCCACCGCGATGCCCACAAAGTTCACGTCGGGGTAGCGTTTGTGCAGTTCCTGCAGGTCCGGCATTTCCTTGACGCAGGGTGCGCACCAGGTCGCCCAGAAGTTGACCACCAGGGGCTTGCCTATATAAGTAGAGAGCGCGCGATCTTCGCCCTGAAGATCCTTGAAGCTTTGCGCCAGGAAAGGGTCTGAAGGCAGCAAACTGGCCCAAGGGGCGGGATGCAGGGCCAAAAGACTTGCACACACTAGCGATTTCTGCAGAAAAAGACGCCTACGCATACCGGCTCACACCTGAAAAAATATCATCTGGGGATGATAGCACCGGCCCTCACCAAAGCTCACGCATCAGATCAAACAGTCGTCTAGAATACAGGCCGGAGGATTGTCATGCACATACATATACTAGGAATTTGCGGCACATTCATGGGTGGTCTGGCCCTGATTGCCCGTTCGGCTGGCCATACGGTTACCGGTTGCGATGCCGGAGTCTACCCACCCATGAGCACGCAGCTGGAAGAACAAGGCATTGAGCTTATTGAAGGCTTTGGCGCGGAGCAAACCAGGCTGTCCCCTGATCTCTATATAGTGGGCAACGTGGTGACGCGCGGGAATCCTCTGATGGAAGCGATTCTGGATCAGGGTCTGCCTTACACATCCGGCCCGCAATGGCTGGGCGAGAACATCCTGTACAAGCAGCACGTTCTGGCCGTGGCCGGCACGCACGGCAAAACCTCCACCAGCTCCATGCTGGGCTGGATTCTGGAACAGGCCGATCTGTCCCCCAACTTCCTGATCGGTGGTGTGGCCCCCGGCCTGGGAGTCTCGGCCCGCTTCAATCCAGAACAATCCTTGTTTGTGATCGAGGCCGACGAGTACGACACCGCCTTTTTCGACAAGCGCTCCAAATTTGTTCACTACCGCCCTCGCACGGCCATCCTGAACAATCTGGAATACGATCACGCTGATATCTTCCCTGATCTGTACGCCATCCAGACCCAATTTCACCATCTGGTCCGTACCATCCCCTCCACCGGGCTGATTCTGCGTCCCACCCACACCCCTAGCCTGGACGAAACCCTGGCCCGAGGTTGCTGGACGCCGGTCGAACAGTTTGGCCCCGAAGGCGATTGGGACAGCAAGGCAATCAGCGCCACCTCTTTTGAAGTGATATTCGAAGGCCAGACCGAGGGCACCGTCCAATGGACACTGACAGGCGAGCACAATCGCCTGAACGCTCTGGCCGCAATCGCCGCAGCCCACCATGTGGGCGTAAAGCCCAAACAGGCTTGCGCGGCACTGAGCCAATTCGCCGGTATCAAGCGCCGCATGGAAGTGCGTGGCGTAGTCAATGACATTACCGTCTACGACGATTTTGCCCACCACCCTACTGCCATTGCCACCACGCTAGCCGGTTTGCGCAGCCAGACAGGCAAAGCCACCCGAATTCTGGCCGTGCTGGAGCCGCGCTCCAACACCATGAAGCTGGGCGCCATGGCCGCCCGTCTGCCCGGCTCGCTGGAAGATGCCGACCTGGTGTTTTGCTACGGCGAGACCCAGGGCAAGCACGCGCTGGGCTGGGATGCAGCCAAGGTCCTGGCTCCTTTAGGGGATCGCGCCACAGCGTGGAGTGATTTGGATAAAATGGTTCAGGCCATTGTTCAGGCCAGCCAGCCCGGCGATGCCATTGTCGTGATGAGTAACGGCAGCTTTGGCGGCATTCATCAGCGCCTGCTGGATCAACTGTCACGCTGACCCTCTTATCTATATAGCAGGTGCCTCCATGATCCTCTATCTACACGGCTTTCGTTCCTCGCCTTCGTCCTATAAAGCGCAGCGCCTGAAACAAACCATGCAGGACAGGGGCTTGCTGCACCTGTGGCGCTGCCCGCAGTTGCCCGCCAGCCCGGCCCAGGCCATTGCCATGTGCAAACGGATTGTGGATACGGAAATGCAGACAGGCATGAGCGCCGATCAATTATGTGTGATCGGCTCCTCTCTGGGCGGTTACTATGCCAGCCACCTGGCGCAGCACTATCACAGCCGCGCCGTGCTGCTTAACCCGGTGGTCTACGCAGGACGGGATCTGGCTACGCAGGTGGGCGAGCATGTCTGTTATCACTCGCCCGATCCGTTTCACTTCCTGCCCGACTATGTGGATGAGCTGAACGACATTCACGTACCGCGCCCCAGCGATCCCCAGCACTTTTACCTGCTGGCCGCCAAAGGTGATGAGGTCCTGAACTGGCGCGAGATGGCGGACTGGTACAAAGGCAGCCAGGGACACATTCTGGAAGGCGGAGATCACGGCCTGACCGACTTTGATCCCTGGGTCGACGAAATTTTGCGCTTTGCCCTGCAACAACCTTAACTATCTTTACCGGATGGCCAGCACCATCCAGATGGAAAATCATGTACGTCCTTTTTGAAGACAGCGGTAATTTCAAAGCAGAAAAAATATTTTCTGACAGCGATACCACCATGCAGGTGGAATCCGCGTCTGGCAAACGCAGCAAAATAAAGAAAAACAGCGTTCTATTTACCTTCGAGCAGCCCGCCCCGGCAGAGCTGTTGGAAAAAGCTCAAGCGCTGGCCGAATCCCTGGATATCAATTTTTTGTGGGAATGCGCCCCCCAGGACGAATTTGAAGCGTCCACACTGGCACAGGAATACTTCGGTCACGCGCCCAGCGCCATCGAAAAAACCGGCACCATCTTTGCCCTGCACAGTGCGCCCGCCTACTTTCACCGTCGTGGCAAAGGGCTGTACCGCCCTGCTCCACCGGAAATCCTGCAAGCTGCCCTGGCCGCAATTGAAAAGAAACGCCTGCAGCAAGAGCAAATCCAGACCTGGGCCGAACAGATGATCAAAGGCGAATTGCCGCCCGAAGTCGCAGACAAAGCCGGCACCTTCCTGACCCAGCCCGACAAGAACACGCTGGAGTGGAAAGCCTTTGATCAGGCCCAGAAAGAACTGGGTGTCAGCACGGAAAAACTGCTGCTGTCGCTGGGTGCCTGGTCCAATCCGCTGACTTTGCATCAACATCGCTTTTTGGCGGCGCACTTCCCCAAAGGCACAGACTTTCCGGGCATTGCCCTGCAAAGCTGGGGCCAGGACCTGCCCGAGGCCAATGTCACCGCCTATTCGGTGGACGACGCCAATACGATTGAAATTGACGATGCCCTGTCCGTCCAGCACCCCGAACCGGGCCGCCTGCGTATCGGGGTTCACATTGCCGTGCCTTCGCTGGCCTTGGCACGTGGCAACGAGATCGACCAGATTGCTCGCAATCGCATGGCCACGGTGTACACACCGGGCTACAAGATCCCCATGCTGCCGCCCGAGCTGATCGCTCACTTTTCCCTGGATCAAGGGAAAACTCGCCCTACCCTGTCGCTGTATGTAGATGCAGACGTCAGCACCGGCGAAATCCTGTCGCACCAGACTCGTCTGGAACGCATTACCGTAGCGGGCAACTTGCGCCAACACGAACTGGACCCGCTGATCAGCGAAGAAGCCCTGGCCGACGAAAACGCTGAGCTGCCTTATGCCGAATGGCTGCGCCCGCTGTGGAATTTCTCGCGCCAGCTGTCGGCCCAGCGTGAAGCCGTGCGTGGCAAACCGGAAAACAATAACCGTGTGGAATACAGCTTCGAGCTGGATGGCCCGCACGACGATCCAAATTCCATCATTCGTCTGGTGCCGCGCGTGCGTAATGCGCCGCTAAGCCTGCTGGTGGCTGAATACATGATTCTGGCCAATCAGCTGTGGGGCGGTTTGCTGGCCGAGCACAATGTGCCCGGCATTTATCGCTCCCAGCAGTTCATGCGTACGCGCATGTCCACCACGCCCGGCCCGCACGAATCCATTGGTGTGCCGCAATACATCTGGTCCACCTCACCCCTGCGCCGTTATGTGGACCTGATCAATCAGGGCCAGATTCTGGCAGCTGCCGAGCACGGTATCTCCGCACGCCTGGCCGCCCCCTTCCAGCCCAAGGATGCGGACTTGTACGCCATTATTGGTGCCTTTGAATCGCAATACACTCAGTGGTCGGACTACCAGTCCTCTCTGGAGCGTTTCTGGTGCCTGCGCTGGCTGCAACAAAACGACATCAAGCAGGTCCAGGCCAGCTTCATCAAGGAAGATCTGGTACGCCTGACCAATGCGCCGCTGGTTCTGCACGTTCCCGGCCTGCCTGCGCTGGAACGCGGTCAGGAAGTGACGCTGGATCTGCTGTCCTTCGACGAACTGGCTTTGACGGTGGAAGCCCGTTTGCGCTCGGTCGCCACGGCTGACTGACGACCATGGCCAAGCTAGACCGCCGCCACGCGCCCAAAGACTATTTGTGGCTGGCGGTCGCCCTTTCGGCACTGATCCATCTTTTGCTGATCTTCTGGCCAACTCGCGCGCCCTCGCCCACACCGGCCAATAGTCTAGATGTGGCGCTGGTCAATTTCAGCACCGACTCCACACCGTTAAGTCCCCAGCTCTTGGCGCAGCTGAATCTGGACGGTGGCGGAGAGCATCAGCACGGACAGGCCAGCAATCCTTTGCCGCTGACCGATCCCAATCTGCCTAATCAATTAGTGCTGGAAGCCTTGCGCGCCCGCCAGCAAAGCCTAGAAGCCGAACAACAGCGCCTGCTGGGCGAGCTGGAAAGCCAGGACAAGGCACCTTTATCAACCCCCAGCTTTGAATATATTGGCGCGTCCATTGAGCCCGGCCCGGACGACCATGATCTGGACCCGCAAGTGCAAAATAGCCAACTGGCGATTTTGCGCGAGCAGATTCGTGAACAGCAACGCCAGCCCCGCTACCACTACGTAGGCCCCAGCGCCAAAGCCAGCGATCAAGCCCAGTACCTGGACCAGTGGCGTCAGAAAATTGAGCAGACTGGCACACGCCACTATCCCAAGCAGGATGGCGAGCAGCTGTACGGCCAGTTGCAAATGACGGTCTATATCCGACGCGATGGCAGCCTGCTGCGTGCCCAGATTACTCAGCCTTCGGATCAGGCCACCTTGAATCTGGCTGCCCGCCGCATTGTGGAACTGGCCGCCCCCTTCGCCCCCCTGCCCGAACAAGTGGCTCCTGGCGCGGATGTGCTTGTCATTACCCGCACTTGGAGTTTTACGCATGACAGGCTCAGTATGCACAGCACGGATGCGCAATAAGATCGTATTGTCCACAGCAAGCGCTGGTGAAAGCAGACCCTAGGGTAAAATATGCGTTTTCAGCCCTGGTGCTGACACCTCACAACAAGACAAGCATCGCTTAACCATGCCCGACACGACTCCCGCCAAGCGCTACGGCGTTATTGGTCACCCTATCGAGCACAGCCGCTCCCCACAAATCCATACGCAGTTTGCCAGCCAGTTCAATCTGGCCCTGAGCTACGAGCGCATTCTGGCCCCACTGGATGGCTTCAACGCTACCGTGGAGGAGTTTTTCAAGGACGGCAGCGGCCTGAACGTCACCTTGCCCTTCAAGGAGCAGGCTTATGATCTGGTCGGCCCACGCTTGAGCCGTCGCGCTCGCATGGCCGGAGCTGTGAATACGCTGTGGCTGGAAGATGGGCAGTTGCATGGATGCAATACCGATGGCGTGGGCCTGTGCTCGGACCTGCTGCGTGTCGGCCACAACCCGGAAGGCAAGCGTATCCTGCTGATCGGTGCGGGGGGGGCCTCGCGTGGAGTAGTATTCCCCTTGCTGGAAGCCGGTTGCGAGGTACTGCACATCATCAATCGCACCAGCGCCAAAGCCTACGACATCCGTGAACAGGTCGTTGCCCTGGACCCGGATGCCTCCCGCCGCCTGAGCGCGGGCGGTCTGGACGACCATTGTGGCGACTGGGACATTGTGATCAATGCCACCTCGGCCAGCCTGAACCAGAATCTGCCCGAACTGCCGGACGCCCGTTACCGCAGCAACTCCCTGGCCTACGATATGTTCTACGCCAGCGAACCCACCGCCTTCATGCGCGCTGCCGAACAGGCCGGTGCCACTCATAGCAAAGATGGCTTGGGCATGCTGGTGGGCCAAGCAGCCGCCAGCTTTCAGATCTGGCACGGCGTAGAAGCCGATGTCGAACCCGTACTGGCCAAGCTGCGCCAGGACATCGGGCAAGTCTGACGTGCGTCGCCTTCTGGCCCATCCCTGGAAACTGGCTGGCCTGGCCGTTCTGGCCGTGGCCGCCGGTGTCCTGCTTTATCAGATCGCCCTGTTCCTGATGGTGCTCTGGTACAGCGTGGTGCCACCCCGCATGACAACCTTCATGGCGGCCGAACAGGGCCAGTTGCGTAGCGCCGATGCGGATGCCGAACTACGCTATCAATGGGTGCCTTACGACAAGATCAGCGCCAATTTGAAGCGCGCAGTGATTGCCTCCGAAGACTCGAACTTCCTGAACCATTCCGGTGTCGAATGGGATGCCATTCGTAAAGCCTGGGAATACAACCGTCGCCAGTCGGAAAAAGGCTCTGCCCGCCGTCGCGGTGGTTCTACCATTTCCCAGCAACTGGCCAAGAATCTGTTTCTGTCGGAATCCCGCAGTTATTTGCGTAAGGGTCAGGAATTGATTCTGACCTATATGATTGAAACCGTCATGAGCAAGGAACGCATTCTGGAGCTGTACCTGAACGTAGCTCAATGGGGAGAAGGCGTTTTTGGCGCCCAGGCGGCGGCACGCCACTACTTCAAGATTGATGCCGCCCAGCTCAGCGCCATGCAGGCCGCCCGTCTGGCGGGCATGTTGCCCAACCCGGCCTACTATGACAAAAACCGTAACAGCCCCTATTTGCAATCGCGCACGCGCACCATCAGTCAACGTATGCGACAAGTCGCTATTCCCTGACTGCAATCCGCATTTTTGTTAAGCTAGCCACGTCTTTCCTGGGCCCTATTTTCATGCGCACCGCACGCCGCTATCTCGCTTCCGAAATTTATCGCTCCAGCGCCGTGGTGCTGATTGCCTTGCTTGGCCTGTTTACCTTTTTCGCCCTGATTGAAGAGCTGGACAAGGTCGGTTCCAAATTCACCCTGATGAATCTGTTTTACATCCAGGCCCTGGAACTACCCACCCGTCTTTACGACCTGCTGCCCATTGGCCTGCTGATTGGGGCCACCCTGGCCCTGGCCAGTCTGGCCCAGCGCAATGAGCTGGTCATTTTGCGCGCCTCGGGCGTCAGCGGCCTGCACATGATGCTGATGCTCTGGACCATTACCCTGCCCCTGGTAGGCGGTGCCTTTGTCCTGTCCGAGTACGTCACCCCCATGGCGGAAATCAAATCCAGTGAGCAAGGCATGGCCTTGCTGGGCCGCTCCGGTGGTGGCCGTCTGGACAGTGGTTACTGGTTCAAGGAAAGCAATGACAGTGGCGGGGTGCGCATCATCAATATTGCGAACCTGCAGGGCAATGGCAACGTAACGGATGTCAGCGTGTTCGACTTTTCCGACGGCCAGCGCTTGAGCTCCATGACACAAGCCCCCACCGGCCAGTTCCACAAGAACCAGCTGGATTTGCAGGACGTAACCGAAACCCATTTGAATGAGCAGTCCCACGAGGCTCTGGCGCAAGACAAGGCACCGGATCAGCCCTTGGTCCGCATTGAAAAACGCCCGGACCTGACACTGACCACCACCTTAACGCCAGACCGCCTGATTGCCCGAGTGGTCACGCCCGAACGCATGTCCATTCTGGATTTGAAGGACTACATTGGCTATCTGGACGCGAACAAGCTGCAAACCAAACGTCAGGTTGTGGCCCTGTGGCGCAAAGTCGCTTACCCCTTTACCTTGCTGGTCATGATTACCATTGCAGCGCCTATCGGCTTCATGCAGACCCGCCACGGCGGTGTGGGCACCAAGGTTTTTACCGGCATCTTGCTGGGCGTGGGCTTTTTCATGATCAACCAGTTGGCCCTGAACGTGGCCATGCTCAGTAATCTGGCCCCGTGGGTCACGGCTCTGGTTCCAAACCTGGTTGCCATGGCCTTGGCTTTGAGTGCTCTTATCATGATGGAAAACCGGCACAACCGGCGTCGTCGCAACTCCAGCACAACAAACTAAATCATGTCCTTAGCTACTTCCCCTGCCATCTGGGCGATTGGTGATATTCAAGGCTGCTGCCGCCCTCTGGACAGCTTGCTCAGCCATCCTGATGTCGCGGCCGACAGCCAGGCCAAGTTCTGGTTTGCGGGCGATCTGGTCAACCGCGGTCCCGATTCCCTAGGAGCGCTGCGCCTGATTCGCTCCCTGGGTGATCGCGCCGTCTGCGTGCTGGGCAACCACGACATCCACTGTCTGGCGGTTGCTGCCGGGGTACGCAAATCCGGCAAGCAGGATACCTTGCAGGAACTGCTGGCGGCGCCGGACGCGCAAGAGCTACTGGACTGGCTGCGACACCAGCCCCTGGCTCATTACGAGCATGGTCATTTGATGGTTCATGCTGGTGTGCATCCTGACTGGAGCCCGGAACAGACGCTGGAATACGCCCACGAGCTGGAAGCGCTGCTGCGTGCGGATGACTGGCAAGACAAGATTATTGAATTGTTCGGCAACAACCCGGATCGCTGGGATGCCGGGCTGCAAGGCTATGACCGCCTGCGCGCCATTGTCAGCACCCTGACCCGCATGCGCATGTGCGATGTGAATGCTCGCATGGACTTCAAGCACAAGGGTGCGCCAGATACCGAATCGGGCTTGCTGCCCTGGTATGAATTACCGAATCGCGCCTGTGCCCAGGTACCTATTATTTTTGGTCATTGGTCTACGCTGGGCTTGCTGAACACGCCCACGGTGATCAGTCTGGATACCGGCTGCGTCTGGGGTCGTCAGCTTAGCGCTGTACGTCTGCAAGACCGGCATCTGGTTCAGATTCACTGCCCGGAAAGCAAGAAACCGGGCTAAAGCCATCAGGCCTCGACGGTGACAGCCTCGGGGCACACAACGGCACGAATCTGTTCACGGGCCATTTGTGCCGTTTGCGAACGCCCCCACTCCGTACAGGATTGCGCCGGCATCAGATCCAGGAAATGGCAGTGTACGGACACATGGCGGGCACTGAGCAGAACCCAGATATTGCCAACCAGAGACTGCTCGCCCACAAAGGCAAAGCGCTCACTGCGCTGGCCTTTCTGCTCAAACACCAGGGCCACCGGCTGAATATCCACATTCAGGTTAATGGCTGTCTCAAACAGGCTGGCGTGGAAAGTCTGCACATCCAGACCTGTTGAAGTGGTGCCTTCAGGGAACAGACCTACGGCATCGCCCCGTTCAAAGCACACAGCCATTTGCTGGCTGACGACCTGAATGGCACGACGCTGTCCGCGCTCAATGAAAACGGTACCTGCACCCGCAACCAGCCAGCCAATCACTGGCCAGCGGCGAATATCGCTTTTTGCAATGAAAGAGGTACAGCGCACGCTGTTAAGGACAAAAATGTCCAACCAGGAAATGTGGTTGGACACATAGAGCACGGAGCGGTCCTGAACGGCCTGACCATGCTGCAAAACACGCACGCCGCAGATCAGCATCAAGAGGCGCGACATGCGTAGCACCATGACGCGGCGTCCGCCTGGACGCAAGACCGGAAAAAGCAGACCGACGCTTAACAAGCCGACCACGATCCACACAATCAGAACGACAGCGCGCCAACTAAAACGAAATAAACTAATCAAAAGGCTGCAACCTTATAGAGGGCTCAGGCCTGTGGCAGGCTATCCAGATATCGCTGCAGGATCACGCAAGCTGCCATGGCATCATCATCGTCATTATTGCCCAGCAATTCTTGAGCCTCCATGCTGGAGCCCCGCTCATCGACCAGGTCTACTGCAACGCCATAGCGACCGTGCAGTTGGTTGGCAAAACGCCGACACCGCAGCGAAGCATACTGCTCGCCGCCATCCAGGGTCAAAGGCAAACCTACCACGACGCGATCGGGCTGCCACTCCTTGAGCAAAGCCTCGATAGCCGCAAAGCGCTGTTCCCGTGTAACGGGCCGCAAAATCGTATAAGGGCGAGCCTGGCGCGTCAAGGTGTTGCCCAGCGCCACGCCAATTTTTTTCAGGCCATAGTCAAAGGCCAGCAAGGTTTGCGCCGAGCTGACCGTTGACGGTGTTTCGTGTTCAGGCATGGCCCGCAGCACCTGTCAGGGTAAAAGGACTAATTCCCAGCAAAGCCAGGGCGCGATCATAGCGCTCCCCAACCGGGGTAGAGAACAGGATTTCATGGGTGGCCTTGATGCTCAGCCAGGCATTGTCGGCCATCTCGCTTTCCAGCTGACCTGCGCCCCAACCGGCGTAGCCCAGCGTGACCAGCATATGCACCGGTCCCTGGCCTTGGGCCACATCCTGCAGCACATCGCGGGAAGTTGTCAGGGTCAGATCACCCACCCCCAGGCTGGAGGTATAGGTTTTATCGGAGTCATGGAGAACAAAGCCGCGATCCGTTTGCACGGGTCCACCGAAGTAGACAGAAGTCGCGGCCAGATCAGCCCGGTTCTCCACATCCACCTCGATACGAGACAGCAGTTCAACCAGGCTCAGATCCGTTGGTCGATTAATGACCAGGCCCAAAGCACCTTGTTCATTATGTTCACAAACATAAATCACCGTGTCGGCCAAGCTGCCCGATACCACACCGGGCATGGCAAGTAACAGGTGGTGCGTTAGATCAGCGCTTTCTTGGATTAGCGGGGACTGGCTAGTGGCACTCATACACACCTCCCGTCAAAACAAACCACCTTGGAACTTGAGATGATCACACCTGGATCATTTCGAAGTCTTCCTTACGAGCGCCGCATTCGGGACAGACCCAGTTCGGAGGGACATCTTCCCAGAGTGTGCCCGGCGCAATGCCTTCCTCAGGCAAACCTGCTTCTTCATCATAAATCCAGCCGCAAATCAGGCACATCCACGTACGCATAGTATTCCTACTGTATTTGTAAACATAGTCCGATCCGCGTGCAAATCGGGGCAATCCATTAAAATGGGGTTCATATTACTAAATTACTCAACCCGTGACATCCAGAGCCTTGCTGGCCCTGCATGTGTATCCAAGACAAGATGGCTGCTGAAATCAAAAATTCAAGTCCTGCCCTGGCGCTCGTGCTGGCTCCTTATGATCCCAGCGGGGGTGCACACCTGCCCGCTGATGCCATTACCGGCGCTCGTCTGGGCTGCCATATCGTCAGCGTGCCCACCGCCTTGCTGGTGCGCGACAGCGCGCAGCAGGAAAACATCCAGACGCTGGCAGAGGACATTGCCGACGACCAGGCACGCTGCTTGCTGGAAGACATGAACATTCAGGCCATCAAGTGCGGCCCCGTCTACAGCCCTGAGATCGCCAGCATGGTGGCCGAGCTTTGTTCCGACTACCCTGAACTGCCCTTGGTCCTGCACCTGAGCGCCATGCCCACCGGCCTGGACGAGCTGGATGCGGACGACGCTCTTGATGCCAGTTTACGCCTGCTCCTGCCGCTGAGCTCCTTATTATTGATCGACCACCCCAGCCTGGAGCGGTGGCAGGCCGACGAACTCTTGGGCGACACTCCGGACGCCGTGGAAACCTTGTTGAACAACGGTGCCAATGCCGTGCTGGTCACCGGCGTACCCGGTGCTGCCGGACAATGGCATACGCGTTTCCAGGGACACCATGGCCGTCTGGACTACAGCATGCCGCTCGATGGTGGCGTGCGTCAGCAGGACATAGACAGTTTGCTGGCTACCGCCTGCCTGAGCTTTCTGGCTCAAGGTCATGAGCTGGATAACGCGGTAGAATCAGCCTTGTTGCACCTGCAGGCACGTGCCAGTGACACCTTCCAGCCCGGTATGGGCCACCGCCTGTTCAACCCTGTTGCTCCCCAAAATGACTGACGCCACCACCCTGCGCTTTCCTGCCGGTCTATACGGCATTACTCCCGAATGGGACGACACTACCCGCTTGCTGAACGCAGTACGCGCCGCTCACGAAGGTGGTTTGCAGGTCTTGCAGTTTCGTCGCAAGAACGGCCCGGAACCAATCCGCCAGCAACAACTCAAAGAGTTGATCAAGCTGTGCCTGTCTTTGGACCTGCCGCTATTGGTGAATGATCACTGGAGCTGGGCGCAAGAGTTTGACGTGCAAGGCGCACACCTGGGCAAAAGCGATGGCGAACTGACCCAGGCCCGTCAGGCACTGGGGCCGCAAGCCCTGCTGGGACGCTCCTGCTACAACAGTCTGGATCTGGCTCGCCAGGCTCTGGCGGACGATGCAGACTACATTGCCTTCGGGGCCATGTACCCTTCCAGCGTCAAACCCGAAGCCCCCCCAGCTGAATTGAACACCTTGCGACAAGCAAGACTGCTTTGCCAAGAACAAGAACACGAGGGACGGCGTGCTGCCATTGTTGCCATTGGCGGCATCACACCCGAGAAAATGCCCGAACTGCTGGAAGCAGGGGTCGATAGCGTTGCCGTTATCAGCAGCCTGTTTGAAACCAGCGATATACGCGCCACGGCGCAACGCTTTACCGACTACTTTCACGCCCAGGACTCATCGCGCTTTGTGCGCTGATCCCTTGCCTGGCCTTGACCTTTTCACATCTGGATTCTTGCCTCATGTCCCGTAACTCCGAACTTTTTGAACGTGCCTGCAAAGTCATCCCCGGCGGCGTCAACTCGCCCGTCCGTGCCTTCGGTTCCGTGGGCGGTACACCTTGCTTTATCGAACGCGCCCAAGGCCCTTACATCTGGGATGCAGACGGCCAGCAATACACGGACTACGTCGGTTCCTGGGGCCCGGCCATTCTGGGCCACTCCGATCCGGACGTCATCAAAGCCGTACAGGAAGCCGCCGTACACGGCCTGTCCTACGGTGCGCCTACCGAAGGCGAAGTTGTGCTGGCGGAAACCCTGACCAAGATGCTGCCGTCCATCGAGCAAGTGCGTCTGGTCAGCTCCGGCACCGAAGCCACCATGAGCGCCATTCGTCTGGCCCGTGGCTTTACCGGCCGCAATACCATCATCAAATTTGAAGGCTGCTACCACGGCCACGCCGACAGCCTGCTGGTCAAAGCCGGTTCCGGCTTGCTGACCTTTGGCAACCCCACCTCTGCAGGTGTGCCGGCCGAGTTTGTTGGCCACACCCTGGTTCTGGACTACAACGATCTGGACGCCGTGCGCGACGCCTTCAAGCAGAAAGGCAGCGAAATCGCCTGCATTATCGTTGAGCCTTTTGCTGGCAATATGAACCTGGTGCGCCCAGCCCCCGGTTTCCTGGAAGGTTTGCGCGAACTGTGCACCGAATACGGTGCCGTACTGATTTTTGACGAAGTCATGACAGGCTTCCGTGTTGGCCCTCAAGGCGTACAAGGCCTGACCGGCATTCGCCCCGACCTGACCACACTGGCCAAGGTTATTGGTGGCGGCATGCCCGTCGGTGCTTTCGGTGGTCGCCGCGACATCATGCAATGCGTGGCTCCCGTAGGCGGCGTTTACCAGGCAGGCACCCTGTCCGGTAACCCTGTCGCTGTGGCGGCTGGTCTGGCTACCTTGAAGAAACTGGCTCAACCCGGCTTCTACGACACCCTGACAGCCAACACCGCCAACTTGATTCAGGGCCTGAAAGCCGCAGCCAAAGAAGCCGGGGTGCCCTTCACCGCCGACCACCAGGGCGGCCTGTTCGGCATCTACTTCAGCGAGAACGTTCCCACCTCCCTGGCCCAAGTCTCGGCTGGCGACATCGAACGCTTCAAGCAGTTCTTCCACGCCATGCTGGACAAGGGTGTGTACTTTGCACCCTCGGCCTTTGAAGCCGGGTTTGTGTCGGTGCAACACACCTCCGACATTACCGACGCAACCGTGCAAGCGGCCCGCGAAGTTTTTGCTACGTTCAAAAACTAAACGCGTCGGACACAAAAAAGCGGGCTCAGGCCCGCTTTTTTATTGCCTGATGACTTAGTCCTGAGCCATCTGACGCAGCACAAAGCGCTGCAGCTTGCCCGTTTCGGTACGAGGCAAGGAAGCCACAAACTCGATAGCACGCGGGTATTTGTACGGAGCGGCATTCTCCTTCACAAAATCCTGCAGCTTTTTCTTGAGTTCATCACTGCCGCTAAAGCCGGGCTTGAGCACAATGAAAGCCTGCACAATCTGGCCGCGCTCTTCATCCGCCGCACCCACCACGCCACACTCGGCCACCGCTTCGTGCTTGAGCAAGGTGCCTTCCACCTCTGGGCCAGCAATGTTGTAGCCCGAAGAAACAATCATGTCGTCGTTACGGGCCTGGTAGTACAGATAGCCGTCTTCGTCCATCTTGAAAGTATCGCCAGGGAAATTCCAGCCGCCCTGAACAAACTGCTTCTGACGCTCGTCATTCAGGTACTTGCAGCCTGTTGGCCCTTTAACGGCCAAACGGCCTACCGTACCGACTGGCACCGGATTCAGATCATCGTCCAGAATCGTGGCGACATAACCGGGCACCACTTGGCCAATCGCCCCGGCACGCACTTTTTCTGGCGGGCTGGACACGTACACATGAATCATTTCCGTGCCGCCAATGCCGTCCGTCATCTCGATGCCGCTAGCCTGTTTCCAAAGCTGACGCGTCGCATCGGGCAAGGCTTCACCTGCCGACACGGTGGCACGCAAACTGGCCAAGGAGTAACGATCCACCAAACCGGCCATCTGACGATAGAAGGTGGGCGCGGTAAAGCTCATGGTCACTTTGAAGCGATCAATCATGCCCAGCAGATCGGAAGGCGTCAGACGCTCCAGCAAAACAGTCGATGCACCTACACGCAGCGGGAAACACAGCAGACCGCCCAGGCCGAAGGTGAAAGCCAAAGGAGGCGTACCGCAGACCACATCATCCGGGGTCAAACGCAGCACGTGGCGCGAGAAGGTATCGCACATTGCCAGCACATCGCGGTGGAAGTGCATGCAACCTTTGGGCTGGCCGGTCGTACCGCTGGTGAACGCGATCAGGCAAATATCGTCAGCCGCCGTATCGCAGGCGGTGAACGCTTCAGGCTTGTCAGCCAGCAAGGCTTCCAGACCACTAGCACTGTCATCGTTAAAGCACAGCAGTTGCTTCAGAACAGGCGTGTAGGAATCGTGTGCGGAGTCCATGCAGTGCTCCAGCTCTTCACGCAGGCGTTCGTCACACAGGACAGCATGGATCTCAGCCTTGTCCAGAATGGTCTTCAGCTCCACCGCACGCAGCAAAGGCATGGTGGGAACCGTCACCAGACCGGCCTTGATGCTGGCCAACCAGCAGGCGGCCATCATGGGGTTATTGGGGCCACGCAGCAAAACCCGGTTGCCGGGCACCAGCTTCATGTCCTCAACCAGAACATGCGCAATACGGTTGGTCAGCACGTCCAGCTGCTTGTAGGTCAGGCTGCGATTCTCATCGCCCTGTGCCCACTGCAAAGCCACGCGATCACCATGCCCCGCTACAACCTGCTCTCCCAACAGCGCCACAGCACAATTGAGACGAGCGGGATAGTCCACATCCGGATTTCCTTCCAGCAACATCTCTGGCCACCACTCCATGGGTGGCAGATTGTCGCGTGCAAAGGTATCAAGGTGCGCTGAACGTTCCATCCTTATCTCCTGCGTAGATTACGCCCCACTCAGGCGTAGACCTTGACCCATCAAAGGCGCCAGCCAAATTGGCAAGGTCTATATTGTTTAGTTCTAAAGGATATTAGCAAAAAAAACGCCCCAGTATCAGCAATCCCGACTACGGGTTATCCGCAGTAGCGCATCATCCTCAGCTGTTTCAGGAGGTATCCTAGACTGGCCCAGGGATCCCTGAAGCCCTTGCGTGTGCAACGCAAAATTCAATAATAAATTTCAGGATACAAGAAATAAATCGATCCGCAGCATGCATTTTTTTCAATTAAGAAAAATTGCGGCAAGCATTATTTTTGAAACAAAAAAAAGTATCAAAAAAAGCAGGAAAGTGATTAAGCAAACAGGCGATACACAGGCAAATGCCTTATACTTCAACTAAATAATCACTTGAATTTAGCCAGTTTATCGCGTCGGATCAAAGTTAGAGCGCCGTCCGAAGATTATTCAAAGCCGTGGCCCTAAAAGTAAATAGCAGACAGGAGTTTGCATTTCTTTACCCAATGCTTTGCCTGCTCTGCCGGTGCTTTCTATCAAGTTGATTAATTTAAGCTTAAAAACGAATTTACTTTGATCTGTCGCAATGTCAAACTTCGAACCAGCCCCTAAGATACCCACCAAGCTAACCCAGCTTGCTCATGGCTGCGGTCTGCGTCCTTCAAAGCTAAATATTTTGGACATGCACCATTAAGGCAAGCTATCTATGATCATGAACGATATCCCCGCTTCCGCCGTCGCCGATGCCGCTCCCGACTTGGAAAGCCGTGCCCATAGCGACGACCACTTCGACACCCGCCTGTGGCTACGCTTGATGGCCTGCACCAATCTGGTTGAAGGCGAAATCCGCAGCCGTCTGCGTACCGAACACACCACTACCCTGCCCCGCTTTGACCTGATGGCGCAATTGCAGCGTCAGCCCGCCGGCATGAAAATGAGCGAGCTGTCCCGCCACCTGATGGTCACCAACGGCAATATCACGGGCATTACCGATCAGCTGGAAAAAGAAGGTTTGGTCGAGCGCATCAAGGTGCTCACCGACCGTCGCAGCTCCCTGATCCGCCTGACACCCAAGGGCAAGCGCCAGTTCAAGAAAATGGCCGCCTCCCACGAACAGTGGTTGCAGGAGATGTTTGCCAACCTGTCGGAAAAGGCACGCGTCAGCCTGTTTGAAGCCCTGGGCGAACTCAAACTGATCACT
Organism: Alcaligenes faecalis; assembly: GCF_009497775.1. Classification (NCBI taxonomy): domain Bacteria; kingdom Pseudomonadati; phylum Pseudomonadota; class Betaproteobacteria; order Burkholderiales; family Alcaligenaceae; genus Alcaligenes; species Alcaligenes faecalis. Next base: position 3,478,881 of record NZ_CP031012.1, read on the forward strand.
CGCAACAACGTTGCCATGGCCGCTCGCGAAAGCTAAGAAGACCGCGCGACCAAAGCTATGCTCAGGCGGCTCAAAGCAAGTATCATTACTGCTTTGAGCCGCCTTTAACATTGTTTTTCGGATCGCGTCATGGCCGTCAATCTGTTCATCCCCTCTGAATCTGATATTCACCCCGTTGCCGGTGTCAAAATCGGTATTACCGCAGCTGGTATTCGCAAGGCCAACCGACGCGACCTGACCGTGTTTGAATTGGCCCCTGGCACCAGCGTGGCCGGTGTGTTCACCACCAACCGTTTCCGCGCCGCCCCGGTGCAAGTGTGCGAAGCGCACTTGGCAACCCACGATGGCATCCGCGCCCTGGTTATCAATACTGGCAATGCCAACGCTGGCACAGGTCAGCCTGGCCTGGAAAAAGCCCAGCAAACGTGTACCGAAACCGCACGCCTGCTGAACATCCTGCCCCAGCAAGTGCTGCCTTTCTCCACCGGCGTGATTCTGGAACCCCTGCCTATGGATCGCCTGCTGGGCGCTCTGCCTGCAGCGGTGAACGATCTGGCCGACAACAACTGGTTCAATGCTGCTCACAGCATCATGACCACCGACACGCAGCCCAAAATCGTGTCTCGTCAGATCCAGCTGTCGGGTAAAACCGTCACCCTGACCGGCATCAGCAAAGGCGCGGGCATGATTCGCCCCAATATGGCCACCATGCTGGGTTACCTGGCTACGGACGCCGGTATTGCTCCAGAGCTGCTGCGTGATATGTGCCGTCTGGCAGCAGACCGCTCTTTCAACCGCATCACGGTTGATGGCGACACCTCCACCAACGACTCCTTCATCATCATGGCAACCGGCCAAAGCGGTGTCACGGTAGAGTCGATTGCAGACCCGAACTACAACACCTTGCTGGACGCCCTGGTCGACGCCTCGCGCGAACTGGCCCAGAAAATCGTGCGTGACGCCGAAGGTGCCACCAAGTTCATGACCATTCAGGTTGATGACGCCGGCTCCAGCGAAGAAGCCCTGAAAGTGGCTTACGCCATTGCTCACTCGCCTCTGGTGAAAACCGCCTTCTTTGCCTCCGACCCGAACCTGGGCCGTATTCTGTGCGCTATCGGTTATGCCGGTATCACCGATCTGGACGTCAACAAGCTGCGTCTGTGGCTGGGCGATGTGCTGGTGGCCGTGGACGGCGGTCGCAACCCCGACTACCAGGAAGACGACGGCCAGCGCGTCATGAAGGAAGCCGAGATTCTGGTGCGTGTATCCCTGGGCCGTGGCCAACATAGCGAAACGGTCTACACCTGCGACTTCTCGCACGAGTACGTGACCATCAACGCCGACTACCGCTCCTGATAAAAAAACCGCTTCCACCCCATCGGTGAAAGCGGTTTGGCAGTTCAGACAGGCCCGCCTCTGGCGGGCTTGTTCTATTTCTTGCCCATGCCCTTGAGCAGCGAGAGCACTGCCAGAATCAAGAACACAACAAACAGAATCTTGGCAATTGAGGCAGCACCGGCGGCAATACCGCCAAAACCCAGAACAGCCGCCACAATGGCAATAATGAAAAAGACTACAGCGTAGTGAAGCATACGATTCTCCTCATCATCAGTACGTACAGGATCAATGCTTTGTCTGCCGGGCCGCTTGGCTTGCGGTTCAAGAAATAGCGATCAGACAAAGTCCGGCTCCTTCTTCACTAACGGTCGTACTTGTCGTAGAAATCCTTTACTTCGCGCTCCGCCTCTTCGCGGGTACGGCCATAACGCTCCTGCACCAGGCCAGCCAGTTGAGTGGCATCGCCCTTGATCTTGGCCCAATCATCATCAGTGATCTCGCCCCACACGCTGCGAGCCTTGCCGGCCAGTTGCTTCCATTTGCCTTCGATCGTGTCTTTATTCATACCGCCTCCCCTTTTCAGGTTCAAAAATAAATGACTTACGCTCTGTAAACGCAACACCCCTACCGTAGCGGATACACGCTCTTGCAAAGGCCACAGATTGAGGAAAAGTGTAATAGTTTGGGGCCAGACCCTGTTTTGCATGAATTCCGGCCTCTTGCCCGCCACTGCGGGCCCCAGGACGACCTTCTTCCCCAGGTGATCCTCTGGCAGAGGAAAGGATTGGATGCAAAATACTGACAGGAGAAGGCCCAAGCCATTGACAGCAAAGCCTTTTTGCCCTATTATTTTTTGCTTGGCATTTTGCGTGTCAAGATTTTTTTATGTTAGATGGCATGGTAGCGGGCTGTTATTGGCCTTTTAAGCGATGCCTGTTTGACTCTTTAAGGGATTCCCTATGTACGCGGTTATAAAAACCGGCGGTAAGCAATATCGCATTACTGCTGGCCAAAAACTCAAAATAGAACAGATACCGGCAGACATTGGGCAAGAAATTTCGCTTGACCAGGTTCTGTCCGTCGGCGAAGGTGAAGCACTGCAAATCGGTGCTCCTTTCGTTGCTGGTGCTGTGGTCAAGGCTACTGTTCTTGCGCAAGGCCGTCACGACAAAATCAAGATTTTCAAAATGCGCCGTCGCAAGCACTACCGCAAAACGCAAGGCCATCGTCAAAACTACACCGAAATCCGCATCGAAGCGATCAACGCCTAAGTTGTTGCTAAAAGCGAATTTGGTATTTTCTTCATCTAGGAGCTAAAGAAATGGCACAGAAGAAAGGCGGCGGCTCTACGCGGAACGGCCGTGACTCACAGGCCAAACGTCTGGGCGTTAAAGTCTACGGCGGTCAGGTAATTTCGGCTGGCGGCATCATTGTTCGTCAGCGCGGCACTCAGTTTCACCCCGGCGTGAACGTGGGCATTGGTAAAGACCACACCCTGTTCTCCCTGGTCGATGGCAAAGTTAAATTTTCCATCACTGGTGCTCTGAACAAGCGTACCGTTTCGGTCGTTGCTGGCGAATAAGCCACCCGATCAAAGCGTACTCGCTGCGAAAAAGCCCTGCCGCCCTAGGCAGGGCTTTTTTTATGCATGGCCCCTGCGCCATCCTGAAAACCCGCACACCCGGCTTAGCCAGTCTCCCTACGGCCACAGCAAGAGATTAAAAATCGGCCACTATCACGGCACATACCGGCAGATAAGCCAATCTCCTATACACTAAGCAATTGGGGTTTTTGTTTAAAATGGTCTGCTCCCAGACCAGCAGCCCATACGGTTCTGCGGCCCCTGGACCTATACAGCACTCATCACCATGAAATTCGTAGACGAAGCGACCATTGAAGTGGTCGCAGGCAAAGGTGGAAACGGCGCTGCCAGTTTCCGCCGAGAAAAATTTATTGAAAAAGGTGGCCCCAATGGCGGCGACGGTGGACGCGGTGGCAGCATTTATGCCGAGGCCGACCGTAACGTCAACACCTTGATCGACTACCGCTACGCCCGCCTGCACCGCGCTCGCAACGGCGAAAACGGCCGTGGGTCCGACCAATACGGCGCGGGTGGTGAGGACATCACCCTGCGTGTGCCCGTAGGCACCATGATTTTTGACGCAGAAACCGGCGAGCAGCTGTTTGACATGAAGCGTCATGGCGAAAAAATCACCCTGGCCCAAGGCGGCTCTGGTGGTTTGGGTAACCTGCACTTCAAATCCAGTGTGAACCGTGCCCCGCGTCAATTTACCTACGGCAAGGAAGGCGAGCATCGCAAGCTGCGTCTGGAGCTGAAGGTACTGGCTGATGTCGGTCTGCTGGGTATGCCCAATGCCGGCAAATCCACGCTGATCACCCGTATTTCCAACGCCAAGCCTCGCATTGCGGACTACCCCTTCACCACCTTGCACCCCAACCTGGGTGTGGTGCGTTCGTCCGAAGCACACAGCTTTGTGGTTGCCGATATTCCTGGCCTGATCGAAGGTGCTTCCGAAGGTGCTGGCCTGGGCCATTTGTTCCTGCGCCACCTGACCCGCACCCGTATCCTGCTGCATCTGCTGGACGTATCCAGCCTGGATCCGGACGAGGATATCGTCACCAAAGTGGCAACAGAAGCACGCGCTATTGTTGAAGAGCTGCGTCTGTACAGTGAAGAGCTGTACGCCAAGCCCCGTTGGCTGGTTCTGAACAAGCTGGATATGGTGTCCGACCCCGAAGATCTGAAAGCTCGTCTGCTCAAAGAGCTGAACTGGGAAGGCCCGGTCTTTGGCATCTCCGCCCTGACCGGCGTGGGTACGCAGGATCTGGTGTATCAGTTGCAATCCTGGCTGGACGAAGAAAGCCGCAAAGAGCATATCGAGCAAGATATTGCCGACGGCACCCATATTTACGACGAGAGGTTTGCCCCAGACTGATCGTGCTACACAGGTCCAGGGTTTAGACTCCAGGACCGAACCCCAAAATGCCCGGAAGACGCGGTTGAACCAACCGCCCTACTCCTGGCATTTTCTCTATTTACACGCCAAGCGATGGATTTCTGAACTCGTCATGCAGCACTCTTCTCATTCTGAATCGGCCGTTGCACAATCGCGCCGATTGGTTATTAAAGTAGGTTCGTCCCTGGTCACCAACGAGGGCAAGGGGATTGACCTGGATGCCGTGGAGCAATGGGCTACCCAGATTGCTCAACTGCATGCCCAAGGCAAGCAATTGGTGCTGGTATCCAGCGGTGCCATTGCCGAAGGCATGGCCCGCCTGGGCTGGCCGCGCCGACCGAAGGCCATGAATGAGTTGCAAGCGGCGGCAGCCGTTGGCCAGATGGGCTTGATTCAAGCCTATGAAGTGGCTTTTGCCCGCCACGGTGTGCGCACCGCCCAGATCCTGCTGACCCATGAAGACCTGGCAGACCGTCACCGCTACCTGAATGCGCGTGGCACCATCAACACCTTGCTGGACCTGGGTGTGGTGCCCATCGTGAACGAGAACGATACGGTGGTCACGGATGAAATCCGTGTGGGCGACAACGATACTCTGGGCGCGCTGGTCACCAATCTGATCGAAGCCGAAACCCTGATTATCCTGACCGACCAGGCTGGCCTGTACAGCGCCGACCCACGCAGCAACCCTGATGCGCAGTTCATCTCGCTGGGACAAGCAGGCGACCCAACACTGGAAGCCATGGCAGGCGGCTCGGGCAGCAATATCGGCACCGGCGGCATGATCACCAAAATTCTGGCCGCCAAGCGCGCTGCGCAAAGCGGTGGCCACACCATTATTGCGTCGGGCCGTGAACAACAAGTGCTATCGCGTCTATCGCAAGGCGAACGCATAGGCACAGAGCTGCGTGCCACCCTGCCCGTGCGCTCGGCTCGTCAACGCTGGCTGGTTGACCAACTGCGTGTGCGTGGTCGCGTGTCGCTGGACGAAGGCGCTGTACGTGCGCTGGTAGATGGTCACAAGAGCCTGCTGCCCGTGGGTGTCACCCATGTAGAGGGCGAATTCGACCGTGGTGATGTGGTGGCTTGCGTAGACAAGCACGGTGTGGAATACGCCCGTGGTCTGATCAACTACTCCTCGGACGACACCCGCCGCATCATGGGCCAGCCCAGCCACCTGATCAATGAATTGCTGGGTAGCGAACACGATACGGAGCTTATCCACCGCAACAATATGGTGTTCCCGCGCAGTGCACCGGACCAGGACTAATCCTTGACCCCTACCCTGCCCGCCTGTTGAAATAGACGGATAAAACGTATCGAATTGCGACAGTACGCGCGGTCTTTGCGCGCCTGATCGCGACACTTCCCCTTTCGGGCGATGCGCCCAAGGAACCGTATGAAGATCCTCGTGCTAGGTGCTGGCGTAGAAGGCGTAACCAGCGCTTATTATCTTGCCCGCCAAGGACACAGCGTAACGGTCATCGACCGCATGGCTGGGCCCGCTCTGGAAACCAGTTTTGCCAATGCCGGTCAGTTGTCCTTTGGCTATGCCTGCCCCTGGGCTGCGCCGGGTATCCCGCGCAAAGCCATCAAGTGGATGTTCGACGAGCACCCTGCGCTGACCATCCGACCGGATGGCACGCTGACACAAATCAAGTGGCTGCTGGCCATGTGGCGCAACTGCACGGCAGACCGCTACGCCATCAATAAAGAACGCATGGTGCGTCTGGCTGAATACAGCCGTCACTGCATGGCCGAGCTGCGCGCCCAGACCGATATTCAATTCGAGCACCGCGCCCAAGGCACCTTGCAGTTGTTCCGTACGCAAAAGCAGCTGGACGGTATTGCAGCCGACATCGAGGTTCTGAAAGAAGCCGGTGTACCGTACGAGCTGCTGTCTGCTTCTGAGCTGCACACAATTGAACCGGCTCTGCGCCACGTAGAGCACAAACTGAGCGGCGGCCTGCGCTTCCCTGAAGACGAAACCGGCGACTGCCAGATGTTCACCCGTCGCCTTAGCGAGCTGGCTGAACAGGAAGGCGTGGAGTTCCGCTGGAACCAGAACATTCAGCGCATTCACAGCAATGGCACGGAGATCAGCGGCGTGCAAAGCTCCGACGGTCTGCTGACCGCCGATGCTTACGTGGTGGCCTTGGGTTCCTGGTCTACGGGTCTGATGAAAGACCTGCAAGCCATCCCGGTCTACCCTTTGAAGGGCTACTCCATTACCGCCACGATTGCGGACGCCTCGCGCGCGCCTCAATCCACTTTGCTGGATGAAAGCTACAAGATCGCCCTGACCCGCTTTGACAACCGCATTCGTGTGGGCGGCATGGCCGAGGTAGTGGGCTTTAACAAGCGCCTGAATCCCCGCCGTGAGCAGACCTTGCTGATGGTCTTGAACGACCTGTTCCCCGGCAGCTATCAAAGCGACGCAGACCTGCATTTCTGGACCGGCCTGCGTCCCAAGACGCCGGACAGCACCCCGATTGTGGGCCGCAGCCGCTACTCCAACCTGTTCCTGAACACCGGCCACGGTACGCTGGGATGGACCTTGGCTACCGGCAGTGCGCAACTGCTGGCTGACCTGATCAGCAACAAAGAGCCTGCCATCCGTTCAGACGACTTGTCGGTGCAGCGCTACTACTAAGCCCCTGCCCTCGCAGCAAGAACAAAGGCTCTGCCGGTTTGACCGACAGGGCCTTTTTCAACTGCCCTGCCCTAATGACGCGTGGACTCGGCCAGCAACTGGCAATTGGCGGCAAACATATAGCCCCAGTTATGAATCGAGCGGATAGGCAACACCGTCCCACCCTGGTTGAATTTGCGCCGCATACGGCTGACCAGAACCCCCAGGCGATTGATATGCAAGGCACCGGGCGGATTGCTGATCACATCCGTTTTACTGGCGACGGCTCGCATCAGCTCGTAATGACTGGCCCGGCGATCTTCCTCACGCAGCAAGCGGACAATAAAGGCGCGCTCCGTGCTGGTCAGGCTAAACGAGATACCCACGGGCGATATCAAGGCCCAGCCCTCCTGATCCAGCACCCATTCCTGAGTTACCGACGGTTCGGGGATGATGGGCATTTGCATCATGCGCCGCTGCAAGCTGTGCAAACTGGCTGCCAGCAACTCCAAAGACGCGTCCCTGGGACAAAACTGATCCCCGCCGCTATGCAAGGCTTGCAGCATGGCCGAGTCCGTTGCGTCGGACTGCATCAGGATTCCAATTTGCGGACACAACATGCGCAAGCGCACGGCTGCCGAGCAGATTTCCGCCAAGGCCCCACCCAACCAAGCAATACATACCGAACCCGCATAACGGCCCCGCGTTTGGGCCAACTGCAATAAAGCCGTCGCATCCGGACAAAAAATAAGACGATAACCACGTTCCGCCAGAGCCTGAATTTTTTGTTCTAGTAAGCTTCGATCAGGGATAGCAGTGGCCAAGTACAGCACAACAGGACCGCCAGCAATTTCATTTGCAACCGACATAGTTGATACCTTAACTATAATGACATCTGATGACTATGCCGGACAGTATAAATCACGACTGTGATTTTTAATTAAAACCATCGTGTTTGGCTTTACATCAACAATCTGTTGTGTGAAACATTTCTCCGAACGCCTTCGCCACGCACGTCAACATCGCGGTCTTTCTCAGGCAGATTTGGCACGTCTATGCGGATTGACCCAGAGCGCCATATCCAATTATGAAAATGGCACTCGTAGAGACGCACGTGAAATTCTGGAGTTGAGCAGAGCCTTGAATGTCAGCGCTTTATGGTTGCGCAAAGGTATCGGCACGATGGATTTCACGAAAGACAGCTACACACTGTCCGAACCCCAGGATGGCCCTCCCATTGTTACCTGGCCCTTCCGTCTGTTTTCCGTCGATGAGGTGGTTGCTTTGGCAGATGGCGAACGTGATTTGCTGGATCGCACTTTGCGTCATTTACTGGACGGCATGAAAAAGCGCTAGGCCCGGCTTTTTTTCTATCCACCGAAACCGCCCAGACCATCAAGCACCACTGGTATTCAAGCTCTTGGCACAGGCTTGAGGCTGACAAATCTGGTGCTGCACCCATCTTAAGCTTCTCTTTGCTTCATTCAGCTTATTGAGCTGGACAGTTTTATCACATACGACATTTTTACTCAAAACCATCGTGCAGGGCGTTCCATGAACAATCTGTACTGTGAAACACTTCTCTGATCGCCTCCGCCACGCCCGCCTGCAACGCGGCTTTTCCCAAGCCGAACTGGCTCGTCTGTGCAACCTCAGCCAAAGCGCCATCTCCAATTACGAGAGTGGCACGCGGCGTGACGCGCGCGAAATTCTGGATCTGGCCAAAGCTCTGAATATCAGCGCCCAATGGCTAAAAAACGGGCTGGGCAATATGGAGCTGAGTGCAGCCCATGCAGCCACCTTGCAAGACTCCGGCGAAGGCCCACCGATTGTGACCTGGCCTTTCAACCGCTTTTCCGTGGACGAGATTGTGGCTTTGCCACCTAAAGAGCGTGACCATCTGGATCAAACCATCCGTCACCTGCTCAACGGTATGAAAAGAAAATAAGCCTTATACGTCCACAAGCAGCGCCAAGATACCTATACTTGTCAGCACGCAGGGGTACTCGCCATTTGGCGGGTTGAGATAAACCCTCGTACCAGTACGGATAATGCCGATGCTGGGAGCGTGTGCCACAGGTGCAATGCCTGCACGGCACTTCTTCCTATATCGGCTCCACCATTTCTTTGGAGCTGCAATGACAAGCAAAACCCCTTCTTTTACGGCCACAGCGGCCAGCGTAGACCCGGCTGCGATCCAGCCATTACCCAACTCCCGAAAAACCTACCAAACCGGCTCACGGCCTGATCTGCGTGTGCCTTTTCGGGAAATCTCCCTGGCTGATACGCCCAGCCACTTCGGCGCCGAGCCGAATCCTCCCTTAAGCGTTTATGACACCAGCGGTCCTTACACAGACCCCTCGGTACAGATCGATATTCGCAAAGGCCTGCCCCCGCTACGCCAAGCCTGGATCAGCGAGCGCAAGGACACCGAGTTGATGGCAGGACTCAATAGCCAGTACGGTCAGGCCCGCCAGGCCGACGCGGAACTGGACATTTTGCGCTTTGAATTGAAGCGTCAGCCCCGACGCAGCATTTCAGGTGCCAATGTCACGCAAATGCATTACGCGCGGCGCGGCATCATCACTCCCGAAATGGAGTTTGTGGCGATTCGGGAAAACCTGCGACGCGAGCAATACATTGAAAGTTTGCGCGCCAGCGGTCCACAAGGTGAAGAGATGGCTCGTCGCCTGACCAAGGTACACCCTGGTCAAGGTTTCGGTGCCAGCTTGCCCACCACGGTCACACCCGAGTTTGTTCGTGATGAGATTGCGCGTGGCCGAGCCATTTTGCCCGCCAATATCAACCACCCGGAAACCGAGCCCATGATTATCGGCCGCAATTTCCTGGTGAAGATCAACGCCAATATTGGTAACTCGGCCCTGGGTTCCACCATTGGCGAAGAGGTCGAGAAAATGACCTGGGCGATTCGCTGGGGTGCAGACACCATCATGGATTTGTCCACGGGCAAGAACATCCATGAGACACGCGAGTGGATTATTCGGAACTCGCCGGTGCCCGTCGGTACGGTGCCTATTTACCAGGCACTGGAAAAGGTCGGCGGCATTGCCGAGGATCTGACCTGGGATATTTTCCGCGACACCCTGATTGAGCAGGCCGAGCAAGGTGTGGACTACTTCACGATTCACGCCGGTGTGCGTTTGCCCTTCATTCCCATGACGGCCAGCCGCATGACAGGCATTGTTTCGCGTGGTGGTTCCATCATGGCGAAGTGGTGTCTGGCGCATCACCGCGAAAGCTTCTTGTACGAGTATTTCGAGGACATCTGCGAGATCATGAAGCAGTACGACGTGGCTTTCTCGCTAGGTGATGGCTTGCGTCCCGGTTCGGGCTACGATGCCAATGATCAGGCGCAATTCGCGGAACTGCGTACCTTGGGCGAGTTGACTCAGGTTGCGTGGAAGCATGATGTTCAGGTCATGATTGAAGGTCCTGGTCATGTGCCTTTGCATCTGATTCCAGAGAACATGCAGTTGCAGCTGGAGCACTGTCATGAGGCCCCCTTCTATACTTTGGGGCCTTTGGCTACAGACATTGCACCGGGCTACGATCACATCACTTCCGGTTTGGGTGCGGCGATGATTGCCTGGCAAGGTACGGCGATGCTGTGCTATGTGACGCCCAAGGAGCATCTGGGCTTGCCGAACAAGAAGGATGTGAAGGACGGCATCATCACGTACAAGATCGCGGCACATGCAGCGGACTTGGCCAAGGGGCATCCTTCGGCGGCATTCCGGGACAATGCCTTGTCCAAGGCGCGCTTTGAATTCCGTTGGGATGATCAATTCAATCTGGGTCTGGACCCGGATACAGCGCGTGAATTCCACGACGAGACTTTGCCTAAAGACTCGATGAAAGTAGCGCACTTCTGCTCCATGTGTGGGCCCAAGTTCTGCAGCATGAAGATCTCGCAGGATGTACGGGACTATGCCAAGGCTAACGGTCTGGATGAGCAGTCCGCTGTGGATCGAGGAATGAAGGAGATGTCTGTGCAGTTTGTTCAGCAGGGCAGCAAGCTGTATCAGGAGGCTTGATGCTTTGTTGAACACGGGCCTGGGTGTGAACATGATCTTTGTTTGATCAGGCCTTGATGGGGTAAAGCCCTGGGTGGATTCTTTCTGCCTGGGGCTTTTTCTTTTTGGGGGCTTCGTCACTTTATTTATAGGAAAGCGAGGTTCGCCAGTCAGAAGAGATCGTTGCAGGAGACGCCAGTTGAGCCTAGCGTCAGGGTGTCCGGGCTGAGTGTTTGCCGGCGCTGCGCACCGGTGCCCTTGTCAGGAGATAGCTACGGGCGCATCCTGAACTCGCCGGGTACTTGGTCCCCCGGACCAAGTACAAGCGTCCGGCTCAAACAACAGGATGCTTGCACCCCTACTCTATCTCCCGACCGCGGCAAACCCTCTGAACCGCCCGGACACCCTGACGCTAGGCTCAACTGGCTCACAATCGTTTTCTTCTGGACAGGTCAAACTGCATCCTTGAATGGCGTGTGGTACTTTTCTGACCTGCGTCGAATCTCTGACCTCCGACCTTCCACCTCGGACCTTTCACCTCAGACGTCACACATCAAAACTCAAACCTAAAACCTCAGATCCCAGATCTCAGACCCAGACCCAGACCCAGACCCTCAATACATGATTTCTTGAATAGCCACGGTATGAGCCCTTGGGGGCGGTGGGGACCCGGAGGGGCGATTCAGAGTACTTGCCGCAGGCGGGGGCATCATCCGGGGTGCAAGCACTCTGCTGTTTGAGCGGGGCGCTTGTGGTTCGTCCGGGGGACGAACCACCCCGCGAGTTCAGAGTGCGCCCGGATGATGTCCTCGACAAGGGGACCGGTGCGCAGCACCGGCAAGTGCTCAAGCCCCTCCGGGTCCCCACCGCCCCCAAGGGCGTGCTCACTACCTGGTTCTACTCAATAATCAGCGCTGACTCCCAAGCAACGGTAATGTCCTCAACGACGACGGATAACCGTCAGTTGACAGCTCTCAGCTAACACCAGGCAGCAGGCAGAGAATACTGCCCTAAAACCGTTTCAGCACCTTCGATCAGACATAAAAAAAGCCCGGCTAAAAAACCGGGCCTTTTGTCAGCACACCCGAGAGTGTGCAAGAAGCAGAGACTTACTTCTGCGGAGCGTACAGATACAACTCCACGCGGCGGTTCATGGCACGGCCTTCAGCCGTCGCATTATCACCAATAGGAGCATTCGGGCCACGGCCTTCAACCATCAAACGACCTTGCCCCACACCTTGCTGCGTCAGGTAATTCGTCACAGCGCTTGCGCGGTTAACCGACAAAGTCTGATTGGTCTGTGCCGACCCTGTGCTATCGGTATGACCGACAGCCTTGGCACGCAACTCTGGATGCTGATTCATGGCACGAGCCACACTATCCAGAACAGGCAGCAAAGCAGGCTTCAACTGATAATGGCCAGTATCAAAAGACACGCTGCTTGGGATATTGACCCGCAAGCTGCCGTCCGGCATTTCAGTGACATCCACACCCAAGCCAGTGGCACCCGACTGCTGCACATCCTTCTTGATGCCAGACCAGTTATACGCCGCAATACCACCAGCCAGTGCACCGATACCTGCACCGATCATGGCTGCCTTGCTGCTATCGCCAATCAAGGCCCCAATACCAGCCCCCACAGCAGCGCCACCACCCGCACCCACTGCGGTGCGACCGCCTGTGCTCATATTGTCCATTGTGCCGCAAGCGGCCAAGAGGGAAAGAGCACCAGCACATGCTGCTAATTTTGCAGAACGAATGGAAATTGTCATTATTGGCTCCGTAATCTCAAATTAAGTACCAGGACCGCTTGAATGCCTCTAATACTAGCAAGAGGCACCGCAAGCAGGTACTTCAAAACAGACTTCACTGCCTTCTTTAACAATTCTTGATCTTGCCAGCGACCAGATCAACGTAAGCCACTGATTGCCTGGGGGCTAAGTCCTTGAAAGCTTAGAACAACTCGGCGCCCGAGTCGGCAACGACTTCTTTGTACTTCTTCAGATCACTGCTGACAAGCTCGCTGAATTCAGCCATGGTGCCAGGCTGCACATCAGAACCCATGGTGGCCAATGCTTCACGCACGGCTGGATCCATCAAAGCCTTGGAGTAAGCGGCATACAGCTTGTCCAGAACGGGCTGTGGCGTACCGCCAGTAGCAAACACACCAAACCAGGTGCCCAGGTCAAAAGGCTTCACGCCAGCCTGTTCCATGGTGGGAACGTCAGGCAGGAAGCTGGAACGCTCCAGAGTCGTCACAGCCAAGGCCTTGACGGTATCTGCCTTGATCAACGGCGCCGCCGAAGCCAGGTTGTCGAACATGAAATGCACTTGGCCTGCCAGCAAAGCCGTCTTGGCAGGGTTGGCACCGGCGTAAGGAACGTGCACGGAATTGATCTGGGCTCGGGTGTTCAGGACTTCACCAGCCAGATGACCAGCACTGCCATTACCGCCCGATGCAAAGTTCATTTGACCGGGATGCTCTTTGGCGTAGCTGATCAGATCCTGCACCGAAGCAATCTTGTTTTGCTCGGCAAACTCTTTGTTCACGATCAGGATGTTAGGCACCGAGGCAACCAGGGCGATAGGCGCAAAGCTCTCGACCGGGTCAAAAGGCACGGTCTTGTACAGCCAGGGATTGATGGAGTTGATCGCCACCGCACCCATCATCAGGGTGTAACCGTCCGGAGCGGCCTTGGCCACGATGCTGGCACCAATATTGCCACCAGCACCTGACTTGTTCTCCACCACAACCGTGCCCAGATCGCCTTTGACACGTTCAGCCAGCAAGCGAGCCATGCTATCCAAAGGACCGCCCGGTGGGTAAGGCACCACAAACTGGATAGGTTTGGAAGGATAAGCATCCTCTGCCATTACAGCCGGGGCAGCCATGACGGCCGCAACACCAGAGACAGCCAGCAGCCACTTACAGACTCGAAACATCACTTTTTTCCTTGAAATAAAAATGCATATGGGCTGCACAAGGCAGCCCATACAGAGCAGCCACCGATCCTTAATGAATGATCTGGCTTAAGAACTCGCGCGTTCTTTCACTGCGTGGCGAGTCAAAGAACTCATCAGGCGTATTTTGCTCGATGATTTCGCCCTGATCCATAAAAATGACCCGATCAGCCACTTTACGCGCAAAACCCATCTCGTGGGTCACGCACAGCATGGTCATGCCGGTATGGGCCAGCTCGACCATGACTTCCAGCACTTCCTTGACCATTTCCGGGTCCAGGGCCGAGGTCGGCTCGTCGAACAGCATGATTTTAGGCTCCATGCACAAGGAACGTGCAATGGCGACGCGCTGTTGTTGTCCACCCGAAAGCTGTCCGGGATACTTGTTGGCCTGCTCTGGAATGCGGACGCGCTCCAGATACTTCATGGCCAGCTCCTGAGCCTGGGCCTTGGTCTTGCGACGCACCCACATCGGTCCCAAGGTCAGATTTTCCATCACGGTCAGGTGCGGAAACAGGTTGAAGTGCTGAAACACCATGCCCACGTCGCGCCGAATGGCCTCGACCTGACGCACGTCGTTGGTGAGCTCTTCACCCGACACAATAATCTGCCCTTTCTGGTGCTCTTCCAGGCGGTTGATACACCGAATCAGGGTGGACTTGCCCGAACCCGAGGGCCCGCAAATAACGATGCGCTCGCCGGGGGCCACATCCAGATTGATATCGCGCAGCACATGGAACTGCCCGTACCATTTATTGACGTTCTTTAGCTGAATAATGGCGTCTGCCATGCAAAACTCCTTGTCTGGCCAGCAAAGCGCTTGGTATTAGCCAAGGCTTTGCTACCTGTGTCAGCGTTCATAACCCGTTTGCAAACGTCGCTCCAGCGAACGACTGTAGCGAGAGATGGAGTAGCAGAACACAAAATAAATCAGTGCGATGAACAGATAGGCTTCCCGGCTAAAGCCGCGCCAAGCCGCATCGGCCAGGGCCACTTTGGCCGCCTGGGTCAGATCGAAAATACCGATGATCACGACCAGAGAGGTGTCCTTGAACAGGGAAATGAAGATGCCTACCAGTGGCGGGATCACGATCTTGAGGGCCTGCGGCAAAATGATCTGCCGCATGGTGCGCCAGTAGCTCAGACCCAGCGAGGCCGCCCCTTCGTACTGTCCTTTGGGAATGGCCTGCAAGCCGCCCCGCACGGTTTCCGCGATATACGCCGCCGCAAACAGAATGATGGCGATCTGGGCACGCAGCAGCTTGTCGATGTTAAAGCCCTCGGGCATGAACAAAGGCAGCATCACCGAGGACATGAACAGCAAGCTGATCAGCGGTACGCCACGAATCAGTTCGATGTAGACCACGCAGACCGCCTTGACGGCCGGCAAGCGCGAGGTACGCCCCAGGGCCAACAACAAGCCCAAAGGAAAAGCGAAAGCGATGCCGAAGGTGGCCAGAATCAAGGTCAGCGGCAAACCGCCCCACAGGCTGTTTTCCACATAGCTCAGGCCCAGCACACCACCCCACATCAGAATACCCACGACGGTCAGGCCGACCAGCCACATCAAGGGCAGCCAGGGCTTCCAGAACCAGCGCACGCAGCTGCACACGATCAGCAAGGTCAGCAGGATGGAGGCCAGCAAGGGCCGCCACTGCTCGTCATAGGGATAGATGCCAAACAGGATCAGACGGTGCTTTTCACGGATGAAAGCCCAGCACGCACCCGCACTGGCCCGACAATCCTGCGCGGTTTGCGCATCGAAATTAGCCTTGATGAACAGCCAGTCGATCATGGCCGGCACGGTCATCAGGAGCAGCCAGGCCGACAGCGCCGTCAAAATGGCGTTCAGGGGAGAGGAAAACAGGTTCTGGCGCAGCCAGCCCAGGGTGCCCCGCTGCAGTGGCGGTGGCCCGCTTACGGTGGATGTAGGCGTATGACTCATTTAGCGCTCCACCAAAGCAATACGGTTGTTGTACCAGTTCATGAAGATCGAGATCGACAAGCTGACCGTCAGGTAAGCCGCCATGATGATCAGGATGCCTTCAATCGCCTGCCCTGTCTGGTTCAAGGTGGTGTTCACCACAGAAACAATATCGGGATAGCCAATGGCCACGGCCAGAGAGCTGTTTTTTGTCAGGTTCAAGTACTGGCTGGTCATGGGCGGCACAATCACGCGCAATGCCTGGGGCAGAACCACCAGACGCATCATGCGGCCACGGGACAGGCCCAGTGCCTGTGCCGCTTCCCACTGCCCTTTGCCCACAGCCTGAATACCGGAGCGCACCACTTCGGCCACAAAGGCCGAGGTATAGGTGATCAAACCGGCCAGCAAGGCGGCAAATTCAGGCGATAAGGTCACGCCCCCGACAAAGTTGAAACCTTGCAGACGCGGCACATCCAGCGCCAAGGGCTCGGGGCTGATCAGCAAAGCCAGAGCCGGCATCAGAACAAGCAGCAAAATGCCAAAGCGAATGGTGGGGAAAGGACGGCCGGTTTTTTCCAGACGACGACGCGCCCAGTGCGCCATCAAAACCCACAGCACCACGGCAAGCCCCAGACCCATGAAGATCCAGTCCATGCCATCGCCCTGCAAGGTGGGCAGCTTCAAACCACGATTCGATAAAAATACGCCGCCTAGCGGATTCAAAGCCTGCCGCGGTCCGGGCAAGGTCTCGGTAATCAGGGCGTACCAGAAGAACAGTTGCAGCAGCAAAGGCACGTTACGCATCACTTCCACGTACAAGCCAGCCAGCCGGGAAACCAGCCAGTTCTTGGACAAGCGTGCGATGCCCAGCAAGGTGCCAAACACGGTAGCAGCAACAATGCCGATCACCGCGACTTTCAGCGTATTGACCAGGCCGACCAGAATGGCCCGCCCATACGTATCCGAGGGCGTATACGGCAGCGCCGACTCGCCAATGGCGAAGCCTGCCTCTCGATTCAGGAAGTCAAAGCCTGTAGAAATATTGCGAACAGCCAAATTGTGCAGGGTATTGGAGACCAGATACCACACACAAAAACCGAGCACACCCAGAATCAGCACCTGGTAAATAATGCCGCGTGTGAACGGATCATTCCAGGACAGGCGCCGTTTAGGGGGGGCTGGCGCGGCAGGTGTATTTTGTGCCATAGCGTAAAACCCATGGATGCAGCACTACGCGTAGCCCTGCGAGGTGGCGCGCGTCTGGCCGAAGCCAGACGCAAGAACAAACAGTGAAGACCGAAATCTTAACGCACTGGCCAGCCGTACATCACACCACCGTCACGCCATTGTGCATTCAAACCGCGATCCAGCTTCAATGCCGTCGATTTACCCAGATTACGCTCGAAGCTTTCGCCGTAATTGCCGACCTGTTTAATTATGTTGTAGGCCCACTTGTTATCCAGCTTCAGACCTTTGCCTAGCTCGCCGGACACGCCCAGAATACGCTGAATGTTCGGGTTATCGCTCTTGGTCTTTTCATCCACGTTCGCGCTGGTAATGCCATATTCCTCAGCTTCCAGCATGGCGTTCAGAGTCCAGCGCACCAGGGTGAACCAGTCCTCGTCGCCCTGACGCACGAATGGGCCCAGCGGCTCTTTGGAGAAATCCTCGGGCAGGATGTCGAACTCGTCCGGTGTAGCCTGAGCGGCACGCATGGCTGCCAGCTGGGATTTATCGCTGGTAAAGCCATCGCACCGGCCGGAGGTAAAGGAGCGCATGGCTTCTTCAGGGTTGTTGATCACCACAGGATTGAACTTGATACCCTGACCACGGAACCAGTCCGCCAGGTTCAGCTCGGTCGTGGTGCCAGGCTGCACGCACACAGCGGCCCCATCCAGCTCCTTGGCGCTTTTCACGCCCAGGGATTTTTTCACCATCACACCCTGGCTGTCATAGTAGTTAATGCCAGTGCTGACCAAACCCAGAGTTGTATCGCGAGAGATCGTCGCGGTGGTGTTACGAGTCAGCACATCGACTTCACCCGATTGCAGGGCGGTAAAGCGCTGCTGAGTGGTCAAGGGCGTGACCTTGTATTTTTTGGCATCCCCAAAAACAGCAGCGGCGATCGCACTGCACATGTCCACGTCAATGCCGGACCAGACGCCCTTACTGTCTGCCAGCGAGAATCCTGCAATACCGGTTGAGACACCACACTGAACAAAGCCTTTCTTCTTCACCGAGTCCAGGGTTTCACCTGCTTGTGCATTAGCGGCCAGGGCCATCAACGCAACACTACATGCAATGGTTTTCACTAAGGTCATGGAATATCACCTCCTGTTTACTTTTGGTAAATGGATGCAGATTACAATTGCAGCTAAGCTGTGGTGTCCAATCGTAGAGCCAGTCTGTGCAAACACAAATCGGGGGTTTCCCTCTAACAGTCTGACGAATACTTTTACCTACGCCGACATTTTCATGCGGGCCCCTGCGGTCATTCCATAGGGGCTTTTCAAGCAGATTCCTCTTTAATTGTGCGTCGCGATGATCGAGTTCCAACACGTTTTTAAATCGTATGGCCGCAGTAAAAATATTCTAGCCGACATTAATTTTCGCATTGATGACGGCGAATTCATTTTTGTGTCCGGCCCATCGGGAGCAGGTAAATCCACTTTATTGCGTCTGATCGGGGGCCTGGAGCTGCCTAGCCGTGGCTCGGTCCAAGTCAACGGGCACAGGCTGGACAAGCTGCCTGCCCGCGCCCGGCCTTATCTGCGACGCGCGGTAGGCGTGGTTTTACAGGATACGCACCTGCTGCAAGACCGCAGCGCCCTGGCCAATGTGCTGCTGCCCTTGGCCGTCATGGGCCTGGAGCCCAGCACTGCCCAGGCACGTGCTCGCGCCGCCATGGAAAAAGTGGGTCTGCGCGGTAAAGAAGATTTGAAGCCGGTGGAAATGTCCGGTGGTGAGCAGCAACGGCTGGCTATTGCCCGCGCTATTGTGAATCGCCCGGCTATTTTGATTGCCGACGAACCAACCGCCAATTTGGACGCCGATAACGCCAAACGCATCATGGATGTATTGATGGACTTTAACCGGGTGGGTGTCACCACCTTGATTGCTTCGCACGATCTGAATTTGATGGCACGCTATGCGCGTCGAACCCTGCTGATTCAGGACGGCCGCTTTTCCGATCACCCAGGAGTGCTGGCATGAGAACCTGGCTGCGTCATCACCAATACGCCTTTCTGGTGGCCCTGCGCCGCCTGAGAGTGCAGCCCTTCTCCTCCTTGTCCAACCTGCTGGTCATTGCCTTGACCCTGGCTGTGCCGGTTCTGGGAGCCAGTATCTTGCTGGCTGCCCAACCCGTTGTGCGCGAGATTCCCACTTCGCCCGAAATGACGGTGTTCATGAAGCAGAACAGCACGCTGGAGCAAGCGCAAGCCTTCAGTCAGGCGGTAGGCAAGGAATTTCAAACTGAGTTGGCCCAGATCAGGCTGGTCAGCAAGGAACAAGCGCTTAAGCAATTGCAGAGCAACCCCAGTTGGACAGACGCCTTGGGCGCTTTGCCCAGCAATCCCTTGCCGCACGCCATTGTGCTGACCCTGCATGAAACCCCGGATCTGGTGACACGTGCCGACACCCTGGCCAAGACGTTGCAAGGCCGCGAGGGCGTGGATAGCGTGCTGCTGGATAGCGAATGGGTGCAGCGTCTGGCCGCGATTCTGAGCTTTATCCGTATTGGCTTATGGATTCTGATGGCGGGCGTGGGCGTGGTGGTGATTGCCACCGTGTTCAATACCGTCCGTCTGCAAGCCCTGAACCAGCGCGAAGAAATTGCCGTGGCCCGTCTGGTCGGCGCGACCGAAGCCTTTGTACGCCGCCCCTTCCTGTACATGGGTGCGCTAACCGGCCTGCTTGCCAGCGCCCTGGCCTGCGGTCTGGCCTTGCTGGCACTGACTCCCCTGAACAAAGCCTTATCCAGTCTGGCCCAAAGCTATGGCGTCCAGCTGACGCTCCGGCTGCCGGAATTTTCTCTTTTGCTGACAGCTGCTATTTTGGTCGCCATTCTGGGCGCCCTGGCGGCTCGCTGGTCTGTTACCCGTAGTACCCAATATTGATGTCACTTCCTGAACCCCGTCCCCAAGATCTGGCCGAAAAAGTGGTGGCCTGGCAAAAAACCTCCGGCCGCCACCACCTCCCCTGGCAGAACACGCAAGACCCGTACCGCGTCTGGCTTTCCGAAATCATGTTGCAGCAAACCCAGGTCGCCACCGTCTTGGGTTATTACGAGCGCTTTCTGGAGCGCTTCCCTACCGTCAAGGATCTGGCCGCTGCCGAGCAGGACGAAGTCATGCCCTATTGGGCCGGTTTGGGCTACTACGCCCGCGCCCGCAACTTGCACCGCTGTGCCCGCGAGGTCATGGAAAAATGGGGTGGCAGTTTTCCGGGCAATGCCACAGATCTGGCGACCTTACCCGGCATAGGACGCTCTACCGCCTGTGCCATCGCCGCCTTCTGTTTTGGGGAACGCAGCCCCATCATGGACGGCAACGTGAAACGTGTGTTCACGCGCTACTTCGGGATCTATGGACCCACGCAGAAAAAGGCCGTGGAAAACACCTTGTGGGCCAAGGCCGATGAAGTGGTGGAACTTGCCCCTGCAAGCCTGGATATGGCGGCTTACACCCAAGGGCTGATGGACCTGGGCTCGCAATGCTGTACGCGTAGCAAGCCCACCTGTAGTCTCTGTCCGCTGCAAAGCGACTGCTATGCCCACACGCACCAGGCACAGTCCGAGCTGCCCAGCCCCAAAGAGCGTATCCGCCAGGATGAACGCTATGCGCATATGCTGATTCTGGAGCTGAATGGGCAGGTCTTGCTGGAGCAACGACCCGACAAGGGTATTTGGGGTGGTCTGCTGACCCTGCCTCAATTCGAGGATGCCGTGAGTCTGCAAACGGCAGCACTGCATTGGTCCAATGAAGAAGCCATTGCCCTGGCCTCTTTCCAGCACGTGTTTTCACACTTCAAGCTGCACATCACGCCTTGGCTGCTGCACGTCGATGAGTCTGTGTTGGCCGAGCCAGTGGCAGGTCAACAATGGCAGGATCATGAAGCATTGGAGCAGACCGCTTTGCCTGCGCCCATACGCAAGTTGCTACTGGGCTTGTACCAGAGCAAAGATAGTGAGCAATTACTTCTGAGTTGATACCAAGCCCCCGGTGTAACCCGGGGTAAGCGGCACTAAGCAGGCCGCGCTGGCTTATCGTTGCTGATACTCATCAGCATCCCGCAGGCCACGCCCAAGGTCATCAAGGCTGTACCGCCATAACTCAGGAAAGGCAAAGGCACGCCCACCACGGGCAGAATCCCCGTCACCATGCCTATGTTCACGAATACATAGACGAATAGCATCATGGACATGGAGCCAGCCAGCAAACGGCTGAATTGGGTGTGGGCCACGGCAGCAATCGACAGGCCACGCAGAATCAGCAAGGCATACAGCACCAGCAGCATGATGCCGCCATACAGACCGAACTCTTCAGCAAACACCGCGAAAATAAAGTCGGTTGTACGCTCGGGCACGAAGTCCAGATGGGACTGGGTGCCCATCATGTAACCCTTGCCGTAAACACCACCCGAGCCGATCGCAATCATGGACTGGATGGTGTGAAAACCTCTGCCCAGACGGTCACTACCAGGGTTCAGCAGCGTGCAGACCCGGTGCTTCTGGTAGTCGTGCAGCACCACCCAATCAAGGTCAGGTACGCAGATATAGTCTTCGTAGTACAGCAAGGCACTGATGCCCAGCACCAGCACCACCACAATCGGCACAATCAGCTTGAAGGACAGGCCTGCAAAGTAAATCACGCAGAAACCGGCCGCAAAGACCAGCAAAGCCGTGCCCAAGTCCGGCTGACGCACGATCAGCAGGAAAGGAATCATCAGCAAGATGCCCGCCACCATGAAGTCCAGCAGACTCATCTTGGGCCGCTGATAGCGGTGGAAATACCAGGCCAGCATCAAGGGCACGGATATCTTGAGCATTTCCGAAGGCTGAATACGGGCCACCCCCAGGTCCAGCCAGCGCGTTGCGCCCTTGCTGGTTTCACCAAAGAACTCCACCCCCAGAAGCAGCACCACCCCGATCGAATACACCACCGGAGCCAGCTTCATCCACAAGCTGGGGGGTATCAGAGCAGCCAGCCACATCACACCAAAGGCCAGCAGGAAATTACGTACCTGATCGGCAAAGCGCCAGTCCGTACCACCTACCGCGGAATGCATGACTGTCATGCCCAGCGCAGCCATCAGCACCAGCAAAAGCAGCAAGGGCCAGTCAAAGGCGGTGATGGCTCTCAGGCCCAGTTGCAAAAGTCGCTTCATTGCATCTGCCCTCGTTCCACCAACCAGTAATCAAAGACCTTGCGCACAATCGGTGCTGCAACCGAACCACCCCAACCTGCGTTTTCCACGATCAGGGCGACAGCAATTTTGGGGTTGTCTGCCGGGGCGTAGGACATGAACAAGGCGTGATCGCGCAGACGCTCATCAATGGCGTTGGCGTTGTATTTGGCACCGCGCAAGCTAAAGACCTGTGCCGTCCCCGTTTTACCGGCAGCCTGATAAGCCGCACCCGCAAAGGCGCGACGAGCCGTACCCAGACGCACCACATCCACCAGGGCGCGTTTGACCACATCCACATTGGCCTGCTTCAGGGGAATCAGCTTGGCATCAATACGCACGGGCTGTTCAATTTCAGGGTCGTGAGGGCTCAAGGTCTGGGTGACCAGATGCGGGGGACGCACAATGCCGTTGCTGGCCAGCACGGCAGTCGCATGAGCCAGTTGCAGCACGGTAAAGGAGTTATAGCCCTGCCCCACCGCCACCGAGATACTTTCCCCGGCATACCAGCGCTGTTGGGCCGGTTTTTTGTAGGCCTGACGTTTCCATTCAGTAGAAGGCAGAATGCCTTGGCGCTCGCCATCCAGATCAATGCCGGTGTGCTGGCCAAAGCCAAACTGCTTCATGAAGTCGTGCAGATTATCAACGCCGATTTCCGGGCCCAAAGAGTAGAAGTAGGTATCGGAGGACACCACCAGAGCGCGGTGCATATCGGTAGAGCCATACACGGCCCCACCCGCGTTACGGAAACGCTGACCACCAAACTCAAAGTAGCCAGGGTCGGAAATACGATCCGTCGCCTTGCGCTTGCCTGTTTCCAAAGCGGCCAAGGCCACAAACGGCTTGTAGGTCGAGCCGATAGGATAGGTGCCGTACAGCGGACGGTTAATCAGCGGATGATCGGGCGAGTCGTTCAACTTGCGCCAGTTCTCTACGTCGATCCCGTCAATAAACAGGTTCGGGTCAAAAGACGGGGCCGACACAAAGGCCAGCACTTCGCCGGTGCTGGGCTCAATCGCCACCAAGGCACCGCGTCGTCCTTTGAACAGGGCTTCCGCCATTTTCTGCAAGCCAATATCCAGCGACAAACGCAAGCTGGCACCCGGTACGGGGTCCACGCGGCTCAAGGTCCGTACCGGACGGCCCGAGGCAGCTACTTCCACTTCCTCGATGCCCGTGCGACCGTGCAGGGTCTTTTCCCAGGTTTTCTCGATCCCTTTTTTGCCAATGACCTGCGTGCCACGGTAGTTACCGGTTTGCCCGGTTTCTTCCAGACGCTGCTGATCACCCTCGGAAATACGGCCCACATAACCCAGCACATGCGCCGCCGCCTCGCCCTGCGGGTACTCGCGTACCCAACGGGCTTGCAGGGTCACGCCGGGGAATTTGAAGGCATGGGCAGAGAACCAGGCGGCTTCATCATCGCTCAGGTTGTTGCGTAGTAGAATTTCGGAATATCGACTGTTTTGCGCGACGTTCTGCTTGAATCGACGACGATCACGTGGACTTAACTCCACCAGTTCGCCCACTCGATCCAGCATATCGTCTACTGGCTCGCCCAAACTGGCAGGCACGGCCGACAAGGTGTAGTCCCGATAATTACGGGCCAGAACCTCGCCATTGCGGTCCAGAATCTCGCCTCGGCGGGGGGTAATCGGGATGACGGCAATACGGTTCTGATCGGCTCGGGCGGCAAAGCCTTCGTAGCGCACCACTTGCAAATACCACAAGCGCACGCCCAGCACCCCTAGCAGTACGCAGGCCAGAACAGCCGCCACCAAGGCGCGGAACAGAATGCGCTGGCGCAACTGATGCGAGGTTTTTTTGAATTCAAACATGGCCGCCCTACCAATCAGGACGAACCGGAGTCGGACTCGTCCAGACGTCGCTGCGGCAAGAACAGCACACTATCGGCCAGCGGCCACAAGGCGGCGGTCAGCAAGGTGCCACCGGCCCACTCCCAGCCGGACCACTCCCCTACCAGCCAGGCGTGCAGAACCCGCACAATCAACTGGGCCAGCAGCATGACAACCGCCATGTGCAGAAAGTGAGTCCACATGCCGAAGTTCAGGATGCGCTTGCGTAGCAGCAATGCGCCGTACACGACCAGAATATAGGCCAGAGCATGTTCGCCCAAAAGGCTGCCATCGTGCACATCCACCAGAATGCCCACGATAAAAGCCAGAGACATGGGAACACGACGCGGCTCGTGCACGGCCCAGAATGCCAGCACCAGCATCAACAGGTCAGGCGCAAAGGGCAAGAGGCGCCAGGGCAACATGGACGCCAGCCACATCAGCAGAATCGAGCCCCATACCAACCAGGGGCTGGAGGCGCGCGAAAACGGGCTGCTATCAATAGGCTGCAAACTGCTCAGGGATGAGGACCGGGTTTTACGGCTAGAGGTGTCCGAGGACTCAGCGCGTCGCATCATTGGCATCGTCCTGTTCAAGAGAGCGTTCGCTCTCGGGCACCAGCAAAATCAGAAAATGGCGGTAACGCTCGGGGTGCGACAAAGGCGTCACCAGGGCCAGCGCAAAACCGGACGCATCATCGCGCTCGATGCTGCTGACCATACCCACCGGCAAACCGGCAGGGAACAAGCCACCGATACCGCTGGTAATCAAGGTATCGTCTGGCTCCAGATCTACATCGCCCGTCAGGAAACGCACCTCGACCTTGCCGCCGGGGTTGCCACCAAAGGCAATCAGACGCAGGCCATTACGCAGCACCTGTACCGGTACCGAGACTTTATCGTCGGTAATCAGCGCGGCTTCGGAGGTAAAGCGCGTCACACGCACCACCTGGCCCACCACCCCGCCTTCGTCAATCACCGGCATGCCGGGACGAATGCCGCTGGCCGAACCTTTATTGAAGATCAGATGACGGGCATACCCATTGGGCGGTTCATACAGAACCTCTACCGCGACAGACGGTTGGGTGACAGTGTCGGCCACTTGCAGCAAACGGCGCAGTTGCTCGTTTTCAGCAGAAAGCTGGGCAGCATGAGTGGACAGTTGAGCCAGCTCGATACGCTGGCGTTGCAAGGCTTCTTTCTCGGAACGAGCGGTAGAGGCCGCGTCCGTCCAGCTACTGAAGTAGGTAACCAGATCGCGCGGGGCCAGCATGACACGCTGGAAGGGATACAGCACAGCGGCCACGGCCTGGCGCACGGGTTCGAGCACCGCGTAACGAGCATCAGTGATCAACAAGCCCACTGCCAGCACCAAAAGAGCGGCCAGACGCAGCTCAGCTGATGAGCCGCGCCTAAATAGCCGGATGGAGCCTTGTTCTCGCATTACTCAAGCACTCGATCGCTTGCCCCCACAGGCAGACATTGCCGGGGAGGCCAAGCAAAGATCAATCGTAAATGAATACGGACTCCAGACGCTCCAGATGTTCCAGAGCCTCGCCGCAACCCCGTACCACGCAGGTCAGAGGATCTTCAGCCACCACAACGGGCAAGCCGGTCTCTTCTTGCAGCAGACGGTCCAGGTCATGAACCAGAGCACCACCACCGGTCAGGACGATGCCCTTGTCCGTGATGTCCGCACCCAGTTCAGGAGGAGTTTGTTCCAGAGCGGTTTTAACCGCAGAGACGATCTGATTCAAGGGATCGGTAAGCGATTCCAGAATCTCGTTGGACGAAACGGTGAAACTGCGTGGCACCCCTTCGGACAAATTGCGACCCTTGACTTCAATCTCGCGAATTTCAGTGCCAGGGAATGCGGAACCGATCTCTTTTTTGATCAATTCAGCCGTGGGTTCACCAATTAGCATTCCGTAATTGCGACGGATGTAATTAATAATGGCTTCGTCAAACTTATCGCCACCGACGCGAACCGATCCTTTATAGACCATACCGCCTAAAGAGATCACGGCCACTTCGGTTGTACCACCACCGATATCCACCACCATGGAACCGCTGGCATCGGACACGGCCAGGCCTGCACCGATAGCGGCCGCCATGGGCTCTTCAATCAGGTAGACCTTGCTGGCGCCAGCGCCCAGAGCAGATTCTTTGATGGCACGGCGTTCCACCTGGGTGGAGCCACAAGGCACGCACACGATAATGCGCGGGCTGGGGGCAAACATGCTGCGTGGGTGAACCATGCGGATGAACTGCTTGAGCATTTGCTCGGTAACAGTGAAGTCCGCGATCACACCATCCTTCATGGGCCGGATGGCTTCAATATTGCCAGGCACCCGACCCAGCATTTGCTTGGCCTCCTGCCCAACGGCCTGAATGATTTTTTTACCATTAGGTCCACCTTCATGGCGGATGGCTACAACGGACGGTTCATCCAGTACGATACCCTTGCCGCGTACATAGATAAGGGTATTGGCCGTACCGAGGTCGATTGCCATATCGCTGGAAAAGTAACTGCGTAGGAATCCGAACATGGGCGCGCAAAGTGTAAAGTGTTTGGGGGAAAAGGCAGGTAAATTCGGCGCGGAACTCAAGCGTAAAACGACAGGCACAAGAACCAGGCAACGAATTCAAAAATACCTGGGAAGGAAACGGTCAATGATAACTTATAATTGCTCTACATTAGGACTGTTTTAATGGTCAGTTAAGTTCTGTAACCCCCGCATTTGCTGTAAAAGTGCCAAACTGTCCCTAACTGACAGATTTCCGCTTTTTTTTATTACTCATTTTCCAGTACCCACCCACATGTCTATCACTGAACAGGATGTTGCCCGTATAGCGCAACTGGCGCGCCTTG
This sequence comes from Alcaligenes faecalis, assembly GCF_009497775.1. NCBI lineage: Bacteria > Pseudomonadati > Pseudomonadota > Betaproteobacteria > Burkholderiales > Alcaligenaceae > Alcaligenes > Alcaligenes faecalis. The sequence continues at coordinate 3,505,883 of NZ_CP031012.1, forward strand.
ATCTTTCCGCTGAACAAGCCTCCCAGGTCGAGCACGATTTGACGCGCATCCTGGGCCTGATCCAGACCTTGCAAACCGTTGACACTCAAGGCGTTGAGCCCATGGCCCATCCTTTGTCCGCCCGCCAGCAGATCAGTCTGCGTCTGCGCGAGGACAAGGCCCTGCCTTCCGGAACGGTAGAAAGCCGCCAGGCCATGATGCGCAACGCCCCCGCCGAGCAGGATGGCCTGTTTCTGGTGCCCACGGTCATCGAATAAAGCAAAACCATGTCTTTTACCCCTGAATTCGCGACTATTGCAGCGCTGCGTCAAGCCCTGCAAAACAAAACCGTCAGTGCCCGCGAGCTGGCCCAGCAAGCCCTGGACAATAGCGCCCGTCAAAAAGAGCTCAATGCCTTTGTGCAGCAGGACGCTGCCCTGACCCTGGCCCAGGCCGATGCCGCGGATGCCCTGATCGCTCAAGGCAAGGCCGGTCCATTGACCGGCATCCCTATCGCCCACAAAGATTTGTTTGTCACCAAGGATTGGCAGACCACCGCCTGCAGCAAAATGCTGGAAGGCTACGTCAGCCCCTTTGACGCCACGGTTGTGACCAAGCTGCAGGCAGCCGGTGCTGTCTCGCTGGGCAAACTGAACTGTGACGAATTCGCCATGGGCTCGCGCAATGAAAGCTCGGTGTTTGGCCCCGTGCGCAACCCCTGGGATCACTCCATGGTGCCCGGTGGCTCCTCGGGCGGTTCCGCCGCCGCTGTGGCTGCTGGCCTGGTAGCCGGTGCAACCGCAACCGATACCGGCGGTTCGATTCGCCAGCCTGCCGCCCTGTGTGGTGTCAGCGGCATCAAGCCCACCTACGGCACGATTTCCCGCTTCGGGATTATTGCTTACGGTTCCAGCCTGGATCAGGCCGGTCCTATCGCCCGCAATGCACGCGACTTGCTGGATCTGCTGGAGACCATGTGTGGTTTCGATCCGCAAGATGCCACCAGCCTGGAATTCTGCGACGACCAGCCAAATAACGGCGCACGCATTCGTCAGCAGTTTGAACAGCAACAGTCGCAGCAAGAAGCCCAAGGCAGCCAGCCACTGAAAGGTTTGCGTATTGGTGTGCCCGCCCAGTTCTTTGGCCCCGGCCTGGACCCGGTCGTTGCCGAGGCCATCGAAGCCGCCCTGAAAACCTACGAAAGCCTGGGTGCAGAGCGCGTCACCGTGCAACTGCCCCTGACAGAACTGTCTGTCCCTACTTATTACGTCATCAGCCCTGCCGAGGCCTCGACCAACCTGTCGCGCTTTGACGGCGTACGCTTTGGCCACCGCGCCAGCCAGTACACCGATCTGAACAGCATGATCTCGCGCTCGCGCTCCGAAGGCTTCGGCCCTGAAGTGGTGCGCCGCATTCTGGTCGGCACCTACGTGCTCTCGCATGGCTACTACGACGCCTACTATCTGCAAGCCCAACGCGTGCGCCGCATGATTGTGGACGACTTCCAGAAAGTCTTTGAACAGTGCGACCTGATCCTGGGCCCCGTCACACCGGCCCTGGGCCGCAAGCTGGGTGCCACCATCGAGGATCCCACCACAGACTGGCTGGGCGATGTCTACACACTGGGCGTCAGCCTGGCCGGCCTGCCCGCCATGTCCATTCCTTGCGGTTTCAGCAAGGATGAGCGCCCCCTGCCCATTGGTCTGCAAATCATTGGCAACTACTTCCGCGAAGGCCAATTGCTGGCCTTTGCCGACCGCTTCCAGCAAGTCACCGACTGGCATCAACGTCAACCAGGACAACAATAATGGAATGGGAAATTGTGATCGGGCTGGAAACCCATACCCAGCTCTCGACCGAATCCAAAATCTTCTCCAGCAGCAGCACCCGCTTTGGCGCCTTGCCCAACACGCAAGCCAACGAAGTCGATATGGCCTTGCCCGGCGCGCTGCCCGTCTTTAACCGTGGCGCTGCCGAACGGGCGATTCGCCTGGGTCTGGCCGTAGGTGGCCACATTGCGCCGCGCTCCGTGTTCGAGCGCAAGAACTACTTCTACCCTGATCTGCCCAAGAACTACCAGATCAGCCAGATGGAAATTCCCGTCGTCAGCGGCGGCACGGTCAGCTTCATGCTGGACGGTGAAGAAAAGACCATCAATCTGACACGCGCCCACCTGGAAGAAGATGCCGGTAAATCCCTGCATGAAAACTTCCGTGGTCCTTATGGCGAGTCCAGCACCGGGATCGACTTGAACCGCGCGGGCACTCCACTGCTGGAAATCGTGTCCGAACCTGAAATGCGCTCGGCTGCTGAAGCCGTGGGCTACGCCCGCGCCCTGCACAGTCTGGTCGTCTGGCTGGGCATTTGCGACGGCAATATGCAGGAAGGCTCCTTCCGCGTGGACGCCAACGTCTCGGTACGCCCCAAAGGCCAGAAAGAATTCGGCACCCGTTGCGAACTGAAGAACATCAACTCCTTCCGCTTCCTGGAGCGTGCGATTCAATACGAAGCACGCCGCCAGATCGAGCTGATCGAGGACGGTGGCAAAGTAACGCAGGAAACTCGCCTGTACGACTCGGATCGCGACGAGACGCGCAGCATGCGCAGCAAGGAAGATGCCCACGATTACCGCTACTTCCCCGATCCTGACCTGCCACCTCTGTTTATCAGCGAAGAGTGGATCGAGCAGGTTCGTCAGAGCATGCCTGAACTGCCCGCCCAGAAACTGGCTCGCTTCGAGCAAGAGTTTGAGCTGAGCCGTTACGACGCCTCGCAACTGACTGTAGACCGTGCCACTTCCGACTTTTTTGAAGCCATCTTGCAAGCGGGTTCCAGCGCCAATGCAAAACTGGCTGCCAACTGGATTCTGGGCGAGCTCTCGGCTGCCTTGAACCGCGAAGAAATCAGCATCGAACAGTCCAAAGTCAGCCCGGCACAATTGGCTCAACTGATTGCCCGCATTGCTGACGGCACCATCTCCAACAAGATTGCCCGCGATGTATTTGCGGCGCAGTGGGATGGCGAGTTGAATGGCGATGTGGATGCCATCATCGACGCCCGTGGCTTGAAGCAAATCAACGACGTGGGTGCCATTGAGGCCATGGTGGACGAAGTACTGGCCGCCAACCCCAGCATCGTTGAGCAGCACCGTGCCGGTAAGCCAAAAGCCTTCAACGCTTTGGTCGGCCAGGTGATGAAGGTTGCCAAGGGCAAGGCCAATCCGCAGCAGATCAACGAAATGCTCAAGCAAAAGCTGGACGCCTAAGTCCGGACGCTGCGCTACGCGGATACAAAAACACCAGGCCTTGGCCTGGTGTTTTTTTTACTACTGAATCCTGCTTAACAAACGCGGGAGATCAGACGCCGTAGCGATCGCGGTAGGCTTTCACCTGGGGAGCGTGAGCCGCCAGGGTCGTATCGTCCGCCAGCACCGCCATGATGTCCGCCAGCGAGGCAATGCTGATCACGGGAATACCGTAAGTCTGTTCCACTTCCTGCACCGCAGAATGCGCGGACAGTTCCTGATCATTACCAGCGCGCTCCATGCGATCCAGAGCAATCAGCACCGCAGCCGGCTCTGCACCTGCGGCTTTAATGATCTGCATGGATTCACGCACAGATGTACCCGCGGTGATCACGTCATCAATAATCACGACCTTGCCTTGCAAGGGTGCGCCCACCAGGGTGCCACCTTCGCCATGGTCTTTGGCTTCTTTGCGGTTGAAGGCAAAGGGCACATCACGATCACCGATTTGAGGATGCTCGGCCAGCGCAATCGAGGTTGCTGCTGCCAGAGGAATCCCTTTGTAGGCGGGGCCGAACAGCATGTCAAAAGACACGCCCGAATCCAGCAAAGCCTGGGCATAGAAACGGGCCAGCTGACCCACGCTACGTCCCGTATTGAACAGGCCGGCATTGAAGAAGTAAGGACTCAAACGGCCGGACTTGACCTTGAATTCCCCAAAGCGCAGCACTCCCTGTTCCAGGGAAAAGCGCACAAAATTACGACGATTATCGTTAGTAGCCGACATGACAGAGTATGAAAAAGATAGAGACGAAAGGCATTTTAGCGTGTTGTAAGCGATCATTTGGCGGCTTCGGCCAGTTCTTCTAGCAAGAAGTCGATAAAACTGCGCACTTTAGGTGTCAAATAGCGACGACTGGCATAGACGGCATGCAGTTGTTGCAGCTCTTCGGTGTAATCGGGCAACAGGCGCAGCAGCCGACCACTGCCCAGATCATCCATCACCAGCCATTCAGGCAAATAGGCCAGCCCTGCTCCGCCCAAGGCACTGTAATAGGTCAGATTCGTGTTATCCGAGCGCATGAATGGATTCAGACGCAAGGACTCCGGCCCATCCGGCCCTATAAACTCGAAACTGGGCTGCTGCAAATAACTGGGGCTGATAGCCGGCAGGCGCATCACCTCCGCACAGTTGCGCGGCATACCGTGCCGGGCCACAAACTCCGGGCTGGCCACCAAATGAAAAGGTGTGGGGCAAATAAGACGTGCAATCTGATGCGGGGCAGGCTCGCGCATCACCCGCAAGGCCAGGTCAAAACCTTCCGCCACCAGATCCACCTTGTGATTGCTCAGGCTCATGTCCAAAGTCACCTCCGGGAAGCGCGTTTGGTAATCCTGCAACAACTGCGCCACTTTGCGGTTTGCAAACCACACGGGCGCTGTTACCCGCAACACGCCTTGGGGCTGATGCTCAGAACCTGACAAAGCCTGCTGCCCACGCTCCAGGGTATCGAGCGCCTGCAAGCAATAATCAAAGTAGGTCTGCCCCAATTCCGTCAGGCTCAAACGACGGCTGCTGCGATGGAGCAAGCGGGCGCCCAGCTGTTTTTCCAGATTGGCCAAGTGCTTGCTGACCATAGGCGCTGACATGTCCAGACGTTGTGCCGCCGCTGCAAAACTGCCCGCCGCCACGATTTCCCGGAACACCCGCAAACTCTGAATCGTATCCATGCTTTCCTAATAAGAAAGTAACTAATGAAAATAGGCCTGTTTATTTCCTGATAGTAATTGATTAATCTTGAACGAGCGCTAACCCGGTGCCTGTCTGGGCCTTGAATGGGCGGGACCAGCACCAGGATGACATCACGTCATGCCTGACACAGAGCTTCTGTCACTACGCCGGGCCAGTGCTTCGTTTACCGATACTGTCAACTTTCCAAAGGAAAATACATGAGCGCCCTTACCCCTAGCTGGACTCCTCGCATCCTTAGCCTGCTGCGCATCGTCACAGGCTATTTACTGCTGACACACGGTACTGCCAAGATCCTGGGTTTCCCCAAAGTAGACATGTTTGCCAACCTGCAAATCAGCTCCATTTACGGCATTGCGGGCATTCTGGAACTGGTTCTGGGTGCCTTGCTGGTGATTGGCCTGTTCTCGCGTTTTGCTGCCTTTATTGCTTCGGGCCTGTGCGCTTTTGCCTACTTCATTGGCCACGCCAGCGCCAGCACGGTGGCCACACCCATCCTGAATGGTGGTGAAACGGCTGTTCTGTTCTGCTTTGCCTTCCTGTATCTGGCCTTTGCCGGCCCAGGCCCATGGAGCATTGACGCAGGCCGCGGCAAAGCCTGACGCCTTATTCAACCCCTTATCCCCTGCCCCTATCAGGGCAGGGGCAGGAGATCATCATGACAATGCCTACCTATTTCATCTCGCACGGTGGCGGACCCTGGCCCTGGATGCCTGAAGCGCAAACCATGTACGCCCCGCTGCGTGCTGCCTTGCAGGATATTCCACGCCAATTGGGCCGTACGCCCAAAGCGATCCTGATGGTCTCCGCTCACTGGGAAGCTCAACAGGCGAATTTACTGGTCGCCTCTGCCGCACAGCCCAGCATGGTGTACGACTACTACGGCTTTCCCTCCCATACCTACGAGATTCACTACCCTGCACCGGGCGACCCGGCTCTGGCGCAGCAAGTCTGTGGCCTGCTGGAAGGTGCCGGTCTGCCCACTCGGCTAGATGCGGAACGCGGCTTTGACCACGGCGCCTTCGTACCGGCTTATGTGATCTATCCGCAGGCCAAAGTACCTATGGTGCAGTTGTCCATTCACGCCAATTACGACCCGGCCCTGCACTACGCCATGGGCGAGGCGCTTGCGCCTCTGCGGGACGAAGATGTGCTGATTATTGGCAGCGGCCTGAGCTATCACAACCTGCGCAATATGGGCCCCGGCGGAGTGGAGCCTTCTGCCCAGTTTGACGCCTGGCTGCACCAAAGCCTGGGCCTGGAGGATCCTGCCGCTCGTCGTCAGGCCCTGATGAATTGGGAACAGGCCCCGGCTGCACGTATTGCTCACCCCCGCGAAGATCACCTGGTCCCAGTCATGGTGGCGGCCGGTGCTGCACGTGGAGATGCGGCGCATCGCTTCCACCATGAAACCCAGGCCTTTGGGGGCTTGACCGTGTCCAGCTACCGCTTTGGCTCGGCCACGTAACAAGCTCTGACGGCCACTGACATCGAAGCAGGTTACGGGTTAAAGTGCTGACGCTATAAGGAGAATTGCCACGTGTTACGCGTCACCTCGTTAAACGTCAACGGTATTCGGGCCGCCTTTCGTAAAGGCCTGCCCGCCTGGCTGGAAGCCCAGAAACCTCATATTGTCTGCATGCAGGAAATCAAGATCAGCGAGCCTGATCTGACGCCTGACCTCACTCACCCCGGTGAGTATCACGGGCATTTCCACCATGCACAGAAAAAAGGCTATAGCGGCGTCGGTCTGTACCTGAACCACAAGGCAGAAACCGTGGCCGAAGGCATGGCCTGCGAAGAGTTCGATGCCGAAGGCCGCATCATCCGCGCCGACTGGAACGACCTTAGTGTGATCAGCGCCTACCTGCCCTCGGGCTCATCGGGCGACGAGCGTCAAACGGCCAAGTACCGTTTTCTGGATCATTTTGAGCAGTGGATTAATGGCTTGATGCAGGAACACCGCAATACCGGCCGCGAGTTCATTATTTGTGGTGACTGGAATATTGCGCACCACGAAGCCGATTTGAAGAACTGGAAAGGCAATCTGAAAAACAGCGGTTTTCTGCCTGAAGAACGCGCCTGGATGACAAAAGTGCTGAGCGAGCTGTCCTGGGTAGACGTGTACCGCAGCCTGCATCCTGACACTACGGACGAGTGCTACACCTGGTGGAGCAACCGCGGCCAGGCTTGGGCCAAAAATGTGGGGTGGCGCATTGATTATCAAATTGCCACCCCAGGTATTGCTGCCAAGGCGCGTAGTGCAACGGTCTATAAAGAAGAGCGCTTCAGCGACCACGCGCCACTGACGGTTGATTACGACTGGAGCCTGTAAGCCCAGTCTGAAAAGGTCAGCGTCTTAGCTGGCCTTTTCAATCATGTAGCGCACAACGCTACGCAATTGTTCGTCTGTTGCCTTGGGGGCTGCACCGCGTGGGGGCATGGCGCCCTTGCCGTTCAGCACCACTTGCATCAAGGCGTCTTCGCCTTGGGCGATCAGGGGCTCCCAACGAGCCTTGTCACCCAGACGAGGGGCATTGGCCATACCCGATGCGTGACAGACCATACACGAAGACTTGTACAGCTTGAGAGCTTCGTCCGAGTCAGCCTGTGCTGCGGGTGCAGCAGCGAACAAGACCAAAGCGGCCATTGCGGAGTACATCATGGTGGCGGGGCGATAGGTTCTCATGGGTTTACCCTTTAAACAGTCGGCATGAACGCATGCCTGGCTGATACTTCGTTTTCTGAACAAGAGGCCCGGTTTTTCATGATCCGAACCCCCTGCTTGTTCACTAACTAATCACTATCCAATCACTGCCTTGAAGCCCGGGCGGAATTGATGGGGACTTCTGCTTCTCAATTCCGCTTACCGGGTGCCAACCCTGCTTATCCCTTGATCGGGCCGGGAGGGCTGACTTGCTTCATCAAGTCGTCGTTCCAGTCGCCTTCGACCAGCACGTGACCTGCTGCGCCCAGTTCCATGGCTTCGATCAGGTTGTGGTTCACGTAGGCGTACACACCGGGCTGCTTGAAGGTGTAGAGAGCCACACCGGCCGAACCACCGCGAATGAACCAGGTTTCCAGGTTCTTGGCTGGTGGGTCGTCAAACTTGCCCAGTTCCCAAACCCAGTCACCGTGACCACCGATCAGGTGAGGACGCGTGTCGCGGTTGGCTTGCGAGTGAATGAACAGCACGGTTTCACCCACTTTCGCCTTCATGGCACCGTCGCCCATCAAGGCTCCGACCTTGCCGTTGAACACCACGTGGCTGGGGATCAGACCACGCATGGTTTCCAGGGTGTCGCCGTAGCTTTCAGCCGAAGAGCCATACTTCTTGAAGTTGCCCTTTTCATCACGAGGGATGTAGAGGTCAAATTCGCCAATGGTGTAGACGCGGTCGTAATGCAAGCCATTGCCAGCCGAGTCTTTCAGACCGTCGCGAGGCAGCACCATGACGGTACCGTGCATGCCCTGAACCACGTGCCAGGCCACCGAGCCTTCGGGTGCGCAGTGGTACACAAACGTGCCGGTGCGGTCGGCCTTGAAGCGCAGTGTGGCTTGTTCGCCAGGGTTCACGTTGGTCAGCTTGGCACCGCCCAGCGCGCCGGTCGAGGCGTGAAAGTCGATGTTGTGCGGCATGGTGTTGCTGGCCGGGTTGACCAGTGTCAGCTCCAGGTAGTCGCCTTCGTGCACCACCATAGTGGGGCCGGGCATGGAACCGTCAAACATCATGGCGTGCATGGTTGTGCCATCACGATCGACCACGATTTCTTTTTCCACGATGCTCATGCGGAATTCCACCACGCGAGGCTCGGGACCCACTTTCTGCTCGTGCTTGTGGACCATAGGAGGCGCAACCAGATCCACCTTGACCCGCTCCAGCTTGGCGATCTGGGCTTCTGTACGCGCGGCCAGCCAAGGCGCGTTCTTTTTTGGTGCAGCCGTCTCGCGGGCTTGTACTTGAGCCGCCAGCAAAGTCGTTCCTGCGGCGACACCTAGGCCAGCACTTTTCAAGAAATGACGACGTTCCATACTACCTCCGGTTTGATCCAGGCGTGATGCCTGCTGATTAAATGTTATTCAGATCTAACAGTTACAGGATGTATTGGACCGCAATCAGACTTCCCGCTCTTTGCTGCAGCGCAAGCATCTCGTATAAGCAACAAAAAAAACCGCCCGAAGGCGGTTTTTTTCATAGACGGAATCTCACAGAAAAAAGAGACCGTCCCTAAACAGGATCACGATGCTTTTACTGCGCCTGCAGCATGGGCTGCGGCACCACGACGGCCAGCCATGATACGTACCAGAACTTGCTGGAATACGATCAGGGCACCGGCAATAAACACAACGTCACCCAAAGTACGCCACCAGCGCAGGGATTGCAGGATAGGCTGCTGCATGAACTCTTCGCTGCGGGCATACCACATACCTTCCGAGATGCTGGCCCAGGCCTGAATAATCCCGGCTGGCAGCAGGCTGACGAACATCATCAGAACCAGACCCAGATTCAGCGTCCAGAAGCCCCAGCTCATCAAGCGGTCGTTGTAGCGAACCTCTGGCGAGATATAACGCACCACCAGCAAGACAAAGCCCAGAGACAGGAAGCCATACACACCGAACAAGGCTGCGTGAGCATGCAATGGCGTGGTGTTCAGACCCTGGATGTAGTACAGCGAGATAGGTGGGTTGATCAGGAAACCGAACACACCGGCACCCAGCATGTTCCAGAAGGCCACGGCCACAAAGAACATGACAGGCCAACGCAGATCGCTCATCCAGCTGGCTTGTTTCTGCATCTTCCAGTTATGGAACGCTTCGTAACCCAGCATGATCAAGGGCACCACTTCCAAAGCACTGAAGGAAGCGCCAATGGCCATGATCGGTGTGGTCGTACCCGAGAAATACAGGTGATGCAAAGTACCGGGCACACCGCCAACCAGGAACAGCGAGGCGGCAGCCAGACCCGCAATCGTGGCACTGCGCTTGGAAACCAGACCCAGGGTCAGGAAGATAAAGCCCATGGCAACGGTGGCAAAGACCTCGAAGAAGCCTTCAACCCACAGGTGGACCACCCACCAGCGCCAGTACTCCATGATGGTGATATTGGTGTGTTCGCCGTAGAACAGACCAGTACCGTAGAACAGGCCAATGGCCACGGTGGAAATGGTCAACAGAACCAGCAGGTGGTTGTCGCCCTTGTCACGACGCAAGGCAGGCCACATGCCACGCAACATCAGCAAAAGCCAGAAAGCCAGACCAATGAACTTCACGATCTGCCAGAAACGGCCCAGATCCAGGTACTCATAACCCTGGTGACCGAACCAGAAGTTCAGCTCGGGTGGCAGGATGTTCTTGATGGCCAGGAAGTTACCGGCAAAAGAACCAATAAAGAGCACAACCAGAGCACCGAACAGGACATCCACGCCCAGGCGCTGGAACTTGGGATCCTCTCCCCCGTTAATCAAGGGCACCAGGAACAAGCCGGCAGTCAGGAAGCCACTGGCAATCCACAAAAGGGCCGCCTGAATGTGCCAGGTACGGGTCAGGGAGTAAGGGAACCACTGCGATACGTCTATGCCATAGAACATCTGGCCTTCAACGGTGTAGTGCGCGGTAAAGCCGCCCAGAAATACCTGGATGACAAACAGGGCAACCGTCAGGAAGGCATATTTTTTCAGGGCACGCTGCGAAGGTGTCAGGCGGAATGCCAGAACCGGGTCGGTAGCCGGGGCAACAGGCGCTTCCTCTTCCTTGTGCGTAAAGGCCCAGATCCAGACAAGCAGGCCAATACCGGCCAGCAAGAGCACGATACTGACAATGGACCAGACGATATTGGCCGTGGAAGGATGGTTATCCACCAGGGGCTCGTGTGGCCAGTTGTTGGTATAGCTGACGGTAGTACCAGGACGCTCCGTCACCGTGGCCCAGGACAGCCAGAAGAAGAAGCGGGTCATGTCCTGACGACGCTGCAGCTCGGGCAAGGTGTTGTCCTTCATGGCGAAGCTTTCGCGGCTGGATTTCAGCTCGGGCGCGTCGCCAAACAGGTCGATGTAATACTGGGCGGTGGTATCGATGGCCTTGGCGCGGCGTTCGCTGATCTGCAATACGCCCGTCGCTTCATCAATGCGGTTAGGACGGTATTCGTCCTGCAGTTCCTGCCGCAAGGTGGCCTGCTGACTGGATGTCAGCTGATCGTAGTTCAGCGAGTAGGTTTGCTGGGCAGCCAGATCCAGCCAGGCCAGAGCCTCGCGGTGCAACCAGTCCGCACTCCAGTCGGGTGCCTGGTAGGCCCCATGCCCCCAGATCGAGCCCAACTGCATGCCGCCGGTACTTTGCCAGGCGGACTGGCCACGATGTATCTGTTCCTGTGAGGTAAATTCACGGCCATCCGGTGTGACTACCTTGACGGGCATGGGGGGTGCCTGACGATACACCTCCACACCTGTCCATCCCAGGATGGCAAAGGTCACCATGGTGACTGCCACCAGGGACCACCATAGTTTTTTATAGCTACGCATTTTCTTCTCCGTCTCGCTGATGAATCAAACGACCCAATCCAAACAGGTCCTGGCAGGACCCAGTCACCTGGTCAAAACCTGTTTGGGTACGGCCCCGGAACGGGGGACGGACCGAAGTACACGCCTTGTAGCGATGTTCTGCTAAGTCGGGGGTCATGTCATAGTCCTTAAAAATGTATGACAAAACATCTAAAGCAAAGACCGTGCCAAGTCCGAGACGACATAGATCAATGGTTTGCCGCCAGCCTGGGTATAAACTACCTCGACAAAACTGGGTATTTTTCACCATAAGGGTATTTTTCACCCATGCTAGATCTCTTGATTGCCGACCTTGCCACCGAGATTCCGGCGCCTTTACGCCTGCAGCGCATGGTGCATTTGCTGGCACGGCACTTTGGCTGTGATGCGGCGGGTTTACTGAAGCTGGACGACACAGTGCTGCGCATTGTGGCGGCCAGTGGCCTGGGCCATGACACCCTGGGGCGTCACTTTGTCATTGCGGATCATCCTCGGCTGACGCGGATTTTGAACTCCCCCAGCCTGACCCGCTTTGAGCCCAACTGTGGCCTGCCGGACCCGTATGACGGCCTGCTTGATGACAAGCTGGGTCAGCCCCTGCCGGTGCACGATTGCGTGGGCATTACCTTGCAAGTTCAGGGCACGCCCTGGGGCATTCTGACGCTGGATGCCTTGCGACCAGGGACGTTTTCAGCCTCCACGCTGGTGGAGCTGAAGCACTGGTGTCTGGTGCTGGAAAGCGCCATTCGCATCAGCGAGCTGGAAGAAGAAAACCGCAGCCTGCGCCTGCTCTCCACCTTGCCGCCCGACTACTTGTCGCGCAATAACTCGGCCGCCATCATTGGCAACAGCAAATCCCTGCTGGAGGTCATTCAACTGCTGGACACGGTAGCCACCTCCGAGCTGCCTGTGCTCTTGCTGGGTGAAACCGGCGTGGGTAAGGAGCTATTTGCACAACGCCTGCACCAACGCTCACCACGTCACAGCAATCCTTTGATCTACGTGAACTGTGCTGCCTTGCCCGAGTCTCTGGCAGAAAGCGAACTATTCGGACACGTAAAGGGCGCGTTTTCGGGTGCCCATGAGAATCGCGCCGGGCGCTTTGAGGCGGCCCAGGGCGGCACCCTGTTTCTGGATGAAATCGGTGAGTTGTCTTTGACGATTCAGGCCAAGCTGTTGCGTACCTTGCAGAATGGCGAGATTCAGCGCCTGGGGGCGGACCACCCCATCAAACTGAATGTGCGTCTGGTTGCCGCCACCAACCGTGACCTGAGTCAGCAAATCGCCCAAGGCGGTTTCCGGGCCGATCTGTTTCACCGCCTGTCGGTTTTTCCACTCACAATCCCCGCGCTGCGCGAGCGCCATCAGGACATTTTGCTGCTGGCAGGCCACTTTCTGGAAACCAACCGTTCTCGTTTGGGATTGCGCGGAATTCGCTTATCCCCCGACGCAGAAGCCGCTTTACTGGCTTATCATTGGCCAGGTAATGTTCGCGAATTGGAACATTTAATCAGTCGGGCAACCATCCGCCTGCTGGTCGATACGCCAGATCGTAACCAAATATTTACGCTTAGCGCCGATAATCTCAATTTGTTACCTTCTACCCACCAGCCTGTCGCAGCGGTCAGCACCGCCATTGGCACACCCCGCCAATCCTTGCGTCAGTCCGTTGAGCAGCTGCAAAGCCAGTTGATCCGGCAGGCTCTGGATGAGACCGACGGTAACTGGAGCCAGGCTGCCCGACAGCTAGGCATAGACCCCAGCAATCTGCACAAGCTGGCCAGCAAACTAGGGCTTAAAACCCGCTCAGAAAGCTTAAGTGATGACTGACATATCCTACCCCTCCTTGTTAGCCAGCCTGCCCGTTTTCTCCAAGCTGGACGCCGCCAGCATCAACGAACTGTGGCAAGAGGGACGCCTGATCCACTACGACAAGGACAGCCAGGTCTTTCGCCAGGAACAAAGCAGCGACCACTTTTTTGTCCTGCTGCAAGGCCTGATCAAAGTCGTGCGCACCATGCCCAATGGCTCACAACTGCTGGTACGTTTTGCCTTGCCCGGCGACGTCATTGGCATTGCCCCTGCCCTGCGCCGTCGCAACTATCCGGCAACCGCCATCAGCGTGACCACCAGCGCAGCCTTGGCCTGGCCAGAAAAATCCTGGGACAGCCTGACGCAACGCTTTCCCTGCCTGCTCAGTTCTGCGCAGGACACAGTCGCACAACGACTAAGCGATGCGGATGATCGCCTGCTGGAGATTCATAGTCTGGAAGTGGAGCAGCGGCTGGCTCACAGCCTGCTGCGCTTGATTCGCCAAGTGGGCCAAAGCGGCGCACAAGGGACGTCCTTGAGTATTCCAGTAACCCGGCAAGATCTGGCGGACCTGGCCGGGACCACCTTGTACACGGCCAGCCGCGTCGTCAGCAGCTGGGATCATCAGGGTTTGATCTTGGCAGGCCGCAAGCAAATTACGATTGCGGACCTGGACAAGTTTGCACAAGCGGTTCTGGAACGCGGCTAAGCGCAGGCTTAGTCTTCAGTGACCAGACGCAGACCCAAGTAACGCGGTGGCACGCCAACCGAACACGCCCCGGTTTTTGGGTCGCGGATAAAGTCGGGCATCACCGCAATGTGCTCGCCCCCCAGGGTGCGTACCCCGCAGTTCTCCAGACGCGACTCTGCACGCGGCATGCTGATACGGTGTACCCGTACGTGGCAGGTATTGGTCCATTCGGCCACCTGCCCGCCCGCATCAAATACCCCATAGGCATTGGCAACACCCTGCCCCAAAGGGGCCAGGGGAACTTCCTGTTCCTGCTTGCGCTTGTAGCTGTCCTGATACTCCTGCAGCCACAGGGCAGCTTGCTCATTTTCATCCAGGCCGCTTTGTGCCGACTCAAGCACTTTCTGGTCCGCGAAATAGCTCCATTCCAGATAATCCGGCAAACGGAATTTCTTGCCGGTGCGCTCGCTTAACCAGGCAGCGTAATCCTGGCCATCCTGCCAGCTAACCCCCACCACCGGCATATTCTTGGCCTGGCCTTGGCCCACCGCATCGGCGGCCTTGCAGCGCTCGGCACGAACGCACTGATCGTACTCAAACTGGCTGACCTGATACTTCATGGCTTTCAGGGTGGGAACGGGAGCGTACATCACTGTGTCGGACGCAATCAGACGCCCATCCAGCAAGTATTCACCGGCCTGCATGACTTCACGCGCCGGACCGGCCACTTCAACCAGCTCGGGCAAACCCGCTGGATTGCTGGGCTCGCCAGACGAACATCCGGCCAGAATGGCCACCAACAGCACCGATCCCACTACATGGCTTCGCATTGTGCACTCCCTAAAGACAAGCACAATTGAAGCCCAAGCGCCTGCAGGCGTCCTTGCGCCAAGGCAAACAGAGTCCTTAAGGACTCAAAAATAGAAGCTATTCAAGATTCACGGTTCAACAGCACAGGTAAAAAGAAAGCCCCTTGGACCGGATATCGATCCAAGGGGCTTTCAAAATCGCGCAGCAAGACAGGTTGATGCGCCCGACTACGCAGGCTTAGGTCAGAAAATTCACAAAGCCCGTAATAATTACGGCATTGAAGAAGTCAATGAACAAGGAGCCTACCAGAGGGATCACAAAGAAGGCTTTGCGAGATGGACCATTGTCTTCCGTGAAGGCCTGCATATTGGCCATGGCATTAGGCGTTGCGCCCATGCCAAAACCACAATGCCCGGCCGACATCACCACGGCATCGTAATCCTTGCCCATGACCTTGAACGTCACGTAGCTGGCAAAGAAGAACATCATGACGGTCTGGGCGATCAGGATGATCAACAGCGGCCCCGCCACTTCAGCCAACTCCCACAGCTTCATCACCATCAGCGCCATGACCAGGAAGAAAGCCAGGGACACATTGCCCATGATTTCAAACTCTTTTTCCGGTAAGCGATAACGACGCCAGTCGATCACATTACGAATGATGGCCGCCACCAGCATGGAACCCAGATAAGCTGGCAATACAATGCCACGCTCGCCCAACCAGTCAATGATGACACTGCCCACGCCAATCGCGATGGACAGCAGGACTACGGCATACACCGGCATTTCAAAGCCACCATCGTCAACCTTAACGGTTTCCTTAACCGTAGTTTCCACCGTATGGGGCGCAACTGCACCCTCATGCTGACGACGATGACGACGGTATGGAGCAGGGCCGTCAATATTATATTTTTTCATCAGGCGCTTGCCCAAGGGGCCACCGATGACACAACCCATCACCAGCCCCCAGGTCGAAGCAGCAATGGCAGCGGGCAACGCACCAACAGCACCGGCGTTCTCCAGCATCGGACCGAAGGCAGCAGAGGTACCGTGGCCACCCGTCATGGAGATCGAACCGGCGGCCAGACCCAGCAAGGGATTAGCGTCCATGAGGGTGGCCAAGGTCACGCCCATCACGTTTTGCAGAATAATCAGGACAACCGCACAGCCCAGAAACAGAGCAACCGCCAGACCGCCCTTTTTCAGCAGCTCGAAGCTGGCTGAAAAACCGATGGTCGTGAAAAAGGCCATCAGCAAGAAATTGCGTATATCGTCGTTGAACGAAAAGTTGAACGAGCCGGTCTGATGTCCTACCAAGGCAATCAAGGCAAAGATCAAACCGCCAATAATGGGGCTGGGAATGAAATAGCGGGCCAATACAGCAACGCGATTCTTTATATATTCTCCCAGCACGAGAAAGACAGCCGCCAAACCTACCGTTTGCGCGATATCGAGCTGAATGTTCATCTATCCGTTCCTTACATCTTTGGAATAAGGGGCCTGCACCTTTGTGTCTGACAGAGGCTTCAAACCAATTTGTTCAAATAGGCATGTCTATCGTCGCTACTTCGTCCTTGTGGGACAAAGGCATGACCACCAACAGCGTAGTAAAACCGAGAAAAATAACATGAACAGGCGCCTAATGACGCCAATTTCCCTGAATCGGTCCGCTTTATTACAAAAAAACCCGCCAATTGGCGGGTTGAGGAAAGTGACTGCTTAGCGGTCGCGTTCGATGGAAAACGCGCACAGGCTCAGCAATACCTGCTTGAATTCGCTATCCGGGACATCCGCCAGGGCCTGAACGGCCAGTTGGGCTTCTGCCTTGGCCGCTTCACGTGTGTAGGCCAATGCGTCGGTTTGTTCAATGGCCTGAGCAACTGCGGCAAAATCCGCATCGCCGGTTTCAATGGCCGACTTGATCAGCTGAACCTGCTCGGGCGTACCAACTTCCATGACACGGATCAGTGGCATGGTGGGCTTGCCTTCGCGCAGATCGTCACCCACGTTCTTGCCCAGAGCCTGGGCATCGCCGGTGTAATCGAGCACGTCGTCAACCAATTGGAAAGCAGTACCCAGGTGGCGACCATAGGCGGCCATGGCTTCTTCCATTTCAGGCGAAGCACCGGCCACAATGGCACCGACTTGTGCCGCTGCTTCAAACAGCTTGGCGGTCTTGTAGCGCACCACTTGCAGGTAACGCTCCAGGGAAACGTCCGGGTCGTGTACGTTCAGCAGCTGCAGGACCTCACCTTCGGCAATCACCGTAGTGGCTGCCGACAGCACGGCCATGGCAGGCATGGAGTTCGATTGCACCATCATCTCGAAGGAGCGCGAGTACAGGTAATCGCCAACCAGCACGCTGGCCGCATTACCGTAGACCGCATTGGCCGTGTGGCGACCGCGACGCATATCGGATTCATCGACCACATCGTCGTGCAGCAAGGTAGCGGTGTGGATGAACTCCACCACGCCGGCCAGCAGATGGTGTGTGTTCCCCTGATAAGCCAGCGCGCGGGCTACCAGCAACAGCAGCGCAGGACGCATGCGCTTGCCACCAGCACTAACGATGTATTCGCCGATTGTGCGTATCAGCACCAC
The DNA here is from genome assembly GCF_009497775.1 of Alcaligenes faecalis. NCBI lineage: Bacteria > Pseudomonadati > Pseudomonadota > Betaproteobacteria > Burkholderiales > Alcaligenaceae > Alcaligenes > Alcaligenes faecalis. Next base: position 3,523,306 of record NZ_CP031012.1, read on the forward strand.
ATCCGAATTCAAGCGCTCACGAATGACGACATCAAGAGCCTTCATGTCGTCGGCAATAGGTTCAATCAGGGTGGACAGGTTCAAAACAGAATTCCGGACGAGTAAGGGAGGGGGCCGCGATCGGCCAACCGTAACTTGATGATTATACGATTTTGAATCGCTTTGGGCCTATTGTTACGCGTCAAGCACAACAGTGATCGCAGAAAAAGGTGCCAAATTAGCGATAATAAGCATTTCAACCTGAAACGGAGACTGTCTTGAGTTCGCAAGACCTTAGTACCCTGATCAGCCGGGCCGAGCGGGTTCTCGCTCAACTGGAAGCCTGGCTGCCCCCTGCTCCACCCCCCATCAACTGGGATTCCATTGCTTTTCGCTGGCGCACCAATGGTTCGCGCGGCTGGCTTGAAGGTGTCCAGCACGTAGCCACCATCCAGACCGACGACCTGCACCATATTGAACGCCAAAAGGGCATTATTGAGCGCAACACCCGCCATTTCCTGGCAGGCAAACCGGCCAATAACGTCTTGATGACAGGTGCTCGCGGTACGGGCAAGAGCTCGCTGGTCAAAGCCATGCTGGCCAAATTTGCCGACCAGGGCCTGCGCCTGATCGAAGTGGACAAGTCCGACCTGGGCGATCTGGGCTACATCATTGACCTGATCAGCACCCGCCCCGAACACTTCATCATCTTCAGCGACGATCTGTCCTTTGAAGAAGGCGAAGCCGGTTACAAGGCACTCAAATCCGTGCTGGACGGCTCGCTGGCCTCACCTGGCGACAATGTACTGATCTACGCCACGTCCAACCGACGTCACCTGATGCCCGAGTACATGAAAGAGAACCTGAGTGCCTCCACGTCTGCAGACGGCGAGATCCATCCCGGTGAAGCTGTTGAAGAAAAGGTATCCCTGTCCGAGCGCTTTGGACTATGGTTGTCGTTTTACCCCTTTAAACAAGACGATTACCTGGACATTGTGTATTACTGGCTCGGCGCTTTGGGTTGCCCTGCAGAACACATTGAAAGCTCGCGTATGGAAGCCTTGCAATGGGCTCTGGAACGTGGCTCGCGCTCCGGCCGGGTAGCACGTCAATTTGCTAGAGATTGGACCGCTAGACATGTCTAAACCCACGTTGGAAGTGGCCGTTGGCGTTTTACTGAACCAACACGGCCAAGTGCTACTGGGAAAACGCCCAGCCGATAAACCCTGGCCAGGCTGGTGGGAACTGCCAGGTGGCAAGATTGAGGCGGGCGAGAGCGTCATACAGGCGCTGGTACGGGAACTGCGCGAAGAACTCGGCATTGAAACCACCCACGCACACCCCTGGGTCACCTATACACACGAATACCCCAAGAACTTCGTCAAACTCTCTTTCTGCCTGGTGCGGGAATGGGAAGGCGAACCCCAGTGCCTGGAAGGCCAAGAGCTTGCCTGGGTCAACCCTAAAGGTCCTTTGGAAGTCGGCCCTGTACTGCCTGCTACCGAACCGCCGCTGAAATGGCTGCAACTGCCCGAACGCTACCTGATTACCAACATCGACGAGCCGGCCCGCTTACCCGCCTACCTGGAACAACTGGAACAAGCCCTGCAACAAGGCCCGGCCTTGGTCCAGTTTCGTGAGCCAGCCTGGGGTGCCCGGCCCGATGCCGAATTCCATTTACACCAGGCGTTCCTGCAAGTTGTGAACCTGTGCCAGCGCTACCAAGCGCGCTGCCTGGTCAATAGCCTGCACCCCGAGAGCTGGTGGGACCACGCCGATGGTGTGCATTTGCGCGCCAGCGACGCCCAGGCCCTGTCCGCGAAATGCCACGACACCCTGACGACATTTCCCGCGATCAGCAAAGGCTTGATCGGCATGTCCACGCACAATGAAAGTGATATTGAAATAGCCCGCAAGATCCAGGCGGACTTTCTGGTTCTGGGCCATGTCCTGGCAACCTCCTCCCATCCCGGCGACCCCGGCATGGGCTGGGCCCGTTTTGCCAGTCTGGCGGAACAAGCTGGCCTGCCAGTGTTTGCCATAGGCGGACAATCGGCCAAGACCTTGGCAGACGCCCGCAACCACGGCGCACACGGTATTGCCGGTATACGCCACATGCTGGACAACGACCCGGCATGACGCCACACGTCACCATTTCGGAACACGAAGGCGTACGCTACCTGCACCTGGGCTCTGCCTGGGTGCAGGGTGCCATGCGCCTGGATGCGCCCGATCAGCTGGAGCTTCACTACATCCGTCAGATGATGATCTGGACCTTGTTCCAAAACGATCCGCGCCGTATTGCCCAACTGGGCCTGGGCGCAGGCAGCCTGACGCGCTTTTGCTACCAGCACTTCCCCCAGGCGCGCATCGACGCCGTGGAAATCAACCCGGAAGTAGTGCAAGCCAGTCGCCTGCTATTCAATCTGCCGCCCGACGATGAGCGCCTGAACGTACACACGGTAGACGCGCTGGACTATCTGGACGCGGTCTACGGCGAGCTGGATGTGCTGCAAATTGATGTGTATTCCGACCAGGCCGAGCACCCTGCTCTGGAAAGCGAAGCCTTTTATCAGGCCTGTCGCAAAGCTCTGGGGCCGCAAGGCCTGTTGACAGTGAATTTGCTGGGGTCGGAAATGGTGCATGCACGCAATCTGCATGCGCTGCAAGAAAGTTTCCCGGCTGTGGTCTGGCTACCTGAAACGCACGATGGCAATCTGGTTGCCCTGGCCTTTGCGGACCCGCCGCAAATTGATTTTGATGATTTGTACCAGCGGGCCGAAGAAATCCACGCCACCTTGGGTTTGGCCGACGGCGAGGAATGGGTTGACGGGCTGTATGCCTGGATGGACCAGGACTGAGGCGGTTTCCACGCACTATCAAGCAATGCATGAGCCGCTGTTGAACTACAAGCAAGCAAACTGCAGCCCCAAGCTTGGGAAGTAGTCCAGTCCTTGCTTGGTCCATACGGGGCAAACCGGGCGTTGAAGCTCCGGCCCAGCCAGGCCGGAGAGCACGGTGAAACGGCCAAACCAAACCAAGCGTCAAGAAGCCCAGCCAACGCCGAACCCCATCAAATCAAACCAAACCAATCAAATCAAACTTAAATCAAACCAGAACAGACCAGATCGGATCGAATCGAATCGAATCGAATCGGATTGGATCGGATCGGATCGGATCGGATCAACTCAGGTCAGGTCAGGTCAGGTCAGGTCAGGTCAGGTCAGGTCAGGTCAGATTAGTGTAGGTCAGGCCAAACCTATTCTGCTTTCGCAGCTGGATCAACTTCCACCGCTTTCGGCTCTTCGGGATTCAGACCTGTCGCTACATCCCAGCCGCCGCCCAAGGCCACCATCAGCTTGACCGCAGCCCGCAGGCGTTGAGACTCCAGATCCAAAGCCTGCCGTTCTGCCGACAAAGCCGTCGCCTGGGTTTGAGCCAGACTCAGGAAATCCACCAGACCAGCATCAAACTGATTGCGCGTCAGCCGCAGGGACTCGCGAGCCGCAGCCAGCGAACGCGCCTGACTGGCTTGTTCCAGTTCCAGGCCATTGCGTTCAGACAGGGCATCTTCCACTTCCTTCAGCGCATCCAACACCGTCTGACGATAGCTGGCCAATTGCTCATCATAGCTGGCCTCGGCCTGCTCGACTTGCGCACGGCGTGCCCCAAAATCCAGCAAGGTCAGGGCAAAGGCAGGGCCCAAGGACCAGACACGCGCCGGGGCCGTCAGCCATTCGCTTAAATCACTGCTGCTGAAACCCCCACTGGCCTTCAGGCTCAGGCTGGGAAACCAGGCCGCTTTAGCCACACCAATCTGGGCATTGGCCTGCGCCATGCGACGCTCGGCTCGGGCTACATCGGGACGACGTTCCAGCAGGCTGGATGGCAGGCCCACCGGAATATCCGGAGCGACAGGCCAAGGCGCGTGAGGCACCACCTCAAACTGGGACGGTGCACGGCCTACCAACACAGCCATCGCATGTTGATAAGTGGCCTTCTCGCGATTCAAGGCCAAGCGCTGGGTGCGAGCCCCCTCCAGCTGGCTTAACGCCGCGGCCACATCTCCCGGTGCCGAAAAACCGGCATCCAGGCGATTCTGATTGATTTGCAAGGAACGCTCGTATGCCGCCACGGTTTCATCCAGCACTCGCTCGCTGGATTCCACACTACGGTACTGCAAATAGGTTTGTGCCAATTGGGACTGCAAGCTCAAGCGCGTGGCGGCCATATCCGCAGCACTGGCTTGCAGGCCAGCATCACCCGCCTCTACCTGACGGCGAATCCGCCCCCACAAGTCCACTTCCCAGTTCACCGTGATGCTGGCGTCATAAGCGCTGCTGCTTTGGCTGGTATCGCCCGAACCGCTGCCACGCCGCGTCGTGCCGACCGAGCTGCCTACTTGCGGGAACTGAGTTGAGCGAGTGTTGGACAAGGTGGCTTGCGCCTGACGGACGCGTGCCTGTGCTTGCTGCAAGCTGAAGTTCTGCTCGTTCAGGCTTTGCATCAAGGTGTTGAGCACGCCATCGTTAAAGCTTTCCCACCAGGGGCCGCGATCCTTCAAATCAGCCGGATCGGCCTGCTTCCAGGCTGTGGAACGCACCCCTTCCCGGAAGTGCTCGCCCACAGGCGCTTCGGGCCGCTGATAATCAGGGCCAACAGCACATGCGGACAGGAGCAGCACCATCCCAGCCAGTGCGAAGCGCGGAACAATCATGGCGTTAGAAGTAGGCATATCAGCTTATATATTCAAAGTTGTCTGGTTCTTGCGGCGCATGAAGCGATGGCGCAAACGATCCAGATAAAGATAAACCACCGGCGTGGTGTACAAGGTCAGGATTTGACTGAGCACCAAACCACCCACAATGGTGACCCCCAAGGGCTGGCGCATTTCCACGCCCGGCCCGGAAGCCAGAATCAAGGGAATAGCACCAAAGATGGCCGACAAGGTCGTCATCATAATGGGACGGAAACGCACCAGGCAGGCTTCGTAAATGGCTTCACGCGAACCCATGCCGCGCTCGCGCTCCATCTGCAAGGCGTAGTCCACCATCATGATGGCGTTTTTCTTGACGATACCAATCAGCAGGAACACCCCGATCATGGCAATCAGGTTGAACTCGCCACTGGTCATCATCAAGGCCAGCAAAGCCCCAATCCCGGCCGAAGGCAAGGTGGACAGAATGGTGAGCGGGTGCATATAGCTCTCGTACAGCATCCCCAGCACGATATACAAAGCCACCAAAGCGGCCAGGAACATCATCGGCTGCTTGGCCAGAGCATCGAGCATCTGCGCCGTATTACCTTCAAACCCGGCCTGAATCTCACGTGTAGGCAACTGAATCCGGGCCATAGCCTGTTCAATAGCCGCTGTGGCCTGACTGAGAGTGACGCCTTCGGCCAGGCCGAAGGACACGGACTCGGCCACCAGCAAGCCCATATGGTTAATGCTGCGCGGGGCGGTACCGGTCGTGAAGCGCGTAAAGGCGGACAAGGGAACGCGGGTGCCATCTTTGGCAACGACCTCGATTTCCTTCAGGGACTCCAGATCCTGTGCAAAACGCGGCTCCACTTCCATGACCACGTAATACTGGTTCAAGCGACCAAAAATCGTGGAGACCTGACGCTGGGAAAAGGAGTTGTTCAGGGTACCGGCCACCATGGACATATCAATGCCCAGGCGCGTCGCCAGATCACGGTCAATTTCCAGCTGGACCAGACCGGCCTTGTCGTCTGTGCCTGTGTCCACATCCACCAGCTCTGGCAACTCGGCCATGGCTTGCTGAACCTTGGGCAACCAGGTTTTCAACAGTTCCAGATCGCTGCCCAGCAAGGAATAGTCGTAAGAGCCACTGCGCCCGCCACCCCCACTACCAACCGGAATATCCTGCTGCGGCACCATGAACATGCGCGCACCCGGCGTGGTGGATAAAGGATCACGCAAGCGATTCACAATATCCGTCGTGCTGGCTTTGCGCTCGTCCATGGGCTTGAGTTCAACCAGAATGAAGGACGAGGTACTGCCACTGCGGCCACCGGCAAACACGGCCACCGAACGAATGTCCGGGTCCTGATTCAGAATGGAACGGAAATATTCCAGCTTGGGCACCATGGACTGGAAGGAAGTCCCCCTGTCGACCCGGAAAAAGCCCATCAACTGGCCGGTATCCTGCTGTGGGAACAGTCCCTTGGGCACCACGGTATAGAGGTACACATTCAGGCCAATCGTGACGAACAAGGAGAACAGCATCAGGCGATGATGCTTGAGCGCCCATCCCAGGGAACTCCGGTAACCACGCCAGCTGACACTGCCTATCCAGCCCAAAAAGCGGCTGATAGGGTTGGTGGGCTCATGCTCCTGTGGCCCAGGACGCAGCAGGCGCGATGACATCATGGGCGTCAGCATCAAGGAGATCACCAGGGACACCAGCACAGCGGTACACAAGGTGACGGCAAACTCCATGAACAAGCGCCCCGCCAGCCCCCCGATCAACCACAAGGGGATGAACACCGCCACCAGCGACAGGCTCATGGCCGTGACGGTAAAGCCCACCTCGCGCGTCCCGCGCAAGGCCGCCCGCATAGGGGACAAGCCTTTTTCCAGGTAACGCATAATGCTTTCCAGCACCACGATGGCGTCATCCACCACAAAGCCGGTAGCCACAATCAGGGCCATCAGGGAAATGGTATTCAGCGTAAAGCCGAACAAATGCATGAAGGCAAAGGTACTGATCAAGGACGCTGGTACGGCAATGGCTGGAATCAAGGCCGCGCGCCAGTTGCGCAGGAACAGCAAGACCACCAGCACCACCAGGGCCACCGCAATAATCAGGGTCAGCTGGGCCTCTTCCAGCGTGGCGCGGATACTGGGAGTGCGGTCCTGAGCCACCGTCAATTGCGCCTGGCTGGGCAGCATGTCCTCGATACTCTCCAGGCGTTCACGAATGGTATTGACCGTCTCGATAATATTCGCGCCCGCCTGACGACGCACAATCAACAGCACCGCTTCCTGGTTATTCCAGTAACCCATGCTGTGAATGTTCTCGACGGAGTCCTCGACCTTGGCCACATCCCCCAAACGGATAATCTGCCCGTCCTGATTCTTCAGAATCAAGGGATCAAAAAACCGTGCCTGGTTGTACTGCTTGCCCGAGTTGATCTGCCACTGGCCCTGCTCGCTTTCCAGGTAGCCATTAGGACGCAGACTGTTGGCGTTATTGATCACCGCACGCACATCGTCCAGCGCAATACCGGCTGAAGCCAAGGCCTTGGGATTCAGTCCCACCCGCACCGCAGGCAAGGAGCCACCGCCCACGTCTACCGAACCGACACCCGGAATCTGTGCCAGCTTTTGCTGCACAATGCCGCTGGCCATATCAAAGAGCTGGGCCTTGTTTGCCGTCTGCGAAGTCAGCGCCAGCACCATGATGGGCATGGACGAGGGATTGACCTTCTCGTAGGTGGGCACGCTGGACATGCCCGAGGGCAACATGGGCCGGGCCTGATTGATCGCGGCCTGCACATCGCGCGCAGCCCCTTCAATATCCCGGTCCAGCTCAAACACCAGCATGATCTGGGCCGAACCCTCGCTGCTGCGAGAACTCATTTCAGACACACCGGCAATAGAACCCAAGGCCTGCTCCAGCGGGGTCGCCACGCTGGAGGCCATGGTTTCAGGGCTGGCACCGGGCAAACTGGCCGAGATCGCAATCACCGGAAAATCCATTTCCGGCAAAGACGCCACGGGCAAGAGCCGCAAGGACAATGCGCCCACCAGGACCATCGCCAGTGCCAGCAGGCTGGAGCCCACTGGCCGAAAGATAAACAGCCCTAACAAGCGTTTCATGTCGACTCGCGTACCGACTTAGCGCCATTACGGGTAAAGCGGTCAAAAAACAGATAAATCACGGGAGTCGTAAACAAGGTCAACACCTGGCTGGCCAACAGCCCGCCCACCATGACCAGACCCAGCGGTTGACGCAGTTCTGCGCCAGAGCCGGTAGCCAACATCAGCGGAATGGCACTGAACAAGGCCGCCAGCGTGGTCATCAGGATGGGGCGAAAACGCAGCAAGGCGGCCTGGTGAATGGCCTCTTGCGGTTTCATGCCCTGCTCGCGCTGCGCCTCCAGGGCGAAGTCGATCATCATGATGGCGTTCTTTTTCACGATACCAATCAGCAGGATGATCCCGATCACCCCCACCATGTCCAGGTCCCGCCCGGCCAACAGCAAGGCCAGCAAGGCCCCGATGGCGGCAGAGGGCAAGGTCGACAGAATAGTGATGGGGTGGATATAGCTTTCGTACAAAACACCCAGCACGATATACATGGTCAGCACGGCGGCCAACATCAGCCACAAGGTGCTGGACAAGGAGGCATGGAAGGCCTTGGCGGCACCCAGATAGCGGGTATCCACCGAGGACGGCATGCCAATCTGATCAGGCACGGTTTCAATGGCTTCAATGGCGTCGGACAGGGAATAGCCATCGGCCAGGTCAAAGGACACGTTAACGGACGGGAACTGCCCCAAGCGCTCTACCGACAGGGTTGTGGGAACCAGCTGGATACGCGCCAGAGAGGTAATCGGCACGGGTGTGCCCGCCGCCGTCATCACATGGATATTTTCCAGATCCTGCGGGCCCTGGCGGTATTGATCCTTGACCTCCAGCACGACGCGGTACTGGGCAGACTGCGTGTAGATCGTGGAGATCAAACGCTGCCCGAAAGCGTCGTACAGTGCATCGTCGATATTTGCTTTGGTCACGCCCACACGGGCTGCCGCGTCCCGGTCTATATCCAGCAGCACTTGCAAGCCATCGTTTTGCAGGCTCATGGACGCATCTTTAATCTGCGGCAAGGCATTGACGGCATCCAGCCAGCGCGGCATCCAGGTGGTCAGCACCTGCGTTTCCGGGTCCGACAAGGCCATCTGGTACACATTGCGGCTGATCTGGTCATCCACCGTCAGTTCCTGAATGGACTGTTGGTAGACCGACAAACCGGGAATATCTTTCAGGCGCTCATCCAGCCTGCTCATGATTTCATTGGCGCTGGCCCGGCCCGAGCCAATGGGCTTCAAGGCAATTTGCAAGCGGCCATTATTCAAGGTGGCGTTCGTACCATCTACCCCGATAAAAGAGGTAACGGCTTCCACATCCGGGTCTTCCAGCACAATCGCAACGGCTTGCTGCTGCAAGTTCCCCATTGCGCGGAACGAGGCGGTTTGCGGTCCTTGGGTAATCGCTTGAATCAGGCCGGTATCCTGTTGCGGGAAAAAGCCTTTGGGAACGATCACGTACAGCAGACCCGTCAACACCACCGTACCCAGAGCCACCCATAAGGTCAGCGTCTGGTGACGCAGCACCACGATCAGGCCACGATCGTAAGCCGCAATAATACGGTCCATCTGGTCACCCAGCCAGGTGGTGAAGCGGCCATACTGGCGCTCGTCCTCGGGCTTGAGCATGCGCGCGCACATCATGGGCGTGAGCGTCAGCGAAATGAACAGGGACAGCAGGATGGCGACGGCCAGGGTAATGGCGAACTCACGGAACAGACGGCCGATAACATCGCTCATGAACAGTAGCGGGATCAGCACGGCGATCAGGGAGATGGTCAGCGACAGCAAGGTAAAGCCAATCTGCGCCGCGCCCTTCAAGGCAGCCTGCAAGGCTGTTTCACCCTTTTCGATATAGCGGGCGATGTTCTCGATCATCACGATCGCATCGTCCACCACAAAGCCGGTGGCAACCGTCAAGGCCATCAGGGTCAGGTTATTAATACTGAAGCCCCACATCAGCATGATGGCAAAAGTGGCGATCAGGGAAATGGGCACGACAACGCTAGGAATCAGCGTGGCCGTCCAGGTGCGCAGGAACACAAAGGTCACCAGCACCACCAGCACAATGGCCAGCATCATTTCCTTTTGCACATGGTCAACCGAGTCCCGGATGGTCTGGGTACGATCCGTGGCCACTTCCACATCCACACCAACCGGCAGGGAACGGCGTATCTCGGGCAGCAGGCTTTGAATCTGGTCCACCACATCAATGACGTTGGCCCCAGGCTGACGCTGGATATTCAGCAAGATCGCGGGTACGGTCCCCATCCAGGCGGCCTGACGCACATCCTGCGCATCCCGCACAACCTTGGCCAATTCGCCCAGGCGCACAGCAGCACCGTCCTTGTAGCTGACGATCAGGTTTTCATAATCCTGTACGGATTGCAGCTGCTCGTTGGCGCCGATACTGGTGGAACGCTGTGGCCCATCCAGATTGCCCTTGGGCTGGTTCACGTTGGCCGCGGTCACCGCTTGCCGCAGGTGACTTAACGTCAGATTGCGGACTGCCAAGGCATTGGGATCGGCCTGAATACGCATGGCCGGCTCCTGACCACCCGCAATGCTGACCAGACCCACGCCCGTCACCTGCGAGAGCTTTTGCGCGACCCGCACATCAATCAGGTCACGCACCTCGTGCAAGGGCATATTGGGGGAAGTCACCGCCAGGGAAATAACCGGGGTATCGGCCGGATTGACCTTGTTATAGATAGGCGGCGCGGGCAAATCATTGGGCAGCATATTGGAGGCGGCATTAATCGCCGCCTGCACTTCTTGCTCGGCCACATCCAGGGGCAGGCCCAAATCGAACTGCAAGGTAATGCGCGATGCACCGCCCGAGCTGGACGAAATCATCTGCGACAGCCCCGACATACTGCCGAAGCGCCGCTCCAGCGGTGAGGTAATCAAAGCAGCCACCACATCCGGGCTGGCACCCGGATAGAGCGTGACCACCTGAATCGTGGGGTAATCCACCTGCGGCAACGCGGCCACGGGCAACATGCGGTAGGCCAGCAAGCCGGACACCAGCAAGGCCACCATCGCCAAGGTGGTAGCCACCGGGCGCAGGATAAAGATACGCGACATGCTCACGGCTTACTCGCTTGCAGGACGTGGACGGCGACCCTCACCCGGACGTTTGCCCTGCTCTGGCGTGGCGGCTGCATCTGCTGGAGCAGGCTTTTCCTTGGCCTGACCATCTTGCTGCATCACCTCGACCTCCGAGCCTTCACGCAAACGGTCAGTGCCTTCAACCACCACACGATCGCCCTCTTTCAGGCCAGTTTTAATCAGCGTCAGTTCCAGCGTGGCCGTACCCAGTTCCACGACTTGGATATGGACCTTGTCCTCGGCATCCAGGGTGTACACATACGTGCCGACCGAGCCCCGTTGCACAGCGTGCGAGGGGATCAGCAGACCTTGTTCCTGGCCCAAAAAGACGCGGGAATTGACGAATTGATTGGCAAACAGAGTTTCATCGGCATTATCAAACTCGGCCTTCACTTTCAGCGTGCCGGTATTGATGTCGATCTGGTTATCCAGAGCCTGCAAATGGCCCTTATCCGACAAGAGCTGGCCTTTGCTGTCGATCAGGGACACACGCAAAGGCGATGCGCTTTTCTTCATGGCCTCCAGCAGGCTGCTCAATTGATTCTGCGGCAAGGAGAATTCCACGCCTATGGGATCAATCTGGGTAATCACGACAATCCCGTCGGTATTACCGGCAGACACCAGGTTGCCCTGATCCAGCTTGCGCAAGCCCAGGCGGCCATCCAGGGGTGCCGTGATGCGGGTACGATCCAGCTGTACCTGTGTACGAGCCACTTCTGCCTGATTGGCCTTGATCTGTGCCTGCAGCTGCTGAACAGCGGTTTCCTTGGTTTCCAGGGCCTGGCGAGCAATGGAATTTTGTTGGAACAGAACACGGTGACGAGCCAGCTCCTGCTGCGCCCCTTTCAGTTGAGCCTGATTCTGCGCCAATTGGCCGCGGGCCTGATCCAGCTGCACCTGATAGGTACGTGGATCAATCTCGGCCAGCAAGTCACCAGCCTTCACACGCTGGCCGTCCTTGAAATGGATGCGTTCCAGCACGCCATCCACTTCACCGCGCACGGCGACTGTCTGCAAAGGTTTGACCGTGGCAATCGCATTGACGATCTGATCGATCAAACCTTCCTTGACCGTGGCCACCTGCACCGGGACTTTGGTCGCCCCCATCATGCCGCGAGGCCCGCGCATGGGGGTGGGCGTACTTGAGGGGGAAGACAGGGCGTAATAAACGAGACCTGCTGTCACCAGCAGCCCGACCACCACCCAGACATAGAAGGATCGGGACCGCCGACCTCTGCCTGTGTTCAACTCCGACATGAATACTCCCCGGCTAAAACTTGATTGTCTCTATGCACGGTCTAAATAAGCGTTTAAGCACTACCGATCGTGACGGCGACACGCATTATGCAGCCAAAACACGATAGCAATTAATCTGAAACGATAAAGAGATACAAGCGCTGACAAAACCGCATCCCTGCTAGACCAAGCTGGCACAGCAAGTATAAAAGCGGCTATCTGAACCTTATATGAACAGCGTTTTCAGCCGAAGTTGCAACGGGCCAGCCTGAAGGGGATATCAACCGTCACGGCCTGCGGTTTCAATTGATTGTCTTGCTGCACAAAGCGTATCCAGATGACGTAGCGGTTGGCGCTCATTTCCGGATAGATGCACGCACCGGCGTCCACCCACACTCGCAGCAACTGGAAGGTCTTGCCTGCCAGCATTTCTTGATAGGAACCGTCACGAGCCAGTTGATCAGCCGAGTCGCCCGACTGACGCAGCAGGCGCAAAATCAGGGCCAGACCCTGATACAGCGGCAGGAAAGACTCCGACCAGCGGCGCAGATCCTGAACACGATCCGTATCGGAGCGCTGTTGCCAGGAATAATAAGACGGCATGTCCACCTGGGACGTACCACCGGGCACAGCCACCCGGCCCCGCAAACTGGTCAGCCATTCATTGTCGCGCAGGCCCTGCCCCACCCGTCCTTGGGCGGACAGATCAGCGGCCGCACGTACAATTTGTTCAATCATCTTGTCCAGCGCTTGCAGCTGAACACCGGGGTGTTCGCGCAGCGCAGCCAGCGCCACGCGCTGACGCTCCAGGTCTTGAAGAACGGCAGAACGCAAATCGGTCCGATCTGCGATGTCCAGCAAATCAAACAAAGTCGCTACAGCGATCTGATGCGAGTACGCATCCTGGTTGGCTGAAAAATGAAACAGCCTATCGAACAAATATTCGACTCTCAGTAAAGCCCGGACACGCTCATTGCAGGGGTATTCGTATAGAGTCACGCGTTTAAAAACCTTTTTTTGTCGACTGGAGGGTCAGACACGTCGTGTTGTCAGGCAGCCAAGGCACACCAGCGTTGGTGTACTGCCCGCGCCCGCTCTTCCAACAAGGGCAAAGTCGTCTGCCCGTCATTCAGAACCACGTCGTCGGCCACGTCCAGGCGCTGTTGACGTTGCGCCTGTGCTGCCATGATACGTTCAATTGTGGCCACTGCCAGCCCGTTACGCTTCTGTACGCGCTCGATCTGGGCCGCTTCATCACAATCTACAACGCAAATCCGGTCCACGCGGTCGCGCCATCGTCCTGACTCCACCAGCAAGGGTACAACCACAACAAGATAACATCCTTGCGCTTTCAAGGTCTGTGCTTTTGTTACGTTCCAAATCAGGGGATGAATGATCGCTTCCAGCCTGTGGCGGGCATCGGGATCGGCAAACACACAGGCCCGCATCCAATCCCGGTCCATGGAACCATCTGCTGCCAAAGCATCTACACCAAAGGCGGCACGAATCGGCTCAATGGCCAGGCCACCGGGCGCAGTCAGTTCATGCGCGATAACATCCGTATCCACGACGGCCGCCCCCCAGGAGGCAAAAAAATTGGCCACCTGGCTTTTGCCCGATCCAATTCCACCGGTCAGCCCAATCGTCAGCATGCGCAATCCACGGATAAAAAACAAAACTGTAACGTACCCGCGCCAATCCTCCTACCCTGAATAGACCTGATACTGTCCCGCCGCCCCTGGTCTAGCGTAGAATTCAGCTATCAACCAGTCCACGGAAGCCCGCCATGTCTTTCACCAAGATTTCTCCCCTGCGTTCCCTTACCTTGCTTTCGGTCGTTTTGCTGGCGGCATGTGCCCAGGCACCCGTTCAGCCAGCCCCCAACGAGGGTCGTGACTCCACCCAGAAAGACGCCCTGCGCCAGGCGCAAGGTAGCGGCAACGCCCGTGCTCCATCGCAAATCAATTTGGGCTTTGGCAACCAGGAAGGCCTGCACGCCATTACACCGGCCCGCGCCGAACAGCCTGCCGCCCAGGCAGATCGCAGCGTTCCCGAACTGGCCGAACCCAAAACCTTCCTGGGTACCCTGTCCTGCCCGCCACAAAGCGGCGCTTGCGAGCCCTACAAAATCAGCGTGACCCTGGCTCCAGCTGGCCAATGGCGTATGCGCGCCACCCCGGTAGGCGCGGGTCAGGAACACCACAAGAGTGGTTGCTGGGTTCCAATCGGCACACAGCCCACCCGCATCGCCCTGCTGGCCGAGAACGACTCGACCCTGGCAGACCTGAGCTTTGTGAACAACAACGTCTTGCGCATCAACACGTTCAACCAGCAGCGCCCCACGCTGGAAAGCCACATGACCCGCCAGGCCGACCTGGACCCGGTCAACGAACTGGACGGCAAGGCCACCCCAGCCTGCCGCTAAGCTAAGGCACAGACAGGCCGCCTACCAGGCTGGGCGGCAACACATCCCGCAGGCCCGGCTCGCTGAACACAAAGCGAGTCAATTCAACCGCATTGCGCACGCGTAACTTCTGAAAAACGCGTGCCCGATGCGCTTCCACCGTACGCTGGGAAATCTCCAATTCAGCCGCAATCACCTTATTCGCCTTGCCAATGGCGATATAAGACAGCACGTCGCGCTCGCGCGGAGTCAGACTTTCAAACAGCACAGAGGCGGGCAGATGACTATTCAATACCATGTCAGTCTCGTATATCTGTACCAGGCGAACAGGCCGCCTGCGATGTGAAAAGTTAACCATAGACAGAGTTTGTCATTTTAGGCAGTGACTACGCGACTGTTAACTTATACGGGATGTTTTTGTCACGGGACTAATATAGAGACGAGAATTTCAATGCGCCGGAAAACAGCCATTTCAAGCGACAAATTGGCGATAAGCACAGGCAAAACTAGCCCCCTATCACCCACCCAAAACGCATCAATCACCTAGGTCAAACTCACCTAGCGGGCAGGCACGAGCACAAAACCCCACCCATAAACTGCCAACAAAGCTGGCAATCTACGGCTATGAGCCACTCTGGCGCGCGGCTCAGGGGGACGGCGATTCAGACTGCTTGCCGCGGGCGAGAGATAGCGTAGGGAGGCAAGCACCCTGCTGTTTGACCCCGACGCTTGTACTTGGTCCGGGGGACCAAGTACCGGGTGAGTTCAGGGTGCGCCCGGAGCTATCTCTCGACAAGGGCACCGGTGCGCAGCACCGGCAAGTAGTCAGCCGTCCCCCTGAGCCGCGCGCCAGAGTGGCGTCTTACTGAATGCATCCATGGCATGAATAGGCACAAGGTCGCTACTACTAACAACCAGAAAACCAGAAAACCAGACGCAGACTTACAAAGCCCCCCCCCCTGCAGACATAAAAAAAGCACAGTAAAAACTGTGCTTTTCTCACCAAACAACACAAGAAATCAGGCTTTGACCATTTCCAGGTTGTCGATCAAGCGTGTCGCGCCTAATTTGGCTGCGGCCAATGCCACCAAAGGTTCACCGGCAGCAATTTGCTCTTCGGTCGGTTCCAGCAGGTCCGACTGACGACGCAAGGCCATATAGTCCACCTTCCAGCCCAGATCCGTCATTTTCTTGGTCGCGTAAGCCTCGATCTCCTCGCGGCTTTGACCTTGCTGCAAACGCTCATTCATTTCCTGCAGCGCGTAATAAATCTGTGGAGCCTGAGCGCGTTCCTCTGGACTCAAATAGCGATTACGCGAAGACATGGCCAAACCATCCTCTTCCCGCACCGTCTCGTGAGCCAGAATTTCCACCGGCAACTGGAACTGGCGCACCATCTGGCGCACCACCATCAGCTGCTGATAATCCTTCTTCCCGAACACGGCCACACGCGGCTGCACACAGGAAAACAGCTTCAGCACAACCGTACACACGCCTTCAAAGAAGTCAGGACGGAAGTGGCCTTCCAGAATACGACCCAAATGATCAGGCGGGTTGACGCGGAAGCTCTGTGGCTCGGGGTACATCTCGCGCTCCGAAGGAGCAAACAAGACATACACATCGCGCTCCTGTTCCATCTTGGCCGCATCTTCCTGCAAGGTACGTGGGTAACGATCAAAATCCTCGTTAGGACCAAACTGCAGGCGATTCACAAAAATACTGGCCACCACCGGATCGCCATGCTGGCGAGCCAACTTCATCAAGTCCAGGTGAGCTCGATGCAGATTCCCCATGGTTGGAACAAATGCCACGCGTGTCTGGCCCTGGAGCTGATCGCGCAGTTCTTGGATGTTATGGACGACTTTCAAAAAATTCTCCGCTACGGAATAAGATCAGGCCCATCGGCCTGCGCTCGAATATAGGTCAGGCGCAAATAAATAGGAGCGTAGGGCTCGGCCTGCGTAATTTCAAGCAGTGACTCTCGTGCCAATTCCAGCATGGCCAGAAAATGCACGACAAGCACCGCCGCCGGATCACCCTGATCCAGGCGTTCATTAAACAGCTCAGTAAACTCCATGAAGCGCACATGCTGCAAACGTCGCAGAATCTGGCTCATGTGATCGCGCACCGACAACTGCTCGCGCGTAATCTTGTGGCTGGCATTGAGCTTGGCACGTTTCAGGATACCCAGCCAGGCTTCGCGCAAATCATCCGCATTCACTTCCGGCGGAATGGCCTCAATAACCAGTTCGGCCTGGGCATTGGCCAGCAGATAGTCGCGCCCCATCAAGGGCAGCTCGTCCAGACGACGCGCGCCTTCCTTCATGCGCTCGTATTCCAGCAGACGGCGCACCAGTTCGGCACGCGGGTCATCCACCTCTTCACCTGTATCCGCGCGTCGCACCGGCAGCAACATGCGGGATTTAATCTCGATCAGCAGCGCGGCCATCAAGAGATATTCACCCGCCAGCTCCAGATTGGTGGCGCGGATCTGCTCCACATACGCCAGATACTGCCCGGTGACCTGAGCCATCGGAATATCCAGCACATTGAAGTTTTGCTTGCGGATCAGATACAACAACAGATCCAGCGGGCCTTCAAAGGCGTCCAGAAACACTTCCAGCGCATCGGGCGGAATATACAGATCCTGGGGGATCGCAAACAGCGGTTCACCATAAAGACGCGCCAGCACATCCTCGGGCTGAGGAGCTGGCGTATCCACAACAGTCTGCTGTGCGATCTCAGTCACAGGCGCAGGTGTACAGATTTAGTTGTTTTCGTAGTACACGTAAGGTTTCTGAGGCGTGCGAGCAGCCTTGTAACCGTCTTGCAGTTCCTGATCAATCTGCTTGTCCCACAGACGATAGCGGCCTTCGCGCTGCCGTGCTTCGGTATCCGCATTCTGATCTTTATACTGTTTAAGAAACTGGGTAATTTCGGATTCGAAATTCTTTGCCATAATACCTGTACGCCTAAATAAATTGGATAACAGAAAAGTTTGAGTTTACTGCACCGCACACCAGAGAGTTCGCCGCATGGCATCTGAACAGACCGAAGCCGCCAAACCGGCGACCATGTCCCCTCAAGAGCGTCGAGCCATACGCATCATTCCCTACATTGTGGGATGTGCATTGTTCATGCAAATGCTGGACTCTACGGTTGTAGCCACTGCCCTGCCCACGATGGCCTTGTCGCTGGATACCAGCGTCATCCGCATGAATACCATCATTACCAGCTACCTGCTGGCTGTGGCCGTATTCGTTCCTATCAGTGGATGGGCTGCAGACCGCTTTGGTGCGCGCAAGGTGTTCCTGGCCGCCATTCTACTCTTTACCGCCAGTTCTGTTGCATGTGCCCTGTCCCAGACCCTGTCGCAACTCATCATTTCCCGCGTGATACAAGGCATGGCGGGGGCCATGATGGTGCCGGTGGGACGCATTATCTTACTGCGGCGCGTCCCCAAAGATGAGCTTTTAAGCGCCATGGCGGTGCTGACCTTGCCCGCCTTGCTGGGCCCCATCATCGGCCCGCCTGTGGGTGGTTTTTTAGTCACGTACGCCAGCTGGCACTGGATCTTCCTGATCAACATCCCCGTCGGTGTGCTGGGCATTGCCCTGGTGCTGCGCTATATCCGCGAAGACTACCCCACCGAGCGCCCGCCTCTGGACTGGCTGGGCTTTATCCTGAGTGCCATCTGTCTGGCCACTTTGGTAACCAGCTTCGAGAATGTAGGCCACGGCACCCTGGGCTGGGATACGCTGGGCTGGCTGACATTGGCTGGGCTAGTCGCTGGCGCATGGTACACCTGGCACTCGCGGCAGGTTGCCTACCCGATTATTGATTTGTCCCTGTTGCGCACCAAAACCTTTGCCATTTCCGTGCTGGGCGGCAATCTGTGCCGTTTCTCGCTAGGCGCTGCGCCATTTCTGTTGGCCATCATGCTGCAAACCAACTTTGGCATGAGCGCATTATCGGCGGGTCTGATCACCTTTACCGGTGCCATTGGTGCCTTGGGCATGAAACTGGTGGCCCCTCCCATCATCCGACGCTACGGCTTTCGCAAGGTACTGATCGTGAATGCCTGGCTGACGGGCTTGTTCATCGCCCTGTGTGCCATGTTCCAGGCCACCACGCCCATGTGGCTCATGATTGCCGTCCTGACCGCAGGCGGTTTCTTCCGCTCCCTGCAGTTCACCGCAGTCAACACCCTGACCTACGCCGACCTGGAATCCGAAGCCATGAGCCAGGCCAGCAGTTTCGCCGCCATGGCGCAGCAATTGGCCATCAGCCTGGGGGTAGCATGTGCGGCGGTAACGCTGAATGTCAGCATGGCATTGCGCGGAGCCAGCAGCGTGGAGACCCAGGATACGATCTGGGCCTTTCTGATCCTGGGTGCGATTACAGCGATATCGAGTCTGTCTTTTGCCCGGCTGTCAGCCAGTGATGGGGAGTCGCTGCAGAAGAAGTAGGTCCGAACGGTTTTATAGCTCGTCAGGCATGTTGCACAGCTCATCAGTCCGCATGCCTGTGCAGGCACATGATCTATTAGCAGAGCTACGAAAAGAACTCAAAACGCCTGCGTGACTGACTCAGCATCCCGGCTTTCTGAATAGACACGCCCAACTCAGCCGCACGTATCGTGATGCGTTCGTGCAAGGCCTCCAGATCTTCATAAGCCCGCTCATGTAATGCCTCCGCGACGACCAGCACCGTATCTGACTCTTTGGAGACCACGGACTGAGCCCCCTGCCGAAAGACCCAGCGACGTGAGTGCGCATGGTTGGCCTCATCGGCAAACACAATCTCGTCTGCTGTTGGATGTTCGACCTCACCCTGAAAGGTTCGGTAGATCTCCGTGCCATCCGCAGGCCGAACTGTGATGCCTCCAGAAATATGGGCGCAGTCAAATGCCGCAATCGGAATGGCTGCCTGCATGGACTCTGCGTTCAAGATATCGATCAAAGGATGAAAGCCAGGCAGGTGCCCGTCTTTACGAAAGCGACGCAGCAATGCTTCAACCGCACAGCGGTATTGGGTCGGCTTCATGCCCATCTGGGAATAAGCCTGACGCCAGGCCTGAATAGACGGGAGCTCACTCTCCGGCCCCTGCTCCAGCAACTGGCTAACCCTCGTGAATGTGCTGTTCAGGGCATCGTTTTGTAGCTCGGCTGCCCTCACCCCTTGTAAAACCAGGACCAATGCCGTCAGCCCCGGAAAGCGGTTCCACACAGTGTCAGAATGATGGAAGTACATGGTATGCAAGGCACCTTTCGCCAATTGAAAATGTGAAATACAGGCAAGCACACTGCCTATTGCGTCAGTACAGTTCGTGCTCGGGTTCGCACCGGGAAGGTCAACACAAAAATGGCAAGAATAACCGTGGCGACACCCACAATCTGTACCCACCCAATCTGCTCCCCTAAAACCAGCGCTGCCAGGGTGACGGCTGTCAAAGGAGCCACCGCCGTAAATACAGACGCTTCGCTGCCACTGACTCGCGCCGCCCCGCCATACCACAGCAAAAACCCTGCAACGGTAGGGACAAGCGCATACCAAACCACTGCACCTATCGCTGCGGTATCTGGCATGGAAAGCGGTAACTCAAGTAAAGCAAAGGGCAAGGACACCAGCAGGCCCAGACCTGTCATTGTGGTGGCTTGCAACAAAGGCCGCAGCGGCACAGGGATGCGCTTGTTAAGCAAAATGAATGCGCTCTCGCAAACCACTGCCCCCAGGATGTACAACATGCCAATCGACGAACTCGGGCCGGTTCCTTTCCAGGCCACTGCCATGACACCCAGGGTCGCCAGCACGACGCTGATCAGCAGCCTCAGCCCTGGCCGCTCGCTCAGGACAATCACGGAGAAAAGCGCAGACACAGCAGGCAATGTGCCGATGATCACGCCCGCATCAGCCGCCGACAAATGGGACAAGCCTGCTATCAGTAAGGTCGTATAGCCAACACTGCCCGCCCCGGCCTGAAGCAGCAACAGAACCCAGTCCCGGAACAACAGCTTGGGCCACCGCTCTCGCTGCCAGAACACCAGAGCAAGAAAAACCGGCAAGGCAAGGGCAAAACGAAGCGCCGTTGCCAAAAAAGCAGGCATGTTGCCAGCGATCAGTTTGGAGGCAATGACAGTCGATCCAACCGTCATCATGGCCAAGGACAACAATACATATCCAAGTGTGCGACTTGACATCTTTTCCTCTAGGACGCAAATCAATTCACGTAATAACCTTGGCATTTAATAGTATTGATCAAGAAAAATCTTGAACGATATTGCAAGGAAACAGGAAAACCGCAGACATCAAGAGGGAGCACTATTTCTTTAATAAAAACAAAAATAGAAAACGACTAGAATGATCATTTCCCCATTCATCCAGGAACACGAAGTGTGTTCTTAGACAAGGAAAGGAAATGTCCCAAATGAAGGTCAGTAGACAATTCAAAGCGAGGGTATGCGGGCAGACAGATATCGTCGCTGTTGAAGCGATGTCCAGCCAATCGTTTGGTCGGCATACTCATGATCAGTTTGGGATAGGGGTGGTAGTCAGCGGGGCCCAGGACTCAGCCAGTGGCCGTGGTCAGGTACGAGCGACCAACGGCAACATGATTACCGTCAACCCCAATGAAGTTCACGATGGAAGACCCGTAGAAGGCAAGGCAAGAACCTGGCGCATGCTGTATCTGGACCCAGAGCTGATCGCCCAGTTTGCCCAGTCCATGGGGCATAGCGCCGGGGTGGAGTTTATCCACCCTGTTCTTGGCGACCCCTCGGCGGTCATGGCATTCAAGCGCCTGTACGCGGCATTAACCGATCCAAGGCGCGAGCCCAAGCAAGGATTGATAGATGAAATTGCAGAGCAGGAGCTTTTTCAGATTCTGGTGCCACTGCTTGGAAATACTCAGCCCACGGAAGCGGAGATTCTGTCTGCCGAGTTAGCCAGAGCCAAAGCTCGTCTTGATGCTCACCCGGAAATCCCGGTCTCGCTGAATGAACTGGCAACGGAAGCCGGTTTAAGCCGATTCCAATTTCTAAGGGCGTTCAAGGCGGTGACGCAATTGCCGCCTCATGCGTATCGGCTACAGCGTCAGCTGCAAATGGCGCGCCGCCTGATCATGCAAGGACACACCTTGCTGCAAGCGTCTCTTTTATCGGGTTTTGCAGATCAAAGCCACTTAACACGCCATTTCGTCTCCAGTTATGGCCTGACGCCCGGCTCCCTCTCTCAATCTCGCAAAATGCAGTATTTTCCGGCGCTAAAGTAATTGAAGAGAATTCGATAAGTAATTCAAGACGACAAATCAGGAATCAATAATTTTGATAATTTATTTTATTGAAAAAAAGAAACCTGATCGGCAATAAAATCAATCTGGAAAAATAAATAATAAGGAAGCCAATTTAAATCGGCTTATCCTCATCCTCCAGCAACATCACCAGCTTGCAGTCCGGGCGTATTGCCAGGCGAAAGGTAAATTGCTGAAAGCGGCGCACGCCCTGGCTGGGGTGTCGGAAATCCCGCAAGCCCCCTTCCCGCTCCACCACGGTCTGGCGTCCCCACCAGAAAGCAAATACCTGGCTTTGATGCGCCAGCTCCTGGATCAGAGCCTGTACATCGGCTTCATCGGCATGGGCGCCTACGTCGGCGCGGAACTCGGCCACGACGCGGCTGGCGCGCTGTTCCCAGTCCACCACCAGCTCACGCGCTGCCGGGTCCAGGAAGATATAGCGCAGTAGATTGGGCTGCTCACTACGATCAGGCCAGCCATCGAACAAGCCCAACAAGGCTTCGTTGCGAGCCAGTACGTTCCAGCTGCGGTCCAGAATATAAGCCGGGGCGGAGATGCTATCAACGCAGGCGCTCAAGCCTTGCGGCAAGGGTTGAATATCACCCTGCCAATGCTCGGGATCGGCGCAGTCGGCCAGTTCAAACAGGTAGTGGCGCTCGGCTCTGGCCAGTTTCAGGACAGTTGCCAGGCGGGCGCAGACGGTGGGAGACACGGTAACGTCGCGACCCTGCTCGATCCAGGTGTACCAGGTGGTGCTGATATCGCACAGCTGAGCCACTTCTTCACGACGCAGGCCAGGAGTGCGACGGCGCACGCCGGGAGCCAGGCCCAGGTCTACAGGCCGGATGCGTTCCCGCGCGTGACGCAAGAAACGCCCCAAAGCCTGACGCCGGGTTTGGGATGCGCTCTCGGCGCCGCCCGGATTAGCCCCTGTTGACCCCGTCGTTCCCATATCAGCCCAACACGCCCGACAAGGTACGGCGTACGTCTTCTTCGGTACGGCCACTGCGCTGGATGTAGTCTTGCAATTGGTCCTCGCCAATATTGCCCACGTTGAAGTACTTGGACTGCGGGTGGCTGAAGTAAAAGCCCGACACGCTGGAGGCCGGAATCATGGCGTAGCTGTCGGTGATGAACATCTCGATGTCTTCACACTGCAGGACGCGAAACATTTCGTGCTTGACCACGTGCTCCGGGCAAGCCGGGTAGCCGGGTGCAGGACGAATGCCCTGGTATTTCTCGTCGATCAGCTCTTCGTTGGACAGGCGCTCGTCGGTGACATAGCCCCACAAATCCGTGCGGACGCGAGCATGCAGACATTCTGCAAAGCCTTCTGCAAAACGGTCGCCCAGCGCTTTGATCATCAGGTCGGAGTAATCGTCGCCGGCAGCCTGGAAGCGTTCGGACAGCTTGTCCACGCCGATCCCGCCGGTAACTGCAAACATGCCGATGTAATCAGCCACGCCGCTTTCTTTGGGGGCGATGTAGTCAGCCAGACACTTGCTATCGACGCCTTCACGCTTGACGCCTTGCTGACGCAGGTTGCGCCAGGTGAACAGGACTTCGCTGCGCGATTCGTCCGAGTAGACCTCGATATCTTCACCATTGACGGTGTTGGCGGGGTAGAACGCAATCACGCCGTTTGCCGTCAACCAGCGACCTTCAATGACTTTCTTCAACATGGCCTGGCCTTCGGCAAACAGGGTCTTGGCCTGCTCGCCCACCACCTTGTCTTCCAGAATGGCCGGGTACTTGCCGAACAAGCTCCAGGTCTGGAAGAACGGGGTCCAGTCGATGAACTGGGCAATATCGGCCAAGTCGTAATTCTTGAAAGTACGGCGACCAATGAATTTGGGGCGTGGTGGCACGTAAGTGGTCCAGTCAATGACGGGCTTATCCTCGCGCGCTTTTTCCAGTGAAATCAAAGGCGTGGCTTTGCGATTGGCATGGCGCTGGCGCACCTGCTCGTATTCCTCGCGCACTTCGGCCAAAAATTCTTCCACGTTATCCGACACCAATTGGGTCGCTACACCCACGCAGCGGCTGGCGTCCGGTGTGTAGATAACCGGGCCGTCGTAATGCGGGGCGATTTTGACGGCTGTGTGCACGCGGCTGGTGGTCGCGCCACCAATCATCAGGGGGATGTTGCGCTCGCGGAAGTAAGGATCGCGCTGCATTTCGGACGCAACGTAGGCCATTTCTTCCAGGCTAGGGGTGATCAGGCCGGACAGCCCCACAATATCGGCATCCACTTCTTTGGCCTTGGCGAGGATCTCGGCACAAGGCACCATCACACCCATATTCACCACTTCAAAGTTATTGCACTGCATCACCACGGACACAATGTTCTTGCCGATATCGTGGACGTCGCCTTTCACGGTGGCAATTACCATGCGGCCTTTGGAGCGCACGTCACCACCCGCCGCTTCAATCTGGCGCTTTTCTTCTTCAATGAAGGGAATCAGGTGGGCCACGGCCTGCTTCATCACACGCGCGGATTTCACCACCTGCGGCAGGAACATCTTGCCCTGACCAAACAGGTCACCCACCACGTTCATGCCGTCCATCAAAGGACCTTCAATCACGCTGATGGGGCGGCCTCCCTGAGCATCGATTTTCTGCCGGACTTCTTCGGTGTCTTCCACGATGAAGCTGGTAATACCATGCACCAAAGAGTGGATCAGACGCTGTTCGACGGTGGTTTCACGCCAGCTCAGGTCTTCCTCTTTCTTGGCGCCCGAGCCTTTGACGCTCTCGGCCATTTCCACCAGACGCTCGGTGGGGGTGCGTTCGTCCGCCGGATCGGTTTTACCTTTGGGCTCGGCGCGGTTCAGAACCACGTCTTCGATCAGATCACGCAGATGCGGTTCGATATTGGCGTACACGCCTAACTGACCAGCATTCACAATACCCATGGTCAGGCCTTCCTGGATGGCGTAATACAGGAAGACCGTGTGAATCGCCTCGCGCATGGCTTCATTGCCACGGAAGGAGAAACTGACGTTGGAAATACCGCCGGACAAGCGCGCGTGCGGCAGATTCTTGTGAATCCAGCTAACGCCACGAATGAAGTCCAGGCCGTAATTGGCGTGCTCGTCCATGCCGGTTGCCACGGCAAAGACGTTAGGGTCAAAAATAATATCCTCTGGCGGAAAACCGACTTCATCAACCAGCAAGCGATAAGCACGTTCGCAGATTTCCACCCGGCGCTCGTAGCTATCGGCCTGACCCTGCTCGTCAAACGCCATCACAACAATAGCGGCACCGTATTTGCGGCACAAACGGGCATGTTCCAGGAAGGGTTCAATGCCCTCTTTCATGGAAATCGAGTTCACGATGGCCTTGCCTTGCACACAGCGCAAGCCCGTTTCGATCACATCCCATTTGGAACTGTCGATCATGATGGGCACGCGAGCAATGTCCGGCTCGGAGGCAATCAGGTTCAGGAAGCGGTGCATACAGGCTGCTGAATCCAGCATGCCCTCGTCCATATTGATGTCGATAATCTGCGCGCCGTTTTCCACCTGCTGACGGGCCACCGACAAGGCTTCTTCATAGTTTTCTTGCTGAATCAGGCGCAAGAAAGCCTTGCTGCCCGTGACGTTGGTACGTTCACCTACGTTCACAAACAGGGTGTCTTCGTCGATATTCAGGGGCTCCAGACCCGACAGGCGGGTTTTCACAGGAACCTCGGGAACAGCTCGTGGAGGCAGCTTGCGGCACAGCTCGGCAATGGCAGCAATGTGCTCGGGCGTCGTGCCACAGCAGCCACCCACCATATTCACCAAACCGGCTTGCGTGAACTCTTGCAGCAGGCTGGACGTATCGGCAGGCGTTTCGTCAAAGCCGGTTTCCGCCATGGGGTTGGGCAAACCGGCGTTGGGGTAGACACACACATAGGTGTCACAAATCTTGGACAGCTCGGCCACGTAGGGGCGCATCAAGGCGGCGCCCAAGGCACAGTTCAGGCCAATCGTAATAGGACGGGCATGACGCATGGAGTTCCAGAAGGCCTCCACGGTCTGGCCAGACAAGATACGGCCCGAGGCGTCCGTGACCGTGCCCGACACCATCACCGGCACGCGCTCGCCGCGTTCATCAAAGACGGTTTCCAGAGCAAAAACAGCAGCCTTGGCATTCAGCGTGTCAAAAACGGTTTCGATCAGCAGAATATCTACGCCACCATCCAGCAAGGCACGGACCTGCTCCGTATAGGCCACACGCAGCTGGTCAAAGGTGACGTTACGGGCGGCCGGGTCGTTCACATCCGGGGAAATAGATGCCGTCTTGGGCTGCGGGCCCAAGGCACCAGCCACAAAGCGCGGCCATTCAGGTGTGCTGAAGGCATCGCGCGCCTGACAGGCCAGTTGGGCCGAGGCCAGGTTCAGGTCATAGCTGATGCCCTGCAAATCGTAGTCACCCTGGGCAATATCCGTTGCGCCAAAGGTGTTGGTACTGATGACATCGGCCCCAGCGGCCAGGTATTTCTCGTGAATTTCACGAATGATGTCGGGACGCACCAGCGACAGCAATTCGTTATTGCCCTTCACATCTTTGTGATGATCCGCAAAGCGCTCGCCCCGGAAATCGGCCTCGCCCAATTTGTAACGCTGGATCATGGTGCCCATCGCACCGTCCAGAATCAGAATTTGCTGCCCCAAACGGCGCGCAAATTCAGCACCACGCGTATAGGCAGAGATCGGATAAGGCAAGGCAGGATAGGACACTAAAAAGCTCCGTAGCACGAAACGGGACGTTGACGGCATCTGACAGCAAGAGCCGTGAGAATGGTGGATTGACGCCACAATTGTAGCGCTTTGTACGGCAAATCCGCCCGAAACACTTAACCTTTGCCCCAGCGGCATGTAACATTTTCCGCTCGGAAAGAGGTGCTTTCCGGCCCATGCAGCCTTGGGCCTGGGAAAGTCAAATGGGAAACGTAAGTGGTTCACCCTGGAACTGCCAAACGTGCTGCCCCCGCAACGGTACCTGCTACACGCAAAGCCCGACACCAGCCTGCTTCTCGACCCTGAATTCATGGCCGTCCCACGGTGGGCGGCTTCGCTTATCGATGTGCGGGGACGCACATCCCACAGGAATCTCCATGACAATACTGTCCATCAGACCCTTGATGGTCGCCCTGGCGGGCGCCCTGCCTTTCATCGCCACGGCCCAAACTGCCCCTGTTGCCAAGCTGGATCAAATTGTTGTTACCCCTAGCCGCATGGCGCAGCCACTGAAAAACGTGGTGGGTGACGTGACGGTGATTGATCAGGAAACCTTGCAGAAAGCGGGTCAAAGCAGCGTGGCTGAAATTTTGCAGCGTCAGCCTGGGGTAGAGATTTACACCGAGGGCGGCCCTCAGACCGTTAGTGGTGTCTATTTGCGCGGCACCAACCCCCAACATACGCGCGTCATGATCGACGGCATGCGCATCAACAGTTCCACAAGTGGTTCGGTGAACTGGCAAGCCTTGGACCCAGTGTTAATCGAACGCATTGAAATTGTGCGTGGAGCAGGTAGCAGCCTGTATGGCTCGGATGCGATTGGTGGTGTCATTAACATCATCACGAAAAAAGGCGGCGGTGACCGTGCCTTGAGCGCCTGGGGGAATGTTGGCATAGGTTCGCAAGACACCTTCAAAGCCAGCGCCGGGCTTTCGGGTGCATCTCAAGGTTGGGACTACAGCCTGGCCTCCAGCTACGGCACAAGCGATGGCTTTAATGCTACTAATCCACTTGCAGGTATATACACCTACAACCCAGACAAAAATGGCTACACCCAACACGGGCTCAGCGGTTCCTTGGGTTACGAGTGGGCCCAAGGCCAGCATCTGGGTCTAACCGCTATCAATAGCTACATGGACGGCCAGTTTGACAACGGGACGTTCACTTCCCGCACCCCTAGCACCCAAACACGCCAGCAAGCCTACGGCCTGACCAGCACCAACAAGCTGTCTGAATTGTGGACCAGCCGCCTGAGCGCCTCACTAAGCAAAGAAACGATAGAAAACCGCTCTTCTTCTGCTCTCTACTCCACACTGCAGCGCCAATACAGCTGGCAAAACGACCTGACATTTGCCCAAGGCCATACCGTGTCCTTGCTAGCCGAACGTCTGGAAGAGCGCATGACGCACACCTCCGTTCACAACAATGATCAGCGCAACACCAACGCCTTTGCCCTGATTTATCGTGGCGATATTAATCAACACCACCTGCAAGCCAGCGTGCGTAATGACAATATCAGCGGTTACGGTCATAAAGTGACGGGGGGTCTGGGCTACGACTTGGACATCACCAATAACTGGACAGTGGGTGTGGCCGCCAATACAGGTTTTCGTGCCCCAACTTTTGCCGACCTCTATACCCCTTACGCCGGATATCCTCCGTTCGGCAGTTTTGTGGGCAATCCCAACCTCAAACCCGAAAAATCCCGCAACGTGGAAGGTCATATCCGCTACACGGATGACACCACTGAACTGGGTTTGGTGGTCTACCAGAACCGCATCAACGACCTGATCAATACCTACGCCTGTGATGCCAATTCGGACTGCACGACGACAAACACCGAAAAAGCACGGATCACTGGCCTGACTTTAACGGCTATGAAACAACTGGGCGACACCACTCTGAGCGCCAGTGCTGACTTCACTGACCCCAAGGACAGAAACACCGACAAGCAATTGGTGCGCCGTGCCAAGCAAAACTACAAAGTGGCCGTGGAGCAAAAGTTTGGGGCTCTAAAAACTGGGGCAGAATATTTATTCGCCTCACACCGCTTTTCAAACAGCGACAACACTGAGCGCTTGGGCAGTTACGGCCTGTTGAACCTGACTGCCAGCTACCCGCTGACTTCCAGCCTGGAAGCCCAGCTCCGTTGGAACAACGTGCTGGACAAGGACTACACCCTGGCCCGTCTTGGCTATAACAACGCCGGCTCCAGCGTGTTCCTGAACTTTGCCTGGCGCATGTAAGCAGTAAAATCAGCTTTGCTTGATTCTGGCGCGGTTCTGTTCAAGAGCCGCGCCATTTACTTAAAGGCGCATGATGCCCTCTTTGCCTGCGACTTATCGTCTTCAGCACCCGAAGCGCTCTGTCAGGAGCGGATTGGGGCTATGGGGTTTGCTTTGCCTGTGCGTCCTGCTTTGGGGATTGCCCATCCTGACCCAAGCGCAGGAGCAAGACCCGCTGCAGTCACAGGCTCACGCTCAAATACAGCCCACGGCTCAGACACAGACACAGACACAGACACAGACACAGACACAGACACAGACACAGACAAGCACAGAGCAAAGCACTCAAGAAGTACAGAGCAAGCAGCAAGATAAAAAAGCAGACAAAGCTGCGACAGGACAAGAAGCCCACTCCACACCAACCGTCGCTCCAGCCCGCACGATTAGTCTGGCCCCTCACATCACTGAAATCCTGTTTGCCGCTGGTGCTCAAGACCACTTGATCGCCGTAGACAGTTCCAGCGACTACCCTCCTGCCGCCAGGGATCTGCCCCGTGTTGGGGACGCCTTGCGCGTGAACCCCGAACGGCTTTTGGAGCTGAAACCTGATCAGGTCTGGGCCTGGCAGGCCAACCAGATCGGGCCTGAATTGCAGCGTCAGCTACAGCAAACCCATATCAGCCTGATCTTTGCTGCCCCTGAAAAACTGGACGATATTCCTGCCTTTGTCCGTCTGGCAGGAGACAGCCTGAATACGGCCGAGGTAGCTGTTCCGATGGCTGCTTTGCTGGACAATCAGATTGCCGCCCTGCGCCAGAACAGCCGCCTGAGCGAGACAGTCAGCGTGTTTTTGGAAATCGGTTCCGAGCCTTTGTACACCCTGGCGCGCGACCCCTTGATTCAGGATGTGCTGACCACCTGCAAGGCGCAGAACATCTACGCCCGCCATGCCGCCGTCGCACCCACCATCAGTCTGGAAGACGTGCTGCACAAACGCCCGCAGGTGGTCATCATGGCCTACCGTGATCCGGCCCAATTGCGTGCCCGCCACCTGTTCTGGGAAAAGCATCTGGGCCTGAGTCCCCATGCTTTGCTGAACCTGAACCCGGATGCGCTGTACCGCCCCGGCCCCAGGCTGATAGAGGCTACTCGCGAACTATGCGAGCAGCTGGATCGCTATCGAGCCCAGGTGTCCTGAGCGGTTTTCTACTCCCGCTTAGAACTGATACTTCACTGCCAGCATCATGTTGCGCGGCTCACCCCAGGTATAGGTGCTGTACCAGGAGAACATGGAGTAATAGCGCTTGTCGAACAGGTTATTGACGGTAAAGGTGGCCGACAAATTCTTGTTGAAGCGATAACGCGCCATCGCATCCACCAGCCAGTAACCCGCGACCGTATGCTGCACCTTGCCCGGCGATCCGGGGCGGCTGACATCCCCCCAGGTCTTGCTTTGCCAACGTGCGCCGCCACCCAGGGTCAGACCATTCAGGTCACCCTCGAAATCGTAGGTGGTGTAGATATTGAATTGGTGTTCTGGCGATAAGGTGGACACCTTTTCACCATCGCGCCGCGACAGCTTGTAGGCATAGCCTGCGTGCATCTGCCATTGCGGTGTCAGCTGACCAGCCACTTCCAGTTCTACGCCATGAGTGCGCACACCTTGAGTCGCCTCGTAAGCGATGCCACCCGAAGGTGTGCGACCACCCGTTTCCTTGCCAAAGTTATCCTGACGCAGCTCGAAATAAGCCAGGCTGGACGTCAAACGGCCACCCATGAATTCGCCTTTGACACCGACCTCGTAGTTATCGCCGCGCAAGGGATCCAGAGTGCGGCCGCCCTCGTCTTGCAAGTCTTGAGGCTGGAAGATATTGGTGTAGCTGGCATAGACCGAGAAGTTGTCGTTCAGGTCGTACACGGCCCCGAAGTAAGGCACCCATACGCCCGTCTCACGCATATCCATCTTGTTGTAGTTGGCGTAGCGTGTGCCCAGCAGCAGCTTCAAATCATCACGCAGGTTCAGGCGCGTACTGACGTACAAACCATTTTCTCGTGTCACTTCACGATCGTCGCCCAGGTGCTCCCAGTTCATGCGGGGCCAGCGGCCATCCCATTCGTAGTAATTCGAGACATCGGTATTGCTGTTTTCACCGTAAGACGCATTGGTCCAGCGACGACGCGATACGCCACCCCCGACGACCAGCTCATGCTCGCGTCCGAATAGTTCAAAGGGACCAGTCGCATAGAAGTCGGCTGTATTGGAGACCGTCTTACCCACGTAACGCCCGGACCATAAGGAGGTGCCTTTACCCGTCAAAGGATCAGGATTGCCGGCAGCCACCGCCGCCAATTCGGAGTCATAACCATTGATCAGATGATTGAGCTGCACCTTGGCCATCCAGCCGTTGTCGAACTCATGCTCCAAAGTGGCAAAGGCCGAACGGGTGTACTGGTTCCAGCGGCTCCAGCGCGTACCGTTATTAAAGGAACGGTCCATATCGTTGAAGTTGCCTTGCGCGTCATAAATCGGAATGCCGCCCCAGGTCGAACCTTTGGGGTCGTTATCCTGCAAGTCCGCCCCCAAGGTCAGGCGGGTATCCGGTGTCAGGTCGGCTTCCACAATGCCGTACAGCACCAAAGTCTGACGCTGGTAGTGGTCCAGCTGGCTTTTCTTGTCCTGATAGGCGCCGACCATACGGCCACGTATAGAACCTGTCTCGTTCAAGGGACCGGAGAAATCCACTTCGCCGCGATAGTTGTCCCAGGTGCCTGCGCCTGCACTGGCGTGGCCCTGAAACTCTGGCGTGGGCTTTTTACGAATCATATTGATCGTGGCACCAGGGTTGCCACTGCCAGTCAACAGACCGGAGGCCCCTTTCAGGACTTCAACCCGGTCGTAAATCGCCATATCGCTGAGCGTATTACCGGCGGAATAAGGCGAATCCCGCAAGGTGGGGATGCCGTCGTACTGGAAGTTCTTGATGTCGAAGCCACGTGCCTCGTAGGCGGTACGCTCGCTGTCGTAAGTAATGATGCTGACGCCCGGCGTATGGCGCACCACGTCATCAATACTGGTCAGGTTGAAGTCGTCCATCTTCTTGCGTGTGGTCACGCTGATGGCCTGCGGTGTCTGGCGTGGCGTCAGGCGTAAGCGGGTTGCCGTGGCAATCGTGCCCGCTGCATAAGTCCCAGAACCTTCGGTGATGTCACCCAACGCATTGCGGCGTACTTCGATACTGGCCAACGACTGCACACCGGCGTCATCAGCCACGGCACCGCTATCGGGCACGGCAATCAAGACATAGCCCTGATCCCGGCTTTGCACCTGAAACGGCTGCCCGGCCAGCAAGGCGGCAAAGCCTTCCTGCACGGAATACTGACCCTGCAAGCGCGGAGCGCGCAGGCCTTGCAGTCGGGAGGAGTCCATCACCAACGCTACCCCGGCCTGTTGAGCGAACTGGCTCAAGCGGCTGGCCAGATCCCCGGCTTCCAACGCATAGGCTTGGGTCGTCTGGCCCGAGGCTGGTGCCACATTCAGTATCAAGGCACCCACAAAGGCCAAGCCCAGCAGGCGGCGGCAGGTATTGGGCAGGAACGACGTCTTCACGAGCGCCAAAGGCGGCGCATTCTTCGGGACCATGAAATCTCTCCTTCTTTGGCAAGGTCTATCTGTTAAAGACGCACGAGCCCAAAAAAGCGGCAATCAAGGCCTGAAATTAATCATCAATCCTTCGTCTGACGTGTTCTGCACCTGCAATCGGGGATACAAGTCCTTCAGCAAAGCCAGGGCCGACAAGGGCTTGTCAGCAGGCAAGACGGCGCTAACCGTCAACCCCTCCATGCCCTGCGGATTGATCTGTGTTTTGCCGGAGTACTGGCGGGTGATCTGCTCCAGAGCCTGAGTCAAAGGCACATGCTCCAGAAGCAGTTGTCGCTGATCCCACGTGTGTATGACGCTGTTCACATCGGTCTGACGGTTTGCCCCCAGACCTTGCGCATTAATCTGCACCTGATCGCCCGGCCCCAGTTCGCGAGCCGCTTCCGGGCCCTGGGTGCGCGGATAAGCCAGCACCCGAGAAGACAGGACGGTCAGCAGGGTGCCTTGCGGCTGTTCCTGCACAATAAATTCAGTACCCAAGGCTTGCGAGACGGCCTCGCTGCTCAAGACTCGCAAAGGCCGATCCGGCTGCTTGGCCACCACCACTCGGACCTGCCCTTCCAGCAGCTCAATATCCCGGTACTGCTTGCTATACAAAATCTTGACTTGCGATGCCCCGGCCAGCTCCAAGCGAGTGCCATCCTCCAGCACCACGCTGCGCCATTCTCCGGCAGCGGTGTGTACGGACTGTTTGGACCAGGGCAAGACAAAGGCCAGAATCGGCAAGATGAACACCACGGCCCAGAGCAAAAGCATCATGCCCTGACGCCAATCGCGCAGCAGCTTGGGCCGCGCCGACAATCCTGCATCCAGCGCACTACGGCCAGGGGTGGTATTGGCCTGTACGGCCAGTTTTCTGACTCTGCCCAAGACCGCTTCCATACCTGCGGCCGCTGCTTCATGACGCGGGTCCAGCGCGCGCCAGGCCATGAACTCGGCCTGGGCCTGTTCGGTGAATTGTTCGGGATCGGACAAGAGCACAACCCATTGGGCGGCTTGTCGCTCTATTTCCTCGTTGGACATGGGGCTCAAGCTGGGATCAAGGTCTGAACATGGAGCAAGGCCTGCACCAGATCATTGCGCACGGTGCGTTCGCTGACACCCAGGCGCTTGGCTACGGTGGCTTGCGTTTCCCCATCCAGATAGCAGCTCAGAAACACCATGCGAGCCCGCGCGGGCAGCTCGTCCAGAGCCTGGGCCAACAAGGCCAGCGCCTCCAGAGTTTGGGCGCACTGCTCTGCCGAGGGTGCTTGTGCCCCTTCGGCCAAGGTCGCCTCCAAGGCTTCCAGATATGCTTGCTCGACAGCCATGCGTCGGCTGCGATCAATTAACAGCCTTCTGGCCGTGGTAGCCAGAAACGCACGAGGATGACGTAAATGATGAACGGCAGAGGGGGCCAGCAGCAAACGCACAAAAGTGTCCTGAACCAGATCTTCCGCCGTAAAGCTGCAATGCAGACGCGCGCGCAACCACCGCAACAACCAGCCACGGTGATCCTGATAGAAATCTCCCATCCCGATGGGCGCTGACGGATAGTCCATAGACCCTGAACGCACTAATCAATAATCATTCTCATTCCAAAATTATGACATGAAAAGACAAGGATTCTGATGGCAAGGGCCACAAGCGTCGTCTGGCCACGACAGATCGTCGCTGAAAAGCAGCTAATCGCCCTGCAAGGGCTGTCAAAAACAAAGAGGAAAGGCGTTCGGACTGGAAACAAGAAGGCGGGCATCGCTATCAAGCCATGCCCGCCTGACGATCCATGCACAGATCATTGCAATAGCGCGAGATTAGGCCCCGAGTTTCCGGGGCATCTGCCAAACCCTTACATCACAAAGGAAGGCAGGGTCAGCACAGCGTGAGTGGGCTGGCAGCGGAAGCCTTCCACATCGTTCAGACGGGCTTTGGCACGACGGGACAGATGCTTGAGGACTTGGCTGCGCTCCACGGTAGGCAGTGTGGACAGTGCGTTTTCAATGGTGCGACCGGACAGGTCGTTGAGGGCATAAGCAAACTCACGAGCACTGTGGGTTTGCAGCAGCTCCAGCAGGTAGCCTTGGCGCTGACGGGATGCGGCAAGGCGCAGAGCGTCTTGCAGAGCGTTGTTGTGTGGAGCGGAACGGAACAGGTTGAGGCGGAACATAGCATTCTCCTTCGGACACGGGGGCCCAGAAAGAGTGCTTACCTCATCAGAGGGGCCCGCTTTGTGGTCCAGCGTCCAATTGACTGGTCATTAAGGAGGCTTGCCCTTTACAGGAACAAAGCCATAAAGAAGGATCAGGGTCCATTTACTTTTAAACGTGAGTAGTTAAAAAAGAAGGTGCAAAGGTTTTTGCACCAACAGTATTTTCGCATCTGGGTGTGGGCTTGTCTGCCAGGCATTGGCACACTTTTCATCACCCTGGAGCCATCAAAAATATACTTAGGGATACGTGATTTGCTCCCTTATCCCCAGGCAGCTACCGCTTTGCAGGCCCCAGCCCTTGGGCCTGATACAAGGTCAGCCCAAGCGCAGAAATGCAGTGCCTTATTTAGAAGTGGTGTGTCACACCAAAAGCCACACGGCTGCTACGCGGTTCGTTGGCATTGGCTGCCGTTTCCATATCGAAGCGACGTCCTTGAGCCGCAAAGGCATAGACGCTGGTACGGGGCGACAA
Organism: Alcaligenes faecalis; assembly: GCF_009497775.1. Taxonomy (NCBI): domain Bacteria; kingdom Pseudomonadati; phylum Pseudomonadota; class Betaproteobacteria; order Burkholderiales; family Alcaligenaceae; genus Alcaligenes; species Alcaligenes faecalis. Next base: position 3,558,433 of record NZ_CP031012.1, read on the forward strand.
GGCATGCACATAGCCCACAGACATCACCTGAATGCGACGTGCGCGCTCATCGGTATCCTCCCAGGTCCAGTTCGGACGGCCCAGGGACCATTGCAGCTGGAACTCGCCCTTGCCTACAGGAATCGCCGTGCCTACATACCAGGTATCCAGACGGCCACCGTTAATGAACTCCGCCGGACCCAAACCTGCCAAGCCCTTGTCGTCCAGATGGGCCGGGCCATCATCACCATTCAGGCCCACAAAGCCATTGCTCTGACGGCTCCAGCCTGCCGCAAGGCGGGCTACCTCGAAGTCATAACTGGCACCCAATTGCCAGGCCGTAGGACGATTGGATTCGACACGGCTCAAGCTCTCGTAGCTGGCCCCCAGCAACCAGGGACCATCTTCGTAGCGCAAGGCCACACTATAAAGTTTGGTGCGAGAGCCACCCATGCCCTGCTCGCCCACATCCGCGCTGTAGCTGGCTCCCAACTGCATGCCCGCCCATTCCGGGCTGCGCCAACTGAACTGATTGGAGATCTGGTAGTTGTCCGAGGCACGCATCAAAGCGCCCATGCCAAAGTCCTTCCAGGAACCCACTTCAATGGCAGAGACAAATTCCTGGCCCACGGTGTACTGACGTCCAAAACGCAGCTCGCCCCAGTTGTCACTGCCCAGACCCAGCCAGGCCTGATAGTTGAACAGGCGCTCGGAGTCCTCGGCCCGGCCTGTAGCCAGATCAATGCCGCTTTCCAGATTGAAGGTGGCACGCAGCCCATCACCCAGATCTTCATGGCCACGAATCCCCCACAGGGAATCCGTCTGCCCGCCGCTCAACACTTCACGCTGCGAGCCTTCACCGCTCACGCGCGTCCAGCCCAAACCGGCATCCAAAGTGCCATAGAGCTGCACCGAGGTTTCAGCATGGCTGTGGCCGGGCAGCAGCGCCCCAGCCAGACCGAACAGGGCTACACCTGCCGCCAAAGAAGCAGCTTTGCTCAATTGAAAAGGGCTGCACTCCAGCACACGACGCCAGCCGGAAGCAACAGGAACAGGTTCACGCATCAGAACTCCTAACAAGGTTTGATTACCCGTCGCCACCACCACACCTTGTGCGGTCCCGGCCACAACCCGGTCGCCCATGGCGCAAGTATCGGGTGCAGCCTGCAAAATGGCGCGGTTAAGAATCAGGTGATCCTGATGGATCAAGCGCAAATCCGCCGGCACGTAATCACCGGCAGAGAGCAGCACGATATCACCGACCACCAACATACGAGCCGGAACGCGGGACTGGTGATCCCGAGCCAGATCGTACATGGTCAAGTCGCGGCGCACCTGACATGTTTGCTTTTTCATGGTCTGGACCACCTGGACCAGATCGGCGGGGCTGGAACGCAGCACCCGTACTTGATTGGGGCCGCTCTGTATCAGACGGCGCAATACTTCATCAAAGGCTAGGCCGTGGCGCTGGGTATTCAGGGCCTGCAACACCTGCGGCACGCTGCGGCTGGCGTAATAGCTCAGCGCGCACTGGGCGCGACGCACCAGACGCACCGGGCCCTGATGGGCAACGGCCTTGTGATCGGGATGGAAAGACTGGCTTGCGCGCATGGGTACCTCTACATGATGGTGCAAGGACGGCCACCCCGCTTATGCAGACCAAGGGTGTCTTGCCGTCGCAGTAAAAAAGATCAAGAGCGCTGGGGCTGGCGATACTCACGCAGCCAGTCCTGCGTGCCGTAGCGGTGCGGGAACAGGGTGAACAGGCTGGGCGAGGGGCCATGAGTCCGGCGGCGGCCCAGATGCCCTACTCGGACACCGGTATGCATGGCGCTGTAGACCTGGTTGCGATCAAATTCGGGAAGCATGGCCAGAACATCGGCACGGACACGAGCGGAGAGCTCTGGCAAGGCCTGGGCAAAAGCCAGGGTACCGTGCGAGGCCAGCAAGTCGCACACGGCGACGGGGCGGTAAGTGGCGACAGCCATGCGCAAAGCGCGCTGCAAGCTATCGTGGGGGCGGGAAAACAGCATGGGATTCTCCTGGGCACACGGCCACAGAAACACCCCACACGTCTTAGACCGTGAGGAACCTGGAGCCGGTGCTCAATTCGCAATGGGGTTTCATGCGGACATGAAACGCTGGGCAGAACGCAGGGCTGCGTCTTTCAGATTCAGGGTCAGGGCCCAAGAACGTGCTCCTTTAACAATCAAAAATATCGGCTGCCTGCCTGGGTATCCTGCATAGGCATCAGCCATACACACCCTGTCTGTTTCAGAGGGACAAGGCATCAGAGCTTGTCCAATCGGAGTCAAGCCCCAGGTACATAAGCACCTGAGGCTTGAGTCCGAGCGATAAAACAGAAAGAGCGCATGAAATCTACGGATCCCTCAAGAAAAATCCCGTTCTTGAGGAACAACAGAATTTTCGCATCGCCACCCTGGCAGGGCCAGCCTGCATTGGGGCCTTGTGCATGGCCTTAAACATAAGGCGAATATGCCAAGGTATATATTTGCCCCGTCCGCAGGCCAATCCGGCCCGCATCCTTGGCCTGCCCTCTGCCCAAGCCAAATCCCCACCGCGCACCGGCAAGCCGGCATACGGGTTTTCCTGCGGGCACCGGCCAAATGGATTATTCTTGCAGTGTTTGCCCAGCAAAAAACCAATTCTTTATCCGTCAACGAAGACGGATGCGCAACAAAGCACCACCATGACCCAAACAGTGAACAACGACCCCTTTATCCTGGCCGGAACCAGCTACCAATCCCGGCTGTTGGTAGGCACCGGTAAATACAAAGATTTTGATGAAACTCGTCAGGCTATTGAAGCCAGCGGCGCTGAAATTGTGACCGTGGCCATTCGCCGCACCAATATCGGCCAGAACGCCAACGAGCCCAATCTGCTCGATTACCTGCCCCCTTCCAAATACACCCTGCTGCCCAACACCGCGGGTTGCTACACCGCTGACGACGCCGTGCGTACCTTGCGTCTGGCTCGCGAACTGCTGGACGGCCACAAGCTGGTCAAACTGGAAGTACTGGGCGACTCCGGCAATCTGTTCCCCAATATGCCCGAAACCCTGAAAGCCGCCAAAACCCTGGTGGATGAAGGCTTTGATGTGATGGTGTATTGCGCCGACGATCCTATCCAGGCCCGCATGCTGGAAGATATGGGCTGTGTGGCCATCATGCCTTTGGCCTCCCTGATCGGTTCGGGCATGGGCATCATCAACCCCTGGAACCTGCGTCTGATCATCGATCAGAGCAAGGTGCCTGTGCTGGTGGATGCTGGTGTGGGTACGGCCTCGGATGCCGCCATTGCCATGGAACTGGGCTGTGATGGTGTCCTGATGAACACCGCCATTGCCGGTGCCCGTCAGCCTGTGATGATGGCCAGCGCCATGAATCTGGCTGTACAAGCCGGTCGCCAGGCTTATCTGGCTGGCCGCGTGCCCCGCAAATACTACGATGCCGACCCCAGCTCCCCTACCGAAGGGCTGATTCACTCCCGTACCTGATCGAGACATGATTCCCAATACGCTGACCATTGCCGGAGTTGACCCCTCCGGCGGCGCCGGTATTCTGGCTGATGTCAAAGCCATGAGCGCCCTGGGTGCTTATGCCACCGCTGTGATTGCCGCTTTGACGGCACAAAATACCCAAGGGGTCACCGGCATCAGCCCGGTTCCTGCCGACTTTGTGCGCCAGCAGATTGATACGCTGTTTGCCGACGTGCGCATTGATGGCGTCAAGATCGGCATGTTGGGCCAGGAGGCCGTCACCACCGTGGTGGCCGAGCGCATGGCTCACTTCAAACCCAAGCATCTGGTACTGGACCCGGTGATGATCGCCAAAAGTGGCGACCATCTGCTAGAGAAGTCAGCCGTTCATGCCTTGCGCGAGCAACTGGTGCCCCAGTGCACCATGATCACGCCCAATCTGCCCGAAGCCGGTGTCCTGCTGGACGCCCGCCCGGTAGAAACCGTCAAGGAAATGCGTCAGGCCGCCGAGCGCCTGCGTCGCCTGATGAATCACAGCGATCAGCGCTGGGTCTTCCTGAAAGGGGGCCACCTGCCCGGTTCGGACTGCATAGACTTGCTGCACGATGGCGACAAGATGATCGAAATGCCCGCCAAGCGTATTGATACTGCCAATACGCACGGCACCGGCTGCACCCTGTCCGCTGCACTGGCCGCCCTGCTGCCCCAATACAGCAATGTGCCTGATGCCGCCCTGGCTGCCAAAAAGTACTTGTACGAAGCCATTGCCCGTTCGGGTGAACTGACAGTGGGCAGCGGACACGGTCCGGTGCATCACTTCCATAAACTGTGGCCATCGTCCTGATACGTGCCGTTTGATCGGGCCGCTTGAAGGCCCCTGTCTTATGTCTACACTTGGAATTATTGTCGCCATGCGCGAGGAGCTGGAGATTGTGCTGGAGCGCTTGCAAGAGCCCCAGACCATCCAGCGCGCCGGCATGGACTTTCATCGCGGCAGCTATTTGGGCAAGCCCGTTGTGGCCGTGGTCTGCGGCGTGGGCAAGGTCAATGCAGCGGCCTGCACCCAGATGCTGATCTCGGAATTTGCCGTGGGCAGCATCATCAATATCGGCATTGCCGGTGCGGTGGAACCCAGCATCCGGCCAGGCGATATCGTCATTGCCGATACGCTGGTCCAGCACGATGTGGAACTGAAAGCCCTGGGCTTGGCACCGGGGCAGGTTTTCCGTCTGGATACCTTTGATTTTCCGGCTGACCCCGCCCTGCTGACGATTGCCCAAACCGCCGCCCAGCAGATCAAAGGTCATCAGGTCCATACGGGCCGAATTGTTACCGGCGACCAATTTATCGCATGTAACGATAAAATACAGTGGTTAAGCGCCACCTTTAATGCTTTAGCCTGCGAAATGGAAAGTGGCGCCATTGCCCAGGTGTGCTATCTGAATACCGTGCCTTTTGTCTGCATACGCAGCATTTCAGACAATGCCAACAACGAAGCACACATGGATTTTGATACCTTTTTGCCCATCGCCGTCAATAACGCCAGCACCTTGCTCCATGCGATGGTGCCGTCCTGCTAAGCCCAACTGCGCATCTTTATCGATGCGCTGGCTTATAATCGGCTCTTTGCCAAGCCTTTAGTTTTCTGGAAGCTATGAACCATATTGCGCTGTCTGAACTCGAACGTGCCCGTTACTACATGGTGGAACAACAGATCCGTCCCTGGAACGTATCCGACGAAAAAGTGCTGCAAGCATTGGTCGAGGTCCAGCGCGAACGCTTTGTTCCCTCGTCTTTGCGCCCTTCGGCCTTTTCGGACACCGAGCTGCCACTGATCATCAATGCCGTGGACACGCACGAGACCATGCTCTCGCCCAAAGTCGAAGCCCGTCTGGCTCAAGAGCTGCTGTTGCAGCCTAGCGACGGCGTGCTGGAAATTGGTACCGGCTCGGGCTATCAGGCCGCTTTGCTGGCTCACCTGTCCCAACAAGTTACCTCCATCGAAATTGACAGCAAACTGGCCGCTTTCGCCCAGGAAAACCTGCAGCGCAACAATGTGCGCAACGTCAAAGTTGAAGTGGGTGATGCACACGCAGGCTGGGGTACCACCGAGTACGACGCCATTCTGGTCACCGGCTCCGTGCCTACCATTCCTGATGCCTTGAAGTACCAGCTCTGTATCGGGGGCCGTCTGGTTGTGGTGGTCGGTCAAAATCCGGTCATGACGGCGGTGCGTATTACTCGCACCAGCGCGGCCAGCTTCGAGACTACGCCCCTGTTCGACACCTGGATCAAACCTTTGCGCGGCACCGCCGTTTCGCAATTTCGCTTTTAAGTACTTATGCGGTTCATGACTCCCTTGCGCCTGGTATTGCTTTCGCTGTTTGCCTTCAGTAGTACCGCCCAGTCGCAAGATCTGCTGCAGACCTGGAACCAGGCCCTGGCACATGAACCGCAATTTGGCGCTGCTCAGGCTATACATCAAGCCGATCAGGAACAAGTGCCCCAAAGCAGGGCGCAATTGTTGCCACAGATCAGCGCTATCGGCACCGCCGAACTGCAAGAGCGTCGTCAAACCAGCAAGCTGTCCAATCAGCACTCCAGCGATCGAGCTGCCTGGACGCTAACGCTGAGCCAACCCGTCTACAACCGCAATGCCTGGGCCCGCTATGAACGCGCCCAGCTATTGGCGCAGGGTGCCGATATTCAGTTGACGCTGGATCGGCAGGATTTGATGCTGCGCGTCAGCCAAAGCTATTTTGATGTGCTGGCGGCGCAAGACACGCTGTCTACCCTGAAAGCCCAGCAAGCCGCCATTGATGAGCAATTGCGCGCCGCTGACCAGAACTTTCAACTGGGCGGCACCACGATTACCGATACCTACGAAGCCAAATCACGCCTGGATCTGACTCGGGCTGGCGTCTTGCAGGCCGAAAATGCCCTGCAAGTGGCTCAGGACAAGCTGGCTGCGCTAACGCTGGAGCGTTATGAAACACTGGCTCGCCTGCGTGAACCGTTGCGTCTGCCCGCCCCGCAGCCTGCGAATCTGCAAGACTGGCTGGATCAGTCCAGCCAATCCGGCTTGAATGTCGCGCTGGCTGACATCAAGGCCCGTGCCGCCGAAGAGCAGTTGAAAAGCACCCAGGCCCTGCACGAACCTACCCTGGCCTTGAAAGCCCAGACCGGCAGCGGTAGCGACCAGACTCTGTTTGGCCAGGCTGGCGGTGGCCCACGTTCGCTGAACAGTGCGTTGGGACTGGAACTAAGCATCCCAATTTTCCGTGGTGGTGAAACCAGCTCGCAAGTCCGTGAACAAAGCTCGCGTCTGCAACAGGCCCGCTACGATCACCAGTTCGCCATTCAGCAGTCCATCCAGCAGACGCGCCAGTACTTCTCTGGCGTGACCACGGGCCTAGTCCGTGTGCAGGCACTGGAAGCAGCCACCAAGTCCAGCCAGGACGCTCTGGAGGCCAATAAACTGGCTTACGAGATTGGGGTGCGTGTGAATATCGACGTGCTCAACGCCCAGCAGCAGCTTTATGAAGCGCAACGCAGCTTGGCTCAGGCCCGATATGAGGTTCTGATGAACAGCCTGCGCTTGAAAGCAGCCAGCGGCACGCTGAACGAAAACGACCTGCGCGCCGTGAACGATCTGCTTCAACCCACATCCTGAGGCGGCTCAGGCAAAGCTACAACAAAGCTCTCCAATTGAATCCTCGGGATTCTGAAAGCCCGAGATATATACGTAGCGCTCTTTGCTCACAGTCGCAATGTCAGACAATCAGCAGCTCACAGCAGCTTCGGTGCACATATCCCTGTCTACGTGTACAAGACACGATGCCTGAATCAAACAGGCAAAAAAAATCCCGGACCATGCCGGGATTCAAAACTTCCATACAGCTTGATCAGTCGCGCAGCTTCTTGACCAGCGCCGTTGTAGAACGCTGAAACTCAAAAGGAATGGCGACCGCATCGCCACCCCAGCTACGCACCAAGGCCGTTTCGGGCAAGGCTTCCATATCGTAGTCGCCACCCTTCACGATCAGGTCCGGGCGCAGGGCCGCGATCAAGGCTTCGGGCGTGTCCTCGTCAAACAAGACCACCGCATCCACGCAGGCCAGTGCAGCCAACAAGGCAGCGCGATCCTGCTCGGGATTGATGGGGCGCTCCGGCCCCTTGTTCAGACGGCGCACCGAGGCATCGGTATTCACACCGACAATCAGCGAGGCCCCCAACTGAGCAGCCTCGTCCAGGTAGCTGACATGCCCACGGTGCAAAATATCAAACACACCATTGGTAAAGACCAGCGGGCGCGCCAGGCGCCCCTGCTCCACCGCGTCACGCAAGGCATCCAGACCCAGCACCTTGGCCTCGAAACGTGCGCTCATATCAAGCCTGTACCAGAGTCGAATCCGAGCCGACCTGACGTGCCAGATCCTTGCGGTAGCGGTTCAATTCCTGCACGGTTTCAAAGGAGCTGCCCATCAGCAGAGACATATTGTGCAAGATGCGCGAGCTGACCTTGTGCTCCCATTCCTTGTCGAAGCGAATCTGCGTATCCAGCCAGTTTTCCAGCCAGCCGGGCGAGGGCAGCTTGGACTGCACGGTGTCTTCCGGGAACATGGCTTTGTTCACGTGCAAGTTGGTTGGGTGCAGCGCCTGAGCGGTGCGGTGAGCCGAAGCCATCAGCACACCAATCTTGGAGAAAGCCAGACGGGCTTGCAGGCCAAATTCCTGACCCTTGTGTACCAGGGCACGCTTCATGTAGCGCAGGTAAGCACCGGCGTGACGGGCCTCGTCCTGGGCCACGATCTTGTAGATGGCCTTGATCACAGGCTCGGTGTGCCAGTCGGCAGCACGGCGGTACCAGTGGTTCAGGCGCACTTCGCCGCAAAAATGCAGCATCAGCGTTTCCATGGCTGGGGCCGGATCAAAGTCAAAGCGCACTTTGTGCAGTTCTTCTTCGGTAGGCATCAGCTCGGGGCGGAAACGGCGCAGGTATTCGATCAGAACCAGCGAGTGCTTTTGTTCTTCAAAGAACCATACAGACATAAAGGCGCAAAAGTCGCTGTCATCTTTATTGTCACGCAGGAACATTTCGGTAGCAGGCAAGGCTGCCCACTCGGTAATGGCGTTCATCTTGATGGTGTAAGCCTGCTCGTCGCTGAGCTTGGTGCCATCAAAGTCATCCCACGGTATGTCATGCGCAAAATTCCAGCGCACCGCTTCCATGGATTTAAATAAGTCATGGTAAAGCATAACGATTCCTAAAAAGAATCAAGCGGTTCCTTGAGGGCGGCCATTCACCGTCCGGAAGGCGCCGGAAAGCGCCAGCTTAGCAATAGGCTGGCGGACCTGCGTCTATCGTAGAACCTGCAGTTATCAGAAATATGTCAGCCACAAAAAAACTGACGCGTTGCGGGGTCGTCACACTTATCGCCCCACCAAAGCCCAGATGGCCACCCCGACCGCAACCGCCAGTACAGCACATAAGGCAGTCAATAATCGGTTGGTCTGCTGCTGCGACTGGCGCAACAGCTTAAGTTCCTGGTTCAACGCCTGCCCTGTCTCTGGCCTATTCAAAGCGGAATACACCAGACGCGGAAGCTGCGGCATGATCTGGGCCCACTGCCCGGCTTCCTGTTTCAAACGCGAATAAAAGCCCGATGGACCAATACGCTGGTACATCCACTTTTCCAGATAAGGTTTGGCGGTATCCCACAGATCCAGTTCCGGATCCAGATCCCGCCCCATCCCTTCCACATTCAGAAGGGTTTTCTGCAACAGCACCAGCTGCGGCTGAATTTCTACATTGAACCGGCGCGAGGTCTGGAACAGGCGCAACAGCACTTGGCCCAAAGAGATCTCGGACAAGGGCCGGTCAAAATACGGTTCACATACCGCGCGTACCGAGCCTTCCAGCTCCTCTTCACGGGTTTCAGGTGGCACCCAGCCAGACTCAATGTGCAATTGAGCCACCCGGCGGTAATCGCGCCGGAAAAAAGCCAGGAAGTTTTGTGCCAGATAGTTTTTGTCGAACTCGGACAGCGAACCCACAATGCCGAAGTCCAGGGCGATGTAGCGGCCCAGGCTTTCGGGTGCGTCCGAGACATAAATATTGCCGGGGTGCATGTCGGCATGGAAAAAGCCGTCGGTAAACACCTGGGTGAAGAAAATCTCCACCCCTTTGCGGGCCAGATCCTTCAAATCCACATTGGCGGCACGCAGGCGATCAATCTGGTTGACCGGGATGCCCTTCATGCGGTCCATGGTGAACACGGTCGAGGCGCAATAGTCCCAATGCACTTCAGGCACAATCAACAGCTGGGTACGCTCTGCGTCTTTGGTGAAGTTGCGGCGTAGCTGACTGCAATTGGAGGCTTCACGAATCAGGTCCAGCTCGTCGTTCAGGTACTTGTCGAACTCGGCCACCACTTCGCGCGGCTTCAGACGACGGGCATCCGGGCCCAGCCGTTCCATGAACGCAGCCAGCACGCGCATCAGACGCAAGTCTTTATGGATGACTTCGCGCATGCCGGGACGCAATACCTTCACGGCCACTTCGCGGCCATTGTGCAACTCGGCAAAGTGAACCTGCGCAATCGACGCCGATGCAATCGGTTCGCGGTCGAACTTCTGGAAGAGCTCGTAAGGCGAGGCACCCAGAGCCTTTTGAATCGTGGCCTCGGCCACTTCCGAAGGAAAGGGCGGCACACGGTCCTGCAGCAAAGCCAGTTGCTCGGCAATATCCAGCGGGATCAAGTCCCGGCGGGTAGAGAGTACCTGACCGAATTTAACGAAGATCGGGCCCAGACTTTCCAGAGCCAGACGCAAGCGCACACCGCGCGGCAGCTTGGGTTTGCGACCCAGGCGCACAATGCGCAACAGGCGGGATGCCCAAGGGTGGCGGATGCTTGATAGCACCAGCTCGTCCAGGCGATAACGGAATACAACCAGCAGAATGGTCAGCAGACGACACAAGGAGAACATGCTCAGGACTCCCGCCGACGCGCATCAAGACGTTTCAAACGCTGGTCCAATTCGTCCAGGCGTTGAGCCAAACCGGCCGATTGCTCGCGCAGTCGGTCCAGCTCGGGGCGGGTAACCAGCAAGGCGCTTTCTTCAGTCAGGTATTCGCTGGCATTGCCTGCCAGACGCTGACCCAGATCCCGCAAACCGGAAAAAGCCCGGCGCGCTCCACTGAACAGGCGCACCGCCATGACATCACCGACAATTTTGGCCAGATCGTGTTCGGCATCCCAGCGCAGATTGGCCGCCAGGTCCGACACCAGATTGGCCAGACCGGCTTCGCCTTGCACATGCATTAGCTGGGCGACACGGCTGAAATCGCCGTCTTGCAGAATTTGAGGCAGTTCGGGCAGCTTGTCCTGAGGCAGTGTCAGCGTGACATCCGGCACCACGGCAGGATGGCCCTGCTCCAGCTTTCCTTGAGAACTGATGGTGTAGACCAGTTGCAAACGGCCCACAATCAGCGACACGGTTTTGCCCGCATGGCTGCGCAAACGCTCACGCGCCCAATCCTCGCGATCAAGCAAGGCATTGAGCAAACGCACGCCCACGGCGCCAGGTTCTAGGAATGAAGGGATACCAAGCATGTCCATGCAAGTCTACTGCCGGGGCGAGTAAACCAGTCCAATTAAAACAGCCAGTTTAACCCGACACAGACACGGCCGGATGCACAGGGCGACAGGAACACGGGCAGATGGGATCACAGCGAAACGGGAGCGCTCATAACAGAACAGCCGCCTGGATAAGAAGGCGGCTGTCTGTATAGATAAAGATCAAGCGTTGGGGTCAACCGGGATCTGCTGAATACCAGCCAGCAGCCAGCCTGCGCCGTCGGCCTTGAACAGATTCCAGACTTCTTCAAAGCGGAAGGCTTCTGCACCCACCTCTTCACGCAGCATACCGGAGTAGCGCACGCTGGCCAGATGGCCGTCGGCCACTTTTTCGATGCCCAGCAGTTCTGCATTGAGCAGGACCACTTGAGTTACGTTCTCGCCCTGGCGCTGGGCAATCTGAGGAGCGGCTTCTTTGAGCAGGTCGTCCGTCAGGAAGGTACGCAGTTGTTCCACGTCGCCCTTGTCCCACAGTTTCTGGATTTCCACGAACTGGGTCTTGGCATTGGCCAGGAAGGTAGGCGTGTCGAAATCACCAGGGATGAACCAGCTTTCGTCTACCGGAGGCGCTGGAACAGCGGCGGCAGCAGCGGGCTGAGCAGCAGGAGCGGCAGCAGGCATAGGTGCTGGTGCAGCCTGGGGCTGTTTCCATGGGCTAGGAGCAGGATCGGCATTGCGCATCATAGACTGACCACCGGCCTGTTGCATGGCAGGACGAGCCGCCGAGCCACGCAGACGACGTACGATGAACAGAACGGCGAAGATCACCAGACCGATCAGCAAGAGGCTGGACATCATTTCCAGGAAAGCACCGCCCAGACCCATGCTGGACAGCAAGGCGGCAATACCCAGACCGGCGGCGATACCGGCGATCGGACCCAGGAAGCGGGACATGCCCGACTTGGCAGCCGTACCCGCAGCGGCGGTACCGGCGGCAGCGGCACCCGCAGCAGGAGTAGCCGAACGAGTGGCGTTATTCGCTGCAGCAGGAGGCGTCGCTGCCGAGCGATTGCTGGTGATGTTGGAGGATTGGCGGCCAAAACTGGAGCCACCACCCATGCGTCGTGCTTCCGCATCATAAGAAACGGTCAGCAAGGCGCCGGTGCTAAAAGCCAATACAGCGGCCATGAAATAACGAGAAAGCCGTCCAGACATAGTCACAAACTCCTGACCAGAACAAGCGTTTAACACACAGGGTTTTGAAGCCCCCGGCCATGCCATCCCAGTCGATTATTCAAGAAAACTTACGATAAGCTGAACATTAACATGACAACTTCTCATGCACCATGTTTTTTTTACCGTTAATTACAGACAAAAAACGAACGGCACCTGAAGGTGCCGCTGTTATAGAGAGGGGGTACGCCCGGCATCAATCCAGACGGATGCCTTCGTGCAGCGCGGCCACGCCGGCTGTCAGATTGAAATATTGCACGCGCTCCAGGCCCACTTCGCGCATCATGTCGGCCAGGGTTTCCTGATCGGGGTGCATGCGAATGGATTCAGCCAGATAGCGGTAGCTTTCCTCGTCCTTGGCCACGAACTTGCCAATACGGGGCAGGATATTGAAGGAATACCAGTCATACGGGGCCTGCAAAGGCTTGGCCACGCGGGAAAACTCCAGCACCAGCAATTTGCCGCCCGGACGCAACACGCGCTTCATTTCAGCCAGTGCGCGGTCTTTGTGTGTCATGTTGCGCAAACCAAAGGCCACCGAAACGCGATCAAAATAGCCGTCAGGAAATGGCAGGTGCTCGGCATCACAGACAGCAACAGGCGTGATGATGCCCTTGTCCTGCAGACGATCACGCCCCACGCGCAGCATGGAGCTATTGATATCGGTATGCCAGACTTCGCCGTCCGCACCGGCCTGACGCGCAAAAGTCTTGGTCAAATCACCCGTACCCGCCGCAATATCCAGCACTTTCATGCCGGGACGCACTGCGGCGCGGCCGATCGTGAAGGCTTTCCAGATACGGTGCAGGCCGCCCGACATCAGATCGTTCATAATGTCGTAGTTGTTAGCCACCGAATGAAAAACCTGGGCGACTTTGCCCGCTTTTTCGTTTTCGGCCACGGTTTGAAAACCGAAGTGCGTATCGGCGTTCTGGACGGAGGAGGTTTGAGGACGCTGTTTTTCCATAGTGCATAATCGTAACGCAGATTTCCCGGTACAGAAACGAAAATCCGGCTCGCTGAGTGCTCCCCTTTTTTACACGTTCACAAACCTGAAACATTAACGCCATATGATGGCGCTATTACGTGCAGTCAGGGATTTTAAGCGCCTCCCGTATTGCCCTTGAGCCGCCTGATGACACCAGCAGGCCCCGCGCCCAGGCACAATACAGACAGCCAGCCTGACCCTCTTTTATTTTTTATCGGACCAGTCTGAAGCTAACAATGAGTACAAGCATATTAGTCGTGGAAGATGAGCCTGCGATCCAGGAGCTGATCTCTGTCAATCTGTCTTTTGCCGGCCATAAAGTGCTGCGCGCCTTCGATGCCGAACAAGCCCAGATCCTCATTCGTGCCGAGCTGCCTGATCTGATTCTGGTGGACTGGATGTTGCCCGGCTCGTCGGGTATCAATCTGGCCCGCAAGCTGCGCTCGGACGAACGTACCCGTCATATCCCGGTCATCATGCTGACCGCCAAAGGCTCGGAGCAGGACAAGGTCGATGGCCTGGAAGCCGGTGCCGACGACTACATCACCAAGCCTTTCTCGCCCAAAGAACTGATTGCCCGCATCAAGGCCGTATTGCGCCGCCGCGCGCCCCAGCTAACTGACGATGTGATCTCCATTGGCAATCTGCAGCTGGACCCCAGCACGCACCGTCTGTCCAGCCAGGGCATGGCACTGACCATTGGGCCTACCGAGTTCCGTCTGCTGCATTTCTTCATGACGCACACCGAGCGCGTATTCACCCGTTCCCAGTTGCTGGATCAAGTCTGGGGCGACCACGTATTTGTGGAAGAACGTACGGTAGACGTGCACATTCGTCGCTTGCGCAAGGCACTGGAGCCTAGCGGACACGACAAACATATTGAAACCATTCGTGGCTCGGGCTATCGTTTTGCCCTTTCCCCACTGGAAAAGGCGCCGACCGCCTGATCCCATGTTCAGCATATTTACGTCTATTGTTATCTGGGCCCTGTTGGGCAGCTTGATCGGCTGGTGGCTAGGGCCACTCACCGGTCTGGCCTTGTTTTGTGGTGGCCTGTTATTGCTGGTTGTCATCAGCACCCTGCAGCTTTCCCGCGTTGAACGCTGGACCCACAACCTGAATGATCCGCCGCCCCCCGCGGTTGGCCCCTGGGACTCCATTCTGGCTCCCATCTACCGCCAACTGCGCCGTGATCGGCAGGAAATCCAGGATCTGAATCGTTACGTAGACGGCATCATGATGGCCGCCGAGGCCCTGCCCGACGGTGCCATTACCCTGAACGGGGAAATGGAGCTGCAATGGTGCAACCAGACCGCCTGTGAACACATAGGCCTGAATCTGGCCACGGACCGCCATCACAGCATCTTCAATATCCTGCGCGAACCCGAGTTTTCCCGTTACGCCCGCCAGCCCCAATGGGACGGTCCTTTGCTGCTGCATCTGAGCAAAGACGGACGTGAACGCTCCTTGCTGCTGCAGTTAACCCCCTATGGCCTGGGCCAGTTCCTGATCGTGACACGTGATGTCACCCAGGTTGAAATGCTGGAGACCACCCGCAAGGACTTTGTGGCCAATGTCTCCCATGAACTGCGCACTCCCTTGACGGTATTGCTGGGTTTTCTGGAAACCCTGCAGGACATGCCTCCCGAAAGCCTGCCTTTGGAACAGCGTCAGCGCTACGAGCAAATGATGCTGGAGCAGACCCGCCACATGCAGTCGATTGTGGCCGACTTGCTGACCCTGTCCACGCTGGAATCCTCGCCCACAGTGGAAGGGGAAACCGTGCAGGTCAGCCAATTAATTGAAAGCGCGCTGAAACAAGGCGAAGCTATTTCCGGCGGCCAGCACAGCTTTGTCACAGATCTGGACCCACGCATTGCCATTCAGGGCATGGAAACTGAACTGAGTTCGGCCGTCTCCAATCTGATTACCAATGCGGTGCGCTACACCCCAAAGGATGGCACCATCACCGTACGCTGGTACTTGAATGACAATGGCGAGGCCTGTTATTCCGTTCAGGACACGGGCATCGGTATTGCCGCCCAGGATATTCCCCGCCTGACCGAACGCTTTTACCGCGTCGACAAGGGCCGCTCCCGCTCCACGGGTGGCACCGGCCTGGGTCTGGCCATCACCAAACACATTATCGTGCGACATAATGCCGACCTGCAGATCCAGAGCCGTCTGGGAGTGGGTAGCGTGTTTATGTTGCGTTTCCCCAAGAGCCGGGTTCGACTCCAGGACAGCTAGAACATGTGGGGCCATATTGGCCCTACAATAAACGGCTCTGAATACCACGTTGGCGGCCTTATGCCGCACAGGAGCCAAGCATGTCCAACACCAACGAGCTGCGCCCTTTCCACCTGGCTTTTCCGGTCCATGATCTGGCCGTTGCACGCCAGTTCTACGGACAGACACTGGGCTGTCCCGAAGGCCGATCCTCTGATCAGTGGATTGACTTCAACTTCTACGGCCACCAGATCGTGGCTCACCTGGCCCCTTCAGAGTGTGGCAGCAACGCCACCAGCGCAGTGGATGCCCATAACGTGCCCGTGCGCCACTTTGGCGTCGTGCTGGACATGCCCACCTGGCAGACTCTGGCTGACAAGCTGGTTGCCGCTGGCACCAAATTCGTCATCGAACCCTATATCCGTTTCAAGGGCGAACCCGGCGAACAGGCCACCATGTTCTTCATGGATCCTTCGGGCAACGCCCTGGAATTCAAAGCCTTCAATAGCCTGGATTCGCTTTTCGCCAAATAAAGATGCACAAATCCTGGCAACTTACCGAGCAAGGCGACCGCTGTCTGCTAGTGCAGTTCAGCGGTCCGCTTTCTCTGGACACCGGTTTGCGCTGTACCCGCGCCGCACGCCTGCTGCGCGACCATGCGCCCGCCTGTGTCCGTGATCTGGTCCCCAGCTTTACCGCAGTCGCCATCCACTTTTACCCGGATGGCAGCAGCGACCAGCTTGCCCGTTTGCACGACTATGTTCACCAGGCCCTGGCCGAGCTGGATGCCAATCAAGATCAGGCCGCTCCCGGCGCTCTGGTGGATATTCCCGTTTGCTACGGCGGCCCTTTCGGACCCGACCTGCCCGCCATTGCGGAGCAACTGGGACTAAGCCAGGAACAAGTCATTGAACTGCACAGCAGTCAGGTGCAGCTGGTATTCATGGTGGGCTTTGCGCCCGGCGCTCCCTATGTGGGCATCCTGCCCGAGCAGTTGAATGTGCCGCGTCGTGCCACTCCTCGCACCGTCCTGCCCAAAGGCTCGGTAGCCATTGCCAACCAGCAAACCATTATTTACCCCAACGAATCTCCCGGCGGCTGGCACTTGATTGGCCGCTCGCCAGTTAACCTGTTCGATGCCCGGCGCTCCCCAGCCGCCCTGCTCGCCCCCGGCGACCAGGTACGCTTTGTGCCCCTGCCCCACGAGCAGTTTGATCACTGGACACCCGCATGACGGTGCATATCCTCAAACCAGGCATGATGAGCAGCCTGCAAGACCGAGGCCGTTATGGACACCAGCACCTGGGGGTTTCGCCCAGCGGTGCCATGGACGAACGCGCCCACCGACTGGCCCATTTGCTGGCTGGCAATACCGCCGAGCAGGATCTGGCCAGCCTGGAAATTACCGTCCAAGGCCCAAGCCTGCGTTTTGACGAACCCGCCCTGTTTGTACTGACCGGCGCGGATATGAACGCCAACCTGGATGGCCTGCCCGTGGCAGTCCTGCGCCCTACTCTGGCACGTGCCGGGCAGACGCTGACGATGCAATCCGCCAAACCCGGCCAGGGTGCGCGTAGCTACCTGTCTGTCTACGGCGGTTTTCAAGTCGAATCCTTGCTGGGCAGCCAAAGCACCCATATGCGTGTTGGCCTGGGCGGTTTTGAAGGCCGCGCCTTGAAGAAAGGTGACCAGATCGCACTGGCCCGACCACTACCCAATGACGAAACGGCGTTGAACCGTCTGCAAGCCGAACTCGACGAGCTGCGCATTTACATGCCTGCCGCCCTGGCCTTGGCTCCACGGGAACGCCTGCGCGTCATTCTGGATCAAGCTGATTTGTTTACCGACGAATCGCTGGAACTGTTCCAAAGCCAAAGCTATCGCATCAGCCCAGCCTCGGAGCGCATGGGTTATCGCCTGGAAGGTCAGCCCTTGCAGCGCAAGACACCCAAAGAACTGCTGTCCGCCCCCACCTGCTTTGGAACGATTCAGGTTCCCAACGATGGCCAGCCCATTGTATTGATGGCGGACCGCCAAACCACCGGCGGCTATCCGCGCATCGGCCAGGTCGCCAGTGTGGACCTGGCTCAAATCGCACAGCGCTTGCCCGGTCAGAATCTGGGTTTTGAAGTGGTCAGCACAGAGCAGGCTCTTACCTTGGCTGCCCGTCAGGAACAAGCCTTCACCCGCTTGAATGACAGCCTGGAGGCTTTGCGCCAGGCACTTGGGGCGTGCTTCGGTCAGGTTTAGTGTTGCAATCAGGCCCAGGAAACGGGCCTGATTCCACTCGATGCACTGACAAAGAAAAAATCAAAAAAACCAGCAGCGAACCAAAAAACAAATAGCACTAAAAATCAAAAATAAATAATTAAAAAAACATCAATAATAAAAACCGGGATATACCAAAAGATATCCCGGAGATACCAAATAAAAACCACGGCAACTGAATTATAAAAAAAGCCGTCCTATAATTATGAAGTCGATACAGACCAGACCTCGTTAGGTAAGGCTCCTGTACGGAGACAGGCTACTGCCCAGAAACGTCCAAAGACGCCAATGGGTTTGAACAGAAACCATCGACTTAAGGCGGTTTATAACGTAGCTAGGGTTCAATCCCTTATGCCGTACAGTGCTAAAGCTCAATGATTTGGGGTGCGTTGGCGGTCTGCCTGTGCGTGCCGCCAATCTGGTGCATGAACAACGGTGATTCGCCTATCTCTGGCCGCACCTTGCGAAAGCACGGCCCCATTCTGGAGAGGCGTGTTTTCATTGCCTGTTAGTTCCCCAACTAATGGACACCGTTACGGTGTCATCCTCTGGATGAGCCGATAAACCCCATGCACAGCAAGGTGTTTTACATGTTACAGCTCTATCAAGCCCCTGCAGCACATGCTGCTGATCAGGCCCTTGGCCGTGTCAGCTGGAATCACCACATCAACCCAGGGCAAGACGTGGTGCGTTCACTGGCCAACACCTTCTCTCTGGATCTCAAGACCCTGCAAAAACAGTTGGGATCATCCTGCCGGCCACTGGCAATGGAGTACCAGGGCACCACCATCATTACCCTTGCTGCCACCCGGAAAAACCAGCCCGATGCCAAGCGCCTGTTTGACATGGAATACCTGACCATTCTGGTGCGCGACGAACAGATTGTGACCGTGGGCCAAGACTCCAATCAATCCATGCACCAGTTGCTGGAAAGCCTGAATCAAAAACCCGAGCCAAGAAGTGTGCAAACGGTATTGTTCAGCATCTTGAAAGTGGGTGCCGGAAAATTCGTGGAAGCGCTTGCAGAAATTAACAAAAAAGTAGAAGAAGTTGAAAATGGATTAAAAAAATCCATTCAGAACAAACAAATCTTCAACCTGCTTGAAAATAATAAAAACCTTAATTTACTGTCAAGCACGCTGAAATCCAATTTGAATATTTTGAAAAAAATACAAATTAGAAAAAGCTTTAATTCCGATGATGCCAGTCATGCTTTATTGGCCGATGCCATTATTGAAACGGAACAAGCGCAAAGCATGGCCGAAATCCACAACATCAACCTCAGCAACTTGATGGATGCCTACTCGGCTGCCGTGGAAAACAACCTGAGCCTGGTCGTTCAGTACCTGTCTGTCTATGTCATCGTGGCCGCCGTTCCCATGGGAATCGCCGGTATTTATGGCATGAACACCCCTTTACCTTTCCAGGATGAGCCGTATGCCCTGGCGGCCTTGGGCGGTATTGCCCTGCTGGTCGCCACTTTGTTGGTTGTCACCCTCAAAGTTCGTCGAATCATCTAAGTTTCTGGAGAAATCCATGCTGCACATTTACAAAAGCGACGCCCAGGGCTCGCTCCTTACCGTCAAAGAGATCACCCACAACAGCCTGGTGTATCTGGAAAACCCCAGTGCTGCAGAAATTCAGAGCACCGCTAAAACACTGAATATCCCTCTGGATTTCTTTGAAGATTCGCTGGACAAGAACGAGCTGCCACGCATCCAGAAATCCGGTCAGGCTTCGCTGATTGTGGTCAATGCCCCTGTGCGTGTTGCGGACGCCAGCGCCAACGACGGCGTGCCGTACAAGACCGCCCCCATCGGCCTGATCCACACTCAAGACAACCTGGTGATTGTGGCCCGTGAAAAACTGCCCTTCATTGCCGACCTCATCAACGGCAAGTACGACGACTACCAGTCTTTCATGAAAACCCGTATCAGCCTCTTGCTGTTCAAGGCCGTCTCCCAGGCCTTTGATCACAGCCTGCACCAGATCAATCTTCAGGTCAGCAGCCTGCAGAAAAAGATCAAATCCTCGTATCACAACAACGAGCTGTTTGGCCTGATCAACCTGAACAAGAGCCTGGTGTATTTCTCCACCTCTCTAAGTGCCATGTCCATTTTGTACAAGCGCTTGATGGAAGGGGGAGATATCAAGATTCATGACGAAGAGAAAACGCGCCTGAACGACATCCTGATTGATATCCAGCAATCAGCCGAGATCACCGAGATGCGCCGTGAAAGCCTGAGCAACCTGATGGATGCTTACGCGGCCATTATTCACAACAACCTGAATTCCGTGCTGAAAATGCTCACCACGCTCACCATCGTGATGATCATTCCGACCATGATCGGTAGCATTTTCTCGATGAACGTAGCCTTGCCCTATGAAGAGGAGTGGATCTCCACGGTCGTGATCAGTGCTGCCATGGTGCTGATCAGCGCCTTCCTTGTGGTGCTGTTCTACAAGAAGAAATACCTGCGCCTCTAAGCTCGCCCCCCGCCCCTGGAATCCAATTTGCACGAGACATCACCATGAAAACTATTTACTGCAGCCGTAACAACGAGCTAAGCAAGGTTGAAAAGATTCGCCCCAACAGCTGGGTGCAACTGGTCAACCCAAGCTTGAACGAGATCCACGATGTTGCCACCACTCTGAATCTGCCCATCGAATTTCTGAACGATGCCATGGACGCCGATGAGCGTCTGCGTATCGAGCGCCGTGGCCCCGCCACCTTGCTGATGCTGCACATCCCTTACAGCGATCCCAACGTCAAGAACCTGTATGACGATGTGAAGTACAAGACTATTCCGTTTGGCATCATCCTCACCGGCGGCCACATGGTCACCGTCTGCAAGGAAGCGGGTTTCATCAACAAGGACTTCTTTGTGCAGCACGGTCTGGTCCTGGATGATCAGACGCAAAGCTATAACCTGTTTGCCATCCTGAATCAGGTCGCCCATGTGTTTGCCGACGCCAGCAAGACACTGGACGAATCCATCAGCAAGGCCGAAGAAGAGCTTTCCAAGTCGTACCGCAACCAGGAGCTGTACACGCTGCTGTACTTGAACGAAAGCTTGATCTACCTGACCACTGCCCTGAAAAACCTGATGCATGTCATGAACCGCATGCAGAAAGACAATCCGCTCCCTATGGATGCGCGAGCCAAGCTGCTGTTCGAAGAGGCGCTGGTCGAGGTCGAGCAGGTGTACTCCATTACCAAGATCAGTCAGATCAACCTGAACAACGTCATGGACGCCTACGGCAATATTATTCAGAACAACGTCAGCCACATTGTGAAGCTGCTCACCGCTGTCACCATTGTGTTGTCCATCCCCACGCTGATTGCCAGCATTTACGGGATGAACGTGCCGCTGCCGTATCAAGAGGAACCCGGTGCGTTTACCGCCATCATCATCAGCATGGTGGTTATCAGCGCACTGGTGGCACTGTTCTTCCAGAAGAAACGCTACCTCTGAGCCTAATGAAAAACACCCCGGAAGCAGAAGCTGCTTTCGGGGTGTTCTGTATTTCAAACCGGGCTCAAGACCCGGCGTGACACGAAGCGGATCAGCTTCATGTCCTGCTGAGGCTTACAGGAACAGCTTGTAAGCCGGGTTATCGGTCTCGTCCCAGTGCGGGTAGCCCAGGTTACCCAGGAATGCCTTGAATTCCTTTTTATCGGAAGGCGGAACCTGGATACCGATCAGGATGCGACCGTAGTCATCGCCCTGGTTACGGTAGTGGAACAAGCTGATATTCCAGTCCTGGTTCATGCTGGACAGGAATTTACGCAAGGCACCGGGGCGCTCTGGAAACTCGAAACGCAGCAGGACTTCGTCCGTCGCCTGGCTGGACACCCCACCTACCATATGACGCACATGGGTCTTGGCCAACTCGTTGCCCGTCAGATTCAAAGTGCCAAAGCCTTTCTTCACGAAACGCTCTTCCAGCTTTTCGATCTCCGCTTCCGAGGAAATCGACATACCCACAAAGACGTGTGCCTTTTCAGGGTTGGACATGCGGTAGTTGAACTCTGTCACCGAGCGGGTGCCCAGGGCATCGCACAGGCGGCGGAAGCTGCCTTTTGCCTCGGGGATCGTCAGAGCGAACAAGGCTTCACGAGCCTGACCCACATCCGCACGGTCTGCCACCATGCGCATACGGTCAAAGTTCATGTTCGCGCCGGACGTGACCGCGATCAATGTCTTGTTCTTGAGCTTGTTTTGAGCGGCGTAGCGCTTGGCACCGGCCAAAGCCAGAGCACCAGCCGGTTCCAGCACGCTACGCGAGTCCTGGAACACATCTTTGATAGCCGCACAAATCGCGTCCGTATCCACGATGACAAAATCATCCACATACTGACGCACCAGACGGAAAGTTTCAGAGCCCACCTGTTTGACGGCAGTACCGTCGGAGAACAGGCCTACATCCGACAAATTCACACGACGACCGGCCTTGATACTGCGCACCATGGCACAGGAATCTTCGGTCTGTACGCCGATCACTTTGATTTCAGGACGCAAGGACTTGATGTATGTGGCCACGCCCGCTGCCAGACCACCACCGCCAATCGCGACAAAGACCGCTTCAATCGGGCCGGGGTGCTGTTGCAGAATCTCCATGGCCACCGTGCCCTGCCCGGCGATCACATCAGGATCGTCAAAAGGATGCACAAAGGTCAGGCCTTCGTTCTTTTGCAATTCCAGAGCGTGCTGGTAGGAGTCCGAATAGCTCTCGCCCACCAGGACCACTTCGCCGCCCAGATTGCGGACACCGTCAATTTTCACTTGCGGAGTGGTGGTTGGCATGACGATAACGGCACGGCAACCCAGCTTGCGCGCTGCCATGGCCACGCCTTGCGCGTGGTTGCCAGCCGAAGCCGCCAGTACACCCCGTTTTAATTCTGCGGCCGACAGATTGGCCATCTTGTTATAGGCACCGCGCAGCTTGAAGCTAAAAACAGGTTGATAGTCTTCGCGCTTGAGCAGGACCGTGTTACTAATTCGTGCCGATACCTGGGGAGCGGGTTCAAGTGGTGTTTCGATGGCAACATCGTACACTTTCGAGGTCAGAATGCGCTTTAGGTAATCGTTCGACATGACTCAGCTTTAATCAACAACCGGTTTTGCCACCAAGGCCAGTCGCAGGCCCCTGCCTGAGACCGCTCACCGGGAAAGAAAAACAGAATACCATAGGCGGATGCCCTAACTGGCGTCCATTATTCCCTACAAAACCCGCCCACTTTACTTATGCAAGCCTGGATCTCCGATCTTATTTCGTGGCTCTTGACCACTCTGTCTCTGCCCGAAATCGGTTTAAGCGCCATTTTCATCGTCAGTCTGGTCTCGGCTACTCTCCTGCCCTTGGGGTCGGAACCGGCGGTATTCGCCTATATCAACCTGGCCCCGGACATGTTCTGGCCTGCTGTACTGGTAGCCACCGTGGGCAATACAGCGGGCGGCGCTATCAGCTATGCCACCGGTCTGGCAGCCGAAAAAGCCTACGAAGCCTGGCGCGAAAAGCACCCGCAACAGACAGAAGATGGGGCACGCCCCAAGAACAAGGCCGCTGGCCGCTGGCACGAGCTGGGACAACGCTGGCTGACCCGCATGGGCCCCCCCGCTCTGCTCTTGTCCTGGCTGCCGGTTGTAGGTGATCCCCTGTGTGCCGTCGCCGGTTGGCTACGCCTGCCATTTTGGCCCAGCCTGTTTTACATGGCGGTAGGGAAACTGGCGCGTTACATCACCATGACCGCGGGTCTGCTGTGGATTTTCCCCAAATTGGGTTGGTAATTTGCAGCAAACTGGCTGCAAACGCCCCCTTATCCCTGACTTGCCCCTGTAGTAAGGGGGCAGCCCGGCTACGATTCGTATACACTTGTCTTTTGCCTATCTGCTCCTCGCTGAGCCGCCCTTGACGGGCCTTGCCAACTATCGCCATGAACGCCCCCATTGCAAGTAAGCACCTGGCCGCCCAGGCACGCAACAACGACACGCCGCGCCTGCGTGAAATCCCCTACAACTACACCTCTTACTCGGACCGGGAAATTATCCTGCGACTGCTGGGTGAGGAAGCCTGGGAAAAGCTGTCCGAGCTACGCTCCGAACGCCGTACCGGCCGCTCCGCACGCATGCTGTTTGAGGTTCTGGGTGATATCTGGGTCGTCAAGCGCAACCCCTATCTGCAGGACGATCTGCTGGACAATCCCAAGCGCCAGCATCAACTGATCGAAGCCCTGAACCACAGGCTGAACGAAATCGACCAGCGCCGCGACAGCGCCGTGCCCGATCGCGATGCCAAGGTTCTGCGCCTCCTGCACGCTGCCCGGGGTGCAGTGGCCGCGTTTGAACAAGAATTTACCGATACCCGCGAGCTGCGCCAGAAAATTGTGCGCTCTCTGTCGCGCCTGACGGCCAAGGACAACATCAAGTTTGATGGCCTGTCACGCGTCTCGCACGTTACCGACGCTACTGACTGGCGGGTGGAATATCCCTTTGTCGTGCTCACCCCCGATCACGAAAACGAGATGGCCGCGCTGGTTCGCGCCTGTATCGAGCTGAAGCTGACCATCATCCCGCGTGGGGGTGGCACTGGCTACACCGGCGGCGCTATTCCGCTTAGCTGGCGCTCGGTGGTCATCAATACTGAAAAGCTGGACACCATTGGCAAGCCGGAGCAATCCACGCTGCCCGGCATGAGCGAACCCGTCACCACCATTCTGACTGGTGCAGGTGTCGTCACCCGTCGTGTAGCTGACGCCGCCGAAGCGGCTGGCACTGTATTTGCGGTTGACCCGACCTCGGCCGATGCCTCCTGTGTGGGCGGCAATATCGCCATGAACGCGGGCGGCAAGAAAGCCGTGCTGTGGGGTACCGCACTGGATAACCTCGCCTGGTGGCGCATGGTGGATGCTCAGGGCAACTGGCTGGAAGTGACCCGTCTTGAACACAATATGGGCAAGATCCACGACGTGGAAATGGCCCACTTTGAAGTCAAATGGTTTGATGGCCGTTACGCTCCCGGCGCCCAGTTGCTGCGCAGCGAAACCCTGCACATTGAAGGCCGGCGCTTTCGCAAGGAAGGCTTGGGTAAAGACGTTACCGACAAATTCCTGGCAGGCTTGCCCGGGATTCAAAAAGAAGGCTGTGATGGCCTGATCACGCAGGCCCGCTGGGTCTTGCACCGCATGCCTGCGCATACACGCACCGTCTGTATGGAGTTCTTCGGCCAGGCCAAACAGGCCGTGCCCTCCATTGTGGAAGTCATTGACTACCTGAACGGCGAAGGCAAACGCATCGGCGCGATTCTGGCCGGTCTGGAACACCTGGACGAACGCTATCTGCGCGCCGTGGGCTATGCCACCAAGAGCAAGCGCGACGGCCTGCCCAAGATGGTCTTGATTGGCGACATCGTGGGCGACGACCCCGATGCCGTGGCAACCGCCGCTTCGGAAGTGGTGCGTCTGGCCAATGGCCGCTCCGGTGAAGGCTTTGTAGCCGTCAGCGCCGAAGCCCGCAAGAAATTCTGGGCCGACCGCTCCCGTACTGCCGCCATTGCCCGCCACACCAACGCCTTCAAGATCAACGAAGACGTGGTGATCCCCCTGCGCCGCATGGGTGAGTACACCGAAGAGATCGAACGCATCAATATTGAGCTGTCCACGGACAACAAGCTGCGCTTGACCCGTGAACTGGAAGACTTCCTGCAAGGTGATCTGCCCGTCGGCAAGATCGAAGACCACAACGACGCCGAGCACACCCGCGAAGAGATCCTGGACGAGCGCCGTCACGACGCCCTGCAGATCGTGCGCGACGTACGCCAGCGCTGGCAGTGGCTGCAGGACAATCTGGACAAGCCCCTGCAAGACTCACGGGCGGATCTGACCGAGATTGGTGTGCCGCTGGACGCCGCCGCCATCGACGCCCGTCTGCAAGAAGACCCGAACACCTCGATTTTCCAGCTGTTGCAGGATCACACAATTCGCACCTCCTGGAAGAGCGAGATTCGTGAAAACCTGGAACACATTTTCCCCGGTGCCGACTGTGCTGCCGTGCTGACCGAACTGCAAGCCATTCACGACCGCGTGCTGAAAAGCCGTGTGTTTGTGGCTCTGCACATGCACGCCGGTGACGGTAACGTACACACCAACATCCCCGTGAACTCGGACGACTACGGCATGCTGCAGCAAGCCAACGTCACCGTGGCCCGCATCATGCAAATTGCGCGTGGTCTGGACGGCGTGATTTCCGGTGAGCACGGCATTGGTTTGACCAAGTACGAGTTCCTGACGCAAGAAGAGCTGGATCCCTTCCAGAACTACAAGCGCAAAGTGGACCCGAATAACCACTTCAACGCCGGCAAGCTGATGCCCGGTGCGGATTTGAGCCGCGCCTGGACCCCCAGCTTCAACCTGCTGGGCCACGAATCGCTGATCATGCAACGCAGCGAGATTGGCTCCATCTCCCACGCCATCAAGGATTGCTTGCGCTGCGGTAAATGCAAACCGGTCTGTGCCACCCACGTGCCACGCGCCAACCTGCTGTACTCGCCCCGCAACAAGATTCTGGCCACTTCCCTGCTGATCGAAGCCTTCCTGTACGAAGAACAAACACGTCGCGGGATCAGCCTGAAGCACTGGGAAGAGTTTGAAGACGTGGGCGACCACTGCACCCTGTGCCACAAGTGCTACAACCCCTGTCCGGTGGATATCGACTTTGGCGATGTGTCCATGGAAATGCGTTCCTTGCTGAACCGCATGGGCAAGAAGTCCTTTAATCCGGGCTCGGCCGCGGCCATGTTCTTCCTGAACGCCAAAGACCCGCGCGTCATCAAGGCAACCCGTACCGCCATGATTGAAGTGGGCTACAAGGCCCAGCGTGCTGTACACAATCTGCTGGCGGCTCCCGCCCGCAAACAGGTCAGCGCCCCGCCTGCCACTATCGGCAAGGCTCCGATCCGTGAACAGGTCATCCACTTCATCAACCGCAAGATGCCCGGCGGCCTGCCCAAGCAGACTGCCCGTAAATTGCTGGATATCGAGAACTCGGATTACGTACCTATCATCCGTAACCCGGAAGCCACCTCGGTGGATTCGGAAGCCGTGTTCTACTTCCCCGGCTGTGGTTCGGAGCGTTTGTTCTCGCAAGTGGGTCTGGCAACCCAGGCCATGCTCTGGCATGTAGGCGTACAGACGGTTCTGCCTCCTGGCTACCTGTGCTGTGGCTACCCGCAGCGCGGCAGCGGTCAAAGCGACAAGGCCGAGAAGATCATCACCGACAACCGTGTGCTGTTCCACCGTATGGCCACCACGCTGAATTACCTGGACATCAAAACCGTGGTGGTCAGCTGTGGTACCTGTTACGACCAATTGGCAGGCTACGAATTCGACAAGATCTTCCCTGGTTGCCGCCTGATCGACATCCACGAATACCTGCTGGAAAAAGGCTTGAAGCTGGAAGATGTGCAAGGCGTGCGCTACATGTATCACGACCCTTGCCACAGCCCCATGAAGCTGCAAGACCCCATGAAAACGGTTAAATCCCTGGTGGGCGACAGCACCATCAAGGCAGATCGTTGCTGTGGCGAGTCGGGCACGCTGGCTGTGTCGCGTCCAGACATCTCCACGCAGATCCGTTTCCGCAAGCACGAAGAACTGCAGAAGAACCAGGATGCTGTTCGCGCCGATGGCTTCCAGGGCGAAGTCAAAGTGCTGACATCCTGTCCGTCCTGCCTGCAAGGTTTGTCCCGTTACGAGGACGAAACCAAGATGGATGCGGACTACATCGTGGTGGAAATGGCCAAGCACATGCTGGGCGAGAACTGGATGGCGGACTACGTACGCCACGCCAATGATGGTGGTATTGAACGCGTTCTGGTGTAAACCACACGCATCACTCCCCCTGAACAGGCCGGCTTTATGTCGGCCTGTTTTGTAAGTGCCATGTGGGTATTTTTGCCGCTGGGCCGATCCCCAAAAAAAACACTCCCTTGGGAGGGTTGAAACAAGGTAAGGCTATTCGTCGCTGGGCCATCCCTCAAAGCGCCCATCGGATAGCTGCAAAGGGGCTTTTCTGCCGGGCCGCCGGAGATAATCTCCCTCAGGACGCCTTCAGCCCAAAACGCAGTATGGAAGCTTTTTCAGAATAGGTGCTTTTATGTCTGTTGATGATCCATTACTAATCAGCCTGCACGCCCTTCTCCGCAGCGAACGCACCGCGTCGCTGGGAACCCTCAGCAATCAAGGGTTGCCGGTGGTTTCCCGCGTTCCCTTTGCGATCTGCCCCGAGCAAGCCAGCATCATCATCCATATCAGCGAAATGGCGGCTCATACCCGTTATTTACTGCAACGCCCCGATGCCAGCCTGATGGTCAGTCAAAGCGAGCATGGCCAGGATGCCGTCCATGACCTGCCCCGTGTCACCTTTCAGATGCTGGCCCGCAAACTGGAACGCGAACAGCCCGACTGGGAACAGGCCAAGCAGGTTTATACCGCCCGCTTTCCCGACATGGAATTTCTGAGCAGCTTTACGGACTTCCATTTCTTTTCCCTGGATCTGGTTCGGGTGCGCCAAATTGCTGGCTTTGCAGCGGCACGCACCCTGAAACCTGAGCTGGTGCGCGCTTTACTGGCAAAGCCAGCAACCATCTGAATATTCAGGGGCAATCGGCCTTGAAATCCTTGGGAGCTCACCCAAGCCACGCCCCCTAACCCCCCCTTAAAACGGCAATAAACCAAGGCATCCCCCCTTGCTGGCCCCGAGTCATCTCCAAAATGTTGCTCGTTTTGCAACAACATCGTCACTAAGCAGCTTTAAGACACAGAAATCAAACCACCAATTAAACGTCCCTCTTTCTAGAGAAATCGCCACTTCCTCTCCAGCCCCTCCAAAAACAGGTACACGTTTTCGCACATTCCAGACGCTAGGTATGACAAAACGTAAATTTTACCGCTATAAGATTCAACGGCTATGACGTTAAATGGCACGTTAGGACGTCGACAACACGCCCTCAGAACGAGTTGCCGCCAAGCATAGAAAAAACCTAGAAGAGGAAGAGATGCCGAACAAGAAGCGCAGCACTTATGTGCTGGTACAGATGGCTTTACTGAGCATGAT
The DNA here is from genome assembly GCF_009497775.1 of Alcaligenes faecalis. Classification (NCBI taxonomy): domain Bacteria; kingdom Pseudomonadati; phylum Pseudomonadota; class Betaproteobacteria; order Burkholderiales; family Alcaligenaceae; genus Alcaligenes; species Alcaligenes faecalis. The sequence goes on from NZ_CP031012.1 coordinate 3,587,323, forward strand.
TTTGCCGGGCATCGCCCACGCGGAACCAGACAGTTCACTGGAGCAATGGCGTACTAAAGAATACAAACGCCAGCCTGGCCTGGACATGATCAACGCCGGTAAAGCCTATTCGCTGGGCTTTACCGGCAAGAGCGTGACTGTTGGTATTCTGGACAGCGGCATTGAGGCCAAGCACCCCGAATTTACAGGTGCGATCGCAGGCGGCTTTGACTTCAATACGGATACTCACTATGCCAACGGCCAGGGTGTAGACTCGAACCCTCCAATAGGTCACGGCAGTCACGTTGCCGGCATTATTGGAGCACGCCGCGATGGCTTCGGCATGCATGGTGTTGCCTTCAACAGCCAGCTCTTTGCCGTTGCTTATCTCGAGTCAGAGGGGGTTGAGGGCGACCGTGTGCTTTCCGAAGGATGGAATTATCTTGCCCAGTTCAAGCTGCCTATTATTAATAGCAGTCTGGGGCTCAATAACTGCCGCAACTCAACTACCCCACCCTGCCATGTCCTGGATTATGGTTCAGCGCAAAGCGCTCTAGATAGACAACCCCTGATTATCGAGTCCTTCAAAAACAGCGTAGAAGCGGGCACCTTGATGGTGTTTGCCACCGGTAATGAGAAACAAGACCACCCCGATTTCCTGGCTGGCTCTCCTCACTGGTTTCCCGAACTAAAAGACAATTGGCTGGCCGTCACCGCCTTGGGTGAGGAAGGCAATCTGGCCTCCTATGCCAATAAATGCGGTGTGGCCGCCGAGTGGTGCCTAGCCGCTCCCGGTGGAGACTACAACCCAGGGATTAAGTCAGTCAACTCTTCAGGCGGGTATGCGGTCATTAGCGGCACCTCAATGGCGTCCCCACACGTAGCCGGCGGTGCTGCTCTGGTCAAGGAAGCCTTCCCCTACTTCACCGCCTATCACCTGCAACAAACCTTGCTGACCACCGCAACGCCTCTAGGTGACCCCAGCATCTACGGCTGGGGCCTGATGAATGTGGGCAAGGCCGTTCAAGGACCAGGACAATTTACCCGTCTGTTCGATGTAGACACGCTGGGATACAACTCCACCTTCGCCAATGACATCAGTGGCACAGGTGGCCTGCACAAGCGCGGTTCCGGCTCTCTGGAGCTGGCCGGCAACAACAGCTATACCGGCGATACGACTGTCAGCGGTGGTCGCCTGGCTGTCAATGGCACGCTGGCCTCTGCGGTCACGATCGAACGCGAAGGCACCCTGGGCGGTTCCGGTACGGTTGCTCAAGTAGATAACTACGGCACCCTGGCTCCGGGTAATTCAGTGGGCACCTTGACCGTCAGTGGCGACTACACCGCCCATGCCGGTTCGGTACATGAACTGGAAGTCGGTCCCGCTGGGGCGACAGATCGTCTGGTGGTTGGCGGTGCAGCCCATATCGACGGCACCCTCAAACTGGCTGGCGGCCCCTTCCGCCAGAACGTCAGCTATTCATTCCTGAACGCAACCAACGGCGTGACCGGGCAATATAGCCACATTGCTTATGACATGGCCTTCCTGTCACCGACTTTAGTCTACGGTCCCAGCCTATCCTTGATGGTCGAGCGCAACGACACGCCCTTTGCTGCCTTCGCCTATACCGGCAATCAGAAGTCTGTCGCCCAGGCATTGGATACCGGCTCCACACAGCCCCCTGCCGCCATGACTGATCTGTATGACACGGTGCTTAATGCCCAGTCCACTCAGGTCGCGGGCTATATGGAGCAGCTACAAGGCCAGATCCATGCAGGTACGACCTCGGCTCTGCTGAGCAACGGCGACCTGCTGCCCCGCACCTTGGGCAAACAAGCTTCGGGCGCACGTAATGCAACCGGCAAAGACACCGTCTTGTGGGCTGAAGTCATCCATCAACAACGTGATCTGGATGGTGACGACAACAGCCAGGATGTACGCCACAAAGTGGGCGGACTGTTCCTGGGTGGCGATACGGCCATCGGCGAGCAAGGCTGGCGCATGGGTGCCTCTCTGGGCTATCTGGAAAACCGCATCAAGCTGGATGATCGTCGCCAGAGCTCGCGCAGCAATAGCTACAGCGCGGCCCTGTACGGGACGCAGGCTTGGGAAATGGGTTCGGGCAGTCTGAACCTGCTGGCCGGTGGTGCTTACACCCGCCACAGCCTGGACAGCGAGCGCTCTCTCTCTGTTCACCAAAGCGAGACACTGAAGGCAGACTACAAGGCGCACAGCATTCAGGCTTTTGCCCAGTTGGGTTACCGCATGCCGGTCAGCCCACGCTCCAGCGTGGAGCCCTATGCCAGCGTGAACTGGCACCAACTGCGTCACGGCTCCTTCAGTGAATCAGGCGGTCAAGCTGCCTTGCGTGGCGACTCGCAACGCCAGAACCTGAGTACCGTCACACTGGGTCTGCGCGGCACCACTGAGGTGGACCTGTCCAAAACCACCTTGTCCCTAAGCGCCGGTTTAGGCTGGCGTCATGCCCTGGGTGACACCACACCCGAGCGTGAACTGGCCTTTGCCGCACTGCCCGGCAGCAACTTCCGCGTCAGCGGCGCACCTATCGCCAAGAATGCCGCTGTTGCCGAACTGGGCGCTGAGCTGAAAGCAGGCAAGAGCACCTCCTTCGGGCTGAACTACCAGGGTCAGTTTGGCCGCAATCAGGATCATGCTGGCTCTATGTTCATGAAAGTGCGCTTCTAATCAAAGAACTTGCAGGGTGGTGCCTGCTCCGCACAGCCACCACCTTCGCAACAAAAATAAACAAGTATGAAGGGCATCGGTGTTGCACATACAAGGGCGGGACGCTGAATAGAGCACAAGCTCGACGGCATATAAGCCCGTAACGAAAAGATTAAACGGTTATGCCGTTAAATATGTCTTAAGGTTATTAACAGCAAGCTTTCGCAACGAATTGCCGCCATACATAAAAAGCCGGAAAGAGGAACAGATGTCGAACAAGAAACGCAACACTTATCTGCTGGTGCAGATGGCTTTGTTAGGCCTTGCCTTGCCGGGTCTCGCCTATGCGGAGCCAGACGGCACCTTAGAGCAATGGCGCACGAAAGAATATAAAAACCAACCTGGCCTGGACATGATCAATGCGGCCAAAGCCTATGCGCTGGGCTTTACCGGCAAGGGCGTGACTGTCGGTATTCTGGACTCCGGCATTGCGGGCGATCATCCCGAATTTGCCGGTGCCATTGCGGGAGGTTTTGATTTCAGCACCAATACTCCCTACGCCAATGGTCAAGGGGTGGACTCAGACGACGCGCCAGGCCATGGTTCTCATGTTGCTGGGATTATCGGTGCACGCCGCGATGGCGTCGGCATGCATGGCGTTGCCTTCAACAGCCAGCTCTTTGCCGTTGCTGTCGCCGCAAATGAGAGTTTCCTAACCCCCGAAGAAGAAGCCGCGTACGAAGACCGTGAGTTTTCCAGAAGCTGGAATTATCTTGCTCAGTTCAAACTGCCCATTATCAATAACAGCGTAGGACTCAATAACTGTCTCGACTCCAATGACCCACCTTGCCATGTCCTGGATTATGGCTCAGCACAAGGCGTTCTGGACTGGCAGCCCTTGATTATTGATTCCTTCAGGAACAGCGTCGAAGCGGGCACCTTGATGGTGTTTGCCACCGGTAATGAGAAACAAGACCACCCCGATTTCCTGGCTGGCTCTCCTCACTGGTTTCCCGAGCTAAAAGACAATTGGCTGGCCGTCACCGCCTTGGATGAGGAAGGCAATCTGGCCCCCTATGCCAATAAATGCGGTGTCGCGGCTGAATGGTGTTTGGCCGCCCCCGGTGGCAAGAATCCCGGAATTCTCTCCGTCGACTCTAGTGGTGGCTATGCCCATGAGTACGGTACCTCAATGGCATCCCCACACGTAGCCGGCGGTGCTGCTCTGGTCAAGGAAGCCTTCCCCTACTTCACGGCATATCACCTGCAACAAACTTTGCTGACCACCGCAACGCCCCTGGGTGACCCAAGTCTTTACGGCTGGGGCCTGATGAATGTGAGCAAGGCCGTTCAAGGACCAGGACAATTTACCCGTCTGTTCGATGTAGACACGCAGGGATACAACTCCACCTTCGCCAATGACATCAGCGGTACAGGCGGCCTGCATAAGCGCGGTTCCGGCTCTCTGGAGCTGAGCGGCAATAACAGCTATACCGGCGACACCACCGTCAGCGGCGGTCGTCTGGCCGTCAATGGCACGCTGGTATCCGCTATCACTGTAGAGCGCGAAGGCACTTTGGGTGGCTCTGGTACGGTTGCTCAAGTAGATAACTACGGCACCCTGGCTCCGGGTAATTCAGTGGGCACCTTGACCGTCAGCGGCGACTACACCGCCCATGCCGGTTCGGTACATGAACTGGAAGTCGGTCCCGCTGGGGCGACAGATCATCTGGTGGTTGGCGGTGCAGCCCATATCGACGGCACCCTCAAACTGGCTGGCGGCCCCTTCCGCCAGAACGTCAGCTATTCATTCCTGAATGCGACCAACGGCGTGACCGGGCAATACAGCCACATTGCTTATGACATGGCCTTCCTGTCACCGACTTTAGTCTACGGTCCCAGCCTGTCCCTGATGGTCGAGCGCAACGACACGCCCTTTGCTGCCTTCGCCTATACCGGCAATCAGAAGTCTGTCGCCCAGGCATTGGATACCGGCTCCACACAACCTCCTGCTGCCATGACTGAGCTGTATGACACGGTGCTTAATGCCCAGTCCAGCCAAGTCGCAGGCTATATGGAGCAGTTGCAAGGCCAGATCCATGCAGGCACCACCTCGGCTCTGCTGAGCAACGGTGACCTGCTGCCCCGCACCTTGGGTAAGCAAGCTTCGGGCGCACGTAATGCAACCGGCAAAGACACCGTCTTGTGGGCTGAAGTCATCCATCAACAACGTGATCTGGACGGTGACGACAACAGCCAGGATGTACGCCACAAAGTGGGCGGACTGTTCCTGGGTGGTGATACTGCTATTGGTGAGCAAGGTTGGCGTATGGGTGCGTCCTTGGGTTATCTGGAAAACCGCATCAAGCTGGATGATCGTCGCCAGAGCTCGCGCAGCAATAGCTACAGCGCGGCCCTGTATGGAACACAAGCTTGGGAAATGGGCTCGGGCAGTCTGAACCTGCTGGCCGGTGGTGCTTACACCCGCCACAGCCTGGACAGCGAGCGCTCTATCTCTGTTCACCAGAGCGAGACACTGAAGGCAGACTACAAGGCGCACAGCATTCAGGCTTTTGCCCAGTTGGGTTACCGCATGCCGGTCAGCCCACGCTCCAGCGTGGAGCCCTATGCCAGCGTGAACTGGCACCAACTGCGTCACGGCTCCTTCAGTGAATCAGGCGGTCAAGCTGCCTTGCGTGGCGACTCGCAACGCCAGAACCTGAGTACCGTCACACTGGGTCTGCGCGGCACCACTGAGGTGGACCTGTCCAAAACCACCTTGTCCCTAAGCGCCGGTTTAGGCTGGCGTCATGCCCTGGGTGACACCACACCCGAGCGTGAACTGGCCTTTGCCGCACTGCCCGGCAGCAACTTCCGCGTCAGCGGCGCACCTATCGCCAAGAATGCCGCTGTTGCCGAACTGGGCGCTGAGCTGAAAGCAGGCAAGAGCACCTCCTTCGGGCTGAACTACCAGGGTCAGTTTGGCCGCAATCAGGATCATGCTGGCTCGCTGTTCATGAAGGTCCGTTTCTAAGCAACGCAACAAAGCACGGGGCTGACAAGACGTCAGCCCCGTGCACTATCAAACAGACAGACATGAAAAATCCCTGCGATGCTCCAGGCACGGCAGGGATTCAGGCTACAAAGCCAAACCGGCAATACGCCGGTTCTGGCAATTAGCGGTCAGATTCCTTAAAGCTACAGACGGTGTAAACCGACAGGCCGGAATCCGTCACCGCTTTGGAGCCACCCAGTTCGGGCAGATCAATAATTGCGGCAGCTTCCACCACGTTGGCACCCAGGCGTTGCAGCAAACGAGCCGCAGCCAGCAAAGTACCACCAGTAGCAATCAGGTCGTCAATCAGCAAGACACGCTGGCCGGGGCGCACGGAATCCGTATGCATCTCGACGCTGGCATTGCCATATTCCAGGGAATATTCTTCGGCCACGGTATTGAAAGGCAGCTTGCCCTTTTTACGCACTGGCACAAAACCCAGGTTCAATTCGTAGGCCAGAACCGAGCCCACGATAAAGCCGCGTGCATCCACACCCGCCACCAGATCCAGCTTTTGTCCCATGTAACGGTAGACAAACAGGTCAATCAACACCCGGAAGGATCGCGGATCTTGCAGAACCGTGGTGATATCGCGGAAAGTCACCCCTGGCTTGGGCCAGTCCGGCACATTGCGAATGATTTGACGGATGTACTGGGTGGGATCAATTTGCATGTCAAAGCTTCTACAACAAAAAATCCGGGCGCGAAGGGCGCACTTGGATACGTTGCAAGTGTACACAATTGGGCAGCAGCAACAAGGGCTCGCCCGGCTTGTGCTCGTAAGTTGTACTAATACGACGCGATTGGGCAAAAAACGCCACAGACTTGACCCGAAGCGTCCTTTTAGTTTGGCTCTAAAGTATTTATTGGCGTGTCGGATTTACGCTGCAAACGGCCCACCTCAAACTGATAAACGCTATCGACCAAAGGCAGCAAGCGGGTATCGTGGGTTGCCATAATCACGGTTTTCCCACGCGCTGCGGCCAGAATATCCTGCATCAAAGCCTGACTGGTCGGGCCATCGAGACTGGCCGTAGGCTCGTCCAGAAACCAGATATGAGCAGGCGACAGCAACACACGCGCCAGACACAGGCGGCGCTGCTGCCCCAGAGATAATTGCTGCCCGCCCTCGCCCAGCCAGGTGTCCAGCCCTTGGGGCAAATCGCGTACCACACTGTCCAGTTGAGCATCGTGAAGCACCTGCCAGATTCGTTGCTCCGAAGCCGTCGGTTCTGCCAGCAAAAGATTATCCCGCACCGAACCCAGAAACAGCGGCGAGTCCTGCGCCAGCAAGGCGCAATGATCAAACCAGCTGGCGCGGCTCCAATGCTGGGCTGTTTCACCTTCCACCAGATACTGCTGTCCCGAGACAGGCAACAAGCGCATCAGCACGCCCAGCAAGGTGGACTTGCCCGAACCGCTGGGGCCAAAAATGGCAATGTGCTCTCCGGCTTGGACTTGCAGCGACAAATGCTCCAATACCGGCTGCGTACCGTAAGCAAAATTCAGGTCCGTGATTTCCAGAGAGGCCGGCTTGTCCAGTGCAATCGCCTGCCCTTGCGCCTGATCGCCGTCCTCGGGCTCGTCCAGAATGGTCAGCAAACGATTGCTGGCCGCCTGAACCTCTCCCAAACGAGACGCGCCGCGCATCATGGGAGCCATAATTTCGAACAAACCCAGCAGAGCCAACACCAGACCCACCCACAAAGGGCCGCTCATGGCTTGCAGATTGACCTGCTGTGCTCCAACCAGCAGGCAGGTCATCAAGGCCACGCCCATCAAGACTTGCTGGGAAAACTGCCCGACAATGCCCCAGCCATTGCTGCGTAAACGGGCTTGTCCCAGCTCCAGGCCAAGCTTGTCCACTTGCTCTTGCACGGCATCCGCAGCGGCAAACACCTGAATATCGGCATAGGCGCGGATGGCCTGATGCACCAGAACACGCTGGCGGTTTTCCAGTTGATGCACCTGCTGGGCTGCACGGCTGGCGCCACGGGCACAGATGTACGGAATCAGACAGGCTGCGATCAGCAGGCAAGCCAGAATCAGCCAGGCCCACCAGGACAGCCAGGTTTGCAGCACCGCGCTAAAGACCAGACCGGCCACTACTGCTGTGGTCAGCGGCACCAAAATCAGCAAGAGCACCAGATCCAGCACAGCCACGTCAGAGGTCAGGCTGGAAGCCAGCTCCCCATCCCGGAACTGAGCCAGGCGAGACTGACTGAAGCGGCTCAAACGCCCGAAAACCAGGCTGCGAATGCGTACTTGCAGATCCAGCGTCAGGGCATGGCCGACTACTCGTTCCAGATACCGGGAGGCGATACGCCAAAAGGACAGGCCACGAATCATGGCCGAAGGACCAAACAGATTGAATACGATGCCCAAGGTAGCCAGGAAAGCGCTGCTTAAAAACCAGCCCGCTACACCTAAAAGGCCAACACCGGCGGCCACCGTGCTGATCGCCAGCAGAACCGTAAACAGCACCGCCCCGCGTCGTGCGCGCAGGCTGGAACCTAAAAGACGAAACCACGCTTTCATGCCGTCAGAACTCCTTGGGCGATGTGCAACTGGTTCGAGCACATTGCCGCCAGTTCCTGGTCATGCGTGGCCACGACCAGACAGCGTCCCTGACAGAAGCGCAGAATATTACGCATGACACGATCGCGTGTCGCCGCATCCAGGCGGGAGCTGGGTTCGTCCAGCAAGACCACATGCGGGTCGGTCAAAAACAGGCGGGCCAGTGCCAAGCGCTGAATCTGACCACCTGAAAGTCCAAACCCACCTTCACCCAGCGCCGTCTGTAAACCATCGGGCAAGGCCCGTACAAATTCGGCAGCACAGGCTTGTTCCAGGGCTTGCCACAGTTGTTCATCACTGGCTTGTGGCGCTGCCAGACGCAAGCCATCGGCAATCGTGCCCATGGCTAAAAAAGCCTGCTGGGAAACCAGTACGACACCGTCGTGGCGCGTCAGCAGGCGACCAGCCGTGTCGCTATTGCGCAGCAGGATTTCACCCTGCGACAAGGGGCGCAAACCAATCAGGCTTTCCAGCAGGCTGGTCTTGCCGGAGCCACTGGCTCCCAACACCGCATAGGACTGATCTATATAGAGTTGCAGGCCGGGCACTTCCAGCAAGGTCCCCTGCCCGCCCAGCTGCGGCAAATGCAGATGACGCAATACCAGTACCGGCAAGTTGGGAAAAACCGCTTCATGGTCTGCGCTGGTGGGGGCAGCAGGAATCAAATCCTGGCCCAGTTTTGCCCACAGTCTGTCGACCTCTACCGCCGCTGCACGCGCCGCTGCCCGGTCGTGATAATTGGCGGCCAACTGGCGCAAGGGCTGGTAAGCCTCGGGAGCCAGGAGCAAGCAGAACAAGCCCTGTTGCAGGCTGATGCCCGAAAAGGACTCGCCCAGATAGCCCAGGTAACCCAAGCCAATGTAAACAGCGATCCCGGCCACACCCAATGCCGCGAAGAACTCCAGCACGGCTGACGATAGAAACGCGATACGCAGCACTTTCATGGTGCGTGTACGCAGTTCCTGACTGGCCAGCTCCACACGCTGCAACTCGTCCTGCCCGCGCCCCATCAGGCTGAGGGTAAAAATGCCGCGCAGACGGTCAGCGAAAAAGCCGGACAGGCGCAGCGTGGTTTGTTGTTGCTCACGACTGGCCGCTTCCGCCCCCCAGCCCACCAAGGCCATGAACAGGGGAATCAGGGGAGTGCTCAGCAAGAGAATCAAGGAAACAATGCCATCCACCGGCAAGACCGCCAGCACCAGCGCCAAAGGCACCAGGGCAGCGGCCGCCATGCAAGGGATGTAGCGCGTCACAAAGCCATCCAGAGCTTCGATTTGCGTGATCAGACTGGTGGAAAGTTCGCCGCTATTGCTGGCCCGCAAGCGCGGCACCGTACTGCGGAACAGTCGGGCAAACAGCTCGGAGCGCAGCCCTTGTTTCAGTTGTTCTGAAACCTTTTGCGCACGGCGTTCACCAAAAGCGGAAATGGCGGCACGCAGCAGCAAAAGCGCGGCCACCATCAGAATAGAGAAAAGCTGCCCTGTCCAGGGCAAGCCATCGACCACAATTGCCTGCACAATCTTTGCCAGCAACCAGGCCTGGGGAATCAGTAAAGCGCCAGCCAGCACAGGGGCCAGCATGGAAGCCCGCAAAGCCGTGCGGGCGCGGCTGGAGAATTGCCCCAGCCATTGTTGCGCCGTTGGACTTTGCGGGGTCAATCAGGCCTCGATATCTGCATTGATCTTGGAGGATGCTGCATTCTGCAAAGCAGTGTTCTCACGCAGCTCGAACCACATCGCATTCAGGATGGAGAATGCGCAGGCCAGACCCAAACCTAGAATCCAAGAGAAGTACCACATATGCGCTGGCCTCCTTAGTAAGAATGAGAAGAATCTTTCATGCTGGCAACCGACACCTTGCCACGCATCACGCTGTACACCCAGGAGGTATAAAGCACGATGATAGGCAGGAACACCAGTGTCACCAGAAGCATGATCCACAAGGTCAGATGACTGGCCGAAGCATCAAACAGGGTCAGGCTGGAACCGGGGTTCAAGGACGAAGGCAGCAGGAATGGGAAGACGGCAAACCCAAAGGTCAGGATGATGCCGGCCAGTGCCAGGGACGAGAACAGCAGCGCCAGCAAGCCACGACCACGGCCAGCCAGCAAGGCACCAAACAACAGGCCTGCAAAACCGACAATGGGAGCCGCCCACAAGGCAGGCCAGGTACGGTAGTTGGCCAACCAGGCACCTTCCACCATATCGACCGTCTTGCCAATGGGGTTGGACATGGCATGGGCCACATCAGGCCAGGCCATGCTGTAGCCATTCATGGCACTGATCCACCAGCCACCGGCGGCAAAAGCCACGATGGACAGCAGTCCCAAAGGCATGGCCCAGGCACGCGCACGACGCGCCACATGATCACTGCCTTTCCAGGCCACCACAACCGCCCCCTGGAAAGCCAGCATCAGGACACTGAGCAAACCACACAGAATGGCAAAGGGCTGGAACAGGCCGAAGAAGTTGCCTTGGTACATCGGACGCAACGTAGTTTCATCAAAGCCGAATGGAACGCCCAGCATGACGTTACCAATAGCCACCCCGAATACCAAGGCACAAACCAGACCGGAAGCAGTCCAGATCGCGTCCCAGTTGCGACGCCAGCGTGACGAACTGAGCTTGCTGCGGTACTTGATGGCAACCGGGCGCACGATCAAGGCCACCAACAGCAGCATCATGGCCAGGTAAAAGCCCGAGAAAGCCATGGCATACAACAGGGGCCAGGCCGCAAAGGCCACACCACCGGCCACGATCAGCCAGACCTGGTTACCTTCCCAGACCGGGCCGATCACGTTATACAGCGTGCGCCGTTCGTCATCGCTGCGAGCAACCAGTGGCAACACCATGGCCACACCCAGGTCGGCCCCGTCCATGATGGCAAACGCTGCCAACAAAACGCCCAGCAGCAGCCACCAGATGATGCGCAAGGTGTCGTAATCGAGAAGAATCAAATTTTCCATGATGGTTCCCCCTCCTTAACCGCGCAGCAACGGAGCGTTGCGCGAACCATAAGACAAAGCGGAAGGTGTGACGGTCTCGCCAGCCTCGTCCGGACCTTTACGAATCGAATGCAACATGACCTTGATGCCAATCACCGCCAGGGTGCTGTAGAGCAAGAGGAAGATGGTCATACTGATCATCAGGTCCACAAAGGACAGGCCGGAAGCGGCATAGTAAGTCGGCAAGACGCCTTCAATCGCCCAGGGCTGACGTCCGAATTCGGCCACAAACCAGCCACATTCGATCGCAATCCAAGGCAGGGGAATGCTCCAGACAGCCGCTTTGAGCAAGCGCGGGTGACGTTGCAGACGGTCACGCGATGCCAGCACAAAAGCCACGCCAAAGAACAGGATGAAGTACAGCCCCAAGCCCACCATCACACGGAAGCTCCAGAACAGAGGCGCAACCTGTGGCACCGTATCCCAGGCGGCCTGGGCGATGGTGTCGGTATCGGCCTTGGTGATGTCATCCGTATAACGCTTGAGCAGCAAGGCGTAGCCCAGGTCTTTCCAGTTATTGTCAAAGACACGGCGGGCTTCGATATTGCTGTCGTCAGCACGCACTAACTGAAGTGCCTCGTATGCGCGCAAGCCATTGGCAATACGGATCTTGGCATGTTCGACCAGTTCGTTGATGCCCAGCATGGGGGTACTGACTGAGCGTGTCCCGATCAAGCCCATCACCCATGGAATTTCCACGGCGAAGCGGTTTTCACGGGCCTCCTGATCAGGCCAGGCCAAAAGATTGAAACTGGCAGGCGCTTCCTCGGTTTCCCACATGGACTCCATGGCTGCAATCTTCATTTGCTGGTGTTCAGTGGTCAGGTAACCACTTTCATCACCCAGCACCACCACGGACAGGGACGCCGCCAAGCCGAAACTGGCCGCTACCGTCATCGAGCGCTTGGCCAGATCAATATGGCGACCACGCAGCAAGTACCAGGCACTGATGCCCATCACGAACATGGCACCCAGGACATAACCGGCACTGACGGTATGAACAACTTTGGCTTGCGCAACGGGATTGAGAATGACCTCGGCAAAATCGGTCATTTCCATACGCATGGTGTGGGGGTTGAAGATGGCGCCGACCGGGTTTTGCATCCAGCCGTTAGCGACCAGAATCCACAGGGCCGACAGGTTGGTACCAATGGCCACCAACCAGGTAACAATCAGGTGTCCCAGTTTGGAGAGGCGATCCCAGCCGAAAAAGAACAGGCCGACAAAGGTTGCTTCCAAGAAAAAAGCCATCAATCCTTCAATGGCTAGCGGCGCTCCGAAAATATCGCCTACATAGTGACTGTAATAGGCCCAGTTCATGCCGAACTGAAATTCCATCACAATCCCGGTCGCGACACCCAGGGCAAAGTTAATGCCAAAGAGTACGCCCCAGAACTTGGTCATGCGGCGCCAGATGGCTTTGCCCGTCATGACATAGACGCTTTCCATAATGGCCAGCAAGAAAGACAGGCCTAGCGTCAAGGGCACAAACAAAAAGTGAAACATCGCGGTAGAAGCAAATTGCAACCGCGACAAGGTAACGACATCCAGATCAATCATGACGACCCCCAGTTTGATCAGCTTTGCGAATCTTCCCGGCGAAACCCAGCACTTTCTGAACTTTGCTACCTAAACGCATCAGATTTTGCAGGGTCTCGGGCGGTAAGTGATGAACCTCGTCAAACCAACCACAAGCCAACTCGATCAATTCCAACATTTCGTTAATGCGTTGCTGCCCATATGCCTCTTCGTCATTGACGGGCGCTTCCATTAGGATACTTCGCAATAAAGTTAATGTGGGATCTATCTCACGCTTGCGTTTCTCTTCCACCAGGGTACGGAAAATCTCCCAAATATCCTTGGGAGACTCAAAGTATTCGCGGCGTTCACCGATCTTGTGCGTCATGTTGACCAGTCGCCAGGACTGCAACTCGCGCAAGCTCATACTGACATTGGAACGGGAGATGCCTAGCGTTTCAGCGATCTCGTCGGCGTGGAGGGCTTCGGGTGCAATGAACAGCAACGCATAGATCTGGCCAACCGTCCGGTTGACCCCCCAGCGCCCGCCCATCTCCCCAAAGTGCAGAATAAAACGCTCTGCCTGTGGTCCTAGATTCATGGCTTCCTGAATTTTCAGTAATTACTGAAATTACAAAACAAGACGTATCTTAACCCTAAACTATTCTGCCTGCCACTGGTCCAAGGGCATCTGACCTTACAATTTGCCTCCTGCAAATCTGCATGCCAAGCAGACACTTCACGTTTACAATTTCGCCATGAATACAACGGCACTTTTAGATCCCGCACATATCCTGTCCTCGGCACAACGCACCTTCGCCATTGAAGTTGAAGCGTTACAAGCGCTGGGCGGACGTCTGGACCAAAGTTTTGTAGAAGCCACCAAGCTGCTCGTGCACTGCCAGGGCCGCGTGGTGGTGACTGGCATCGGCAAGTCCGGCCATGTGGCGCGCAAGATTGCAGCTACATTGGCGTCAACCGGCACCCCCGCTTTTTTCATGCACGCTGCCGAAGCCTTGCACGGCGACCTGGGCATGATTACCAAGCAGGACGTGGTGATTGCCATTTCCTACTCCGGTCAGGCCCAGGAACTGGTCACAGTGCTGACCGTGCTTCGTCGTATGGGTGCCAAACTGATTGCGATCACCGGCAATGCCCAGTCCGAACTGGCCCAAAATGCCGATCTGCATCTGGATGCGCATGTGGAGCATGAAGCCTGCCCGCTCAACCTGGCTCCCACGGCCAGCACCACAGCCGCTTTAGTATTAGGCGATGCGCTGGCCGTTGCCTGCCTGGAAGCACGAGGCTTCAGCCGCGAAGATTTCGCCCGTTCCCACCCCGGTGGTGCGCTGGGCCGTCAATTACTGACGTTTGTGCGCGACATAATGCGCAGCGGCGAACAACTGCCTATCGTCTCCCCCGAGACCCTGATTCCCGATGCGCTGATGGAAATGTCCAGCAAGGGCATGGGCATGACGATTGTCACGGACGCACAAGGTCATCCCGTTGGAATGTTCACCGATGGCGACCTGCGCCGCCTGATTGCACGTGCGGGCGACATCCGCAACCTGCCTGTTTCCGAGGGCATGTCACGCGAACCGCGCAGCATTGCCGCCGAAGCCCTGGCCATTGAAGCGGCCGAGCAAATGGATGCCCTGCGTATCAGCCAAATGCTGGTATTGGACACAAACGGGCTACTATTGGGAGCTCTGCACATGCACGACCTGTTGGCTGCAAAGGTAATCTGATCATGATGAATACGCCCACCATCCCGCTCCACCCCGCTGAAGCTCAAATTCTGGCCAAGCTGCCCGAGAACGTGCGCAACCAACTGCGCCAGTTGCGCATGATGGTGTTTGACGTGGACGGCGTGCTGACCGACGGACGCCTGTGGTACAGCGCAAACGGCGAGGAATTCAAGAGCTTTCACGCTCTGGACGGCCATGGTTTGCGCATGCTGGGCGAAAGCGGCATTGGCGTCGCCCTGATTACCGGACGCGAAAGCGGTATCGTGTCGCGTCGCGCTGCCGAGCTGGGCATTCCCTTTGTCCACCAGGGTGTGCGCGACAAGATTGCCGTCCTGACCCAATTGGCTCAGGAAAACGGCCTGTCTTTAAGTGAAGTGGGTTATATGGGCGACGATCTGATCGACTTGCCCGCCATGCAACGCGTAGGTTTTTCCGCCAGCGTGCCTGAAGCCCCCTTCTATATCAGTCAAATTGCCAGCTGGGTCGCAACGCAGCCCGCCGGCCACGGCGCCGTGCGCGAATGCTGTGATGCCATCCTGGCGTCCCAAGGTCGCCTGGCCGCCTTTATTACAGGTGGTCCCTTGAAGACCACGGGAGTCATTCAGTAATCATGCGTGACCGTCTACCCACCGTCATTTCCCTGTTGCTGCTGGCCATGCTGGTGCTGGCAACACTGTGGGCGGTCGATTACACCCAAAGCTCGGTCGCCATTGATCCGCCACGCCGTGTTACCCACGAACCGGACTCCTGGGCGCGCGACTTCACCATGATCAGCTCCGACCAAACCGGGATGGCCATCAGCCGCCTGGATGGCAAGGTTGCCTACCACTACCCGGATGACGACTCGCACGACATCACTTCTCCGCGCGCGGTCAGCAACCGGGCCGATTCGCCTTTGACCATTGCCACTTCCGACACCGCGCATATGAATGCGGGCGGGGACACCATCACCATGAAGGGCAATGCCCATATTCACCGCCAGGCCACGCCCGATGACGAGGCAATGGATGTACGCAGTGAAGTGCTGATCATCCTGCCCGAAGAGGACGTGGTGTACACCAACGAACCGGCCCTAGTCGTCAATGGCCAATCCACCATGCGCGGGACCGGGATGCGTTACGATAATCGCGTTCGCCAATTGAACGTCATGTCGGAATCCGACGTTAAAATCTCGGGCCAACAAACACAAAAAGCGCGTTCTTCCAACAGCTCTAAGGATTCCCCTCCATGACCACGCCTGACAGCGCCCGCCTGAGCCACAAGCCCAAGCTCTCTTTTAGCCTTTTGCGTGGTGCCCTGGCCCTGTGCCTGAGCACCGCCAGCCTGGCTTTGCTGCCTACGGCCCCTGCTCTGGCCCAAGCGGCTGCCTCTGCTGCCGCCGAACCGGACACCTCCGTGCTGTCCGACACCCTTACTTACGACGATATTGCCAAGCAGACCATCTACAAGGGCAATATCATCCTGACCCGTGGCGCCATGACCTTGATGGCCGACCAACTGGCTATCGAGCAAGATGCAGAAGGCTTCCAGCACGGCACCGCTACGGTGACCGAGCGCGCCCGTGTCACCATTCGCCAGGAAGATCCTGCCAAATTCGAGCTGTTGGTCGCTGAAGGCGTCCGAGGCATTTATAACGGCAAGACAGAAGAGGTCGAGCTGATTGGCAAGGCGGTCGTCAATCGTTATATTTGCGGCAAACTGCAGGACTCCATTCAGGGGCAACGCATTATCTACCGCCAAAAAGACGGTACGTATCAAGCCTTTGGTGGCGCCGAATCCGCCACCCGTGATGGCCGGGTTCGCTCTGTGGCCCGCCCACGCGCCAATGCCGATGCTGCTGTGGCCGAATGCCAACGCAAGTCCTCCCCCCGCAAATAGCCCGGACACCTTTGAATCATGGTTGCTCCTAACAACCCGTCTACCCCTACCCGCGCCAGCCACTCGACCAAAGGCAGCCTGATTGCGCAAGGATTGCGCAAGACCTACGGCAAACGTACGGTCGTGCAGGATGTTTCCCTGAATGTGGAAAGCGGTGAAGTGGTGGGCCTGCTAGGCCCGAACGGGGCTGGTAAAACCACCAGCTTCTATATGATTGTGGGCATTGTGCCCGCCGATGCAGGCCGCATTGAAATTGATGGCACGCCTATTACCGCCATGCCCATGCACAAGCGGGCAAGGCTGGGCCTGTCCTATCTGCCCCAGGATGCATCCGTCTTTCGCCGCCTGACGGTTGAAGAGAACATCCGCGCCGTACTGGAACTGCAGCTGGACGATAACGGCCGCAGCATCAGCAAGAACGATATCAACGAGCGCCTGGAAACCCTGATTAGCGAGCTGCAAATTGCGCACATCCGACAAAATACCGCCCTATCCCTGTCTGGTGGCGAGCGCCGTCGCGTAGAAATTGCCCGCGCGCTCGCCAGCAACCCCCGTTTTATTCTGCTGGACGAACCCTTTGCCGGGGTGGACCCGATCGCCGTGATCGAAATTCAGCGCATTGTGCAATTTCTGAAAAGCCGCAATATTGGCGTGCTGATTACCGACCACAACGTGCGTGAAACTCTGGGTATCTGTGACCGCGCCTACATCATCAGCGAAGGCACTGTGCTGACCAGCGGGCACCCGTCCGAGATTATTGATAACGAAGCCGTGCGCAAGGTTTACCTGGGCTCGAACTTCCGAATGTAAGCCGATTTCTGGCCCTGTAACGGGGCCTGTCGGAGCAAGGGTTTTCCTGCACATCGCAGATTGATCCAGGTCATGTTATCTGGCCAACATATAGGTATACTGGAATATCCAAGATCAGTAGTAAGGAGGCTAAATACGAAGATATTCCTACCCTCTGAAACATGTTGTTTGACTACTACGGAGAGCCTATATGAGCCTTAACATCACTGGCCGTAATCTTGACATAACTCCTGCCATTCGCGACTACGTCAAAAGCAAAATTGGTCGAATTGAAAAGCACTTCGACAATGTGGTTGACTCGCAGGTTATGCTTTCCATTGAACGCCTGAAGCACAATGCCGAAGTGACCGTCCGTGTCCCCGGCAAAGATATACACTGCGCCTCTTCAGACGAGAACTTGTATGCCGCCATCGATCTGCTGGCCGATAAAATCGACCGCCAGATTCTGAAATACAAGGAAAAGGCAAACAGCCATGCGCATGAGCCCGCCAAGCGGCTCGAAGTTCCGGCAGCCTGATCACGCCGAACTGTTACAGCGGGCATCGCCTGCCGACAAACCCCGTTCTTTCAGAAGTTCGGGGTTTTGTGTTTCTTGGCACAGTGTCCGCCTGTTGTTAGCCATCCAAAAAATGTTTAGCTAAAAAACATTCCCCCCTATAATGGCCGTCATGAATCTCTTGTCGCGTATTTTGCCTTTGTCCAACGTGGTTCTGGATCTTGCTGTTACCAGCAAGAAGCGCGCTTTTGAACAAGCCGGACTGATTTTCGAGAACCATCACGGTATTGCCCGGACAGCCGTTTTCCATAGCCTGATCGCTCGCGAGCGTCTGGGTTCCACTGCCCTTGGCCACGACGTTGCCGTCCCGCATGGCCGCATCAAGGACTTGAAGGAGCCTTGTGCCGTTTTCATGCGTCTGGCCGAGCCGGTGCGTTTTGATGCCAGCGACGGTCGTACCGCCAGCCTGCTGTTCTTTTTGCTGGTTCCAGAAACGGCTACTCAAATCCACCTGGACCTGCTGGCCGAGATCGCCCGTTTGATGGCCGATCAGGACATCCGCCAGGCGCTGGCCCAGGAAACGGACCCTGTTCAAATTCACCAACTCCTGACCCAGACCCCTGATCTCAACGCGGAACATCCCGATGCTGACAGTTCAAGAACTGGTCAATGATAATAATGACAAGCTCGAGGTAAGCTGGGCAGCCGGGAAACAAGCTGCCCAACGTCCCATCCCCGATCTTGGCGCCTCTGCCGCGGATCTGGTCGGCCACCTGAACCTGATCCACCCTGGTCGGATTCAGGTTTTCGGCCCTGAAGAACTCTCTTTCTACAA
Source organism: Alcaligenes faecalis (assembly GCF_009497775.1). Lineage (NCBI taxonomy): Bacteria > Pseudomonadati > Pseudomonadota > Betaproteobacteria > Burkholderiales > Alcaligenaceae > Alcaligenes > Alcaligenes faecalis. Next base: position 3,605,909 of record NZ_CP031012.1, read on the forward strand.
CCGCTTTGACGTCAAACGTCGCCTGCATCATCTGGATGATCTCAGGCAAGGCGGTGTTCCTGCCCTGTTCATTGCCAACGATGCCGTTGCGCCCGATGACCTGATCCAGTTTTGCGAAGAACAAGGGGTGCCGCTGCTCTACACCCCTATCGATGCCGCCCAGCTGATTGATCTGCTGCGCATCTATCTGGGCAAACGTCTGGCCCCAAAAACCACCATGCATGGCGTGTTCATGGATGTGCTGGGTCTGGGCGTGCTGATTACCGGCGAATCCGGTCTGGGCAAAAGTGAGCTGGCGCTGGAGCTGATCTCCCGCGGTCACGGGCTGGTCGCAGACGACGCGGTTGAGCTGTCCCGCACGGCTCCCAACATGATTGACGGCCAATGCCCGCCCCTGCTGCAAAACCTGCTGGAAGTACGCGGGCTGGGATTGCTGGACATTCGCACCATTTTCGGCGAAACCTCCGTTCGTCGTAGAATGAAGCTTAAACTAATTGTGCACCTGGTTCGTTCCAACCCCGACAGCTTCGAGCGTCTGCCTACTCAGGACCAGACCCAGGAAGTGCTGGGGGTGGACATCAAACGCGTCATGCTTCAAGTGGCGGCCGGCCGAAATCTGGCCGTGCTGGTCGAAGCCGCCGTGCGCAACACCATTCTTGCCTTCCGCGGCATTGATACCATGGGCGACTTCATCGAGCGCCAGGCATTGGCTATCATGAATAGTCGCGACGACTAGCCGCTCAAGGGCCGGTTAACACTCAACGGCCCTGACGGCTTTGTCCTGTTTCACCTAAACGCTGCCCGTTGGGCGGCGACTCGGAGCCCTTTGCCACGATGCTGAAAGTTGTATTGATTACCGGCATATCCGGTTCGGGAAAATCAGTTGCCTTGCGCCTGCTGGAAGATACCGGCTACCTGTGCATCGACAACCTGCCCCCCCGATTTCTGGCCGAATTTGTCGAACGCTCTGCCGAACAAGGACTGGAGCGGCTTGCCGTCGCCATTGACGTGCGCGGCGCCGGTGATCTGGACATCCTTCCCGGTGTCATCAGCAAACTGAACGAAGAAGGCTACTCCCTGCGTGTCCTGTTCCTGAACGCCAGCGATCATACCCTGATGCAGCGTTACTCGGAATCGCGCCGCCGTCACCCGCTAACCGACCGCTTGCGTCAGGACGGCCGCTCGCCTTCGCTGGAAGAATGTATTGCCGTTGAGCGTGAAATGACGGCCCCCTTGCGCGAGCTGGGCCACATTATCGACACCACCGACCTGACGCCCGGCCAATTGCGCGCCTGGATTCGGGATCTGGTGCAAGCCGATCGCGCCAGCGTGGTGCTGACGTTCGAATCCTTTGCCTACAAGCGCGGCGTACCCGGCGATGCAGACCTGGTTTTTGACGTGCGCTGTCTGCCCAACCCCCACTACGACCCGGAGCTGCGTCCCATGACGGGCCGCGACGAGCCGGTTGCCAAATGGCTGGCCCAGTTCGGTTCTGTAGAAACCATGGTGGATGATATTGCCGGCTTTGTACGCCGCTGGTTGCCTTTGTATATGCAGGACACCCGCAACTACCTGACGGTCGCCATTGGTTGCACCGGCGGTCAACACCGTTCTGTGTACGTTACCGAACAACTGGCGCTGCGTTTTGCCGATTACGCCCCCTTGCTGGTGCGCCATCGCAATCAACCGCCCATTAATCCCGTCCCATGAGCCCAACCTTACGCAAACTAGGCGCCATCCTGAGCATCCTGGCCTTACTGGCCGGGTGCGCATCCAGCCCCAAACGCGCCAAGCCCAAAGCCAAATCGGGGGCTACCGTTTCAGCGCCCCGAGGCGGAGGCTACTACAAGGACGATGGCCCCGACGCCCGAATCCCCGCCAATCTTCAGGCCACCCCCGACGCAGTTCCCCGAATAGAACCCATCGCACGCAGCAATACCCGTCCCTATACCGTGCTCGGCAAAAGCTTTGTTCCCCATACCTCACACAAAGCCTTTACCCAGACCGGCACCGCCTCCTGGTACGGACGCAAGTTCCACGGCAAGAAAACAGCTAATGGCGAAACCTACGATATGTACGCCATGACCGCCGCTCACCCCACCTTGCCCATTCCCAGCTATGCCCGCGTGACTCGGCCCAAAACGGGTAAATCCGTTGTTGTGCGTATTAACGACCGGGGGCCATTCCATAGCTCTCGCATCATCGACTTGTCCTACGTTGCCGCCGCCAAGCTGGACCTGATTGCGCCGGGCAGCGGCACCGTGGTGGTTGAATCCATCACACAGGAAGAAATACGCAGTGGCAGTTATGGCCGAGGTGAAATTGAGCTTGCCGAAGCACCGGCACCCAAGCCGGCTCCTGCCGCCCCCGCTCCCAAGCCCAGCCTGGTGATTACCGAAAAACTGGAACCCACGCCCGATGCACTGGCCGCCTTGTCTGAAGAGGACATAGAGGTAGAGCTGGACGATTCGCCCAGCTGGAGCAGCGACGCCAACGATCAGCAGTTGATTGTGCAATCCTCGCCCGCTGCAGCCAGCAAGCCGCAAGCTCCGTCCGGCCAGAACCGGGTGTATCTGCAATTTGGCGCTTTTTCGGCCCGTGAAAATGCGGCAGCCCTGGCACAGCAGTTGAACCGCCAGATTGCGCAGATCGAGTATCGCGATGCCCAGGTACAGATGTACAACGATCTGTACCGGGTGCAAATTGGCCCGTATCAGAATCGGACCGAAGCCATTAACGCGGCTTACCGAATCCAGCAGCAAACTGGCCTGAGCCCCTCGGTTGCCGTGCGCTAAACCACGCCAAGCCCAGGCAACAAAACAGCCCCTTGAAGGGGCTGTTTTTATTCTGCGCTCAGGCTCACTACGTTTGACCTGAAACTCCGATGCCCTAGTCCTTGGGCGAGTTCGCCAAGCCCCAGGCATACAGAACATCACGAGGAATCCCCGTCGCCTGGCTGGCAATCCGGGCCGCATCCCGCAGCGAAACCTGTTCCAGCAAGGCTTTCATCCAACGCTCTGTAGTGGCATCCAGCGCAGGCGCATCTTCGTCCACTTCGCGCACAGCATCATGCAGAATCAGGACAAACTCGCCCTGCTCGCGATGGCTGTCTTCATCCAGCCAGGCCAGAGCCTGCCCCACAGGCACGGTATGAATCTGCTCGAAACGCTTGCTCAATTCACGAGCAAAAGTCAGTTCACGCTCCGGGCCACACACCTCTTCCATATCGCGCAAGGCCGCGCGCAGACGGTGGGGAGACTCAAACATCAATACCGGCATCCCCAGGCTGGACCAATGCTGCAACCACTTGCGGCGCGCCACTGTTTTGGGCGGCATGAAACCGGCAAAGGCAAACGCGGGGTTCTCGTCACTGGTTGCACCACTGCCCATCAAGGCAGTAATGACTGCCGAAGCACCGGGCAAAGGCACTACCTGAAAACCCGCCTCCCGCACTGAGCGCACTACGCGAGCGCCGGGGTCGCTGACAGCAGGCGCGCCCGCATCCGACACCAAGGCCACTCGCTGCCCCTGCTCCAGGCGCTCGATAATCGCCTGAGCGGCCTGCGCTTCGTTATGGCGGTGTGCCGCCATCAAAGGCGTTTGTATGCCCCAGGCTTGCAAGAAAGGACGCGTGGCCCGCGTATCCTCTGCCGCAATAATGTCGCACAGTTCCAGCGCCTGCCAGCCACGCAGGCTAAGGTCTCCCATATTGCCAATGGGCGTGGCCACTACATACAGGCAAGACTGCGGCCAGACCTGGCCTTGCACCTTGTCCATCATGCTTTGCCAGACGCCAGCATTCCCTGTTCGGTTTTCGGTATCGCTCATGCTCGATCCTGCTTATTGATCATCGTGTATCCCTATGAATCCCTTTGAATACGCTCGCCAGGCTCAAAACCGGCAACTGCGGCGCAGACAGCGTAGTCGTCCTGCGGCCAGAAAGGACAGGCCACGGCGCTCTCCCAGCCAGCAATGCGGCGATCAGGCTGAACAGCGCGCCTGCGATCATGTCACCGCGCACGGCGCTCGTATTCTGGCCCGTCAACTGGGTGCCCGCTTTGGGGAGATTGACCTGGTTCTGTGGCATCAAGGTCATCTTGTCTTTCTGGAAGTGCGCCAGCGCAATCACAAGGGCTACGGCGGGGCGCTTGCCAGTGTAAACCGGGACAAGCAACGGCGCTTGATCCTGACAGCCCAACAATGGCTGCCGACCTTATGCCAACGCTATTTCCAGGGCAAGCTGCCCGCCTGCCGCTTTGACGTCATCGCCATTGAAGGCGAAACCCTGAGCTGGGTACAGAACGCCTTCGAACAAGGCTAAAAAATAAAAACAGCCAAGCGACCTGGGGAATTTTCAGACAAAAGCGCTGTCTCATACAAAAATCCTGGCTGCCACCCCGTATTTCGGCCCTGTTACAGCATCTGGTTTCAATACCGTGGCGTTTTTTTCAACATGACACGATCTGCCTGCCCCACGGGGAAATTCTCCGTGCGATAATGCGCGCTATGGACCTTATCGCCTTAATGACTTCGCATTTCGACGATTCCGTCGATACTCTCAAAGCCAGCACACGCGAACTGGCCGAACCTTTGGCCGCCGCTGTCGAGCTGTTGTTTGCCACCCTGGCCAACGACGGCAAGATTCTGGCCTGCGGAAACGGCGGATCAGCAGCCGACGCCCAGCACTTTATTGCTGAGCTGGTGGGCCGCTTTGAGCGCGACCGTTTGCCCCTGGCTGGCATTGCCTTGAATACCGACACCTCCATCATGACGGCGGTGGGGAATGACTATGGCTTTGACAGCATCTTTGAACGCCAGGTCAGCGCCTTGGGCCAGACTGGCGATATTCTGGTGGCCATCTCCACCAGCGGCAATTCGCCAAACGTGATCCGCGCCATTGAAGCGGCTCGCGAGCGCGATATGGTCATCATTGCCCTGACCGGCAAAGGCGGCGGACAAATCGCTGACCTGCTCTCGGATACCGACATCCATCTGTGCGTCCCGCACGATCGAACCATGCGTATTCAGGAAGTACACATTGTTCTGTTGCACGCCATGTGCGATGGCATTGATGCGCTGCTGCTCGGAGATCCACTATGAAACACCGTTTGATTCTGGCCGCCTTGCTGGCCAGCACCGCCCTGAGTGGCTGCGGTCTGCTGGTAGTTGGCGGCGCTGCTGCCACAACCGCCGTTGTCGCTACTGACCGCCGCACCACGGGCGAGCAGGTCGAGGACAAGACCATTGTCATGAAAGCCGGTGCGGAAACACGTCGTCTGCTGGAAAACAAGGAAGGCCGCATCAACACCACGTCTTACGCCGGGGTTGCCCTGCTGACGGGCGATGTGCCTACCCAGGCCGACAAGGAAGAAGCCGCCCGTCTGGTTTCCAAGGTTGATAAGGTCACCCGCGTAGTCAACGAACTGCGTGTGGGCGAACCTACCGCCTTGGGCGTACGCTCGAACGATTCCTGGATCACCACCCGCGTCAGCACCGCCTTGCTGAACGCCAAAGACGTTCCTAGCCGCACGATCTCCACCACCACCGAGCGTGGCGTTGTCTACCTGCTGGGCCGCGTCACCCACGAAGAAGGCGAACGCGCCGCGATTGCCGCCTCCAGTGTCCCTGGCGTGAACAAAGTGGCTAAACTCTTTGAGTACGTCAGCGCTGAAAGCCTGGCACAGCCTTTGAGCACCAATAATCAGCCAGGCAACAGCTCTGGCACAGCGGCCCCTGCAGCTGAACCTGCACCCGCCTCCTCTGTAGAAGTTATGCCCGTCCAATGAAAAAAGTAGTCATCATTGCCCTTGCTGTTGCCATTGCCGTAGGTCTGGGCGTCTGGACCATGTCCGGCAGCGCCAAGACCGGCGCCCCGGATGTTGCCTTTACCGACATCAATGGCAAGCACTTTGAAACCAAAGACTTGCAAGGCAAGGTCGTCCTGGTGAAATTCTGGGCCACGGACTGCACCACTTGCGTGGCGCAAATGCCTGACAACATTGAGAACTTCAATGCCTTGTCCGGCAAAGGCTTTGATATTGTGGCCGTGGCCATGAAGCACGACCCCATCAATTACGTGCGCAACTTCACCCAATCCCGCCAACTGCCGTTCACGGTTGTCCATGACGACAAGGGCGAAATCGCCAAGGCTTTTGGGGATGTCCGTCTGACACCCACCGCCTTTTTACTCGACAAACAGGGCCACATCATCAAGCGTTACCTGGGTAACTACGACAAGCAGGAATTTATTGCCACCGTCGAAAAAGCCCTCGCCAGCAGCTAAGAGCCTGTTTCTGCCCCCAGCCACATAACCCCGGGTACCAGCAGTGGACCCGGGTTTTCTTCAAGTGAGCGCATCAATGAGCACCACAGATTCGCAGAATTACTCCTCGACCGTCAAAGCAGAAGTTTTGTCCGAGGCCCTGCCCTATATTCGTCGCTTCCACGGCAAGACCGTTGTCATCAAGTACGGTGGCAACGCCATGACCGAAGAAGCCTTGCAGCGCAGCTTTGCCCATGACGTCGTCTTGCTCAAGCTGGTTGGCCTGAACCCCGTTGTGGTGCACGGTGGTGGTCCCCAGATCAATGACGCTCTCAAACGGGTAGGCAAAGAAGGCACCTTCATTCAGGGCATGCGCGTCACCGATGCAGAAACCATGGAAGTGGTGGAGTGGGTGCTGGGCGGGCAGGTGCAGCAGGACATCGTGATGATGATTAATGAAGCCGGCGGCAAGGCGGTGGGTCTGACCGGAAAAGACGGCGGCATGATTCGCGTCACCAAGAAAATGCTGCCCGATGCCGAACACCCTGGCGAGCTGCTGGATATTGGCTTTGTGGGTGATATTGAAAGCATCCAGCCTGAAGTGGTCAAAGCCCTGCAGGACGATCAGTTCATCCCCGTGATCTCTTCAATCGGTTACGGCGAGGACGGTCAGGCCTACAACATCAATGCCGACGTGGTTGCCGGCAAGATGGCCGAAGTGCTTAGCGCTGAAAAACTGGTCATGCTGACCAACACCCCCGGTGTGCTGGACAAGGCAGGCCAGTTGTTGCGCCGTCTGTCGGCCCAGACTATTGACGAACTGTTCGCTGACGGCACGATCTCCGGCGGCATGCTGCCCAAGATCTCTTCGGCCCTAGATGCAGCACGCAATGGCGTCAACTCCGTACATGTCATTGACGGCCGTGTCCCCCACTGCCTGTTGCTGGAAATCCTGACTGACCGTGGTGTTGGCACCATGATCAGCTCGCATTAATCCGTGCGCGCTCCTATCCGTGCCCATGCCTGGGCGCGGCCTTTGTCAGCCTGTCAGCCAGATGAAACCATCTGGCTGTTTGATCTGGATAACACCCTGCACAATGCCTCCAAAGGCATTTTCCAAGCGATTGATGGGCGCATGCGCATCGGCGTGGCGCAAACGCTGGGGGTGGATATGGACGAGGCCGACCGGCTGCGGCTGGAATACTGGAAGCGTTACGGCGCCACCATGATTGGCCTGCACCGTCATCATGGTGCGGACCCGGCGACCTTCCTGAAACACGCTCACGATTTTGATGTGCCGTCCCTGATCAGCGCAGAACGCGGTCTGGCGTCCCAATTGCGTCGTCTGCCCGGCTACAAGTTGCTGCTGACCAATGCACCGCTGGACTACGCACAGCGTGTCTTGCAATCTCTGGATCTGCTGCCTGTTTTTGACGGCTTGTGGGCGATTGAACACATGCAGCTGCAAGGTCGCTACAGACCCAAGCCGTCCCAGGCATTGATGAAGCAGGCGCTGGCCGTGCTGAAATCCCAGGCCCGCGACATTGTTCTGGTTGAAGATACCCTGCGCAATTTGAAAAGTGCCCGCCAGCTAGGGATGCAAACCATCCATATCTATAACGCGGGCACCCCGTTCAGCGCTCTGTATCATGGACGCAGCCCGTATGTTGACCATCGCATCAACCGCATCGCGCAACTGGTCAAAAACTGGCCACGTCCCTAAGCCTGCTTAGAAAGCCAGCTGGCGCTCCCCTTGCTGGATGGTGACCCACTTCAATTCGGTCATGTCCGCAATCGAGTAGCGGCCATTTTCCTTGCCGTAGCCACTGTCCTTGAAACCACCGAAAGGCGCGTTCGGATCATCATCAAAAGAGTTGTCGTTGATGTGAACCGAACCTGCCTCAATGCGCTCGGCAAAATCCATGGCCTTTTGCAGATCATTGGTCAGGATGGCGGAGGACAAGCCGTATGAAGTGTCATTGGCCATTTCCAGGGCGTGTTCATAGTCGCGCGCCTTGTAGATGGCTGCCACAGGGCCAAAAGTCTCTTCGTGGTACAGGTGCATGTCCGGAGTCACATCGCACAAGGCCGTAGGCTGAATCACATTGCCTTCGCGGCCACCACCTGCCAACAGGGTTGCGCCCTTGGAGACGGCATCCTGAATGTGGGCCTGCACAAAATCGGCCTGCTCGGAGCTGATCAGCGGCCCGACGGCGGTTTGTGGCAATGCAGGGTCGCCTGTAGGAATGCGGGCAACCTGTTTGGCAAAGGCTTCGCAGAACGCATCGTAAATGCCCTGCTCCACAATAATGCGCGAGTTGGCCATGCACACCTGACCCTGGTTGAAATAGATGCCGAAAGCAGCGGAGCGCACGGCGTAATCCAGCGTGGCATCATCCAGCACCACCACCGGGCTTTTACCGCCCAACTCCAGCACAATGCGCTTTTGATGACGGCCAGCCAGATCCGCCAGGATACGGCCCACACGAGCCGAGCCTGTAAAGGTCACCAATTTGACGCGAGGATCGGAGAACAAGGTATCGCCCAGGGCTTCGTCCGTGGTCAGCAGAACAGTCAACACACCTGGGGGCAGACCGGCTTCTTCCAGAATCTCGGCAAACATCAGGGCGGCCATAGGCGTATGTGGCGAAGGCTTCAGAATGAAGCTGTTACCGGCTGCCAGCGCAGGCGCCAGTTTCTTTCCGTTGAGCAGCAAGGGGGCATTGAAAGGACCAATCCCGGCCACCACGCCCAAAGGACGGCGAATGCTCATGGAAATACGGCCTGGCAGGTCCGAAGGCATGGTTTCACCGCGAATATCGCGGGTCTGGCCTGCGGCAATACGGAAGGTGCTGACGATGTAATCGCACTCGAACATGGCCTTGCCAAAGACGTTACCACCCTCTTCAACCAGCACACGCACGATGTCGTCGCGGCGGCGTTCCACAATGTCGGCCGCACGGCACAGGATGGCCTCACGTTCACGGGCCAGCATCTTGCCCCAGACACGCTGGGCGCGTTCTGCACTGGCCAGCGCTTCCTCAATATCCTGCTTGGTCGCCAGAAAAACGCGGGCCAGCGGCTTGCCCGTGTAGGGATTCACCAGATCCTTATGCGATTGGCCTTCCGACTTCCAGGCCTGTCCGTTGATGTAGGGGTAGATCTGCTTTAGCTGTTCTGTCATGACTGCTCCTTTCCTGTATTGTCTCCAGGTGCGCTTTGGGCACCCTTCATGGTTAAACCCGATAGCCACCGCGGTGCGCCATAGCTCACCATGCAGTACTGTCTTAGATACTATTCTTGAGCCGATTGCCTCTCTGTGTCGTGGACTGGGGCGCAGCCCAATCTGGACAATGACGCAGAAGACGGAAAAAACCGCATGAGCACGAACTACCACTGGGATACACAGGCTTTGCCGCCCGGACAAGGCGCCAAGCTCTGGACCCAAGCCATTTCACAGTCCTTTCAGCACGTGCAAACACAGTGCTACGGGCAGAACTTTCATGGCACCTTGCGCTCGCAACGCCTGGGGGAAGTGGCGATCAACCGGCTGACCGCGCAGCCTTATCGGGTCAGCACAGGCAGGCCGCAGACGGACCAGCCCTGGCTGTTCTTGAATGTGCATCAGCAAGGCCACTGCCGCCTGATTCAGAACGGGCGTGAACAATGGCTGCCTGCCGGTAGCCTGAGCCTGAATGTGGGCACCAGCCCCTTCACACTGGATTTTGTGGACGAGGTCATCATGACCACGCTGCGCTTGCCGCTGGATGGGCTGCTGCCCTATACCGGGCCCTTGAATGACGTCGTCGCCCAGCCCTTGGCCCAAGGCGCCAGCCTGCACTTGCTGGAGCACTATCTGCAAGGCTTGCTGCTGTCTGCCGATGACTTGCGGGCGAATCAGCACGATCAGGCCTGGCGTTGCCTGCGCGACTTGCTGGCCATGAGCATTAACGAGCGGCGCTCTGCCCCGCTTGCCCCAAGCACGGCACGTTACGAGGATGCGCTGAGCTACCTGTCTGACCGCTTGGGTGATCCCACCCTGAATATTGCAGCCCTGTCCGAACACCTGGGCATGGCACCTCGTACCGTGCAGGAACTGTTCAAAACACAGGGAAGCACCTTTACCGCCCAATTGATGCAGCTGCGGCTGGACGCAGCCGCACAGCTGCTGCGCCAGACACCGTCCAACACGGTGGCGCAAGTCGCGTATTCAGTGGGATTTTCGGATCTGTCCTACTTTCACCGCCAGTTTCGACGACGCTTTGGCATCACGCCAGGCCATTTTTATGGTCATGGCCTGGAGTCGTGAAGCAGCGATCAGAAACGGATCAAGTGTGATCGGCGTGTTCAGCGGCTGCTGAACCGCATACTGGGCAAGCCGGGTCTTTGCGGAAACGCACGGTATGCCAATTCATATTGAAAGCATCCACGCTGAGCAAACGGCCCACCAGGGGCTCTCCGAAGCCGCCTAACAGCTTCAAGGCCTCGACTGCCTGTGCACTCCCCACCATACCCAACAAAGGCGACAGAACGCCTGTGGTGGCGCAGCGCAGTTCCTCGACATCATCCGCTTCAGGGAACAGGCAGTGGTAGCAAGGCGCCTCGGGCTGACGCAAGTCGTAAGTACTGACCTGGCCCGAAAAACGAATCGCCGCACCTGACACCAATGGTTTACGCAGTGCCACGCAGGCACGGTTGATGGCATGGCGGGTGGCGAAGTTGTCGCAGCAATCCAGCACCAGATCCACTTGCTGAACCCAATGCATCAAGCCCGCCTCGTCCAGACGTTGAACGACGGGCGTTACCTTCACTTCAGGATTGAGCTGCTCGATATGCAGCTTGGCAGACTCGACCTTGTCCCAACCCAGGCGATCGGTGGTGTGGGCAATCTGACGCTGCAGATTGCTCAGTTCCACCTGGTCATCATCCACCAGAATGATGGAGCCGACACCCGAGGCAGCCAGATAAGCCACCACGGGGGAACCCAGTCCCCCGGCTCCAACAACCAGAATGCGGGAGGCCAGAATCCGCTCCTGCGCTTCTACCCCGAATTCATCGAGCAGAATATGCCGCGCATAGCGCAGTAGTTGCTGATCTTCCACGTCAGGAACCTGTATTTACGGGTTTACCGGTTCGAGCCCCTTGGGGGTGATTCGGAACCGCTCAACGCTGGGTTGCTGATTCAGGGGACTTTTTTTTTCTGGCGACTCGGACTCTACTTCCTTTTCGCGCTTGGCAGCAGCTTCCTTGGCGGCAGCCACTTTGGCGGGATCATTCTTGATCACAGGACGGCCAGCCAAATGGTTCAGCGCTTGCTGCAACTGGAAGTCGTCATCACCACCGAATTCAAACATTTTGAATTCCGGGCTCATGCCCAGATCAGACTGTTCTTCTTCGGTAGTTTCGTCCACTTTGCTATTGACCAGATGACGCTTCAAGTCCACTTCGCGCGGCAGGCGGAACAGATTGCCCTGGGCGGTGTCATCCACCACCACGTCCGGCTGTACGCCCGTTACCTGAATGGAAGTACCGTTCGGTGTGTAGTACAAGGCGGTCGTCAATTTCAGGCCCGATTCCTCGGACAGAGGGACCACACTTTGCACCGAGCCCTTGCCGAAAGTGCGGTTACCGATAATGGTGGCGCGTTTGTGGTCCTGCAAAGCACCGGCGACAATTTCCGACGCCGAGGCCGAACCCACGTTCACCAGCACCACGATAGGCACGTTCTTGAGCCAATCCAGTTTCTTCAGAACATCCGCATCCGTATCCAGCTCGCCCAGTACGGACTGCATGGATTTGACGTAGTACTCGCGGTTGGACGAAGGAATGCGGCCCTTGGTGGAAACCACCAGCGAACCCGAATCCAGGAAGGCGGAAGACACGCCAATGGCGCTTTCCAGCAAGCCACCGGGGTCATTGCGCAGGTCAATTACCAAGCCTTTCGGGGCGCCTGGGCCTTTATGAACTTCGGACAACTGCTTGACCAGATCAGCAGCCGTGCGTTCCTGGAACTGGGCAATACGTACGTAGGCCACGTCGTCAGCCAGCATCTTGGAGCGCACGCTGCGCACCTTGATGACATCGCGTACCAAGTTGAATTCCAGTGGCTTGTCGCGGCCAGCACGGCGTATCGTCAGCTTGATCGATGTTTTAGGCTCGCCACGCATTTGCTTGACGGCATCGTTCAGGCTCAAATCCTTGGTGGGTTTGCCATTGATGTGCGTAATGATGTCGCCCGCCAGAATACCGGCGCGCGCAGCAGGCGTATCTTCAATGGGCGAGATGACTTTGGGCATCCCGTCCTCGCTGCCGATCTCAATACCCAGGCCGCCAAAGCCGCCTTGAGTCATGGCTTCCATTTCCTTGAAAGCGTCGGCATCCAGATAGGCCGAGTGCGGATCCAGATCGGTAAACAAACCCTTGATCGCGTTATTGACCAGGGCCTGATCCGTCAGGGGCTCCACATACGTGTTCTTGATGGCAGCGAACACATTGGCGAACTGCTGCAGTTCGCGCAAAGGCAATGGCTCGCCGCGTTGAGCGACCGCAGTAATGCCCAGGCTGATCAAAATACCGCCCACAGCACCTGCTGCCACTAGACCAATGCTGCCAATCCTTCGAGTGCTCATGCACATTCCCATTATTTTCAGATTCAAGACGGGGCCCTCTCGCGGAGCTGGCCCGACCATGCATTATAAGAGTAGCGTAAAGCGCCGACCAGCGTGAACTGGGCTGGAGTCGCTACCCGGCGCAACAAATGCGAGCAAAAGTAAACGCTTGGGGCAAAAGCGGCTCAGGAGCCCAGCCAAACCTGCGGATTAATAGGCTTGCCTTGATGGCGCAACTCAAAGTACAGGCCGGGTTCAACCTGTCCGCCGGTGGCACCCACCCGCGCAACCGCATCCCCACGACCCACAATATCGCCTACTTGCTTGAGCGTGCTCTGGTTATAGGCATAGACACTCAAGTAATCGCGACCATGATCAATAATCAGCAAATTGCCAAAACCGGTCATCCAGCTGGCAAAAACCACCCGGCCTGGGGCTACTGCACGAACCGTGGTGCCGGCCTGTGCTCGCAACACAATCCCGCGCCAAATGCCGCCATCAGGACGCTCGGCCCCAAACTTGCCCTGCATTTCGCCACGTACCGGATAAGGCAGACCACGTTTCAGACCCTGGAAACCCCCTTCTGGTTCCAGGGCAGGAGCAGATGCCTGCTCGGCGGGCTCTTCAACGACCTGAACCTCGCGCACTTTGGGAGCGGCCGGTTTGCTGATCGGTTCACTAGGCTCGGACGAGGCTTCCAGGCTGTCTGACAAGAGGCGCTCGTTCGTGGTCGGCGGCGTGTAAGTCAGCGGTGGACGTGGAATCATGGGTTCCGGCTCTGGCTGCTGGGGTGCAGCAGGTTCAGGCTGCTTGCGTGGCAAGGCCGGAGGCAGCGGCGGTTGCGTAGCACGAGCCCGCTCCAGCAGCTCCCGTTCCCGCTCCAGACGCGCCTGTTCACGGGCGGCCTGCTCCTGTTGGGCTTTGCGCTGCAATTCTTGCTGACGGGCGAGCTCGGCTTTGCGCGCTTCTTCAGCACGGCGCGCGGCTTCCCGTCGACGTTGTTCTTCGGCGCGACGAGCCAGCTCGGCCTGTCGGGCAATTTCAGTTTCCAGACCGGAGATCAAATCCCCCAGTCGCTTGTCATTACTTTGCAGGTTCGCCGCCTGACCGCGCTGGCGTTCCAGTTCGGCGCTGATATCAGCCACCACCTTGGTGCGCTTTTCTTTCTGCTCTTCCAAAGCCACTTTCTGGGCGGCGGCTTCTGTGGCGAGCTGTTCCTGCTCTTTTTCACGCGCGGCAACCTGAGTCTGCAAACGATCCAGCCGCTCTACAGTGCGGCGGACTTTATGCACCTGTTCGGTCTGCTGACGCGAGACGTAGCCCAGATAATGCAATTCGCGGTTAATGGCATTGGGATCATCGCCCGACAACAGTGCGGACCAGGGCGACACGCCATTGGCGTATTGCGCACGCAATTGCTCGGCCAGCTCCTGCTGACGTTGCTCTTTGATCACCTGCTGTTCGCTGATCTGTTTGCCCAGCGTACCCAACTGCTGGTGCAATTGTTCCTGCCGCTGCTCGATCTGAGCCAGCGTGCGATCGATATCGGAAATAGCCTGCTCGGATTCGCGCAAGGCATTGGCGGCATCCCGACGCGAGCTTTCGCTGGTGTCGATGGTTTTGCGCAGCGATTCGATCTTCTGGCGCAGCTCTGCCTGCTGCTTTTGAGCCTGGGCCTGGCGGGCAGCCAAGTCCGGATCAGCAGCCAGGGCCGGTAAGGTCCAGGCTGCCAGCAACAGGCAAACGCTGTAGCGCCACATTATTTACTGCGCCTTGCCCTGATTGGCCACGGCTTGCATCTGAGCCGCAATCGCTTCCTGGTCGCCCAGGTAGTAATGACGGATAGGACGCAGGTTCTCGTCCAGCTCGTACACCAGAGGCTGGCCGGTAGGAATGTTCAGGTGAACGATGTCCTCGTCGGAGATGCCATCCAGGTGCTTGATCAGTGCGCGCAGGCTGTTGCCGTGAGCAGTCACCAGTACGCGACGGCCGGAGCGGATAGCGGGGGCAATGGACTCGTCCCAGAAAGGAACCACGCGGGCCACGGTGTCTTGCAGACACTCGGTGCGAGGCAGCTGATCGGCGGGCACACGGGCGTAGCGGGCATCAAAACGCGGGTTGCGTGGATCGTCCTCAGCGACTGGATCGGGAGCGATCGCGTAGGCACGGCGCCAGACCAGGACTTGATCCTCACCGTACTTTTGTGCGGTTTCGGCTTTATTTAAGCCTTGTAAAGCACCATAATGGCGTTCGTTCAGGCGCCAGCTCAAACCCACGGGGGTGTGCATGGCGTCCATCGAATCCAGGGCGATCCACAGAGTACGGATAGCGCGCTTGAGGACCGAAGCGAAAGCCAGGTCGAACTCAAAACCGTTTTCTTTCAGCAAGTCACCGGCCTGCTTTGCCTGTTGACGCCCGGTTTCGGTAAGATCGACATCGGTCCAGCCAGTAAACCGGTTCTCCAGGTTCCACTGGCTTTCGCCGTGCCGCATCAGTACAAGTTTATACATGGTAAAAACAGCCTCGAGGTTGAAAAATTGGCGCCACTCTATAATCGTGTGATCTTGCCCTTTTTTCTTGCTTTTCTTGGTAATCAACAGGATTTAACGTGGACTTCATCTTAAGTCAGAACAATCTTCTAATTTTAGCAATTGCGGTGCTTGCCGGCATTATGCTGTTAATACCCAGCTTTTTCAAAGGCCGTGCGGGACGCGCAGTTTCAAGCTCGGAAGCGGTACAGATGGTAAACCAGAAAGACGCCATTTTGATTGATCTGCGCAGCGCCGATCAGTTCAAAGCTGGGGCAATTGCACAATCTCGCAACATTCCTGCTGCCGACCTTGACGCCAAGGCCAGCACGCTGCCCAAAGACAAGCCCGTCATTCTGGTGTGCGATACCGGTCGCAGCGCTCCGCGCAGCGTGGCCGTTCTGCGCAAGCACGGCATCAACGAAGCCTACACACTGCAAGGCGGTATTCAGGGTTGGCTGCAATCGAGCCTGCCCGTCAAAAAATCGTAAGCTCCCCCTTCTACGAGGCTCTCATGGCAAAAGTCACGATGTACTCCACAATGGTGTGCCCTTATTGTGTGCGCGCTGAAATGCTGCTCAAGCAACGCGGCGTAACTGAAATCAATAAAATCATGATTGATCGCGAACCCGAACAGCGCGCTCTCATGATGGAGCGCACCGGTCGGCGTACCGTTCCCCAAATCTACATTGGCGACACCCATGTAGGTGGCTACGATGATCTGGCCGCTCTGGACCGCGAAGGTGGCCTGCTGCCTCTGCTGGCTGCCTGATTTTTTTTCTAACAATTTTTTTATCCCATAGGATCACCCATGGCCGACCAGAACACCCCAGCCGCTGAACAAGAAGCTCAACAACCCAGCTTCAGCCTGCAGCGCACCTACATCAAAGACCTGTCCATCGAAATGCCCAACGCTCCCCAGATCTTTCTGGAGCAAGAGGCCCCTTCCGTGGAAGTGTCCATCAATGTGGGCGGCCAACGCCTGGCTGACACGGTCTACGAAAGCACCGTCACCGCCACGGTAACCACTCGCATTGGCGACAAGGTCATGTACCTGGTGGAAGCCACCCAGGCCGGTATCTTCGAAGCTGCCAACATTCCTGAAGAGCAGCTCGAGCCCCTGCTGGGCATTGTGTGCCCCACCATGCTGTACCCCTACTTGCGCGCTGCCGTGGCCGACGCCATCAACCGCACTTCCCTGCCTGCCCTGCACCTGACTGAAGTGAACTTCCAGTCCCTGTACGAGCAGCGTCTGGCCCAGCAATCTGCCTCCGCAGACGGCCAGCCTTTGCAGGCTTAATGATGTCAAACGCGCACACTCCGGTTCGTGTCGCAGTCCTGGGCGCAGGCAGCTGGGGAACGGCCTTGGCCGCCCTGGCCAGCACCCAGGCTCCCACGATGGTGTGGGCGCGCAAAGCATCAACAGCACAGGCCATCGGGCAGGATCATCGCAATCCTGCCTACCTGCCCGATGTCGTGCTGCCCGACTCGCTACAGGCCAGCGACAGCCTGCAGCAAGTCATGGAATTTGCCCTGGCTGATGACACCGGCCCCGCCCTGCTGATTCTGGGCGTGCCTGTGCGTGGTCTGGCACAAACCTGTGTGGATCTGGCGCAGTACCTGCCTGCCACACGCCGCCATCCCGTCCTGCTGGTCTGGACCTGTAAAGGTTTCCATCAGGAAAGCGGCTTGTTACCCCACCAGATTGTGCGTGAAAGCCTGCCCGACCATCCCTGGTTAGGCCGTGCCGTGCTCTCTGGTCCCTCGTTCGCCCTGGAAGTCGCCAAAGGCCTGCCTGTTGCGCTGACACTGGCTTGCGAACCTGCTGATATGGCCGGCATTGCCCTGGAGGCCTTGCATGGCAAACAGGCCCGTCTTTACACCAGCACCGACATGATCGGCGTGGAAGTGGGCGGCGCTGTCAAAAACATCATGGCCATTGCCTGTGGTATTGCCGACGCACTGGGCCTGGGCCACAACGCCCGTGCCGCCCTGATCACCCGAGGCCTGGCTGAAATGCAGCGCCTGGGTGTTGCGCTGGGCGGTCAGGCCGAAACCTTCTCCGGCCTGGCGGGTCTGGGAGATCTGGTCCTGACGGCCACGGGCGAATTGTCCCGTAACCGCCAAGTGGGCCTGGCGCTGGGTGCAGGTGAAAGCCTGGACAGCATCCTGGCCACCGGCATTACCGCCGAAGGTGTACGCTGTGCCCGTTCGGTTCTGGAAATGGGCCGGGCGCACCAGATTGAATTACCGATTACCGCAGCGGTCTGCCAGATCCTGTTTGAACAACTGGCCCCGCGCGAAGCTGTCCACGCCTTGCTCACCCGCGAGGCAAAGCAAGAAGGCCACTAATACCTTCGTCTGCCCGATCTGGCACCTCATCCACGCTGCCAGACCTGCGGTCAACCGTCTCTTACTCAGAATCAAAACAATGTCATTGCTTGCTCGTTCTCGTGATCTTCTGATCCGCTCCGTCCTGGGGCTGGCCTGCACTGGTTTGCTGGCTCAATCGGCTCTGGCCCAATCCAGCTGGCCCGAGCGTCCCATTCAAATGGTTGTGCCTTTCCCGGCAGGCTCCTCGCCTGACGCCCTGGCCCGCGCCATTTCCGAGCCCCTGTCCCAAGCCTTGGGCCAGACTGTCATTGTTGATAACCGTCCCGGTGCTGGCGGCAATATCGGCACGCGCTTTGTAGCGCACGCCAAACCCGACGGCTACACCTTGCTGCTGACCATCAATGGTCCCATGGTGACCGCCCCCACCCTGTACAAGACCTCGCTGGGCTACGATCCGCTGAAAGACTTGCAGGCCATCTCCATGATTGGCACCAGCCCCAACGTGCTGGTCGTTCCGGCCAACTCGCCCGCCAACACGGTGGAAGAGTTCATTGCCCTGGCGAAGTCTCGTCCCGGCGAATTGAACTACGGCTCGGTTGGCCCCGGCAGCTCGGCTCACCTGGCCATGGCCATGCTGGAACATGCGGTTGATATCAAGCTGGAACAAATCCCCTACTCGGGCTTTCCACAAATCCTGACCGCCATTATTGGTGGTGACATTGACGCCGCCTTCATGGTGCCAGGCATTGCCATGCCGCAAGTTGAAGCAGGCAAGGTGAAAGCCCTGGCCGTGACGTCCTTGCAGCCCAGCGAATTGCTGCCCGGTCTGGACACCATGGCGCAAGCCGGTCTGGAAAACTTCGAGGCAATTTCCTGGGACGCCTTCTTTGTGCCCCACAACACCTCGGATGATGTGGTCAAACGCCTGAACCAGGAAATCACCACTATCCTGCAACGCGACGACATCAAGGCCAAACTCAACGCCTTTTACTTCTCGTCCGAGCCTTCTACTCCTCAAGAGTTGACGGACAAGATCATTGCCGACAAAGCGCGCTGGGATGAAGTGATTGAGCGCCTGAACCTGTCGCTGGAATAAAACGGCAACTGGATTCGATCAAAAACGGCCCTGCAAACTCTTCGTTTGCAGGGCCGTTTTTTTTGAGGATATCAACAGAAAATAAATACGTGTAAATCAACGTTTCCCGCGACAAACTTCAGCCTATTGATCCTGATACGTGGGGCGTGAAGGCACATAAAAAACTTCCAACACTAGATTTTCCGGCCCTCATCACTTAAACAGAATCCATCGTACCCACTGCTACATGATAAATATGATGTAGCACCTCGATCCAAGACTCAAGCTGACTGCTTGCCCTTGCCCAAACTTAAACACCACCTTCATAACCCGCTTGCCGCCAGGCATCAAAAACACAAATTGCCACGGCGTTGGACAGGTTCAAGCTGCGTTGGCCCGTCAACATGGGCAGGCGAATCCGCTGTTCCTTAGGAAACAGTGCAAGTTGCTCGGCAGACAAGCCTGCGGTTTCGCGGCCAAACACAAACACATCACCCGGCTGAAAGCTTTGTTCGGCCAGCAAATGACTGCCACGCGTGGTCAGGGCAAACGCGCGATCAGGCGCCGAACCCGTGGCCTGCAAGGCTTCTTCCAGGCTGTCATGCACCTTCACCTGCGCCCACTCGTGATAATCCAGCCCAGCACGACGCAGCTTGCTGTCTTCCAGTTCAAAGCCCAGGGGCCGCACCAGATGCAGGACACAGCCCGTATTGGCCGCCAGTCGAATGACGTTACCCGTGTTGGGAGGGATCTCGGGCGAAACCAGGACGATATGAAACATGAAAAACCTAAAAAGTGCAGAGAAAGCCGCGAACAAGCGACGAAGTATACAGGGCTAGGAGACCTTCAATTTCCAGGGAGCCCGTGCAGCGACCAAGGCATAAACAGACTGTGCACCCACCAGACGGCAGGCCCGCGCCAGGGCATCCAAGGTGGCTCCGGTGGTCAGCACATCATCAACCAGCAGTACATCCTGCCCTTGCAGCGACTCCAGCACGCTAAAAGCACCCCGCATGGCCTGCCTGCGAGCCTGTCGCCCCAAGGTTTTCTGGGCCTGCTCATGCCGTGGCTGCGCCGTGACGATATGCAAACGCGCTGCCAAGCCCAGTGCATGCGCCACGCGCTTGGCCAGCACGGCTGCCGGATTGAAGCCCCGACGGTGCAAGGCGCGGCCTTGCGAAGGCACGGGTATGACCCGGCAAGCTGCATTCAGCACAGGCCCATGCCTACGCCATTGCTGCACCATCAGCTCTGCCAACACCGCTGCCATTTCCAGCCGACGGGAAATTTTAAACGCATGTATCAACATATCGCCAGGATGTTCATAGTCGAATCCGGCAACCGTCGCTTGCAGGGACAATTGCCCTGCTCCGCAATCCGGACAGGCCAGCAAAGCCAAGGGCGGCAAGGCCAGAGCACAACGCGGACAGCGTAAATCCTGGGCGGGTGTTGCCAGCGCGTGTCGACAAAAGCCGCACAGCGCGCCGCTTTGTGAACGTAATCCACACAGCACACAAGGCCGTGCCAGCAGTGGAATCCCTACAAGACGGTGGGTCGGCTCGCGCCGAAACAGGGGATGCGCCATAATAGATCATTACCTTTCAGAGCCAGGCTGATCCGATCACAGCACATGCCACTGATCCAGGCCAGCAACGTCCGCGCAACTATGTCCCAGTTACCTTCTTTACCAATCAACTCCGCCCACGTCGAGCAGCAATTCAATCGCCGCGCTCCCCTGGATCACGCTCAGTTTCTTTATGGTGAAGTCGCGCAACGGATGTTGTCCCGGCTGGCTTTGGTGCGCTTGCAGCCTACTCATATTCTGGATGCCGGCTGTGGTGCCAGCCATGCGCTGGAACCCTTGCGTTCCCGCTACCCGGACATGAACTACACCGGCCTGGATCGCAGCGCCAAGCTACTGGAAGTGGCCCGCGAGCGCTACCAGTCCAAACCTAGCCTGTGGCAAAAGCTGCGCAATCAGCCTACTCCTGCCGCCAACTGGGTTCAGGCCGATATGGCCAATAGCGGCTTGCCCGCAGAAAGCCAGGAGCTGGTCTGGTCGAATATGGCTTTGCACTGGCACCCGGAACCGCATCGGGTTCTGGCTGAATGGAACCGCCTGCTGAAACCCGAAACGCTGGTCATGTTCTCCTGTTTAGGCCCCGGCTCTTTTGCCGAGCTGCGCAGTGCCATGGAGCAAGCGGATCTGGGCACGAAAACGCTGGAGTTCGTGGACATGCACGACTTTGGCGATCTGCTGCTGGAAAACGGTTTTGCTGATCCCGTGATGGATCAGGAAGTTGTGACGCTGACGTATCGCAGCGCTGAAAAACTGCTGGATGATTTGCGTCTGCTGGGCGGCAATCCGCACCCCCAACGCAAGGCCAGCCTGAGCACCCTGCCCTGGCGTCAACGCCTGCTCAATGCGCTGGAAAAACAGCGCCATATGGATGGCACTTTGCATCTGAGCCTGGAAATTGCGTACGGGCACGCCTGGCGCGCCCGTAGTCGTCGCAGCACCCAGGGCGAGGTCAGCGTACCGATCTCCACGATCAGCCGCCGCCCCAAACCCCAGGAGTAAGCCCCGCTTAGAAGCGGTACTCGGCCTGCAACCAAAAGCGGCGGCCATCTTCCGCGTAGGAATACGCTCCGCTGGTACCCGAATCGCGACGACGGTCGGTCAGGTTATAGACGGCGGCACTCAAGCTCAGGTCTTTTCTGGCACGCCAGCTGGCTCCCAGATCCACCGTGGCAATCGTCCCCATGCTTTCGCTGACGGCACCGCCCTGTCCCCAGGAAATATTGGTTTCCCGGCCACGCACATTCAAGGTCGAGAAAGCTGACACCGCTTCATTCGGGGTCCAGTCCACAGTCAGGCTGCCCATATTGCGTGGGGTCGCCACCAAGGGTTGGCCTTCAGACTGCGGGTAGCCAAAGCCCAGAATCGTGGCGCTGCCATTACGGACCTTGGAGTCCGTGAAGGTATAGCTGCCGCGCACTTTCCACTGATCGTTAAAGCGGTAGGCCAAGCC
Organism: Alcaligenes faecalis; assembly: GCF_009497775.1. Lineage (NCBI taxonomy): Bacteria > Pseudomonadati > Pseudomonadota > Betaproteobacteria > Burkholderiales > Alcaligenaceae > Alcaligenes > Alcaligenes faecalis. The sequence continues at coordinate 3,627,748 of NZ_CP031012.1, forward strand.
CAACTCCAGACCCTGCACCCGTGCTTCCGTGATATTGAAGTAGGTGCTGTACATGCTGTTGGTATACGGATCCGGTGGCACAGGACGGCCATCGGGGTAATAGAGCTGACGCGAGCCGGTATTGGCGATCTTGTTCTTGTAGCGGGTGTGGAACAAGGTGGCGTTGGCGCTCAAAGGACCGCCGTCGTCAAAGTACAGGCCCAACTCGACGTTGGTGCTGACTTCAGGTTCCAGATCCGGATTACCCCAGGTATAGGCGCCGCCACGCTGTGGCAAACCGATTTGCGGATTGCTTTGCATAATGGTCGGGGACTTGAAGCCCTTGGCGATACCGCCTTTCAGCGTCCATGCATCTGTTGCGCTCCAGACACCGTACAAACGGGGAGTCCAGTGACGACCATAGAACTCGTTGTCATCCATGCGCACGCCGCCGGTCAGGGCAAAGGATGGATTCAGGCTCCATTCGTCTTCCAGAAACAGGGAGTATTCACGCACGGAAGTATCCACACCTGCGCCATTCGGATTGGCGTAGTAGCCATCGGCCTTCAGCTCGCTCTTGCGCCACTGGAAACCACCTACCAGCATGTGATCGGCCAAAGGCAGGGTGAGCTTGCCATCAATCACGGTATTGCGGATATCAGGGCGGGCGCTTTGAGTTGGACCTTCACGATAGGCTTGTTCACGGTTCAGGCTCAGCTCCGTATCAAAGCTGCCCCAACGGCCCGTGTGTGCCAGCGTATAGCTGTCGCGCACATACTCGTTCTCATTTTCCTTGCCCGTCAATGCCAAGGACTTGCCAGGGGTGGTCCAGAAATGCTGAGTGGTGCGGCCGGCTTCAAACATGAACTCGTGATTGTCATTGGGAGTCGCCCACAAGCGTACTGTGCCGTTTTGACGTTTGGCACGCGCAAAGCCATTCAGAACCTGATCTTCCTGACGTTGCTTGTGATAGCCCCAGAACTGCAAACCCAAACGCCCCGGCACGATGGGGCCGGACAGGTACAGATCAGCAGAACCGCTATTTCCAGCCGAGCCACTGTCCTGCAAGGTATAGCCACCCGTCAGCGAGCCGTGCCATTTATCGGCCACTTTGCGTGTCACGATATTGATCACCCCGCCCAACGCCTCGGAACCGTACAAGGTCGACATGGGGCCACGCACTACTTCGATACGCTCAATAGCTTCCAGCGGGGGAATCCAGTTCATGTCCAGCGCTTCGGACACCCCACCCTTCATGGTGATCTGGCGCATGTCCTGACGACGACCATCAATCAAGACCAGCACGTGTTCGGATTCCATGCCGCGAATCGAGATTGCCCCTTTATCGCCACCTAAAACGCTGACGCCCGGCACCTGGCGCAAGGCATCGGCCAAGGATTCAAAGCGTTTCCCCTCCAGTTCTTCGCGCGGAATCACGGTGATGGATGCCGGAGCGTTCACCACTTCCTGAGCGAATCCCGAGGCGGTCACAGAGATCGCGCTTAACTGCTCAACTTCACTACGTTCCTGCGCCCAGGCGGACATGCACGCCAAGGACAAAGCAGCCAATGGCCAGCAAAGGCCTGTTTTCATTTTCATCACGGCTTCTTCCATTATCTATAATACGAACCAAACTCATTTTCATTTGCTCCTATCATGAGGCCGGTTCCTGACCGTAGTCTGATGAAAAACATTCTGATTATTGAAGACCACCGGCCTTTGCTGAGCCTGTTGGCAAGTCATCTGCAAGGGCAGGGATACGCAATCCGCACCGCTACCACGGGGCGGATTGGTCTTGCCCTGCTGCAAGAGCACAGCTTTGATGCCCTGATTCTGGATCTGGGCTTGCCCGATATGGACGGCATGGAAATCCTGGCGCAGTTGCATCGCCCGGACCGCAGCCAGCGTCTGCCCTGCCTGATCCTGAGCGCACGCGATGCGGTTCACAATCGTATTCAGGGACTGCGTGGCGGTGCAGATGACTATCTGCTCAAGCCCTTTGATCTGGTTGAGTTGGAGGCGCGTCTTAGCGCGATCTTGCGGCGGGCTGCACCCCACCGTTACCAGCAATTGGTGATCGCCAATCTGCGATTCGAGCCGGAGGTGCGACAAGCCTGGGTCAATGACCAGGCCTTGATGCTGCCACGGCGGGAAAGCGTGCTTCTGCAGGAATTGATGCAGGCCAGCCCCCGTTTGCTGATCAAGGATTATTTACTGGAGCAGCTGTATCAAAGCCAGACCGATATCAGCCTGAATGCCATCGAAGCGCTGATCTCCAAACTGCGCCGCAAGCTGCGCGAGCAAAATGCTTTGGTTTGCATCGACACGGTGCGCGGTGTGGGCTACCGATTGCGTGCCCTGTGAGCAAGCGCGCCTTCAGCCTGCGCAGGCGATTGCTGATCAGCCTCTTGCTGATGCTGGCCTTGGGCTTTTGCGCGCTGGCCCTGTCCTTGTTCGATACGCGCGACGAGCTACGTCGCATCAGCCTGTTTTTGCAGGCCGAGGAAATTGCCCGCGACTTCACACCCACGGAATCATTGGATAGCTTGCCGCGTCAGTACGCCGGTGGGGAAATGTCCTATTCACTGTACAGCGCCCAAGGCGAGTTGCTACAGGCCTCATCCAATCTGGAAAGCCCGCGACGCCTGCGCCCAGCCCAGCCCGAGGACGAGCTGGCCTTGTTCAGACTGAAGCATCGCAGCGGTTATGTGGTGTCGGTGTCGGTCACGCTGCCCAGTGGCGAAATCCTGATGGTCGCCAAACGGGACCAGCGCGAACGTGAGCTGATCGGGGCCTTGCTGCAAACCCGCATGTGGCGGTCTTTGCTACTGTGGCTACCAGTCTGTGCGGTGGGTCTGTTGCTGATCGCCTGGCTTATCCATTGGACTCTGCGTCCAGTACGACAAGCCGCAAATCTGGCTGCGACGCTGGGCCCTGCTCAACCTGAGCTGCGCTTGCCTGTCACCGAACTGCCCAAAGAAATTCGCCCCTTGGCACAGGCCGTCAATCAAAGTCTGGACCGTCTGATGCAGGCTTACAAGCATGAGCAGCAGCTGGTTGCAGATGCGGCTCATCAACTGCGTACTCCCCTGGCGGTGATGTCCTTGCGTCTGCAAACGACTGAACACCATAGCGACCAGGACTGGGATTTGCTGCGCGAGGATATTGCCCACTTGCAGCGGCTGGTCAGCCAATGGCTCAGTCTGGCCCGCAAGCAAGAACAGGCTACGGAACTCACAGACCAAACCGCTCTGGCGCCCTTGTGCCGTCGTGTGATGGGAGACTTATGGCCGCTTTTCGAGCAAGCCAATCGGGAGATCCAGTTTCAAGATGATAGTTCGCAAGCTATCGTCCAAGCCTGCGAGGCCGATCTGGCCGAGGCCATTGCCAATGCACTGGACAATGCCCTGACGCATGGCCAAGGTACGGTCAGCTTGCATCTACATAATCCCCAGCCCGATCAATGCGCGATCGACATCAGCGATCAAGGTGCGGCCCTGGATGAGCACACAGCGCATCTGGCCTTTGAGCGCTTTCACAAGCAGGACAGTGCCAGCAAGGGAGCCGGTCTGGGGCTGACGATCGTGCGTCAGATTTTGCTGCACCACGGTGGTCAGGCTCTGTTCCTGCCCGACATGCCCTGCACCCTGAGACTCCTGCTACCACTGACTGCGCCCGCCTCTGACAAAAAAACGGTTTAGCGGTAAACTCGTCCAGTTGGCCTCCCCGGCCAACTTACGTTCTCAGGGCGGGGTGCAAGTCCCCACCGGCGGTAATGGCACTAGCCTAGCCCGCGAGCGCCTGACCTGTGGTCAGGGACAGCAGACCCGGTGTGATTCCGGGGCCGACGGTATAGTCCGGATAAAGAGAGAACGGGATATCCTCATGTACCTGTACAGGAGTCATCCTGCTATGGGCTTGAGCTATCCTGCTTCCTGCATGCCCTGTTTTTGTTGTCATAAAACAGGAAATCAAGATGAACAGTATTACCCCAGCCAATCTTCTGGCTCCCCGTATCGCCTTTATTCAAGCTTGCTGGCACAAGGACATTGTGGATCAGGCCCGCCTGGGTTTTATCGACGAAGTCAAAGCCATGGGCCACGACAGCAGCCTGATCGACTTCTTTGAAGTGGGCGGCGCCTTTGAAATCCCGCTACATGCACAACGCCTGGCCCAATCGGGTCAATATGCCGCTGTTGTGGCGGCTGGTCTGGTCGTGGATGGCGGCATCTATCGCCACGACTTTGTGGCTACCGCAGTGATTCAAGGCTTGATGCAAGTCCAGCTCAGCACCAACGTGCCCGTGTTTTCAGTCGTGCTGACTCCGCACCATTTCCATGATGGCAAAGAGCACCACGATTACTTCCACCGTCACTTTGTGATCAAGGGCCAGGAAGCGGCCCGTACGTGTCTGGATACCGTGAACAAATTGCAGGCACTGCCTGTGGCATCCGTCGCCGCTCTCTAAACGGCAAGGCGGCCTGAAAAGGCCGCCTCGATCCGGAGTCCCTGAGCTGCTTTTACCTGCAGTCTCAGGGCTGGCCAGACGTTGACTGGCCATGCATTTGGTAACTACTGTATCAAGACTGGTTACGCTTGCGCGACGAGTCTATACCCAACTGCTTGAGCTTGCGATACAAGTGGGTGCGTTCCAGACCGGTACGCTCCGACACACGCGTCATGCTGTGATTTTCGCGGCGCAGATGATATTCAAAATAAATGCGCTCGAACTCGTCACGCGCTTCACGCAAAGGCAGATCCAGAGAAATGCTGCCTAGCTGGGATTCATCCTGCTCGACTTCAGGGGCGGCCATGGCAGGTGCCATACCGGGAGCCATGGTGGCTGTTTCAGGGCGGCGATCACCCCCTTGAACCACCGGGCGGGCAGCGGCTGCCAGCGCCTTGGGTGCAACGGTACGCTCCAGACCCGAGGCTACAGTCTTGAGCAGGCGCTGCATGGTGATGGGTTTTTCCAGGAAGTCCACCGCACCAATACGGGTTGCTTCCACCGCGGTATCCACCGTGGCGTGGCCACTCATCATGACCACAGGCATATCCAGCAAGCCTTGGGAGGCCCACTCTTTGAGCAGGCTGACACCGTCAGTGTCTGGCATCCAGATATCCAGCAAGACCAGATCGGGGCGGCCCCGCAAGCGTGCCTCGCGAGCCTGGGCGGCATTCTCTGCCAATTGCACGGTGTGCCCTTCGTCGTAAAGAATTTCCGACAAAAGTTCCCGAATGCCGATTTCGTCATCAACTACCAGAATTCTGGCCATAAAACGTCACCTACGTGATTTTTACGCATTATCGTTTGCTCGCCGCCCAGAGTCCAGACGAATATGCTGGCCAGCAAGCCGGGTAAAGAGGATGGAAATGCGAGCCCCCCCCTCACGACGATTGGAAACATCGATTCTGCCGCCGTGCTCCTCGATGATTTTCTTAACTATAGCAAGTCCCAGACCCGTGCCGGTGGGCTTGGTGGTGACATACGGTTCAAAAACACGCACCAACATCTGGGGATCAAAACCAGGCCCGTTATCTGACACCACAAAACTGACGGCACAAGAGTCGGAACCTTCTACGCCCGCAATCATGGTTTTAACAAATACATGCGCCTGGTCAAGTGATTGATCCTGGGCAGCCGCTTCACGAGCATTGGCCAACAGATTATGGATAACCTGACGCAGCTGCGTGGGGTCCCCTTGCACCATGGGCAAATCAGGGTCCAGCTCCACATCAATCGCCACACTGTAACCATCGTCCCGGACCATGCCTTCTTCCGGGTCCCAACCATATAAAGTCAGCACTTCGGTAATCAGCTCGTTCAGATTCAGAGCTTGCATCTGAGTAGCGGGCTTACGGGCATACTCGCGGAAATCTTCCACCATCTTTTTCAGCGAACTGACCTGATTGACGATGGTATTGGTATAGCGCAGCAACATGGCAGCATGGACTTCATCCAGCTGCGACTCCAGTTTCATGGCCAGACGTTCGGCCGACAACTGAATAGGCGTCAGGGGGTTCTTGATCTCGTGTGCCAGGCGTCGAGCCACTTCGCTCCAGGCCACCAGACGGCTGGCGGAAATTACGTCGGTAATATCGTCAAACACCACCAGATAGCCGGTTGGCTGACCATCTACACGCAGCAAGGTACCACGGGCCAAAACGGTGACGATAGTATCACGCGCTTCATTACCTTCTTGCATTTCCAATTCAAACTGCTGCTGCCAATAAGGGTGATCCGAGCCCATGGCCTGATGCGTGGAAAAGGCTTCCCGTATCACCGAGGCAAAGGTCATGGCCCCTTCCAGCGTTTCCAGCGGGCGACCTTTAATCGAGCGCAAATCCACCTGCAAGATACGCTGCGCCCCCTGGTTGAACATGGTGACGCGGAACATCTCATCAAAAGCCAGCACACCACTGGACAAGTTGCTGAGCACCGACTCCAGGTACATATTGGAGCGTTCCAGCTGCAGACGATTTTTCTCGACCATGCGGCGCGCTTCATCCAGCTGTCGGGTCATGGCATTGAAAGAGCGCGTCAACTGGCCAACTTCATCCTTGGCGGGCGGCTCAGGCAAAGCCCGGTAATCCCCTACCCCTACCGCTTGCGTCCCGGCAGCCAAGGTCAGCAAAGGACGCGTCAGGCGACGAGACAAAGCCAGGGCAGCGGCCACAGCCGTAAACACCGCCAGAATCAAGGCCAGCGTCAGCGTAATACCGTAAAGCTTGCGCAAGCCCTGACGAGACAAGGCCAGTTCCTGATAGTCCCGAAAACCTTGCTGCACCTGGTTGGCATTGCGTGCAATCTTGTCCGGCACAGGCTGAATAACCTGCAACCAGCGCGAGTCTGCCGTACCACTCAAGGTTGCTGCAAAGCGATTGGGATCGGCCAATGGTAGAACCGTACGCAGACGCAAACCTGTGGACTCTGCGGGAACCCCGCCTTCGTCCAGGCCGTTGTCGTGAACAGGCGCATCATCATCCACTTCGGCAGCCGAATAGCGGCCTGCAATACGCAGCTGATTCATCACGCTGGAGGGCGGCATATCAGGCAGCAACGTGTCGTAGCGGCCCGAGGAAAAGGCAATCAGACGACCATTGCCCGAAAACACCATTGCCTCCGTCACCCCGCTGTTTTCACGCAAGGAGATCAGCAAGCTGCTGTACTGCGCGCTGTCCGCCTTGTTCAGTGCCGACACCATTTCATTGGCACGACCTTCCAATTCATTCAACTGCGAATCCAGGGCGGCGCGGCCCAGGCTCAAGCCCGACTCCAGAGCCGTATCCACCCGCACGTTGAACCAGGACTCGATCGAGCGCGACATGAACTGCACCGAGAGCAGATAAATCAGCGCCCCCGGAATAATGCCGATCAGGGTGAAGTAAAAGGCAAAGCGCGCCGTCATGCGGGCACCAAACTGACGCCGGCGTATTTGTCTGAACAGACGAATCGTCAGCAACAGCACCCAGGAAATCAGCGTAGCGGCCAATACGCCATTGAGCACCAGCAGCAAGTCATACTGCTGCGCGTAGCGCGAGGCGTTGCCCGTAGACCAGACAAGAAGAGAAAACAGCGCCAACGCGCTGACACCCGCTCCGAACAGAGCGGTGCGCAAGATCCAACGTATCAAGGTTGGGGCTCGTCGACGGAGACGGAAAAGGAAAAGGTTTTCCATGGAGTAGCCAGTGTCCAGGCAGAACTATTGATGGCGTCCACTTGAAACGGACGGGCCAGCAAAGAGGTATCCAGGCGCAGACGCACACGACCCTGGTATTCCTGGTCGCGGTCCAGATCAGCCACATACGCCACGGCCCAGCCGCGGATATGCCGCAGCATGGCCAATGCGTCATTCATGGAGGATTCGGGTAAAGACAGGTCACCCGTGCCCACGCGCCACTGACGGGTCAGGGCGTTGTACACAACCCGCCAGGTTTGTTGTTCTTTAACAACGTTTTTATCAAACCAATACCAGCGGGGCTGCGCCAACTCCACTTCAACCGTGAAATACAGCGGTACCCCTTTCTCGGCAGCAGTGCGCAATTCCGGACTTAACTCGAACTCGACATCCGCGTCGATATACAGTTTTTCGTCCCGAATATGGGGCTCGACCTTGACGACCCGCTCTCCCGACGTAGCGACCGGCACAATGGTATTGGCCGAGCTTAGCGCGCAGTTGAAAATCAGCAGAAAAGACAGAAAAACGCGCCACATCGTGATTAACCGCAAAAAGGACAAAGTCAGAGCCCTAATTGTGACAAGTCAAACCGGGCGCGTAAATAAGGCGTAGAAAAAACCGTCGCCATCTGCCAGCGATCGTCCCGCAACGCCGGGCAAAATCTGGCCAGGAGAGTCCAAAAGCTGCGCCTCGGGGTGACGGGCCAAAAACGCCTCAACCTGTTGTTCCCCTTCAGCCGGGAAAATCGAGCAGGTCGAATACAGGAAATGCCCGCCGGGCCGCAATGTGGACCACAAGGCATCCAGTATAGAGCTTTGCAAACGCGCGGTATCGGCAATGTCCGACTCACGGCGCAACCAGCGAATATCGGGGTGACGACGCACAATGCCCGAGGCGGTACAAGGCACATCCGCCAGGATGGCATCAAAGGGCTGACCATCCCACCATTGGGCAGTACGCGCCGCATCACCTCGTTTTAATTGAACCTTGTCGCTGGCCAAACCCAGACGACGCAGGTTGTGGCCCACACGCTCCAGACGCTCGCCGTCCGAGTCCAGGGCCAGCAAGGAAACATCCGCCTGTTCCAGCAAATGCGCCGTCTTGCCACCGGGAGCCGCGCACGCATCCAGCACGCGCATACCATCCTTGACCGGCAAGAGCAGACCAGCCTGCTGAGCCGACCAGTCCTGCACCGACCACCAGCCCAGATCAAAACCAGGAATCGCCTGAACCGGCATGGCCTTGTCCAGGGTGACGGCACCCGTGCCAGGGCTGCTGGAAGCAATACCGGCTTCCGTCAGTACAGCCTGCAAGCGCTCCACCGAGCAACGACGCTGATTCACGCGCAAGGTCAAAGGACCGGGGCGATTGGCGGCCTGCAACAGCGCTTCCCAATCACGCGGGTAAGCACGACGCAATTCCTTGACCCACCAGCCAGGGTGGTTCCAGCGTGCTTCGGGGCGGCTCTCTACCTGAGACAGGATCATCTTGCGCTCGCGCGTAAAGCGACGCAGCACCCCGTTCACCAACCCCTTAGATAGACGCAGCGCAGCCTGACTATCAGCCGCACGCACGGCCTGATCCACTACCGTATGCACGGCATAGACCGGCACATCCGGACGATCCTCAAAAGCCTTGGCATCCTCTTGCACACGCATGGCCGTATCCAGCAAGGCCAACGACACCATCAGCAAGGCATCCAGCCAGGTATTGCTGGGCTGGCGTGGCACCAGCGTGATACGAATCTGACGGGCATGGCCCAGACGGCGCAGCACATGGAAACTGACAGACTGCACCGCAGCACGGGCAGGAGCTGGCGTGGCAGCCAGGCTTTCAGTCAGGGACTTGCCTGCCAGCACGCCTTCAATATTGCGCGCGCTCAGCAGCATGACTTCGGACAGGGGCAAAGAGGGGGAAAGATGGGTGTCGGACACAGAACAACCGCTAGAAAAGAAAAATATGACTGCGACTGTAGCACTATTTGCCGCATAAACCGGGCTCAAACGCACAAGATCCGCACGCATCCGGGCATGGGACGGTAAAATCAAGCCTATTTCCCAATTTCGAGCCCTCAAGCTCCAGAAGGACCCTCTATGAGCGCCCCCAAAGTCGGATTCGTGAGCCTGGGTTGTCCCAAGGCCCTGGTCGATTCCGAACGAATTCTTACCCAGCTGCGTACCGACGGCTATCAGATCACCCCCAGCTACGACAATGCGGATGTGGTGGTGGTCAATACCTGTGGCTTTATCGACAGCGCCAAGGCCGAATCGCTGGAAGCGATCGGCGAGGCACTGGCTGAGAACGGCCGCGTCATTGTCACCGGCTGTATGGGTGTGGACGAAGGCCTGATTCGCGACGTGCACCCCTCGGTGCTGTCCGTCAGTGGCCCCCAACAATACGAGCAGGTACTGCGCGCCGTGCGTGAAGCCGCACCGCCATCGCTGGATCACAATCCCTATATTGATCTGGTGCCCCCACAAGGCATCAAGCTGACCCCGCGTCACTACGCTTACTTGAAAATTTCCGAAGGCTGTAACCACAGCTGCAGCTTCTGTATTATCCCGTCCATGCGCGGCAAGCTCGTCAGCCGTCCTGTCGGTGATGTACTGGGCGAGGCCGAGCGTCTGGTCAAGGCCGGCGTCAAAGAGCTGTTGGTGATCTCGCAGGACACCAGCGCCTACGGCGTGGATATCCGCCAGCGTACCGGCTTCTGGAATGGCCGCCCCGTCAAGAGCAGCATGCTGGACTTGAGCGCTGCCCTGTCCGAACTGGGTGCCTGGGTGCGTCTGCATTACGTCTACCCCTACCCGCACGTGGACAACATCATTCCCCTGATGGCCGAAGGCAAAGTACTGCCGTACCTGGATATTCCCTTCCAGCACGCCAGCCCTTCCGTGCTGCGCGCCATGAAGCGCCCTGCTTTTGAAGATCGCACCCTGTCGCGCATCAAGCAATGGCGTCAGGACTGCCCGGATCTGACCATCCGCTCCACCTTCATCGTCGGCTTCCCCGGCGAGACTGAAGAAGACTTCCAATACCTGCTGGACTGGATGACCGAAGCCCAACTGGATCGCGTCGGCTGTTTCCAGTACTCACCCGTGGAAGGCGCCCCCGCCAACAAGCTCGATGGCATCGTCCCTGACGAAGTCAAACAAGAGCGTTGGGAACGCTTCATGGAACATCAACAAGCCATCTCCAGCGCTCGCCTGGCCGCCAAAGTGGGCCGCGAAATGGACGTGCTGATTGATGAGATCGACGAAGACGGCGATGCCGTTGGCCGCTCCAGCGCCGACGCACCCGAAATTGACGGCAACGTCTTCATCACCAGCGAACAAAAGCTGGAACCCGGCCAGATGGTGCGTGTGCGTATTACGGATTCAAGTGAGTACGATTTGTTTGGTGAACAGATCTAAGCACTGGCTAGTCCTGATAGCCTGATCAAGCCAGTGAGGTCACAATGACCACACTGGCTTTTGTACACAAGCCCCTCATTCACTTCCCTGCTCACCTGCCCTGCTGCCTACCCCTTCTCATTCAGGCATAGGCAGCCCGGCACATTACCCAAGGATCTTTCATGCCTGTCTACCAATTAGATCAACACGCCCCACAAATCGACGACAGCAGCTTTGTTGCCGCAGAGGCCACCCTGATTGGCAAGGTCGTCTTGAAAGAACACAGTAGTGTCTGGCCTGGTGCCGTCATCCGTGGCGATAACGAAACCATTACCGTGGGCGTAGGCTCGAACGTACAAGAAGGTGCCGTACTGCACACCGACCCCGGCTATCCCCTGGATATTGGCGACCACGTCACCATCGGCCACCAGGCCATGCTGCACGGCTGTACCATCGGTGAAGGCGCGTTGATCGGCATCCAGGCCGTCGTGCTGAACGGTGCCGTCATTGGTCGCGATAGCCTGGTCGGTGCTGGTGCACTGGTCACTGAAGGCAAAGTTTTCCCGGAACGCAGCCTGATCATCGGATCACCCGCCAAAGCTGTGCGTACCCTGAGCGATGAAGACATTGCCAAGCTGCGCCAGAACGCCAGTGTTTACGCCGAACGCGGCGGTCACTACAAAACTGCCTTGAAACGTATCGACTAACTCTTTCTTTTCAACTTGCTTTTAATTGGAAAGACCTATGGCCAACACCATTCTTGTCACTGGCGGTACCGGCTTTATCGGCTCTCATACCTGCGTAGAGTTGATTGCCCACGGTTATCAGGTTCTGATTCTGGACAACTTGAGCAATAGTCAAAAAAGTGTCCTGGATGCTATTGAGAAAATCAGCGGTACCCAAGTTGCTTTCATTGAAGGCGATATCCGGGATCGAGCCTTGCTCGACACGATTTTTCAGCAGCACTCGATTACAGCGGTTATCCATTTTGCCGGTTTGAAAGCGGTTGGCGAATCAGTAGCCCAACCGCTCAAGTACTACGACAACAACATCACCGGCACGCTGACCCTGTTGCAAGCCATGCAACAGGCCAATGTGCGCAGCCTGGTGTTTTCCTCCTCCGCGACCGTCTACGGTGACCCTCAACAGTTACCCATTCCAGAGACTCACCCGCTGTCCACAACCAATACCTACGGCCATACCAAACTGGTGCTTGAACAGGCTTTGGGCAACCTTTATCAAAGCGAGGCTGGCTGGCGGATTGCCTTGCTGCGCTACTTCAATCCCGTCGGCGCCCATGAATCTGGCCTGATTGGCGAAACACCCCAAGGTGTTCCCAATAACCTGATGCCTTATGTCGCCCAGGTTGCAGCGGGTCAGCGCGAGCATGTACAGGTCTTTGGTAATGACTACGACACACCGGATGGTACGGGCGTACGCGACTACATCCATATCTGCGATCTGGCCAAAGGCCACGTTGCCGCACTGGACTACCTGAGCACCAAAGATAGCGAACTGCTGACGGTCAATCTGGGAACCGGCCAGGGCTATTCCGTGCTGGACATGATCGCCGCCTTCACCCGCAGCTCCGGGCGCCCTATTCCCTACAAACTGGTCCCTCGTCGCCCCGGCGATATCGCCTCTTGCTGGGCCGATACCCAAAAAGCCCGCGAAACACTGGGTTGGGAAGCCAAAAAAGGCATCCAGGAAATGTGTGACGACGCCTGGCGCTGGCAATCCGGACTGTCCTGATCCCTGCTCACTCTGCCATCGCCGTTGGCGATGGCACGTTGACAGATGATTGATTTGCAAGGAAGAAAACGGGTCCTAGAATGAAGGCGTCAATCTAAAAACCACCTTCAGAGACAGATTCTTATGAAAACCTACCGCATCGGCCAGATCGTTCCCAGCTCCAACACCACCATGGAAACCGAGATTCCTGCCATGTTGCAGGCTCGTTACGCCGAGTTTCCTGAAGAGCGCTTCACCTTCCACTCCTCGCGCATGCGCATGATGCACGTGAACCCCGAAGAGCTGAAAGCCATGGACATCGCCAGCGACCGCTGCGCGGTTGAACTGAGCGACGCCCGCATGAGCGTGATGGCCTACGCTTGCCTGGTTGCCATCATGGCCCAAGGCGACGGCTACCACCGTGTCTCGCAAGCCCGTCTGCAAAACACCGTTAAAGAAAACGGCGTGGAAATTCCTGTGCTGAGCTCGGCCGGTGCCCTGGTCGATACGCTGAAAGAATTCGGCTACAAGAAAGTCTCCATCATCACCCCTTACATGAAGCCGCTGACCAAGCGCGTGGCTGACTACATCGAAGCTGAAGGCATCGAAGTTCAAGACTCCATCAGCCTGGAAGTGTCGGACAACCTGGAAGTGGGCCTGCTGAACCCGGAAAACCTGCTGGAGCACGTCAAGCGCCTGAACCACGACGGCGTGGACGCAGTCATCCTGTCCGCTTGCGTACAGATGCCTTCCCTGCCCGCCATCCAGCGCGCTCAAGACCAGATCGGCAAGCCCGTTCTGTCCGCTGCTGTTTGCACCGTGTACCAAATGCTCAAGACCCTGGGTCTGGAAACCCGCGTTCCTAACGCTGGCCACATCCTGTCTGGTGCCAAGCCATAAGCCTGATCAAACAGGCCTAGCTGTACAAAGCCCTGCCGACATGCCGTCGGCAGGGCTTTTTTTATGTTTAGACCTCATCAAAGCCTGCCGTAAAAACCGCAGTTGTACCGACTCATAAACAAATGCCAAGCCAAGAACAGTCATTCATCCTCGATACAGGCTGATGCCACCCTCTGCTACTACATCCATATGGGCATATGGCGTAAGACGATGATTCTCTACGCTGCCACAGTCACCCCATGTGCAGATCAGCAAAAAAAAGCGATATGATGCCTGCATGAAACTGGACCTGCTGACCCTCAAACTGTTTGTCCGCATACTGGAAGAAGGCACGATCAGCCAAGCGGCGGAGCGTGAGCATATTGCTGCGGCCGCGGTCAGCCGCCGGATTGCAGATCTGGAACAGTCTCTGAACACCACCTTGCTGCTGCGTACGAACAAAGGTGTCAGTCCGACGGCAGCGGGCCTGGAGCTGCTGTACCGGTCGCGTGCATTGCTCAATAGTGCGCAAGAGATCGAGACGCGCCTGCAGGCGTTCTCGCAAGGCCAGCAAGGCCTGGTGCATATTCTGGCCAATACATCGGCTATTTCCCAGTTTCTGGCCGAACCTCTGGGCGAGTTTGGACGTCTGCACCCAGCGATCCCCCTGCAACTGGAAGAACAGACCAGCCTGGACATTATTCGGGCCCTTGCTGAGGGTAAAGCGGACCTGGGTGTGTTTACCCGTCTGCCCTACGCGGCCGACATCGAGGCCTATCCTTTTCGCAGTGACAAGCTGGTAGTGCTGGTGCCTACCAAGCACCCCCTGGCTCAGCATGAAAAAATCCGCTTCGAGCAAACGCTGGAGCATGAACAGATCACGCTACTGACCGGCACGCAACTGCATTACCAGATCACCAAAATCGCCATGGAAGCCAACCGCTCCGTGCGCATTCGCACCGAGGTGTCGGGCTACGACGCCATGTGTTTGTTGATTAATGCCGGCATGGGTATTGGCATCTTGCCGCGCAAGAGCGCCAGCATTTATCAGATCCCGAATACGCGCGTGATTGAGCTGGACGAAGAATGGAGCCAGCGAGAAATTCTGATCGGTGTGCGCCGCCGCAGTGACCTGCAACCGAGTGCAGAAAGCTTGCTGAGCTTTCTGCTCGATAGCGGCACTTAAAAAAAGTGGACCTTGGCAATGCCACAGCCAAGGTCATATCGCCTGATCAACGGGCCCGGCCTTTGCAAGACAGCAGGAACATGGCCGCTAGCCCAAAAACGCCCGGCAACCTTTAATAAGCCGCGCCCGGCTGAGCGACGGGCACCACTACGTCATCCTTGAACTGGCCGAGCAAGGCCGTGGCTGCCTGTCGCAACAAAACCGCGTCCACGCCTACGGCCACAAACAAGGCGCCCAAGGACAGATAGTGATGCGCTGCCTCAACATTCGCCTGCAGGATTCCGGGGGCCTTACCCGCCTTGCTGATACGCACAATCGCGTCCTCGATCGCGGCCAAGACCTCTGGATGCCTTGGCTCAGTCAAATACCCCATGCTGGCCGCCAAATCCGCCGGACCGATGAAAACACCGTCCACGCCTTCTACCGCCAGAATCTCGTCCAGGTTCTCCAGCGCCTCACGCGTTTCCACCTGGCAAATCACGCACATTTCCTGATTGGCTCGCGCCACATAGTCGGTAGTCGCTCCCCAGCGAGCAGCACGCGCCAAGGCTGCACCCACCCCGCGAATACCGTGCGGAGGATAACGTGTCGCAGCAACGGCGGCTTTGGCCTGTTCCGCGTTTTGCACCATGGGAATTAAAAGATTCTGAGCCCCCATATCCAGCAACAGCTTGATCTGCACGGGGTCATTCCAGCTGGGACGCACAATCGGCGTGATGGGATGAGCCGAGACGGCCTGCAATTGCGCCAGCAAGGTCTGTACCGTATTGGGGACATGCTCGCCATCCAGCAAGATCCAGTCATAGCCCAGGCCAGCACAGAGGTCCGCTACATAAGGGCTGGCCAAGCCATGCCACAAACCAATCTGGGACTTGCCCTGCCGCAAAGCCTGCTTGAACGCATTTACCGGGTGCTTCATGTGCTCTCCTTGTCATGTGCTTAGGCGTCGAACAAGCAGTGTAAAGCGCGCAAGACGGAAGTGAGCATGAGTGCTGACTATTTTGAACAAGCGCATCATCATGCATCGCCCTCAGGCACGAACAGGCAAAAGAAACGGCCCACTGCATGGGCCGTATGTCTTATTGCATTGGCTAACGAGCTCACAAGGCCTGGCCTACCTCTTTCACCAACTCCCCAAAACGGGGCGTTGTACGATCGCGCGGGCGCGGTAAATCCACCTCTATACGGGCGCTGACACCGGCCGGGCTGCCACCCAGAACGATAATGGTGTCGGCCAGAAAGACAGCCTCATCAATATCGTGCGTCACAAACAGAACCGCTGCCGAGCTGCGCTGCCACACCTGAACCAGCTCATCCTGCAAAGCCTGACGGGTCAAGGCATCCACGGCAGAAAAGGGTTCGTCCATCAACAGCAAATCGGGCTGCACGGCCAAGGCACGAGCAATACCAACACGCTGCACCTGACCACCGGACAACTGATGCGGCCAACGGTCTTTCAGATGCGCCAAGCCCACCTGATTCAAGGCAGCATCCACACGCTGATCGCGCTCTTCACGCGACAGACCCAGACCTTCCAGGCCATAAGCCACATTGGAAGCAATACGTCGCCAAGGCAAGAGGCGGCTGTCCTGAAACACAAAAGCATTGGCTCGACGGCCTGGGCTGTCTTGCAGGTTGGATCGCAGATGCCCGAAGCTGGGCTGGCTCAAACCGGCCGCAGCACGCAACAAGGTGCTCTTGCCTACGCCTGAACCACCCACAATCGCCACAAAATGCCCTGCCTGAACTTCCAGATTCACATCACGGATCACAGGTGCAGGCGCACCGGGGTACCGAAAACCAAACCCCTGGAACTGAATCAAGGCTGCCACTGGAGTACCCATTTGTTGAAAGTCAGAAAAAGCATGTCGCACAAGGTGTAGACCACCGAGATGATCAACATATAGACCACAACCGCATCGTAAGCACCCACACCCGCAGCGGCATTCATTTCCTGACCCATGCCAGGCACACCCAGCAATTCAGCCGCAATCAGCGTCATCCAGGCCTGACCTATACCGGCACGCACACCACTCAACAAACCGGGGCTGATCGCAGGCAGAACCACCGTCCAGGCGCGAGCGAAATAAGAGTTATGCCCAAAAGCCGCTGCCAGTTCGTAATAGCGGGGATCGACTGAGCGCACCGCACTGTAAGTGGCAAAGTAGTTCAGCCAGAACACACCGATAGCAATCACAAAGGCTGCGCCAGTATGGCTAACCTTGAACCAGGCAATTGCAAACACCACCCACGCCAAGGGCGGGATAGGACGCAGCAAACGAACCAAATACGCTTGCAGCAAATCAAAGCGATGGATAGTTGCCGCCGCCAGACCAAAAGCAATACCCAGGAAAGTGCCGATGCCCAAGCCCCAGAAATAATGCACCAGACTGGACTGAGCAGCGGGCCAGAGACGACCAGCCTCAATCTCCTGGAACAAGGCCGAGGGCAAGCTCAAGGGATCAGGCAAGGTACCGCGTGGAGCCCAGCCATAGACATAAGCCAAGCGCCACACCAGGATAAACAAGGCCAGACCGGCTACGCCGTAAACAATCCGCTCCAGACCACGACGCCACAAGGCATCAACCAAGGTACCCGCAGGTGCAGGTGCCGCGGCGGGCAAACTTGCTTGTTTCGCAACGCTCATTACGGTGCCGCCTTCTCATAAAAGCGAACGTCAAACAGGCTTTGAACATCGTCCAGCTTGGTCGCCAGCGTGCCTAAAGAAACCTGGAAATCCTGCAGCTGAACCGTGCCATCAATAATCTTGCGAGGGTCAGGCTGGAACTGATCGTGCGAACGCTCGATAGCAGCCTGCACAATGTCTTTAGGCAAACGACCACCGCCTACATACTTCTGCACATAAGGCGTTGCCTTGGCAGGCTCATCACGCAGCAGAGCAGTGGCACGCAGGTGAGCATTCACCAGATGCTGAACCAGATCAGGATTGGATTTGATCAGGCCTTCACGCACCAGCAGTACCGAACCGGGCTCATTGGGGAACAGTTCACCACCATGTGCCACGATCTTGGCATCAGGCTGGCGTTGCAGAATTTGGCTAACGGTAGGTTCCAGAATCGCGGCAGCATCCACAGCATGATTGCTCAAGGCCTGTTGAATCTGCGCTTCGCCCTGGAAGATCACCTCGACCACATCCGGGTCTACTTTCAGCATATTGCGCAGCCAGTACTGCAAAGCAGCCTCAGGCACAGCGCCTTTGGGGTAGCTGGCAACCTTGGGCTTGTGACCCTTCTCCTGGGTGAACTTGGCTACAGCCGCTGCAAAATCAGGCTTGTCGGCATCCAGATAGGCAGCCAGATCGCCAATAGCGACCACGCTAACCTGTTCCACAATGTTGGAGGCAACAACTTTGACGTCAGCCTCTTTAGCCTTGGCCACCAAAGCGGGGCCAATACCCACATAGGCAACGTCCAACTGACCGGCGATCAAGGCCTGAGTCAGCGCTGGACCGCTTTGAAACTGGACCAGCTTGGGGTCCGGTTGTCCCTCTGGCAGTAAGTCGCCAGACCCTAAGCCCACGAACAATTGAGCGGCAGGCATGATGGGCAAATAGCCAATCTCCAGCGCTTGCTCGGCAGCCTGTGCGGAGAAGGAGACGGAAAGAGCAAGAAGGCCAGGGGCTAAATAACGGGAAAACATAACGATCTCGTGAAACAGGCGAAAACTGAAGCTTAAACCTGTTGGAGAGACGCATCTTTATTTGCTAATAACTACAAATCATAAAAACCGGGTTCTTTACGCAATCCCTTCCTGCCAGCTCCAGTCAGCATTGCAAAACCGCCCCACACCTGGGGTTTCAAGGGGGAAGCAAACGGTAGCCGTCGCGTACAAACAATTGTCCCAAGGAGGTAGAGCCATAAATATTCAAATGATTATTGTCGAAGTAGGCCATACGTCCCGCGTAACGACCTTGAGCGGAAAGCTGGCTGGCCACCGGCCCTAAATCAACCCAATGCACATTAGGGATACGATCGACAATCTGCTTGATTCTGGCATTGGCAGACTGGGCCTTCTCTCCGGACTCACGTTCCACATGCAAGCCCAAACGATCAAAAAGCTCCAGACGAATGGGAGAAACGGGTAACTCCGGTACATCCGACAAAACATAAACCGGGGTCGTTTTCGCCATGCTGCGCAAGGTGTGTTCCAACTTCGGCAAGTAATCCGGATCCGCACGCTCAGGCTCATCGCCTAATTGATAAGACCAGAAAGAAGTAAAGACGACGGCATCATATTGCCGATACTCTGCCGCCACGTACTCCTTCAAATTCTTGCAAGGCTCCCGTGATGACTCGGGCAGGATGTTCTGGCTGAAATTAAAAACGGGAGAACAAGAGCTACCTGTAACGACATAGGCTTGCCAGCCTTCATGGCGCCCGACCTCATCCATAAAAGAGTTCAAAGCCGCCGCATGGGAATCCCCCGTCATCAAGACACGAGCAGGCACATTCGACGCACCTCGCAAACAGCGTTTGTCAAAATTCCCATGACAAACATCGGTCCCGTAACTCAAAAGGGAGGGATCAAAATCCAGTGCCGGCTTTATGGTCTTCAGACCAGCTCCCAATGCAGCCAGCATTAAAGCCGGAGCCAAAAACAACAGCAAAAAAGCCCTTGTGAAACTGATGCTCAGACGTTTGCAGCGCAGCTCCACAAATCGGTAAGTCAAATACGCCAGGGCAAATATAGAGGGCACAGCAACAAGCAGCCAACTGGCGGGCAAAACATAAGCCCCATAGACGTATCGCAAATAAGCCAACACAGGCCAATGCCACAGGTACAGGGAATAGGAGATCAGCCCTATAGCAACCATGAAAGGCATCTGAAAAACCCGCATGACCAGGCCACCAGCCGCCTGGTCGGACCGGCCCCCGTAAATGAACAGGCCTGCTCCCAAACATGGCAAAAGAGCATTCAAGCCTGGAAACAGGAAGTGCTTGTCCAACATGAGCAAGCCACTGGCGATCAGCACGACACCTGCCAACTGAAGCAAATGACAGCCCAGCCGCTGGGTATACACAGGCAAGAACGCGAACAAGGCCCCCACCAACAGTTCGCTAAAACGCAAACGCAGCAGAAAGTAGACAGAGTCCCCAGCCTTCGAAGACAAGAGGTAGAGCTGGCTATATGCAAAACCAAGCGCTACCACGCAGGCCACAAAGCCGATAAGCCAAGCATCCAGATTTTCTTTTTTATATTTAGAAAGAAGCTTGAAAACCAGAATAAAAACAAGAGGCCAAATAAAATAAAACTGCTCTTCTATCGACAAAGACCAGATATGCAATAAAGGCTTTTCATCCGATGAAATATCAAAATACCCACCATCTTTTGAAAAAAACCGATTAGCCAAAAAAGAAGAAGAATAAAGAACAGAGAAAAATAGACGCTCAAAATCCTCAGAAATGAGAATAACAAAGCCGACCAGCAAAGAGAAAAACAAAACAATATAAAGAGGCGGCAAAATTCTGCGTATCCTTCTCTTGTAGAAATCAGAGAAGAAAAAACGGCCGGCCATCACTTCATTTTTTATGATCTGGCTGATCAGAAAACCAGAGATCACGAAAAATACATCGACCCCAATAAACCCGCCGGGCAACCAATTCGAGTTCAAATGAAAAATCAGGACGGAAAGCACCGCCAAGGCACGTAGCCCGTCTATGTCACTTCTATATTTCATCATTTTATTTTCGCGACCTAGACCGCATTCGCCTTATATAAAGCCCCTGTCCACCCTTTTTAGCGGGCATCCCAACCATGGCTGCAACATGAGTTCTTCTCCCTGCTAAACCAGCACACCCGGCTTGTCCAGAACGCGCTCCGACTGTTACGCAGACTGTCACTTCAATACAACAATCAGCACTACAAAAACCATTCGGATGCGCGCTTACAACCAGCAACAAATACTATCATTGCAGTTCGCCTTTACTTGCTAAGTTTCTTTGGTGAGTGACCGCGAAACGCCGATCTTAAGCAGGCTGGACGATATTATTGCTCAAGCAACCTGACGCTGCGCAATTCACATCGCGCCCATCCCCTGTACTGCCCTGACGCTTCCGGCCAATTTGTAACATATTGGGGTCTTTATTTGACATACCTCAGCAAGACTTAGGTATTACCGTTTTATTAAGGCCCCTGCCTTAGAAAAAATATCGATAAAAAACTTCGAAAACAAACGTTTTAAACCCATTGAGTTTAGAATTGACGGTTAAGAACCTCAGTTCAGCAGAACGTTGACTATCATCCGGAGAATGCGTGAACACAGTTAGCCAGAGTCATGAAACCAATAAGCAGAACATTAGCCTGAGCGATCTAATGCGGCTATTTTGGGGATCAAAAAAAATAATTTTAGGTATCACTCTGCTGTGCGCCTGTCTTTCAATTGGCTATTTGGCAGTCGTGTCACCCACCTACCAGGCCACAGCAAAAATTCTTCCGCCTCAAGAAAGTGACTTGGCAGAATATTCCGAGACCTTGAGCATGATCGACGTCGGAATTTCTGACAAAGAAACCGCGCGCCGTTTAAATCCTGATCGCGCCTATGAGATTCTTTATAGCAACATCAAGTCCGACTCGATAAAGAACAAATTCCTGACCGAGTACTACCTCCCCCATTTCGCCCCAAAAGATCAGGACGAAACGGAGCAGCTTGCCAAACGGCTGGAAAAAGCCTTGCGCATCAATGGCCCTTCATCCGAAAGCAGCACGATTAATGTCGCCATTGAAGCCAAGGATCCAAAACTGGCGGCCCAATGGGTGAATGACTATATGGCTCTGGCCATCACCGCGACGCACACCGAGCTTCTAAAAAACCTGCAAGGTGAAATTACAGCCAAAAAGCAAAGCACACAGAACCAGATCGCCACTTTACGCAAGCTGGAGCAGGATCTGCAAAACCTGAAAATTGCCCGTCTCCAGGACTCCCTGACTGTTGCCAAGGCCATGGGGCTGGAAACACCCATGCCCGGCACAACAGTCATCACCTTGGACAATAGCCCCGCTAACGAGGGCAGTTTTATGCGTGGCACCCGTTCGCTACAAGCCGAGATCGACGTCCTGAGCAGTCGTAAAGATCAGGACGCCTATATTGCCGGCTTGCCCAAACTTCTGACTCAACAAGCTCTGCTGGAAACGCTTAACAACACTCCGGCGTTCTCGGTCGCTCGTATCGATATGCCTGCGCATCCCCCTTACGAACCCATCAAACCCATCAAGCCTTTGATTTTGTTGATGGGAATTATTTTCGGTCTATTTCTGGGGATGTTTGTTGCACTGATTGCCAATGCAATCAGAAATGATTGAAGGCTGCTCTCTACACCAAGCTTGCACGTAGCCCTTGATTCCCATATACGACCGTAGGATATGAACACCTTACCTAGCCGCCGCTTTCAGAAGAAACACGAGCAAATCCTGCTCTCGTCGCCATTCCTGCTACTGGTAGGCTGGCTGGTTTCCGTCGTTCTGCCCACCGCCCTGCACTGGGGATGGAGAGGCTTGCTCACACCTGATCTGGGCCAGAAAACAGCCCTGATCGTCACTTCGATCGCCTTTCTCATCTCCCATATCTTTGTACGCAAAATCAATACGTCCTACCCGGGCGGGCAATCGAGCATGTTCATTGCCCCCCAGGTGACCACGGTTTACGTACTGATTGCGCTGCTCTCCTTTCTGCTGACTCCGAACATTTCCCGCTTCATTCTGCTCAGCAGCGGAGCCTTCGCTCTGTTTTGGTTTTATCTGGCGCATTTCTGCACACTGAAGTACCGCCGCCTGAAGCTGGCCATCATCAAGGGAGGGATGAGCGAACACCTGTTCGAGCTGGACAATGTCGATGCGCGCGCCCTGGAAACGCTTGATTTGCAAGGCGTTCGCTATGACGCTGTCGTTGCGGACTTCAATAATCTGAATAAAGAGGACGAACGTTTCCTGACACAATGTGCGTTAAATCGCATCCCGGTATATGACGCCAGCCTGGTTTACGAATCCCTGTCTGGCCGGGTTCGCATCAACCGCATGTCGGAAAACAATCTGGGGGCCTTGCTGCCTACCAAGGTGTACGAGAGCACGAAGCTGCTTATGGACCTGAGCATTGTGCTGCTCTCTTTGCCTATCGTCCTGCCTCTTGGTCTGATCACGGCCTTATTGATCAAGCTGGAGAGCCCTGGCCCGGCTATCTATACACAGCAACGCATTGGCTTGGGCAACAAGGAATTTACCATCTACAAATTCCGCAGCATGCGCTTTGATCGGGAGCAAGCCCAGCAATTTGCCGGGGAAGATGATCCCCGTATCACGCGTATTGGCCGCATCATACGCAAGCTACGTATCGACGAGCTGCCTCAGTTCCTCAATATCATCAAAGGCGAGATGAGCCTGATAGGCCCTCGTCCCGAACAGCCAAACTTTGTGCGGGAATTCGACGAGAAAATCCCTTTTTATAATTATCGCCACGTCGTCAAGCCAGGCATTACGGGATGGGCACAAGTTCGCCAAGGCTATACCGCTGATGCTGATGCCACCCGCATCAAGATCGAGCATGACTTCTACTACATCAAGAACTGCTCGACCTCTCTGGACTTGCACATTGTCTTTCTGACCATCAAAACCATGTTGACGGGTTTTGGGGCGCGTTAAACAAAGCCGATTAACGCAATAGTTTCAGATAAATAAACTCTCGCACAGCAGGTGGCAACAAACGTGCCGGAGTCCGTTGCAGGCAATTAAGAGTAAAGCGCTTGAAGCCAATAAAGCCCAGGGAATAAAACATATATTGTGCGGCGATTTCTTGCCGCACATAACGCCACCCACCCCGGCGACGATACATGGAGGGGTCGGTTCGGACCCGCACCAATGGTCGTTCGATATTCATCCCCTTGGCACCCGACAAGAGCAAACGCACCCACAAGGCGTAGTCCTCGTAGAAGTACTCGTTGCCATAACTTCCACATGCCAGGACCGCATCCTTACGGTACATCACGGTGACATGATTGAACGGATTTCTGGACTGCCCGTATTGCAAAATTTCAGCGTGGCTTGCAGGAGCGGTACGGTAACTTCGAATGACTTCAGGGTCATCAACGAACTCGGCAATAGCCGATCCGATAATATCGATTTCAGGGTGCAGTTCCAGTTGCTCCAGCTGTGCTGAAAAACGATCCGGCTCATTAATATCATCAGTGTCAAACCGCGCTACCCACGGCTTGGTGCAATGCAAAAGCCCGATATTCAATGCCTTGCCCAAGCCGACGTTTTTCTCCAGCGGCACACTGACGATAGGCAACAGGCCTCTATAGTGCTCAATCAGACTTAACAGCTCCGGGCGCAAAGGCCCATCCTGGACCAGGACGACTTCATCGGGCTGGCGAATAGACTGCACAACGCTATCCATGGCCTGCGCAAAATTCGAGGCTTTTTCACCGTCGTACAAAGAGAGAAGTAAGGAAAACTGCATCAGGAAGCCTTGGCATCAGCCACAGAAAATCGCAAGGACGCCAAAGCGGCTAACGCGAACCAGATATAGGGATATAAATAGCTACGTGCAGCGACTATCCCCAACAGACAAAAACACAATACCGCCAGTATTGCCTGAACATGATGATGGTGCATGGCTTGTCGCACGCCCCCGCTCAGGCTGGCAATAATGACACAAACCAGGCCCACTGCCGGGCCAATCCCGTAAGCACTCAAGAACGACATATAGTTGTGGGCATAGTTGCCTGTCACCCCGGTAGCGACTACGTCATACATATAACGACCCAGCACCCAGTTGCTCCTCAGGAACTCCAGCTCCTGTTGAAACAAGACCATCCGCCCCGATAGCGAAGAGTCGCTCTCAAACAGGAACAAACGCACCATGCGATGCTCGGGCCCCAGAATGTCGACCAGCAAGGGACCGATCAAGAACAAGACCATCACAGCCAACAAGACCATCACAATCGCAGCCAGCTTGTTTCTTACAAACATGATGACCATGCAGGCAAATACAAAAGCAATGAACGAGAAGCGTGAGTTCAGAAAGAACAACACCCAGAAACTGATCGCCAAAAACAAGGCTGCCTGCGTCTTGTTGCGCACCGACACCAACAGCAAAAGGGAAACAATTGCATAGCAGTCGGACAAGGTCAGGTAGACACTGGCTTCTACAATTTCCCTGTGAAAGTCCTGCCCTATGTAAAAATAACTGAACACGTAGATGACGGTAGAGCAGAGCCAGGAAACACGCACGGTACGAGCGCTCCCCTCCTCATTTTCGGCATACCATTTCCCAAGCAAGGTCAGCAAAATAGGTGACACACCCGTATTGGAGAAATAACGCAACAAGGTCCACCAATCGACCTGTTGCAACAAGCTGAAGAACTGCAATATCTGGATCGCCAACACCCACAACAACAAGATGGATATCGCGACAAAAACAGGTTTTCCCTGAAGCCTGCGCGCAGAAAATGCCGCCTTTACCAATAGCAAAAGCAGCAATACAAGCGTACACAACAGGTAAATAGCACTGACGTTCACTCTGGGAAACGCAAACATGGTTTCCAGGAACTTCCAGACCGGGCCAAACACAAAGAAGGCGAAAAACGTCACTTTCGCGACAAAATCATAGAGCGCGTCCGGCCCAATGCGTAATGCCACAGAACTCATAGGTGCTTTACACCCTGCCCCTCCAGGGCCTGAGCCAAACCAGCCAACAGATTGGTCTTGGCAATAAAGGGCTCTGCCTGCTTGCTGACCTCTGCCTTGCTGGCTGTCCGTACGGTGTGTGCATAATCCAGAATCGCTTCCATATCTACCTCGCCTAAACGATAGAAGGGGAACCGGGCATCAAAGACATCCTGATGACCCGAGTAAACCGGCAAACCCAGCATCAAATACTCACGTACCTTCAAGGTACAAGCCTGCTGCATACCTTTGCGGTCCAAGGCAAAAGAAGTCAGCCCGACCCAGCAGCGCTCTACCAATGCAGCAATCTGCATTGCATTCAAGGTCCCGTGCAACACAATCCGGGGGTCTTTCTGGCACCTGGCCAGATCTGCATCAAAAACGATCCCAACAACATGAAGACGAAAGTCTTTTTGGGTACGCTCCATGGCATCCAGCAACAAATCCAGGCCATGCCAGTCATAAAAGTGGCTTGCCACAAACAAGAGTTCTGGCTGATCCGTACGCTGGTCAGGCAAGGCCACATTGGACGAGGGACCGTACATCACTCCATTAGGATAGGTGAACGTGTATTTGTCTGCTTGCCCGGCACGGGCGCACTCATACTCGCTTAACTCTGGGGTCACACCAATCACCCCGGCTGCACGGCGAATAGACCAACGCCCCAGGACAGCTTCTGCACCTGCCCGCAACTTGCCAATCAAGCCCCCACCGGCCAACTCCGGAAGCTCTTTGCTGTGATGCACCAGATAAACGGGTTTGCTACAGGAACGAATAAAAAAGTACTGGAACGGATCATGCACACTATGGCGCAAGATAAACACGTCCACATCCGTCTGTTCCCGTAGCCACCGAACATAACGAACACGGAAAACAATCCAGGCCCAGGCCAGCTTGAATTTATTCTGCCCAGAAACCTGAACACCCGAGTCTACGCGAATAGTCTCGGGCACCTTGCCCTGCGCCGCCGTAAAAGCACGCGTCTGCCAGGACAAGCCCAATTGGTCTGCTGCCTGCTGTTCCCAACTCATCTGAGCCACAATGCCATTGACCGGACGCAACAGCATCGCAGAGTGTAAAAACCGCATATTCCAACCTTTATCTCAAGCCTTGCGCTGACACAGCAATGAATCAGGAGCGGCCAAGCACACGTTTATACAATTTGGCCATCCACTTCCAACGGGCCAAATCACTTGGATAATAGTCATGCGCCACTGCGGGGGCCTTGATATAGGCTTCCAGCTGAGCAGGCGTCCACCCCATTTTCTTCAGGAAATACTGCTTGTCCTCATCGAGCTCGCGCTGGCTGTGATACGGGATTTTTTCCAGATCGGCCAGAGCTTCGTCCCGGCTCATCTGACCCGTCACAATCAAGGTGCTCATGTGAACACGGCGCTTATCAACCCCAAACTTCTCGGGCAGGATATAGCCCTGATAAAAACGGGTGAAGATCGACTCGTAGTGTTTATAGGGATACGGCTTGTAAGAGTAGCGTTCCTGCAACTGCTGCATGGCAGAGAACTTGTTGAACTCCATCAGGTCCAGAATCGAGACCCAGCGTATTTTCTGCAGTACGGCATAGCGTATGTACTCACCGATGCCAAACAAGGGGAAAGTCTCGATCTTTACGTCGCTAAAGCGTTTGGCAATGCTGCGGATGTTTTTCTTGTCAAACTTGAACCAGTTCCAGCTCTCGGGAATCTGCATCCCTTCGGTCGCCTCGTTGGTGCCCGCCAGCAAATGCTTCAGGCCATATTTGGCCGCCTGTTGATAGTTCACGGCCGTCATGGCGTTGTCGTACAGCAGCTCGATATCAACCACATTGGCATCGAAAAAGGCCTGCATCAACTTGCGGTATTCATGCCAATCAATGACGTGGGTATACAGATCCACGCCCAGGCCGTTGATCAGGTTCTCGATATTGTTCTGGGCCAGCTCGGAGTTCCAGCCGTTATCCATGTGCACAGCCAGGGGACGCAGGCCCAGTTCGACCGCCTTGACCAGCACCCAGGAGCTATCTACGCCGCCTGAGACTCCCACAATACAGTCGTAAGGCTTGCCCTTGCCCTGTGCTTTGACCTCGGCCACCAGGGCCTGCAAACGGCGTTCTTTTTCTTCCGGTGCCAAGCCCAAGGTGTTCTTGGTGCTGGCCTCCAGGTCCGTGCAATAGTTGCAAACACCGTCACTGTTAAAAACAATGTCGCGTGCACTGGTGTCCATAACACAGCGCGAACACACCTGGTAATGTTGATTCATTCAATATCATCCAAAGAGTCAAACTCGGCCCGTTTCGGGTAGTTAATCAGTACCGCACGGTGTGGGCCTTTGAACACAAACATGGCACCGGCCGCGACAGCCGAAGCGCCCGCCTTCAAAGCCAGGTTGAAATCATCCATCGAGCGGGCTCCGCCCAGGGCAACGACAGGAACAGGCAAGCGACTGGCCACCGAATGGATCAAATCCAGATCATAGCCATCCATCATGCCGTCATGGTCCACGGCGCTCAAGAGGACTTCCCCTACCCCTGCATCAACTCGCTCAGCCAGATAATCATAAATAGGGCGATTCAGTAATTTGCCCGACTGCGAAATATACAGCTTGGGCTGCTTGAGCCAATTCTTTTTGATATCCACGCCCAGCACGACACTTTGCTGGCCATAAACACGAGCGATATCCTGTATCAGGCGTGTATCCTGCATTACGGCAGACTGCAAACTGACCTTTTCAATACCCAGATCAAAGATGCGCTCTACCTGCTGCATATTCTGAATACCGCCCCCATAGGTCAAGGGCATAAAGCACTCTTCGGCAAACAAGCGCACGACTTCAAAATCGGGCGCAGTGCCGGCACTGGATGCTCCAATATCCAGCACAACCAGCTCATCCACTTCTTTCTCGTTGAAGATGCGAATCGCATTGGTGGGATCACCCACATACTTGGGGTCCTGATAGCGGCGGGTTTTAACCAGACCACCATTTTTCAAGGACAAAACGGGAATAACGCGTGGCTTCATACGGCCTCAGCCATAAAATTCTTCATCAATCCGAAACCAAACTGGTGGCTTTTCTCGGGGTGAAATTGCACCCCCATTACATTCTCACGCTGGAATGCGGCCACAAAAGAGCCACCATAATCTGCCGTCGCCAAAATATCCTCGGGGCAAGCAGCTTCGACCTTATAAGCGTGCACAAAGTAAAAGCGATGACGGCGCTCACCCTCCTGCAACAAGGGGTTCGCCTTGGCGATATCCACTTCCGACCATCCCATATGCGGAATCTTCAGAGGTCTTTCGGGTGTACTTTGAAAACGCCGCACCTGGGCATCAATCCAACCCAGGCCAGGCAAACTGCCTTCCTCACTGGCACGACACATTAATTGCATGCCCAGACATATGCCCAATACCGGCTTTTTATCCTGCAAGGCGTATTGCTCCAGCACAGGCAACAGCCCCCGGTCATGCAATTGCTGCATGCCATGATCAAAGGCGCCGACTCCCGGAATAATCAGCCTGTCTACCGCCGCAATCTCCTGCGCAGTCGATACCTTGGAGGCTTCCCCTCCAAGCTTTTGAATCATTCGGATAACCGAATTAATGTTGCCACAACCGTAGTCCAGGATGCCGATCATAAACTTGCTCGCTGTTTGTGCGATTCACCACAACTATATCGATACGAAATGGCCAGATACACCACGTAGAGCAAGGCATAGGACACAGAGTAGATGAAGATAGCGGCTACCTCTGTATCTACATAGCTCAGCACACCGTAGGTCATGGCCAACAGGCAGGTTTGCCATAGCAGATCGACTTGTTGCTTGTTAAAAATATATATTACGTAACTTAGAGGGCTGGCGATGAAACGCAAGGTAAACATCGGTACCAGCAATACGCTCATGGCGCCTGCAGGACGCCACTCCTCGCCAAAGGCGATGGCAAATACGGGCTCTGACAAAAAGTAGGCACCCACTGCAAAAAGAGCAGACCCGGCCCCCAATACCCAGAATGTGCGCACGTACTCATCGCGGCACTCGCCCCGCTCGCGAAACGCCATCGACGCCTGACGCTTGAACACATCCAGAACAGCCTTGCCCAGGAAAGACAAAGGCAAGCCTAAAACTCGTATGACAAGCGCCAGATAACCAGCACTCTCGGCCCCAAAGCGATGGGCCACAATCATGACAGGCAACTGGATCGCCAATGCATTGATAAAGTCAGCAGGCAAGGAATACGCCAGGAATTTCCGATGACGACGGGCATAAGCAAGCATCAAGGGCCGCCAACGTCGCATCCAGCGCAGGGACACTGGCAACAACCACATGCAATAGGCCTGTGCCAGCAGCAAACCCAGTGCGTAGGACAAGGCGAGTGCAGTCGCATTAGGCCAGAACACACCAGCCACAATCTGCAGAACCACAACAAAGATAGACTGGGCCACCCGCATCATATTCAACTGACGAAAGCGCCCTTCTGCGGCCGCCCAGGACTGCCAAACCTGATTCAAGGCAAATAGGGTTGCACAAGGCACCAGCACGACCAGCAACATTACCGTGTCAAAGTAGTTGTAGCCGGTCAGTATGTGGAGCAAACCCAGGACCAGTAGCACGACGACCGCGATCAGCAAGGTCATGGTCAACACGGCAAAGGCCGCCGCATTGCGGAAACGCCCGTCCCGCTCCAGAGCCAGCGACACTTCCAGACGGGCCGTCAAGGCCGTCGACAAGATAATGACGATACCCAACCACGCTGAAAACAGGCCGAACTGACCAGGTCCAAACTGCCGGGCAATCAACAAAGCGCCCAGCACAGGAATTACCTGAGCAATCGCCGATCCAGTGAATACGGAGAGTACGGTTTTCCAGTAACTATTTTGCATAAAAATGGCTGCGGAATTAAGCCGCAGCCTTTATCGAGATTAAAGCGGTACGCATGCCTGTAGCGCTTGGACGATGTGATCCATATCGTCATCTTTCAGGTAAGGTCCCATTGGCAAACTCAAGACCTCTGTGGCAATCAAATCCCCCACCGGCAATACCGCATCCAGGTCCTGAACCGCAGGCTGCCGGTTCAAAGGGATGGGATAGTGCACAGCAGTGGGAACACCCGCTTTTTGCAAGCTGGCCTGCACCTGATCACGTTGTTGAACCCGGATGGTGTACTGGGCATACACATGCCGGTTATGTGCTTCAACAAACGGGGTGCTTTCGATGCCAATTGCGTTCAGGCTGCTTTGATAACGCTGCGCAACACGGTCGCGCATTTCCAGCTCTTCCGTCAAAATCGCCAGCTTGGGCAACAAAATAGCCGCTTGCAAGGTATCCAGACGACTATTGATACCAATACGGATGTGGTGATAACGACGATCCTGCCCATGACGCGCAATTTGCCGGATCACAGTTGCCAGACCTTCATCATTGGTAAAGATTGCACCGCCATCCCCGTAGCCGCCCAAAGGTTTGCTGGGGAAAAAACTGGTACAGGCGATGGTGCTCAGATTGCAGGAATAACGCCCTTTATAGGTCGCGCCAAAGCTTTGAGCTGCATCCTCGATCACAGCCAGGCCATGCTTGGAAGCGATGGCATTGATCGTGTCAAAGTCAGGGCACTGACCATACATGGAAACCGGAATAATCGCTTTAGTGCGAGGCGTGATGGCAGCCTCCAGCAAAGCCGGATCCAGATTGTAGGTACGTGGCTCTACATCCACGTAAATTGGCTTGGCACCCAGCACGGCGACCGTTTCAGCGGTTGCCACATAGGTAAAGCCTGGGGTGATCACCTCATCGCCTGGCCCGACACCCAAGGCCATCAGGGCAATCTGCAAGGCATCCGTGCCATTGGCGCAGCTGATGCAATACTTGGCCTGGACGTAATCGGCCAGTTTCTCTTCCAGCTCTGTCACTTCAGGGCCAAGAATATAACGACCATGCTGCAGAACCCGCGCAATACCCGCATCAATTTCCGATTTGATACGCGCTTGCTGAGCGTGTAGATCCGTAAATTCAATCATTGCTGTTGGACTTCCCGTTTAATCAAACGATCATTGTGCAATTCATAAATAGCCCCTGAATGCGGGCAGACACACTGTCCAGACCCTTTCAAGGGCAAATCCAGCTGCTCTCCAAACTCACTCATCCAGCCTTTCTGACGCGCAGGCACACCCAGCATCAAAGCGTAGTCCGGGACATCCCTATTGATCACCGCTCCGGCCCCCACAAAGGCAAACTTGCCTATGGTGACGCCACAGACAATGGTGCAATTCGCACCCAATGTCGCTCCGGTACGTACCAAGGTGTCACGATACTGATCCTTACGCTCGATCAAGGAGCGTGGATTATAGACATTGGTAAACACCATGCTCGGACCACAGAAAACACCTTCTTCCAGGGTGACATTGTCATAAACCGAGACATTGTTCTGGATCTTGCAGTTGTCCCCAATCAGCACCTTGTTGCCAACAAAGACGTTCTGCCCCAGCGATACACCCGAGCCGATTTTGGCGCCCGCACAGACGTGGACAAAATGCCAGACACGGGATCCTGCCCCGATCTGTGCCCCTTCATCCACAATGGCTGATTCGTGTTTGTAATAGCTCATTTTTTCAGGAAGGGGTGGTAGTCACCCTGCAAAGGAGCGAGGTCGGCTGTACGAATAGACTGCACGGTCGAAATGGCAGTACGGTTTTCTTCCAGACCAAAACCGCGGCCAGCCAGGATTTCTTCGTAGCTGCGTGTATGCAGGTCGGTAAAACCACCCGAGAACTCGATTTCCTCGCCATCAACGGTGATGGAGCGGAAGGTACGCATGCCTTTGTCCTGAGCGGACTGAGGAACATCTTCCACATCGATCGACAGGAACCAGCGCACCCGAGCGTTTTCATATTCCAGGAAACCGGCGGCTTTGCTGTCTGTACGCGTATGCACCACGCTTTGCTGCAAATCACCAAAAATAAAATGCAGCATGTCAAAAAAGTGCACGCCAATATTAGTGGCAATACCACCAGACTTTTTCACATCGCCCTTCCAGGACTGGTGATACCAATTACCCCGAGAGGTAATGTAGGTTAAATCCACATCGTATTTATTTTTCTTGTCTTTATTATTTAAGACCTTTTCCCGCAGCGCAATAATAGCCGGATGAACACGCAACTGCAAAATGGTATTTACTTTTCTTCCCGTATCGCGCTCGATATCCAGCAAGCCATCAATATTCCAGGAATTCAATACCAACGGTTTTTCACAAATTGCATCAGCGCCAGAGCGCAGTGCGAATCGCATGTGCGAATCGTGCAGGTAATTAGGCGAGCAAATAGACATGTAGTCCACTGCCTCACCCGTTTTTGCGCGGCTCAACTTATCAATATGGCGATCGAAACGCTCGAATTCAGTAAAAAAATGAGCATCAGGAAAATGGCTGTCAATAATGCCTACCGAGTCATTCGGATCCACAGCAGCAACCAGCACATTGCCTGTTGCCTTGATAGCCTGCATGTGACGAGGTGCGATGTATCCACTTGCACCAATAAGAGCAAATTTCTTCATGTTTCCTAGTATTTCTTTAAAAAATTTAAAAACCGATGTCTTGACTCTGGCTACAGATAGGCAACCCTACACCTTACCGAAATATCTTTAATATTTTTTTAAATTATGTTTAAAAATATGACCGCAAAAAATAGAACTGCCTGAATACTGCTGGTCTTCCGAAAAACCGCTTTTCATCAAAACCATGGATGCAGCACCATCAAACCTCAAGCAAAACCTACGATAAACACTCAACTATTTCCAGCAAGCACAGCACGACGGCGTTGATGCATCAACGCCATTAAAACCGCCAACGATAACAAAAAAAACAGCAATGTGTTATTGCGAATCAACATTATTTGCGTTTGCCCGTAAATAACATAGCCACCTATCAAGCATAAACCGCCCAATGCATAACTGCGCAAAACAGAATCAACGTGACGAATAAAAGACAGGAAATACCATGCTGCACTCAGCATGGCAAGCAATAAGGACAGCAAAGCCAAACCACCATACCAAACCCATACTTCCAGAAAGGTATTATGGGTATTAGCCAAACCGGCAGCCACCTCTCCAATCAGACCTGCCTGGCTTTTTTCCTTTAATGCCTGGCGAAACTGAACTTCGCCAACACCCAGCACAGGCTGATCTTTAAGGATTTCCCACGTTGCACCCCAAATCGCAAACCGGGCCCCCAGGGAACTGGAGCTGCTGGATCCGTGAGCCTGATACTCGGACAGGTCGGTAGATACTTCCTGAACGCGACTTTTGATCAGGGGGGATTGATAAGCCAAAAAGCCAGATGCCCCCACCAATACCGCCAAAACAACGCCGCAAGCGAGCAAATTGCCGCGCCGCACGTAAGCAAGCAAGAAAAGAGCAACAAACAAGGGAATCGCAACCCAACCACCGCGAGTTCCAGAATAGTAGGACCCCAGCAGGCCACATACTGCCCCTAATGCCAACAGCACAAACCAAAGGCGGCGATGGGCGCTCTGGTTGGCCATCAGCCAGCACAGTGCCACCATCAGCAAGACGGCCATACTCAGGGCCAGATTCCCGAACTGGATTGCGCCGGTGAAACCAAAGGCCTTGAACTCTCCGAGCTGCCACATCTTCCATGCAGCTACCGCCAGGCCACTCACTGCCCCCACCACCAGGCCCGACCACACTGCCGCCGGTTTGGGAGGGAACTTGATCAGACACAGCGTCAAAAGGATGCTGAATGCAAACTTGACAGGAACCTCAAAACTACGAACGTAAGCCCCATGCCAAAACGTTGCAGCAATACTGATACCGGCAAAAAGCAGCATCCAGCCCAGGACGAATTTCTCTTGCTTGCTCAATGAGACAGCAGGCAGGCCAGGTGCTTTCCACAGGGAGAAAAGCACAAGCGCCCCTATCACGTATGAATACATGTCCTTGGTGGACAACAAGGTGGCATAGAACAGGAACACCAGTACCGATGTCAACCGGTTACCTGGACCTGTTAAAAGAGTGGGAAGAGCCATATGCGACGAGCCGAAAAAACCCTAAAACAACGGTGAACGATACTCGTACTAGCCGGCACTGTGACAGCTCGCCATAGACCCTGAACCCTCAAGGCAGGCTGTCCAGCCAAGCAAATAAAAGCTGCGTAACAAATTATAATCGCCACGACACAAAGCGCAGCGTTCAAAGATAGCAACTAAACGTGTAACTTGCTGGCGGAAATCGGAGTACGCACACGCTAGACAAGCAAGCCATACCCAGAAGTCTAAAAAAAATGCAGACATGCTCCACATATCGGAATGTCTGCTATCTTGCGAGCTAGGTTAAGGTAAGCACTTGGCCATATCCTCCCCCTGAGGGGTTACCGCAGCATGACCTTTGTGCACTCTTTAGCTCAACCCGCGCTCACAACACAACTATGCGTATCCTTGTGACTGGCGGAGCCGGTTTTATTGGCTCCGCTCTTATCCGTCATCTACTCCAAACTAGCGAGCATCACATCCTGAATGTTGATGTGTTGAGCTACGCCGGAAATCTGGAGTCACTGACTCAGGTGCAGGGGCATCCGCGCTACTCGTTTAGCCAGACCAATATTTGCAACGCTGCACAAATCGCCGCGCAACTTCAACAATTCCAGCCGGATACCATCATACACCTGGCAGCAGAGTCACACGTTGACCGCTCCATTGATGGCCCCGCCTCATTTATCCAGACCAATATCGTGGGCACGTACACATTGCTTGAGCAATGCCGCCAATACTGGGAAGGTCTGGAACCACAGCGCAAGCAAGGCTTTCGCTTCCATCATGTGTCTACTGATGAGGTCTACGGCGACCTGGGCAGAACTGATGCGCTCTTTACCGAGTCAACTCCCTACAGTCCCAGTTCCCCCTATTCCGCCAGCAAGGCCAGCGCTGACCATCTGGTTCGAGCCTGGCACCGCAGCTATGGCCTGCCTGTCATCGTCAGCAATTGCTCGAACAACTACGGTCCGTACCAGTTTCCGGAAAAACTGATTCCGCATATGGTGCTTAATGCGCTGAAAGGCCAGCCCCTGCCCGTTTACGGAGCCGGCGATCAAGTACGCGACTGGCTCTATGTTGATGACCACGTCCGCGCCCTTGTCGCCGTCGCAACCCAAGGAAAAATAGGCGAAACCTACAATATTGGCGGCAAGCAGGAGAAGAAAAACCTGGATGTGGTCCAGGCTATCTGCTCTATTCTTGAGGAGCTACGCCCTGGCAAACCAGCCGGACTGGCTCACTACTCGGACCTGATCACCCTGGTAGAAGATCGCCCAGGCCATGATCAGCGCTATGCGATTGATGCCAGTAAAATAAGTGCGGAACTTGGCTGGCATGCTCAAGAAAGTTTTGAGACAGGTCTGCGCAAGACTGTACTTTGGTACCTTGAAAACACATCCTGGTGGGAGCGCATCTTGAACGGTGCCTACCGTCTGGATCGCCTGGGAAAACAAGCTTGAAAGGAATTGTATTGGCAGGCGGCTCGGGCACGCGCCTGCACCCTATCACCATGGGTGTGTCCAAGCACTTGCTCCCTGTCTACGACAAACCCATGATCTACTACCCCTTATCCGTGCTGATGCTGGCGGATATCAGGGAGATTCTGATCATCTGTACCCCGGAAGATCTACCCAATTTCCGCAATTTACTGGGGGACGGTTCACAGTTTGGTATTGAGCTTTCCTATGCTGAACAAGCTTCACCCGACGGCCTGGCCCAGGCTTTTCTGATTGGTGCTGACTTTATAGGCTCGGATTCTGTCTGCCTGATTCTGGGTGACAATATTTTCTACGGCTATGGTTTTAGCCAGATGCTGCGCTCGGCTCGTACCCGCCCTCATGGCGCCACGATTTTTGGCTACCCCGTCAATAATCCCGAAAGCTTTGGTGTAGTCGAAATGGATGCGGCGGGCAAAGCAGTATCCATTGAAGAAAAGCCAGCCAAACCCAAATCCAACCTTGCCGTAACAGGCCTGTATTTTTACGATAATCGCGTCGTGGATATCGCCCGCCAAGTCACCCCATCTGCTCGTGGTGAGCTGGAAATTACCGACATCAACAATGCCTACCTGCACCTGGATGATCTGCATGTTTCCATCCTGGGGCGAGGCTTTGCCTGGCTGGACTCCGGCACGCACGAGAGCCTGATGGAAGCGGGCTCTTTTATTCGCACCATTGAACATCGCCAGGGTTTGAAAGTCGCCTGCCTGGAAGAAATCGCATTCAATCAAGGTTGGCTATCC
Organism: Alcaligenes faecalis; assembly: GCF_009497775.1. NCBI lineage: Bacteria > Pseudomonadati > Pseudomonadota > Betaproteobacteria > Burkholderiales > Alcaligenaceae > Alcaligenes > Alcaligenes faecalis. Next base: position 3,664,543 of record NZ_CP031012.1, read on the forward strand.
CGACAAGCCCTGGAAACACAGGCCCTGGCCTTGGAAAAAACGGGCTACGGACAATACTTGGCTCGCTTGCTGCAACAGTAATATGCGCACGCACACCACCCATTTACCCGGCGTTCTGATTATTGAGCCTCGCGTATTCAACGATGAACGGGGCTTTTTTAAAGAAAGCTTTAATGCGGCACGCTATCAAGCGGTAGCCGGGATAGATAGTGCCTTTGTCCAAGACAATCAGTCCTACTCCAAAGGCTCCGTGTTGCGAGGGCTGCACTTTCAGAGGACCAAACCTCAAGGCAAGCTGATCAGCGTCACGCGGGGAGCCATCTTTGATGTCGTCGTGGATATAGACCCTCGCTCCAGCACCTTCGGACAGTATGTAGGATTGGAGCTTAGCCAGGACAACCATAAACAGCTCTGGGTTGCTCCCGGATACGCACACGGTTTTTGTGTTCTAAGCGACGAGGCCGACATCAGCTATAAATGCACGGACTACTATCAGCCGGACGATGAAGGTGGACTCGCGTGGGATTGTCCACGCCTAGCCATCAACTGGCCAATTCAGAACCCTGTGCTCTCCGCCAAAGACAGGTCACACCCAGGGCTGGAGCAGTTCCTGCTGCCATGACACGCATCTTGATCGCCGGAGGGTATGGGCAGCTAGGCCAGGCACTTGCTAGCTGCCACACGCATCTCTGGCCTTCTGCAAGCAACAAGCGCACAACTGACCTTGATCATCTGCCCTCCCAGTCCCCACTGGCAGTCTCCACACAAGCGCTGCAACTGATTCCGCTCAGTCACCAGGAGCTTGATATTACGCACGGCGACTCTATTGCCCGCGCCTTGGATCACTATCAAGCCGATGTCGTCATCAACACAGCTGCCTACACCGCAGTCGACAAGGCTGAATCCGAACCGGATACAGCACATCTGATTAACGGTGTAGCCCCAGGCCTTCTGGCCACTGCCTGCGCCGAACGTGGCATAGGGCTGGTACATGTCTCTACCGACTACGTTTTTGACGGCCTGGCAAAGCAGCCCTATACCGAAGACGCCCCTACGCATCCTGTCAGTGTCTATGGGCAAAGCAAACTGGCAGGAGAGCAAGCCATCCTGGCTGCCCTGCCCTCCGCCATCATTTTGCGTACCAGCTGGGTGTTCAGCCAGTTTGGAAACAACTTTCTGAAGACCATGCTTCGCTTGGGCCAGGAACGCACCGAGCTGAACATTGTGGATGATCAGATTGGTGGCCCCAGCTACGCGCCACATATTGCCCAAGTCTTACTCCAGCTGGCACAACGGCTGTATGAAGCCAAACGAAGCAGCGGTAAGCATCAGCCTCCATCAGGTGTCTACCATTTTGCTGGCCAGCCCTCTGTAAGCTGGTATGGCTTCGCTCAGGAAATCTTTGATCAGGCGGTCAAACTCGGCCTGCTGACTCAAGCACCAAGGCTGACCGCCATCTCTACCAACCAATACCCGACACCTGCCAAGCGGCCAGCTCAATCCAGCTTGCAGCAAGGCAAGCTGGATGCTTTGCTAGGTACAGAACATATAGAAAGAAACTGGCAACACGGTATCGAGCAAAGTCTGCTTACCCTAAAACAGATGTCGTAAACCAAGCCGCATGGGTACCGCCAACAAAGCGGATGATGTGCTTATTCTGTACTGTAGTAGCCGAGTCCGACGAATCATGTACACCCCAACCGTCAGTCGGAATCTCTACTTATACCTTTGACATAGGCGCAACTCACATGGTGGGTTGGTTGCTGTTGCTACCCGGAAATTAGACTTTCCCACCCATCCCTTCAACTGCTTCAAACGCAAAAAAGCCACCCCTAAGGGTGGCTTTTTCACGGATGCTACCGACTTGAACTTAGTGCTTGCGCACGTTGCTCAAGCGACGTGCTGCGGCTGCTTGAGCGGCCAGCATGGCCAGCTCGGCTTCCACAACAGCGATGTCGGCCTTGTCCTTGGTGTTGCGCAGGGCCTCTTCCGCATGTTTGCGGGCTTCCAGAGCCTTTGCTTCATCCAAGTCGTGTGCGCGAATCGCGGTATCCGACAATACAGTGACTTTCCCAGGCTGAACCTCGAGTATGCCGCCAGCGACAAAGATATGCTCTTCGCTGCCATCGTCCATAACGATCTTCAGCGTGCCGGGACGAATCCGCGAGATCAGTGGAGTGTGACCGGGCAAAATACCCAGCTCTCCAGCCTCGCCGGGCAGCGCCACGAACTTTGCCTCACCGGAAAAGATCGATTCTTCGGCACTGACCACGTCAACATGAAGCTTAGCCATGAGTAATCCTTATTACTGAATAGTCTTGGCTTTTTCGAAAGCCTCGTCGATGGAACCGACCATGTAGAAAGCCTGTTCTGGCAGAGCATCACACTCGCCGTCGACGATCATCTTGAAGCCGCGCAGGGTTTCAGCCAGTGGAACGTACTTACCAGGCGAGCCGGTAAACACTTCTGCCACGTGGAAAGGCTGAGACAGGAAGCGCTGGATCTTACGAGCGCGGGCAACAGCCTGCTTGTCTTCTGGAGACAGCTCGTCCATACCCAGAATGGCGATAATATCGCGCAATTCCTTGTAGCGCTGCAGAGTCTGCTGAACGCCGCGAGCCACTGCGTAGTGCTCTTCGCCCACAACTTGTGGATCCAGCTGACGGCTGGTGGAATCCAGAGGGTCCACAGCGGGGTAAATACCCAGAGCAGCAATGTCACGAGACAACACAACGGTGGAGTCCAAGTGCAGGAAGGTCGTAGCAGGCGATGGGTCAGTCAAGTCATCGGCTGGAACGTAAACGGCCTGGATGGACGTAATCGAACCGGTCTTGGTGGAGGTAATACGCTCTTGCAGCTTACCCATTTCCTCGGCCAGCGTAGGCTGGTAACCCACTGCAGAAGGCATACGACCCAGCAGAGCGGACACTTCGGTACCGGCCAGCGTGTAGCGGTAGATGTTGTCCACAAAGAACAGGATGTCACGGCCTTCGTCACGGAACTTCTCGGCCATGGTCAGGCCGGACAGTGCCACACGCAGACGGTTGCCTGGAGGTTCGTTCATCTGACCGAACACCATGGCCACTTTGGATTCGCTCAGGTTGTCCATCTGGATAACGCCAGCATCGGCCATTTCGTGGTAGAAGTCGTTACCTTCACGGGTACGCTCACCCACACCGGCAAACACGGACAGACCGCTGTGTGCCTTGGCGATGTTGTTGATCAGTTCCAGCATGTTCACGGTCTTGCCCACACCGGCACCACCGAACAGACCAACCTTACCACCCTTGGCGAACGGGCAAACCAGGTCAATCACTTTAATACCGGTTTCCAGCAGCTCTACGGAAGGCGACAGTTCGTCGAAAGTAGGAGCAGCCTGGTGAATGGCGCGACGCTCGTCGGACTGGATAGGACCGACTTCGTCGATCGGGCGACCCAGAACGTCCATAATGCGGCCCAGGGTACCAACACCGACTGGCACGGAGATAGGAGCGCCCGAACCGGCCACTTCCATACCGCGGCGCAGGCCGTCGCTGGAGCCCATGGCGATGGTGCGAACTACACCGTCACCCAATTGTTGCTGTACTTCAAAAGTCAGGCCTTTTTCTGCGAAAGCCGAACTTTCGTCAACGAGAGTCAATGCTTCGTAGACTTTAGGGATGCTGTCGCGGGGGAACTGAATATCCACCACGGCGCCGATGCACTGAACGATGGTACCGTTGCTCATGTTGAGTCCTTGCAATATAACTTTGATGGTGTGCCTTGCCGTGATTACACAGCGGCGGCACCCCCCACGATTTCAGAGATTTCTTTCGTAATCGCTGCCTGGCGGGTCTTGTTATAGACCAGCTGAAGATCACCGATAACGGTCTTGGCGTTGTCCGAAGCGGCTTTCATGGCCACCATACGGGCAGACTGCTCAGAGGCCATGTTCTCGGCAACGGCCTGATACACCAGACCCTCTACGTAACGCAGCAACAAGTCGTCAATAACCGACTTGGCATCGGGTTCGTAGATGTAATCCCAACCGTATTCGGAAGAGTTAGCGCTTTCTTGAGCGACTACCTGATCACCAGCCTGGAAAGGATCTTTCAGACCGGAAGGCAGAGGCAACAAGCGAATAAATGTTGGGTCCTGCTTCATCGTATTGACAAAGCGGCTGGTCGCCAGATAAACAGCATCAATGCGGCCTTCCACGAAGTCGTCGATCTGCACCTTGATGGCGCCAATCAGACGTTCCAGGTTAGGCGCATCGCCCAAGCCCACTTCCTGAGAAACCAGATTGGCACCAACACGCGCCAATGTTCCAGCAGCTTTACCACCCAGAGCCGTTGTCTGAACTTTAATACCTTTGTCTTCAAACTCGCGAACACGCGCAAGTACCAGACGCAGAATATTGGTGTTCAGGCCGCCACACAGACCTTTGTCCGTGCTGACAACCACGATACCTACCGATTTGACTTCGGCGGGCTCAACCATGTAGGGGTGAGTGTAGTCGGGGTGCGCCTGCATCAGATGCGAAGCAATCTCGCGCACCTTGTCTGCATAGGGACGGCCAGCACGCATCCGCTCTTGCGCCTTGCGCATCTTGGATGCCGCCACCATCTCCATGGCTTTGGTGATCTTGGACGTGTTTTGCACGCTCTTGATCTTAGTACGAATTTCCTTGATTCCGGCCATCACACTTTCCTGTAAGGGCATTATCGGGAGCCAGACTAGGCTGTCGACTCCCGCTAATCATGACGCCGGGGTTTCCGGCGCCTGCCAACAATGATTAGAAAGCGCCGTGCTTTTTGAAGTCCTGGATGGCTGCAACCAACTCAGCCTCGTCTTCTTTAACCAGTTCCTTCTTGCTTTCGATACGCTCAACCAGAGCAGCGAACTTGCTGCGCAGGTGATCTTTCAGGCCTTTCTCGAAAGGCAGAACCTGAGCGACTTCCAGATCGTCGAAGTAACCGTTGTTCACAGCGTACAGGCTCACGGCCAGTTCCCACACAGCCAGAGGCTGGTACTGGGGCTGCTTGAGCAGTTCGACCACGCGCTTACCACGTTCCAGCTGGCGACGGGTTGCGTCGTCCAGGTCGGAAGCGAACTGAGCAAACGCGGCCAATTCACGGTACTGAGCCAAGTCGGTACGAATACCGCCGGACAGCTTCTTGATGACCTTGGTTTGAGCAGCGCCACCCACGCGAGACACCGAAATACCGGCGTTAATAGCGGGACGAACACCAGCGTTGAACAGGTCGGACTCCAGGAAGATCTGACCGTCAGTAATCGAAATCACGTTGGTTGGAACGAAAGCGGAAACGTCACCGGCTTGCGTTTCAATGATAGGCAGTGCGGTCAACGAACCGGTCTTGCCCTTCACTTCACCGTTAGTGAATTTTTCTACGTACTCGGCGTTCACACGAGCAGCGCGCTCGAGCAGACGGGAGTGCAGGTAGAACACGTCACCAGGGTAGGCTTCACGGCCTGGTGGGCGACGCAGCAACAGGGATACTTGACGGTAGGCCCAAGCTTGCTTGGTCAAATCGTCATAAATGATCAGGGCGTCTTCGCCACGATCACGGAAGTATTCACCCATGGTGCAACCGGAGTAAGGAGCCAGGTATTGCATGGCGGCGGACTCGGAAGCCGAGGCGGCCACAACAATCGTGTACTCCAGAGCACCGTGCTCTTCGAGCTTGCGCACCACGTTGTTGATCGTGGAAGCTTTTTGGCCCACGGCAACGTAGATACATTTAACGCCATTGCCCTTTTGAGCAATGATGGTGTCCACAGCCACGGCAGTTTTACCGGTCTGACGGTCACCAATGATCAGTTCGCGCTGACCACGGCCGATTGGCACCATGGAGTCCACGGCTTTCGTGCCGGTCTGCATGGGCTGGGAGACGGACTCACGGGCGATAACGCCAGGAGCCACTTTCTCGATGACGTCTGTCATCTTGGCGTTGATCGGGCCCTTGCCGTCGATAGGCATACCCAGAGTATCAACCACACGACCCAGCAGTTCGGGGCCAACGGGTACTTCCAGAATGCGGCCAGTTGTTTTAACTGCGTCGCCTTCGGAAACACCTGTATATTCACCCAAAATCACGGCGCCGACAGAGTCGCGCTCGAGGTTAAGGGCCAGACCGAACGTGTTGTTCGGAAATTCGAGCATTTCGCCCTGCATCACATCGGACAAACCGTGGATGCGCGTAATACCGTCGGTCACGGATACGACCGTGCCTTGTGTACGAACGTCAGTCGACGCACCCAGGCCTTCGATGCGGCTCTTGAGCAGTTCGCTGATCTCGGACGGATTAAGTTGCATGTTCAGACTCCTGAAATCCTGTTTACTGACTCGCGCTATGCGGTCAGCGTATCGCGCATGCTGGCCAGCCGGGCCTGCACGGAAGTGTCGAGCACCTGGTCACCAACAATCACCCGAATACCGCCGATAAGGTCAGCGTCGACGGTCACAGTCGGTTTTAGCTTCAGGCCAAACTTTTTCTCCAGCCCAGCGGTCAGCTCAGCAACCTGAGCCTCAGCCATCGGGAAAGCACTGATAATTTGTGCCTGCGCCGTGCCTTCGAGTTGGTGTTTCAATAGATCAAACTGTTCTGCAATTTGTGGCAACAGCAAGATGCGCTGGTTATCCACCAACAATTGAAGAAAGTTGCGAGCCTTTTCGGTGACCTGTGACTTAACCAGGCCCGTAAAGAGTTCGAGTCGCTGCCCGTTATTCAGGCGCGGATCGTTCAGTGCCTCGCGCACATCGTGGAGACCGGCCACCTGAGCCATTTCGGACAACAGGGCCGACCACGATTCGAGGCCCTGGCTGTCGTCGCGCACGGCGGCGAACAGGGCTTCGGCGTAAGGTCTGGCAATAGTCGATAGTTCAGCCATGGCCTGCCTTGATGTTAAAGTTCTGCCTTGAGCTGCTCGAGCAGCTGGGCGTGCGCATTCGCGTCAACTTCGCGTCGCAAGATTTGCTCGGCACCCTTGACAGCCAAGGCAGCCACTTCGCTACGCAGACCTTCACGTACACGTTGCACTTCCTGGTTAGCGTCTTGCTGGGCCTGCGCAATAATGCGGGCTTTTTCGGCTTCGGCTTCACGACGAGCTTGCTCCAAAAGAGCAGTCGCTTGTTTTTCAGCGTCGACAATGCGTTGATGGTTGTCGGACTTGGCCGAAGCATCCATCAGGCTGATACGCGCTTGGGCCTGTGCCAGATCGGCTTTGCCTTTATCGGCAGCAGCCAAACCATCAGCGATTTTCTGACGACGATCATCGATTGCTTTCGTCAGTGGCGGCCATACGAATTTCATCGTAAACCAGGCCAAAACGAAAAACACGATCATCTGAAAAAAGAGAGTCGCGTTTAAATTCACGGTCGTATCCCTTCAATACCACGTGTGTAGGATGCGGTATGCGTCCTGACACATGTATGTTCAAGTCGACAAGCGGTGCATGATCAAATCGAGCAACACACCGCTAACGACGACTGCCTGCCCGTCTGCCAAAAGCGGCAACGGACTCGCCTTATTACCCAACGAATGGGTTGGCGAATGCAAACAACATGGCGATACCGACACCGATCAGGAAAGCAGCATCGATCAGACCGGCCAACAGGAACATCTTGGTTTGCAGAGCGTTCATCAGTTCAGGCTGACGAGCCGATGCTTCCAGATATTTACCACCCATCAGGGCGATACCAATGCAAGCGCCAAAAGCGCCCAGACCGATGATGATACCGCAAGCAAGAGCAACGAGAGCTACGTTGGTCATGACAACTCCTTGGTTAAAAATCAGGTGTAATTCAAAAAAATCAAAGCGTTAGCAGGCTAAGCCTGCTCCCCCCAACCAGACACCATTGTCCAGTCGGAATCGGATTAATGGCCTTCGTGTGCTTGTCCAATATAGACAAGGGTGAGCATCATGAAGATGAACGCCTGGAGCAACACAATCAGAATGTGGAAGATTGCCCACACAGAACCGGCCAGAATGTGACCGATACCCAGTCCCAGGCTGGCGCCATTAAACCCTGTCCATGCGCCACCCAACAGAGCGATCAACATGAAAACCAGTTCACCAGCAAACATATTGCCGAACAACCGCATGCCCAAAGACACAGACTTGGCCGCGTATTCGATGCAGTTCAGCAAGAAGTTGAAAGGTGCGAGCACAACAGCCATCAGGCCAGTCGCGGTGAACGGTGCAGTAAACAGCTCTTTGACGAAGCCGCCTGGGTGCTTGATCTTGATGCCGTAGTAGAACATCAGCAGCAGCACGCCCATGGACATGCCCATTGGCACGTTCAGGTCAGCGGTTGGCAAAATACGGTGGTAGTACAGAGGGTCGCCATGTTCGGCGGCCAGACCGGTCTGAATGAAGATCCAGCCCAGGCCATCAACGGGCAGCAAGTCCAGCACGTTCATCATGATGATCCACAGGAACACGGTCAGCGCCAGGGGCGAGACAAATTTCCGGGACTCAGCGTTGGGAACAATGGATTTGGCCTGGTCTTCAACCCAATCGACCAGCATTTCTACAAAAGACTGCAAGCGGCCTGGTACGCCGGCTGTTGCGGCCGAAGCGGCGCGCCACAGAAAGAAAACCACAACCAGACCCATCAGCAGGGACCAGAACATGGAGTCGTAGTTAATGACACCGAAGTTGGCCAGAACATCCTGTTTTTCACCCAAGTTGTTCAAGTGAACCAAGTGATGCTGGATGTACCCTGACTGAGGCGAAATATCACTAGCAGCAGCCATCTGTATTTACCCTGTGATGTATACGTTATGGGACAAGCCCGTGAAACAAAAATTCGTTATGGCAGCTTGCGGAAAAACAGCAGCAGCACATATCCCTTCAAGACACATAGCAGGCCAAAGAGCAAGGCAGGCCAAACCAACCAGCCCGTGTTTGCCATGGCAGCCGTTGCCAGTGTCAATACCGCAAAACCGAGTTTGAATGCCTCCCCCCAGAAGAAGGAAAGCGCTCCGGCGTTGCCGCCGCCCATCAAACCCAGCAAAAGACGCAATGCGAACAATGCGTTAGGCACAAAATAAGCAGCCGCACCGATAAGTGCCGAGGCTGCTGCATATGCGCCGGAAATCCATGCCGACAGGCCAATTGCCACCAGCCCCATAAAGGCCTGGGCAACAAGTGTGCGCACAATTCCTTGCCCTGCCCGGCGAGCCATGCGGCTACGTTGCTCGGGCGTAAGTACTACGGGTTCAGGAAATGGTGCTTTGTCCCCTGCTGCCTGCACCTTGGCTGTGGTGCCTGTCTGCTGATAAATCGGCTGATTCATAGTAGGAAACAATCAGATAACGTTGTGTGGGTGGATGTACTGCAAAGGCCTGAGCCAATCCATCCGCGCAATATTATCGGCCCCTTTCAAAAGCCGGTGTCGTCAAACCCATAAAGTATAGCGTCTTTTTTTTGTTGTAAGCAAATTCAGCCTTGCTTGTTTGATACTTAATGCAAGGCTGATATACGCAATCTCAATGGCATCAAGGGGTAAGCTTATTTTGTAACATTGCAGTGCAGCAATTTTACAACACACCCCCTGTTTTATCAGCGATTGAGAAACTTAGCGGTGCTTGAACTCGGGCTTACGCTTCTCGACGAAGGCACGCATGCCTTCCTTCTGGTCGTCAGTGGCAAACAAGCCATGGAAGTTGCGGCGTTCGAACAGCAAACCTTCTTCCAGCGACGACTCAAAAGCACGGTTCACGCATTCCTTGGCCATCAGGACCGAAGGCAAGGACATGCTGGAAATAACCGTTGCAGCTTCCAGTGCTTCTTCAAGCAATTTGTCGGCAGGCACCACGCGTGACACCAGACCGGAGCGCTCGGCCTCTTCGGCATTCATCATGCGCGAAGTCAGGATCAGATCCATGGCCTTGGCCTTGCCCACGGCACGGGGCAGACGCTGCGTACCACCGAAACCGGGAATTACGCCCAGCTTGATTTCTGGCTGACCGAAACGGGCGGAGTCAGCGGCAATGATGAAGTCACACAGCATGGCCAGTTCGCAGCCACCACCCAGGGCGTAGCCAGCAACGGCGGCAATGATGGGTTTGCGGAAACGGCGCAGTTCTTCCCACTGGCCACCCAGATAGTCCTGGGAGCTGACATCGTGGTAATTCCAGTCTTTCATGGCGCCGATGTCGGCACCAGCCGCAAAGGCTTTTTCGTTACCGGTCAGCACGATACAACCGATTTCGTTGTCGGCATCGTATTTCTTTAACAGGGCATACAACTCGGCGATCAGCTCGTTATTGAGCGCATTCAAAGCCTTGGGCCGATTTAATGTCAATAAAGCAACACGACCATGCACCTCTGCTTTGACTAAGGGTTCGTTCATGCTGACTCCCAGAAAAATTAAATAGAATAGGGGAATGGAACCTACACCCGTACTTTACCGTGCCGAGCCGACAGATCTCGCCGGCCACCGCCTGACTGTCCAGATACAGATCACTTCCCCCCAAACAGATGGCCAGATTTTGAGCCTTCCGGCCTGGATTCCTGGCAGCTACCTGATCCGCGACTTCTCGCGTCAGATCGAAAGCATAGCTGCCTTCTCTGGCGAAAAGCCGGTTTCCATCCGCAAGCTGGACAATCACCGCTGGCAGTGCGAGCCCTGCGAGGGCCCCTTGAACGTGCAATACCAGGTCTATGCCTGGGACCTGTCCGTACGCGGTGCACATATTGATCAGACTCACGCTTTCTTTAATGGCACCACCGCCCTGCTGGCCGTTGAAGGACAGACCGAACAGCCTTGCCTGCTGGAACTGGTGTCCAACGAGGACATGGAAGATTGGCAGGTCTACACCAGCCTGCCCGAAGCCACTGGCATGCCGGGCGCGGCCGATCGCTATGGTTTTGGCCTGTACCGTGCCAGCAATTACGACGAACTGATCGACCACCCTATTGAAATGGGCACGCCCCAGGTCATCAGTTTCTTTGCCCATGGTGCTGAACACGAGCTGGTCTTTACCGGCGTCATCCCCAATCTGGATTTGCCGCGCATCGCCCGTGATGTAGAGAAAATCTGCGCCGAACAAATCGCCTTTTTTGAGCCTGAAACCCGCCGCGCACCCTTCCTGGATGGCAGCTCGCGCTATATATTCATGACCATGGTGACCGATGACGGTTACGGCGGTCTGGAGCATCGCGCCTCGACAGCCCTGATGGCGTCGCGCCGTGATCTGCCCACCCAGGGCCAGGACAAGTCGGTGAAAAGCGCGGGCTACCAAACCTTTTTGGGTCTGGTCAGCCATGAGTACTTCCACACCTGGAACGTCAAGCGCATCAAGCCTGCCGCTTTTGCTCCGTATGACCTGAGCCGCGAGAACCATACCCGCCTACTGTGGGTATTTGAAGGCTTCACGTCGTACTACGACGATTTGATGCTGCTGCGCTCGGGCGTGCTGAGCGAAGCCGACTACCTGAAGTTGCTGGCCAAGAACATCAATGCCGTTGAGCGTGGCCCAGGCCGCTTCAAGCAGTCCGCCGCACAAAGCTCTTTTGATGCCTGGACGCGCTACTACAAGCAGGACGAAAACTCCCCCAACGCACTGGTCAGCTATTACAGCAAGGGCGCCCTGATTGCCCTGGGCCTGGACCTGTGCATTCGCAGCCACACCCAGCAAGCCAAGGGCCTGGATGATGTGATGCTGCTGATGTGGGAACGCTATGGCCGCGACTTCTATCAAGGCAAGCCACAAGGCATTCCTGAAGACGCCATGCCTGCCCTGATTCTGGAAGCCACCGGCTACGACGCCACAGATTTCATTGCCCGCTACGTTGAAGGCTGCGAAGACCTGCCCTTGAAACCCTGGCTGGCCGAGCAAGGCTTGAAGCTGGAATGGCAAGCCTCCTCCAAGCTGCCCAGCCTGAACGCCCGCTTGCGCCAAAGCGCAGGCCAATGCCAGCTGGCTACCGTCTTCACTGATGGTGCAGCGCATCAAGCCGGCCTGTCTGCAGGTGACGCCCTGGTCGCGATTGACGGCTTGCGTGTCAGCGACACGGCCAGCCTGGAGCGTCTGCTGGCCGCTTACGAGCCGGGTCAAACCGTTCAGGTCCACGCCTTCCGCCGCGATGAACTACACTGCTTCACGCTGCAACTGGCGCGCCCTGCCTTGGACGAATGCGTCCTGAGCCGCCAGTCCTGATTGACTTCACAGGCCCGCCATACCCGGCGGGCCTGATACTTTGTTTTTGCCATGACGACACGCCGTATATTTATCAACAATCTGGTGGTGCAAGCCTCTATCGGCATGCTGGACCACGAGCTGGTTCACCGCCAGCCCCTGCATATTGATGCCGAATTCGACACCACCATTACGCAAGACGTAGAAGACAGCGATATTGGTACCGTGCTGGACTACCGCCAGCTGCGCGAGGCGCTGATTGAAGTCAGCACCACCGAGCACACCAATCTGCTGGAAACGCTGGTGGAACGCCTGGCTGATCGCATCCAGAATGATTTCCCGACCGTGGAACGCGTTAAAATCCGGGCCAGCAAGCCCGAGGCCTTTGCCGACTGTGATGCCGTCGGCATCGAGATCGAACGCAGCCGCTAAAGCCCCGCCCCGCTTCCTGCCGGGGCCACGATGACACTTCTATCCGCTTTTCCTTATGTCCCAAGACACCAGCACCCTACCCACTTCCGAAACCGATACTCCCGTGTTTGCCAGCAAGGCTGAACGCAAGCAGCGCGTCAACGACAACAAGCTGAGCAAACGCATCATGCGTGAAGTGGGCCGCGCTATCGGGGACTTCAACATGATCGAGGAAGGCGACAAGATCATGGTCTGCCTGTCCGGCGGCAAGGACTCCTACGGCCTGCTGGACGTGCTGATGACATTGCAAAAGCGCGCGCCAATCAAGTTCGACATTGTGGCCGTGAACCTGGACCAGAAGCAGCCCGGTTTCCCTGACCATATCCTGCCCGAGTATCTGGAAAAGCTGGGTGTGCCCTATCACATCGAAACTCAGGACACGTACTCGGTAGTGACGCGCGTGATTGCCGAAGGCAAAACCATGTGTTCGCTGTGCTCGCGCCTGCGCCGCGGGATCCTGTACCGTGTCGCCAAGGAGCTGGGAGCCACCAAGATCGCCCTAGGCCACCACCGTGACGACATTCTGGCCACCTTCTTCCTGAATCTGTTTTACGGCGGCCGCATGAAAGGCATGCCGCCCAAGCTGATGTCGGATAACGGCGAACATATTGTGATCCGCCCTCTGGCCTACGTGCCCGAGAAGGATCTGATCGCCTACGCCAAGCTCAAAGAATTCCCCATCATCCCCTGTAACTTGTGCGGCTCGCAGGAAAACCTGAAGCGCCAGGAAATCAACCGCATGATTGCGGACTGGGACAAGAAATTCCCGCACCGTTCCTGGAACGTGTTTGGCGCCCTGACCCGCGTGGTGCCTTCGCACCTGATGGACCCCAAGCTGCATAACTTTGCAGATCTGAAGGTGACAGGACAGGCAGACCCGGAAGGCGACAAGGGCTTTGATCAGGATTATTTTGATGATCACCTGCCCGAGAGCTTGCTGGCTGCAGGCTTTGAGGAAGACAGCGACGAGGCCACTCCGGGCGTGCGTCAGGATGCCTTCACGCCAGCTCAGCCTGCCGCTTCTGGTGAACAGCAGATTGTGTTCATGAGCAAAAGGCGCTCCGGCCAATAAACCTGGCACGCGGCTTAGCCTGAGGCTAGCCGCCGGAAGACACGCGACACGCAGGCAACAAAAAGCCCCGATATAAATCTTCAAAACCTGGGTCTTATTCCAGATACTGGTGATTTATATCGGGGCTTTTTTGCCCCCACCGAATGGCTATCAGGCCTTAGCTCGGCTTTTGCGAACCATCCCAGCGTTCACCGGGCACCTGAATATCAAACAGTTCCAGCACCCGCATCACCGTGTGATCGACAATATCGTCGATGCTTTTGGGACGCAGGTAAAACGCGGGCATAGGCGGGAAGATAATCCCGCCCATTTCCGTCACGGCTGTCATATTACGCAAATGCGCCAGATTGAATGGCGTTTCACGCACCATCATCACCAGACGACGACGCTCCTTCAAGGTAACGTCGGCCGCCCGGGTAATCAGGTTATCGGACAGACCATGCGCCACAGCGGCCAGGGTACGCATCGAACAGGGCACAATCACCATGCCGGCGGTAGGAAAACTGCCACTGGCCAAGGTTGCACCCACATCGCGGAAGCTGTGCACCTGATCAGCCAAAGCCTGGATCTCGTGCCTGCCGATATCCAGCTCATATTTGATGTTCAGCACCCCGGAAGGCGAGATCACCAAATGGGTTTCCACATCCGGACAGGACTGCAGCACTTGCAGCAGACGCACGGTGTAGACCGCCCCGGTGGCCCCGGTCATACCTATGACCAGGCGTCGCTTGGTGCTCACTCCAGAGCCCCAGCCTCGCGCAGCATGGTTTCCAGTTCGCCGTTTTCGTACATTTCAGACACGATATCCGAACCGCCGACGAATTCGCCCTTGATGTACAGCTGAGGGATGGTGGGCCAGCTGGAGAAATCCTTGATGCCCTGACGCACTTCGGCGTCGTCCAGCACGTTGACCACAACCACTTGGCTCAGGCCAACAGCGCGCAGAATCTGCACGGTGCGTGCGGAGAAACCGCACTGAGGAGCTTGAGCTGTGCCCTTCATAAACAGCACAACTGGGTTTTCCGTTACGGTTTCGCGGATGAAATCTTGAACTTCACTCATGATGTTCTCTTAAGAAAAGAATTAACACTGTCCACCTGTGACCCGCCGGATTCCTGCCAGATCCTCGTAACTGATGACCTGTTTGAACCCTGCCTGCCGCAGCATATTTTGCACATGGTCGGCCTGATCCCAGCCGTGCTCCATGAGAAGACTAGCACCCGGGCGTAGATACGGCCCGGCTCCCTGAACTATTGTACGCAAATCCGTCAAGCCGTCAGAGCCATCTGTCAGTGCCTGACGCGGCTCGAACCGCACATCGCCCTGCGCCAGATGTTCGTCATCCACTGCAATGTATGGAGGGTTGGACACGATCAGGTCAAAAGGTTCCTGGCCTGCCACGGCATCGTACCAACTCCCCAGGCAAAACTCGACTTTCCCACACAAACGCTGAGCATTTAAGCCCGCTTGCGCCAATACCAGCGTGCTGATATCACTGGCGACCACATGAGCATCAGGACGTGCCAGCGCCAGTGAAACCGCAATGGCGCCGCTGCCACAGCCCATATCCAGAATGCGGGGAGATGGAATGTTCTGCACGCGCTCCAGCGCGCGCTCGACCAGGGTTTCGGTATCGGGGCGTGGAATCAGCACCGAGGGCGACACCAGAAACTCATGGCCCATGAACTCGCGCACGCCGACGATATAAGCCATGGGCTCACCCGCCACGCGGCGGGCCTCCAGAGCCTGATAGGCTCGGATCTTGTCCAGCGGCAACTCGTCCGTGTCGTGCGCAATCAGCCAGGAGCGACCAACGCCCAGCACCTGCATCCAAAGCATGTCACGCTCCAGGCGCGGCAAAGGGCTTAGCGGCTGCAAGGCTCGCAAGGTGCGGGGAAAATCGGCAGGCGTGGCCGTTTGGGGCGCGGCCTGCTCACCGGATAAGCTCATGCTCACGCCTGTGCCAGATCAGCCAGCAAACCGGCCTGATGTTCGGACAGCAAGGCCTTGATCAGTTCGTCCAGATCGCCATCCATGATGTAGCCCAGCTTGTACAAAGTCAGGTTGATGCGGTGATCCGTCATGCGGCCTTGCGGGAAGTTGTAGGTGCGAATGCGCTCGGAGCGGTCACCCGTACCAACCAGGCTTTTACGCTCGGCAGCTTCTTTGTCGGATTGCTCACGCTGCTGCTTGTCTTTCAGACGAGCGGCCAGCACCTGCAAGGCTTTTTCGCGGTTACGGTGCTGGGAACGGTCATCCTGACACTCCACCACCAAACCCGTAGGCAAGTGAGTCAAGCGCACAGCAGAGTCCGTCTTGTTCACGTGCTGACCACCGGCACCACTGGCACGGAAGGTGTCCACGCGCAAATCAGCGGGGTTGATAGTGATTTCAGCCAGGCCTTCGGCTTCAGGCAAGACGGCTACCGTACACGTAGAGGTATGAATGCGGCCCTGGGCTTCGGTTTCGGGCACGCGCTGCACACGGTGCGCACCGGATTCGAACTTCAGGCGACCATACACATCCTGGCCCTCGATACGCACGATGACTTCTTTGTAGCCACCCACTTCCGAATCGCTGGCAGACATGACTTCCGTGCGCCAGCCGCAGTTCTCGGCGTAACGCATGTACATGCGCAGCAAATCCCCGGCAAACAGAGCACTTTCATCGCCACCGGCACCGGCACGGATTTCAATGAATACGTTGCGGGTATCGTCCGGATCGCGGGGCAAGAGCAGAATTTGCAGCTCGTCTTCCAGTTGAACGATACGCTCTTTGCCCAGCTTGTATTCTTCCTCGCCCATTTCCTTCAATTCGGGGTCGGACATCATGTCCTGCGCCGCCTGCAAATCGCCCTCGGCCGCTTCATAGGTCTTAAAAGCCGTAACGACAGGGTCCAGCTCGGCACGCTCGCGCGACAGTTTGCGAAATTCATCCATATTGCCGGCAATCTCAGGCTCGGCAAGCAAGGCATCAACTTCATGCAGACGGCGAGCCAATTGCTCAAGCCGACTGCGCATAGAGTCTTTCATAGGGAACAGCCTAAAGGGAAAATCAGAGGGTCTGGGCGCAGTTCAAAGCGATCGGGCTGCACCGCAGGAGAGTCGGTGAACAGACAAACAGCCCAAACGCTAACGTCGACGGGTGGTCGAGGGCAACAGACGAGGCAGCAGGTTCAGCAATTGCTCGCGCTCGGAACCTTCGCTGCGCGTCAATTCAGCCATAGGGCCGTGCATGTACTTTTGAGTCAGGCCATGCGCCAGCATTTCAATGACTTCTGCCGGATCATCACCACGGGCCAACATGCGACGGGCGCGTTCCAGCTCGTGCTGACGTACTTTTTCGACCGACTGCTGCACATCCAGAATGGCCGGCACAATCGCACGGGTGCTAAGCCAGTGCATGTAGTGCTGCACCTGGGTGTCAATAATGGCTTCGGCCTGAACTACAGCGGCCTGACGGGCATCGGCACCCCGTTGTACAAAGCGGCCCAGATCATCGACGGTGTACAGATACACGTCGTCCAGACGGCCTACTTCGGTTTCAATATCGCGTGGCACAGCCAGATCGACCATGACCACAGGGCGGTGACGACGCGAACGCACGGCTCGCTCCACCATGCCCAGACCCAGAATGGGCAAAGTGCTGGCCGTACAGGACACCACCACATCGAAATCAGCCAGACGCTCGGGCACATCGGCCAGCTTCATGGTGCTGGCCATAAAGCGGGACGCCAGACTTTCAGCGCGCTCCTGAGTACGGTTGGCGACCACGATGCTACAGGGGTTCACCGCAGCAAAGTGTGTGGCGCACAGCTCGATCATTTCGCCAGCGCCAATAAACAGCACTTTGGCCTGACTAAGATCACCAAACACGCGCTCGGCCAAACGAACGGCCGCCGCCGCCATGGACACCGAATGGGCGCCAATAGCAGTTTGCGTACGGACTTCCTTGGCCACCGAGAAGGTGCGCTGGAACAATTGATGCAGCAAAGTGCCTAGCGAACCGGCCTCGTTGGCGGCACGCACGGCATCTTTCATCTGACCCAGAATCTGGGGCTCGCCCAAGACCATGGAGTCCAGACCGCTGGCAACACGGAACGCATGGCGCACGGCCTCGTTCTGGTTGTAGCGATATAAATGAGGGGTCAGTTCGGCAGAGCGCAGGCTGTTGAAGTCCGCCATCCATTCGGGCAGACGTTCGGCCACATGAGGCTCGGCGGCACAGTAGATCTCGGTGCGATTACAGGTAGACAGGATGGCTGCTTCACGTACACCGGTACCAAAAGTGGCACGCAAGGTATCAAGCGCAGGCTTTAACACATCGATCGGAAACGCAACGCGCTCGCGCACGGCAACCGGCGCGGACACATGATTCAGACCGAAGGTTAGAACATCTACAGACATGAGCAGTACAGGCTATAGCCCTGAAAAGACCAAGACAGGCAATTTTGCAAACGCAAAACGCATGAAATTTAAGTGATTTTACGCCGCAAGCAGGGGTTTTGCCAAAAATGTTACTTGAATTGCCTTTTTGTGATTACAATTGCACTCCTTTATGCAGCCCACTTTTCTCTGAAAAGGGCACCCTCCTAGGGGTACGGCAAATTTGAAGTCGAAAAGATGCATAAAATTTTTGTTGTACTATGCGCACAAATCAAAAAACGTGGTATAGTTCTATTTTTACCGAGCAGTACACGTTGGCCTGGTAGCTCAGTCGGTAGAGCAGAGGATTGAAAATCCTTGTGTCGGTGGTTCGATTCCGCCCCAGGCCACCAAGAATTCAAACAAAAAGCCCAGTCAAACGACTGGGCTTTTTGTTTTTCTGCTCTGCTGAAATCTATCAACACAGCACAAGGCCACATTAGCTGGCACGAGAAGCTAATCCGCTCCCATCCTCGTATCGACAATACCGATAAAGCAAGATTATCGAGAATCTCGATATGCACCCAAAGAGGCCCTGAACAAGGGCCACTCTCAAAACCCCACCGGCTCCGCCATCCACCCGAACCCGGCACTCATGGTCGGTGGTGGTTTCACACAGGTATTGCGCCCCTGCCGCAGTTCCGTCCAGTTTCCCAGCAACGCCTGTTCGCAATGCGCCTCTGCCCGGCGCAGTTCGTTGCGAGCTTTGCTGGTAGTGACGCCGAAGCGCTCGGCCACCACGCTCAGGCTTTGCTCTTCCAGGCGGGCCGCCAGAAAGATGGCGCGGCGTTGGCGGGGCAGCAGCTCAATGGCGTAGATCAGGACTGACAGCAAGGACCGGCCGATCAGACTGGACTCCGGACCAGGCATGGGGGAAACCTGCTGGTGCTCCTCCAGTTCGTCCAAGGGCACCAGCGTGCCCCTGCCTGATTCAGCACGCCATTCATCAATAGCCAGATTACTGGCCATGCGCAACAGATACTGGCGCGGGTTGGCCACTGGCCCGATCTCCCGGCTGCCGTGCAGGCGCAGCCAGGTATCGTGCAGGGCATCGGCTGCGCGGTCGCGGCAGCGCAGCCGGATGGTCAGTTGCCGCAATAGTTCTTCGTAGTTCACCTTCAAGTACAAGCACAGTGAATACTGCGGCGTCACGCACTCCTCATTCCGCTTGCGGGTCGGCAAGGGCAGGCAAGTCGACAACATGATCAGATCTCCCAGGCTCAGGCTACAGTGTCATCCGCCGCCGCTCCTCGGGCGTCAATCGATCCAGAGCGGATTGCGGATTGGCGCCCAGTCCCAGGACCTGCACCGTACTGTCTTGGCGATACGCAGAGGCATCTATCCTGGAAGTCGCTGGGCCTGCTCCTGACGATGTGGCCCCGCCCCCTGACTGCCCTGCATCCCCAAATCCCAGAATCTGCACAGTAATGACCGAAGGCAGATTCTGACGAGCCTGAGCACGAGCGCGGTTCACGGTATCCTGCGCCGCCGAAGCGGCCGAGGATGCCGTTGCGCTGGCGTTGGTCAGCGCTCCGGTGTTGACCGTCGCCATGACCGGAATACCTTTGGACTCGCCCTGTACCTGAATATTGTCGGCATTGACCACGCGCAAGGCGGCGATATTAATATCGCCCGACACGCGAATCCCGGCCTCGCCCGCATCCACGGTTCCCTGCGGCGCAATCAAATCGATATAGCCTGGTGGAACTTCAGGAACAGGATTCAGCGTGGCAATACCCGCGCCGGTATTCGGTGTGGATGGCGACAGCGCCACGTTGCCAAACAAGTCATAAACACGACGTTGCGGGGTGTAGACCACCGTTGTCTTGCTGCCTCGACCAGCGTTGATGTCACCTGCGGCCGACCAGGCCAGGATGTTGCCACCAAAGGTCGTAAAGACCCGGCTCTGCCCCATCAAGATATCGCTTTGCGAGAAGAAGTTGATATCCCCCTCCCCTTGCGTAATCACCCCCGAGCCTGGGCCGGGGTTGAAACCACCATCAACCCCCACCAGAGCACGGCCACCGGGTGTCAGGATACTGATGTCACCACCAAAGTTGGTATGAATACCGGCATCCAGCACGTCGTAGAAGGACACGTTATAACCTGGCATTCCCAGGGCCTCCCACTCAGCTTTGGTCAGGTAATTCACCTTGGGCGTGGGTCGGTTTTTACCGCTCGTATTATTGACGTAGTCGGCGTCGTAATAGAGCGCACTGCTATACATGGTCAAGTCACCGGCATAATTCAGGGCCTTGCCTTGTGCATCCTGCTCGGGGAACAAGGTGGCAATGGCTTCGCGACCACGCAAATAGCTGCCCGCACGCTTGCTGTCCCCATCGTTGTATTCACGGCCTGACGCACGCAATTCTGCGTAGTAGACGTTACGCAGATAACTGCGCTGCTGCTCGGGTGGCAATGCATCGAAGAAGCTGCGTGCATCCATGCTGGCGGCATCGAAATGCAGACCCAAGCCGTTATCGCCCGCAAAGCGTGTTGTCAGCCAGTTGACCAGATGCAGTTGGCTCTCCAGCTTGTACTCACGCGCCAAGGGGCGGCTGGACGCGGTGCGCCCTTCTGCCAGTGCCTGATCGCGCACCAGATCCAGCTCTGTCTGTTTCTGCTCCAGGAAGTCCTGTGCACCGGCTTCGTCGCCTGCGTAGTTGAATTCGCTCTGCAACCACTGCGCCAGCGTCAGACCACCACTATAGACATACAAGGCTTTGCCCTGCTGATCCGCAAACGGCAGTTCCAGATCAGCCTGATTGTCCGGGTTCAGATAACGCGCGGCGAAGTCATCCCAATGCGCACCCTCGCCCATCCCGGCCGAGACCGAAATACTCGCACCACCGCCTCGGCTATCCGAGCCGCTCATTGCCAACGGTCCCAGACTCTTGATCTCGCCCTTGTCGGCAAGATACACATGACGTCCTGCCGACACGTCCAGCAAACCGGGGCCCAGAATATAGAAGCTGCTGTTACGCACATCCCGGCCTGCTTCCACGATGGAAATATCGTCCGCCCAAGCGTGGGTAATCAGATTGCCTCGGGTCGAGGCCGTCGAGCTCCGGCTTCCGGCCACCGCGTCTTTCTGCCCCAGACGGGTCCCGGAATCGGTAATATCACGACCCGCACGAATCGCGACCAGGACCGAGCCTTCCATACGCGAACCTTGCGAACCCGGAGGATAACCCAGCAGCACCTCCTGTCCGACACGCAGGCCCACAATGTCACCATTGACTGCGTAATACCGGGCTGGCTGACGTTGGCTTGCAGCCGTGGCCACATTCACGGGCGTGCCAAAAACAAACAGAGAGCCTGTATTTTGACGACCACCCGCATAGGAAGTTACCGCCTTGCTGGTGACCGTAAACCAGTCATTCAAGCGCATCGCGGCCAAATCCACGTTATGAATAATGCTTGGGTTCTGGCCAAACTCCCCACCACCGGTCTCGGACATCAGACCGACAAAACCGGGACGCAGCGGACTAGGCATGGCAGCCGGGTCGGCTGTTGATGCCGAGAACACATAACCCGCCCCCTGAATGGAGCCACGTGCCAGCAGTTGCAGCTCCCCGCGGCCCGTTGCATTTACAAACTGCTCGCCCATTGGGGATGGGGCCAGCACCGTGCCGAAGCCGTAACGCAACAGCCCACCTGCGGCCACGGATACACTTGCGCCACTGGCGCTGGCTCCATACAAAATACTGCCGTTGGCCGCCGCTGCTCGCAGGATAGACGGGTAGAAACTGCCATCGCCATTGTGAGACTGGTTACGGCCCGGATCGCTCCAGCGCGTGTCTTCGTACGAATTACGTTCATCCCAGGCCGTGGTCGGCGTCAGGTTGCCACCTGCGCTCAGCATGTCTACCCCAGTCGCCGGTGTCCACAAGGAAAACCAGGACCATCCATTGCCGTCATAGTGCTGACCATCTACAGAAAACGGTGTGGAATGCAGCAAGGTAGTACGGCCTGGATCGACGACGCTGCCTAGCACAAGGTCGCCACGTGTTTGCATGCGCACGGCAGAATCACCCAAGACCAAAATCGGGCCACCCGTCGCCGGGCCTCCGCCCGCCGCGTAGATATTGCCTGGCCGGGTATCCATTTGATCTGTGCCGCCAAAACTCAGCTTGATCCCGCCAATGGCCCCTGCATCCAGCGCTGTAGCTCCGCGCAGGTTCACAAAAGTACTGTTCAGATCGTATTCGTTCAGGCGCACCTCGGGATTCGGATTCAAGGTGCCTCCCAGGCGCAGAACCAGATCTCCACCGCCGGTTTGTACCAACTCACCACCCTGGGTGACACGGCCGGTACTGCCCACGACCAGATGCAGGCCCTGGCTGCGCGGAGTATGAGCCTGCTGGTTCCATGTACTGCGGATACCGCGCTGATCAAGCATGCCCGCATCGGCACCGGCTTCTACCGTCAAATTGCCACCGCCTAATGTGCCTACGCCCACAAAGCCTGTCAGAAATGGTTCATTGGAGGCCAACCAGGACTCGTAGGCATCGTATGCACCATTGGCCGCCCCTGCCACGTACGTCCCGAAATTAATCCACCAGGCACCAGGCACACCTTCCTGGGCCGATACGGCACTGCCCGTACCCTGGCGCCACAGCCAACTGCCGACCGCCGTTGAGGCAATCTGCTGACGAGTGTTGTAGAAGGTATAGCCCTGATCATTTCTGGCACTGTTATTGCCGACCAGATCACCTTTCACGCTACCTTGGGCCCGCAGCAGCACATTACCGCCGTTTTCGGGATACCAGGCTTGATACAGACTGTTTGCACCACCATCCACCAGGGATTCGAAGCGCTTGCCTTCAGCACGCAGGATAGTGCCATCAAACAATTTGCCGCGCGCCTGGTTATAGGCTTCACCCATGGAAGCGGAAGGGGTACCAGCGGTGTACACCCCGTACAGCGAATTCATTTCAATATCACCGCCGGACACCAGGTCCAGATCGCCTACACCCGTACGCAAGACGCTGAACAATTGCTCACGGGCCGCGTATTTGACATCCTCCATCTCGGGCGGAGTCGCGGGTGACAGCTCGGTAGCCATCTCACCCATTCCATAGATATTCAGTTCCGTTACGTCGGCACCGATCATTCCCCACAACAGCAACTCGTCAACCTGCTCCTGGGTCACCGGCTGTCCCTCTACCGGGACAAAGCTCAACCAGTACCCGCCGCTCAACAGGGTGACCAGCTCCTCAAAGCGGCTGACATCCCCCCATCCATAGACGGCGGGCAAACCTGTCCCCGGCACAGGCAAAGACTTTACGCCCAGGCCAAAATGGGTGTCAGCCAACATGAGACGGTGCGTGCTATCCACTTGCGTAAGGCGGCTATCGGCTGCCCTTGTATCAGCACCGGCCACCAGGCGGATATCCCAGGACTGCGAACCGGCTGCCAGCATCGGCGCCAAGGCCAAGGTACGCCCCTGGGTATCGTCGGTAGCACGTGGGCGCAGATCAATCATGGCCACGCCCCCAGGCAAAATCACATCCGTCTCTGAAGGGACCAGGGCCCCCTTATTCAGTGCCACTGGCTGACTCAACTTCATGGCGACAGGCAAAGACACTCCTTTGGGCCACCAGGTCGCGGCAATCTGCACATCTTCAGGCAGGCGGAAACCTGCCGAGAGCTGCATAGTGGCCTGCAAGACCACCGGCTCTTTCAGAACCGTGCCTGCGGCATAGAGCACTTGGCCCGAGGCATCCAGCACCGCCGCCGACAGGATCGTGCCTGCGGGCAAGGACAAGTTCTGGGCCAGGCTCATCAGACCAGGAATGACTGTGTCACGCGGAAGCGTCATCGCGCCAACGGGCACGTCGTAATTCAAGGTACGACCCGCCGCAAACTGAGTACCCGTATCCAGAGTGGCCATCCCCCCGTGCGGGATCACCAGATCACCACCAAAAGGCATGCGGCCTGCGGGCAGTACCCAGCTATCGTCATCCGAGGTCACGCCCAGGACGGAAGTATCAAAACCGTCGGTCACACTACCGAAGATCGCCAGATCTCCGGCGGCGCGCAGGACCAGAGCCCCCGCCTCGCCCGAGCCATACTGCGAGTTCTTCTGGCTATGCGGATTCACGCTGGCGTAACGGAAGCTGGACAGATCAATATCGCCGTCCACATGCAGATCACCATCCGGATTGATGGCCGCATTGCTGACAATTTCCACGCCAGGGCGCAGATGGAATTCATCACCATAAGCGCGCAGTCCGGCCAGCTTGCCTTGCATCAGGGCCTGATTCGCCAAGGCCTTGTTGATGAAGGTTTCGCTGTCCTGATGTTTCTGGCGCAGATAGTCCTGATCAATACGCTGATAGCTGCGGCCATCCACACTCAAGTCCGTACCTGGCTCGGCATCGTCGTATTGGTAGAAGGCATTGACGGCGATAGACTTGGCACCGCTGATATTAAGCGTGCCACGAGCATCAATATCCACATCATTGCCCGTTGCGCCACCCAGACGGGGTGCATTCAACGCTACTGTGCCATAGCGTGCATTGGTTCCGGCTACGCTCAAATTCATGCGCATGCCATCAGCCAGAACCAGGCGGCCCTGACCCGAATCCAGTTCGATCACAGCGCGGTTAGGTGCTGCAATTACTTGCCCGTAACTGTCACGGCGCAGAACGCTGGCGCTGGCATCCAGAACAGCAGTCCCTGCCAAGGTTACCCCGCGCTTGGCGGCCAGACGAATGCTGCCGGCCTGCTCGCCGCTGGCATCCACCTTGCCCACCACAGTCAGGCTGCCATTGTCCACGGACACATTGATTTCACGGGCTTTGAGCTCGTCGCCAATGCTCAGATCACCCTGACGCAACTGGAAGCTGCGCCCCCCCCAGAGCGAGCCTTCATTCAAACGGGCATTCAGGCCGGCAAAGTCTGCAATCTGCTGGGCGCGCGCCTCGATAAAGCCCGCAGCAAACGGCACCAGCGTGCCACCCGCATCGTAGTGTCCACTGGCAGCCCCACTGATACGGCCACGCAGATCCAGCAGGCCATCCATTGCCAGTGCCGTCAATTTACCGGCGCGGTTTTGCTGGGCCGACAGGTCAATCAGGGAAGCCGCATCCTGGATCACATTGCCGCTACGACTGTTCAGGATGACATCGCCACCCCAGCTATATTTGCTGACATCAAAGAAGCGGATGGGGCGACCTGCCATATCGATCTGCGCACCGTCACGCAGCATCACATCGCCTTGGGCAGTCAGGGTCAGCTTGCCGCTAGGGAGCAAAACAGCACTATCGAAATTCAGGTAACGGCCTGCATCCAGCATCAACTCTGCACCCAGCGATTGGGCAGCAGTTGCCGCATCGGGCTGTACGTAATCCACGCCTTCAGGACGAACGGCATGAATATTGCCACCCGCGCGGATGTGGTTGATCGAACCCGCCTGCCCGGTAAACACAGGGGTGCTGAAATTCAAATCCCCACCGTAGTAGGTCCAGTCCTTGGTGGCCTCATCCCAGGCACCACGGCTGTGATACACGGCCAAAGAGCCTTTGTGGTTGGCCGTAATGCGTTCGCTGGCATTAAGGTTCACCGTGCTAAAGCCCAGGGCCAGGCGCTCATGCGTGCCCACAGTGTCAGGCTGGCTGCGCGGGCCGTAGCCAAACTCGATCTGCTGGGCATCAATCACCAGACGACCGCTGCCTGTACCGGCACCACCTTCAACCATCGCCCCCGCGGGTGTGGTGGCTCCGTTCCAAACCAGCGTGCCTGTTTCAATACGCGCTTGCGTATTCGCATCGCCGTAGCCATAGATAGCAGGCGTACCCAGCACCAGGCGCTCCAGAACGGATTTGCCGGTGGCCGGATCAATGGTGCTCAGGTTCACATCACCGTAGAAGTTCACGGCGTCACGCGCCGTCAGCACCAGATTTTCCAGGGCCGGCGCACCCATTTGCGTGTCGCCACGCAGCAGGCGTTCCAGTACGGATTGGTTCAAGGTCAGACCCGAGGGCAAAATGCCTTTGGCTGCTGCTTGAGCCAAGGCATCCGCCCCGCCCACATTAATGCCCCCCATCGCCAGCACCAGATTGCGCGTGCCATAACGCACGGACTCATCCAGCTCAAAAGCCTTATTGGTGGACGCAGTAATCGTCCCTTCAGAATACAAACGGGTTTCACCGGAGCAGTTGGCACCCGTCGCACACGTACCTATATGCAGAAAACCCGCGCCTACCGTTCCCCAGCTGTCATCCGCGCGAGGCTCAGTCACATCCAGCCAGCCATTGCTCAGAGCCAAAACCCCTTTTTGACCGGGTTCCAGCACATAGCCTTCCGTGGAATCCCAGGGCGCAGCGCCTTTGCCCAAGGTATTGATCGTGGCGCCCTGCTCGACGGTCAAGCCTTTTTCACGATTGCCCACGACCAGGAACACCTGTGCCGCTTCCAGCACTGCCCCATCACGTACAAAAATCTCGTCGCTGCGGGTATTGCCCAGGCTGACACGCCAGGCATCACGGGTAGAACCGTACCCTTGCAAAGAGAAGGTGGAGGAAGGCGAACCACCCACGCTGATACCAGCCGCCCCCAAGCGATTGAGCATGCCGGACTCGACAGACATGCCCTCAAAACCCGCCGTAGGCGCAGCGCCATCTGCCAGAATTTCAATGCGTGGTCCGCTCAGTACCACGGTGCCGCCACGGCCCTTTTCGGCCGGGGCAAACCGGGCGACGCCTTCCGCAATCTTCAGACTGTTCGCAATCAGATCCAGCTGACGAGCATCACGCTCCAACTGTGGACGAGGCACGCTGTCGCGGGTAGCCCAGTCCAGACCGAACTGCGCGTAGGAGGTTTCGTTGTATTGGGAATACTGACGTAGTGTGTCGGCAGAGGTCAGCACGACACGGGATGGCAGATTATCGACAATGCCTGTGTTGGCAATACCCATACGGGCGGCCACGCTGTAGGAACCGTTGCGCATAGCAATAGTGCCGCCCAGGGCTGCATTGGCACTGGCTGCACCATTGATCTCAACGCGGTACGCCCCTGGCAACAAGGCATAGGTGGATGGCAGCAAGGTGTAGGTGCCTGCCGCCAGACCCGGCACGCCCGAACCTATGTGAATCTGGCGTCCCACCATGGGATCGCCTGCGCCGTTTTCAGCCGACAAGGGAGCAACAACGTGCTGGACACCGGGCACAACGGCATACACCGGATTGCTGGACAGTCCGGGCAGGATAAAACCGTTAGCCGTACTTTGAACCAGAGGGTGCAAACGGGCATCAGTAGAGCCGCCACGACCCGGCAAAAAGCCTGCACCGGTCAGCTCACCACCACCCGACAAATCCATCAGGGCGCCTTCCTGTACCTCCACACTACTGGCTTTCAAATGCAAATTGCCCAGCATGCCACCCAGACCCGCGTAGGGGGCGTCTACACCGGCATAGTTATAGGTCAGACCATCTACGGTACCGCCATAGGGCATGAGCAAGTCCGCGCCGCTGACCGAACTGATACTGCCAGGGCGCAAGACCAATGCGGTCGGGGACTGCAATCCACTGCCTACCCCTATGCCCAGTTCCAGCTGACCGAACGGTGCCAGCAGGACGCCGCCCTGCTCGATATTGGCCGACTGCAAACGCAAGGTGCCAAAGGCCGAATAAGGGGGCAGGACATCACCGCTGCCAATACGCTCAATACGCAGACTGCGTTCCGGATCAAACAGAATTTGCGAATTGTTCCACTGATCGCGCATGACATGGCGTCCAGCCAGCACTTCAGCCACAACGCCTGTACCGGGATAGATGCGGCCTGCGGCCAGCACCAGATTGCCATCGGTCAGCAGATGGGTACGGTCACCCACGGCATGCTTCAAAAAGCGCAGATCGTTCTGAGCACGCAGTTCTACCGTATCAAAACCGGGACGCGACACTTCCGCCTTGGTGGACTGCACTGTATTGCCATAGGCCCCGAAGCTTACGCGGTTGCCAATATCCAGCACGCCGGCCTCAATCAGCAGATGGGAGTCGTCCGGCAACTCCACCATCTTGCCCGAGTTGCTGGAAGGATCCTGCACAGTCGGGGTCAGGTACTTGTCGCGCGTAGCGCGGGTGACGCCAGCCAAGCGGACATGCGGGGCCGCCAGCTTGACCGTGGCCCCCAGAATGGCACCCGGTGCCAAGGCAATCTTGGGCACGGCCAGATGCAGGCTTTGCCCCATCGTCAGGTCCACACCGTTTTCAATCGACAAGACACCATTGGCCAGCAAGGCCAGGTTATCGAAACCACCACTCTGGATACGATCCACGCCAATACGGGCGTGGCCGTACTGCAAGCCCGCATCCGCACGTCCGGGCAGCAAATCAGCGGACAGGTTTTCCAGCTGCTGCTCACGCACCAGCGTCATTTCACGATGCACCAGCACGCGATCGCTAGGGCCAGCGGCGATCGAGTAATTAGGGGCTTCCAAGGCCAGGGACAGCGTGCCGCCTACCGCGTTGGCACCACCAGCCTTGGCCTGCATATCGCCATCCAGGTACAGGCCATTGAAGCTGGACAGATGAATCACGCCGCCATTGGAAGCCAACGTTTGTGCGCCCTGGCCAGGCAAGTCCACCGTGGCCGCGCTACCCGAAGCCAGCAGGCGCGCCCCTTCACGAACCACAATGAAACTGTCGATGGTATCCACGGCGGTGGCTGCTGGCTGGTACTTGTTGCCGATCTCGATACGGCCACCATCCAGCACTTTGCCGTAACGCTGGCCCTGACTATCCACCGCCATCAGTGCCTTGCCCGACACATCCAGCAAGGCCGTGCTGCCCAACCAGACTGAGCCATCGTGGCCTTTGATATGGCTGGTATCGTCACCGGAGGTGCCCAAGTCATAAATGCCAATCTTGCCGCCCGCTGCCTGCAAGGCACCCTCAACCGTGATCTGACCATTACCCTGCAAGATAATGCTCTGGCCGCTATCCACAGCAATGTGTGCGCCCTTGCCCACGGTCAGCGAAGCGCCGCTGGGGTCCACGCTTTGCTTCTTGTATAAAAAGCCGGAGCTCAAGGTCAGATCAGCACCCCCGCGCTGGCTGACGACGCCCTTTTCGGGTGACTCACTGAACTCCGGAGGCAGCCACAATGTGGCGGCTTGCCACGGGTCGCTGCCGGTAGACAATTGGCGGGCCGCAGGCAGATCCAGCTGCATGACGGGCATGTTCAGCGTGAGATTGGCACCCTCGGCCACCGCTACGCCAAAGCCGCCCACTACTTCGTAATACCCAAAACCCTTCTGGAACTGGCTGCTGTCCAGATGCAGCAAGGTATCCACCGCCACGTTTTGTGTCAGACGAGTACCTGCGCGCAACAAGGTACCTGCGGCATAGCTCAGATCCGCAGTGGCAACCGTGCCCGCTTTATACACACCGGCAGCAGGAGCAATGGCCACGCCATTGGGGAAGATCTCCGGCGACAAGACGTAATCTGTCGGAAAACTGCTCGGATTCATGATCTCCATGATCACGGTGCCTGGCGGCAAAGTCGGTGCCACACTCCAGCTATAGCCATCCACCCGTAATTGCTGACCGTTGGACAGCCACACGGTATAGCTGGCGTTTTCATTACTTGGCTTGGGCAACTGCCAGGCCGTACTCAAATGAATCCAGCTGGACGGATTGGTTTGTGTCACCTTGGGGGCACCACCGATCACCTCACCCGCTTCCGCATGGGTACGGGTGTAATGGAAATCCACGGGCAAAATCGCGCCTGCAGCGACGGTGAAACCTTCCAGAGTCACCAGATCGGCCAGCGAAGCCTCGCCTGCTTGCAAGACACCATCGCTACCGGCGACCGTCCCGCCCAGAATCACGGCATTGCCGCTTTGGAAGCGCAGCGTGCCACCACCCGCTACGCCATGCCCACGCACTTCACCTTCAAAAAACAGCTTGCCACCCATACCCGAGCCACTGGTCGGATTCGCGTCCGCCGCCAAGGTAATATTGCCGCCTTTGCCCCCTTGCACAGAACCGTCCGCCATATAGGTGGCACCCGAGGACACGTCCAGCAAGGCATGTTCTGCAACCGTCACATCGGCACTGCCGCGAACCACGATGTCACCACCATTGCGATAAGGCAGATAGCGCATGTCGCGGCCATCCAGTTCCTGATTGCCCCACAGACCACGGGCATCCAGCGTCACGCCGGAAGCGATATAGGTATGCGCAAGATGGGTAGCCGGTACATCCCCTATTTTGCTCGGCTGCCAACCATTACCGGAGCTCACCCATTTCTCCACCATATCGCCCAGCACAATACGGCCAGCGCGAGCGGTCACATCGGCATTCACATCCACTTGGGCAGCATGCAGCGCCACTTCGCCACCTAAAGCGACAGAGAAGGCGTCATTGACGGCCACGTTGTGGCTGGCGTACACCCGCAAGGCGCCCAGGCCCATTTTCGTTAACCAGTCCGAGTCCAGCGTGATGGACGAAGACGCGGCATCCGACGCATCACCGCCGTCTTGCCCGCTGGTCTTGCCAATCACCACTTTCTCGATCAAGGCACTAGGGGTGTAGCGCAGATTCTGCGTGTCCTTGTCATAAACCGGCGTCCAGCCACCCAGAATCAGCTCCGCCCGGCGAGCCACAGCGGTTTGCGATTGCTGATAACCATCCAGCCTGGGCACTGGGGCCTGAATTTGGCGCGGGCCCTGATAGGTTGCGGATTCGATATGGCCTTGCAGATCCGCCGCCTTGGTCGAGATAACCAAACGACCGGCATCACGCCCTACCGTGTAACCTTCTTCGTAGCGCTGTGTGGGTGCCAGAATCGGGTTATAGAAACTGCGGGTTTGACCCCAGCGAGCGCTGGTCTGCTGGTAGCCTTTGTACAGACCTTCGTAAAGCAGATCGCCCGGAGCGCTGTCTACGGTGTACAGGCGTCCATCCACACCCCGCAACCAGCTTTGACGAACAAATCCGCTTTGCACATCCAAGGTGCCACCGGACAGATTGATGATGGAGCCCGGACGCGTCACCACGCTGGCACCGCTGAACTGCACAGTGCCACCCTGGGCCGACCACTCACCAATACCGTGGCTGGCTACCCCCAGGTAACCGCCCACTTCCAAGAGCCCACCTGCCGTATACCAGCGGTCTTTCTCGTAGCCATTGGTTCCGGCAGGCACAAACACCAGATTGCGACGATCCAGCCAGACATCGCTGCTGCGCAGATTGTCGCCTTCGCGGTTAACCGGGGCATCACGCTGCTCGTTGCCCTGGATATTGATCTGCACATTATTGGCTTCCATCGCCACCCGCACACCCACGTGACCGGAGACATCAATCACG
This sequence comes from Alcaligenes faecalis, assembly GCF_009497775.1. Classification (NCBI taxonomy): domain Bacteria; kingdom Pseudomonadati; phylum Pseudomonadota; class Betaproteobacteria; order Burkholderiales; family Alcaligenaceae; genus Alcaligenes; species Alcaligenes faecalis. The sequence goes on from NZ_CP031012.1 coordinate 3,695,975, forward strand.
GCATCTTTGCGGACGTCGCTGTTCTTGGCCGCATCCACAAAGACCTGGCCGCCAGTGGCCAGGGTCAGGCTGTCAGCATCGAAAACAACATCGCCACCGCTGGCAATTTGCACCAGCGACTGGTCACGACGATGACGCATGCCATCGCCTTCTTTATCGGATTCCTTGATCAGGGCTTCACGCTGTACATCCAAGGCGGTGGCAGCGCTTTCATCCAGCACAATCGCCGTGACGCTGTCCTTGCCCAAGGTCACGCTGGACTGGGCATCGTTCTTGTTGTTCGACAAATGAATGGTGCCGCGGCTATGCACCGAGGTGCTGGCCACCAGCACGCCATCTTGCTGAATGGTGCGACCGGCCAGCGTAATGTCGCCCGTCGCGGCCTGGATCAGACCCGTGTTTTGCACCTTGCCTGCTTTATCTGCAGCGCCGGTCTGAACCACCACGGTATTGCCACGAGTGGTGGAGTTGACGTTTTCCTCTGTCCCCATCCCCTTGCGGATGATGAAGTTTTCACCCGCCGCCAAGGCAACTTGTCCGCCGGGAGTGGAGATACTGCCCGCGTTGACCACTTCCTGACCCAGCAAGAGCACATAGCCCCCGCCCTGGTTCACGGTCTCGGAGGCATGTGTGCCAATATGCGCACCAGCCTGCACTTCAATCTTGCCCTGCGCATTGGTAAAGGACGCCGTGTTGGCATCCTTGCCGTACAAGCCTTCGGTGAATTGCTTGTCGCTGATCGTGGCCGCTGCCGTCACCAGATTGCGCACGTTCACCTGCGACGAACCGCTGAACACCACGCCGTTCTGGTTCACCACCATGACGGTGCCATCACCCTTGATCGCACCCTGGATCTGGCTAGGTGCCGTGTCTGCTCCCACTACACGGTTCAACACGGCATCGGTGGCTTTTTGCTGGAACTGCACCGTGGTGTTGCGACCCACGTTAAAGCTTTCCCAGTTCAGCACCGCTTTGCTGTCGGTCTGCTTGATAGCGACGTTGTGCTGGCCTTTGTCTTCCGTATGGACAGGCCGCTCGGCTCCAGTCCAGACATGCAGATTGCCTGCAGCATCACGATCCCACACCCCGCCTTGCACATAGCCGTCCGGCACACCGGCCTCTTTGGCAGCAGCCTCGCGAGCGGCTTTTTGTGCAGCTTGCTGGGCTGCAATGGCACTGGCAGTACGACCCAGATTTTCTACCGAACGGGCCAATTGCTGGCGGGCTTCGGCATGTTGGCGTGCTGCCGAATTCAATAGGCCATTGCTGGGATCAACCATCCCGCCTTGTGCGCCGGAGACATTGCGTTCCACCGCCCCGCGCGACGCAAACCACGCGCCCGATACGGGTTGGGTTTGTGCATAAGCTTGCGCACTTAAACCACCTGTGACCAGCAAGGTCGCTATGGCTCGGGCCACCGGCGTCAGGCGGTTTCGGGACTTGTCGCGAGAAGCTCTATCGACAGGGTTTCTAGGATCAGATGACTTGGAAGACAAACTGCGTAGGCGTGGCGACATTGCTTGAGGTTCCCGGCTTAAGACTGGAGGGATTTCGTATCCATATCTACAAGACTGGTTCTGGCGAGAAATCAATCATGCCTATTTTGTTACTTTATGTAACTAAGCCTGCCTTACCAGAGCAATGCCGCCCGCCAACTCCTGCACCCGTATGCCGGACATGGCACGCAGCATGTCCAAGGCCAAATCCATATCGCTGATGGACAGGCTCAAATACACCGGGCGGCTCTTCAAGCTGTCGCTATAAACCACGATCTTGCCAGGCCGATAGCGGTTCAGTTCTTCAACCACATCAGCCAGGGGCTGGCCTTCAAAAGCCAGATAGCCTCGCCGCCAGGAGCTGACCTGATCCAGATTGGGACGCTGCACCGCGTGGATGCGTTCATAGTCGTAAACCGTTTGCTGGCCTGCCTGCAAAGTGACAGTCTGATTGGCTTGCACCACCACCTGTCCTTGCAAGCACGTCACCGTCACGTTCTTGCCGGTGTAGCGCACATTGAACTGCGCCTGTTGCGCTTGCATGCGCCCTGGACCGGCCTGGACCTGGAGATGGCTAGTGACCCCATCCAGCACGCGAATTTCCACTTCGCCTTCAACCAGCTCTATGCCTGCGCCTTGCGCGGTATCACGGCGATTGATGCAGGTCTGCGTGTTCATCTGAATGGCCACCGCCTGACCGATCTGGATTTCACGCTGCTCGCCCACGCCGGTACGAAAGTCCGACGTCAGCTCCGTGAAGGACGGCCACAAGCCCCAAGGGGGATGGACGACCGCCACCACCGCCAAGGCCGAGGCAGCAAACGCTCCGCCCATAAAGGCACGCCGTGCCGTAAAGACTGGTTGAGCAGCCGGCGCTTTCCACTCCGGCAGCAGGTGTCTGGCTGCCTGCAAACCCGGCGTCACCGTGTCCATCGTCACCGTCACTTCCTGCCAGGCCGCACGATGCTCGGGACTTTGCTCCAGCCATTGCTGAAAACTCTGGGCATCAGATTGCCGGGCGCTGCCCGAATGCAGGCGCACCCACCATTGATTGGCCTGGCTGCGGGCGGCTTCGGATAGGGGGGAGGAAGAGAGACTCATGGGAGCAAATACTAGGCGTCAGTCAGACTATCGGAGACGCTGACACCCACAGCATCGTTAAATTGTTCCGCGCAACGCAGACGCAAATAATCCAGCGCGCGCATCATTTCCTTGTTCACCAAGGAAACCGAAATATTGTACTGTTTGGCGATCTGGGCATAGGTCAAACCATCCACCCGCGAGGCCATCAAAATCGTGCGCTGACGAATGGGCATGTCCTGCAACACCGCCAGCAATTGCGCCGTCGTCAGGCGCGCCCAGGCACAGCGTTGGGTATCGTAAGTGTCGTCGGCAATATGGCTCAAAGCGTCCAGATCCATGGCAGTCAGCAAGCTGTTGCGCTGTTTGTAGGAATCAATGGCGATATGGGTGGCCATGCGCAGCAAATAAGCTTCGTCGTTATTCACGGACACGCCATTACCCACGCCCCCGATTCGTATCCAGGTTTCCTGCAAGGCATCCGCCGCATCTTCACGCGAACCTATCGTGCGTTCCAGCCGCCGACGCAAATGCGTGTAACGGGCGATCAGGCTTTGACGCAAACGACTACGCAGGGCTTCGGACATGGGCTACCTCCCCGCCTGCAAGGGGCAGTCATCACGCACATGGCCCGAGACGGGGGCCAGCAGCAGAACCAGAGGTTGCGGCAGGCTGGCATCCGGGGCCACGCCCATGGACAAATTACCCAGCACACGGCTGATGGCGTCGTCGCGTGTTGTCTTGCCGGTGCTGCCCAGCAAATGCACGCGCTCTACCTGCCCGTCCGGGTTCAGCCACAGCTGCATAGCCAGACGGTAGCTGCCAGGTCTGGTCTGCGGCGAACGGCACAGAGCATTGCGCACCGCCTGCTGCACGCGCGTGACGTAGGCACTGTAATCATGCGCCCCATCCCGAACACCGGAAATATGGTTCAAGTTCAAGGGACGCTGCCCGGCACTGGCCCGGCCCGGTTTGCTATCGGGCAAGCGAATCACAATCGAGCGGTTATCCACGTAATAGGCCTGCAAGCCCGAGCCGTCCAGCAAGGTGGACAAGGCTTGCTTGCGCGTCATGTCGCCGCGTACGGCTGGCATGGGTCGCTGCGGGTCGGCACCGTCCAGCAGCACAGAGAGGTCAGAGCGTTGTCCATACGCTCCCAAGGCCTGCGCCAAAGGCTGGGCCGGGATGTCGAAAGACAAGCGTTCCGAAGAATTTAGCAGGGTGTCAGCATCAGACCGGGCAACTGCGAAACTTGCACAGGCAAATAACAAGAAAGCGCCGAGTAACACCGCCACACTGATCGCCACCTGAGTCATGGTCATGCGCACGTTAATAGGTCTAGCCGCGGCGTCGGACAGTGAAACGAAAAGGGGTGAGGCGAGGCGATTGTAGAAGTCCCCAATGACAACATAGTGACAGTCCAATCCCGCTGTTTTCTTAGCGCAAAACCAGCCAGGGCGTGGTGCCCTGCAGGTGTTCGCGCATCTGCTCCAGACTGCGTTCCAGCGTCTGGGCATCCCGGCGGTAAATGTGAATCAAGGGAAACAGAGGCGAGCGTGTGTCGATCAGATACTGGTTCGCCCCATTCAAGGCCGGTACGCAAAGCACGGGCTTGTCGGCCAGCAAACGCCAGCGCAAGGCCAGCTCGCGTGTTTCTTTCAGATTGAAATGCCAGTGGCGCGAGACTTGCGCCCGGCGTATCAAATGCTGGCTGACCCCGACCGACAGCAAGGCTTCGTGGGCGGGGATCAGATCAGGATGCGGCAGGCAGTGACGCAGCAAATAGGCACATACCGCTGCCAACGGCGAGGCATGGTAGATGGCGATGGAGGAGGTTTTGGCACTGAACCACGGCGTGGCTTCATGCTGCTTTTCCCAATGCGTACTGCTGATCCGCCACAATCGCATGCCATCCTCCTTCACCTGCCCTGCCCCTTGGCCTGCTGCCTGCTGCCTGCTGCCTGCTGCCTGCAACATTCTGCTTGATGCCTCATCCCGCATCAGCCAATAAGCCCAAGACTATTGAGTCTGCTGCAACAACTGACTCAAGACCTTGCCATCCACAGTCACCGTATCGGCATCGAGCATGCCTGCCACGTAAGCCTGAGTCGCTTCCTGCTGTCGCTGACGACGCAAGGCATCACGTAGCGCCGGTTTCACTTCCTCCAGCGAACGCACACTGGCCGGGCGCAAATCCGTCACTTGCAGAATATGCACGCCATCGGCCTGCACAATCGGATCGCTAAGCTGCCCCGGCTCCAGCTTGGACACCGTGGCACGCAGGGCAGGCACCAGCTGGCTCATCGGTAAAAAGCCATTGTCGCCACCGCGCTCGGCACTGATTTTCTCGTCCGAATGCTCTTTGGCCAAAGCAGCAAAATCCGCCTTGCCTTCGCGCATTTGCTTGACCCAGGCATCTGCCCGTTTCTTCGCTTGCACCAAAGCCTGTTCGTCCTTGTCCGGCACGCTTAAAAAGATCTGGCTCAAGCGGTACATGGCCGGCACCTGGAACTGATCCTGATTGGCCTGATACGCCGTTTGCAGATCCTGCTCGGACGGGTAATCCGCCGCCGGCTCGGACACGGATTGCAGATAGCTGCGCAAGATCACCTGATTCTGCGCTTCTTCAATAGCACTGCGTATCTCGGCCTTTTTGTCCCATTCCTGGGCCTTGGCCTGCTCTACCACGGCCTTCTCGGCCAGGCGGCTGCGCAGCCACTGCTCCAGCACCACGCGGTCATTACGCATGGCTTCACGCTGGGCAGCGGGCAAGACCTGCAGGAACTGCTGCAATTCCTCCTGGCTGACCACCACTTGCCCCAGCGTGGCGACCGCAGGCGTAACAGCGCTGCTTTTTACCGTTGATGCCGGAGCGCTGCTTTGCTGCCCGGCAGCTTGCGGCTGCTGGGCCTGGGCATCACCATTTTTTCCACAACCCACCAGCAAGGCCGACAGGCTCATGGCCAGCACACTTTGCAGCAGGAATTTGGGGTGCGTCATCATGCTCACCTGACTCAAGCCTGTGCCGCTTCAGTGTGTTCAGCGTCGGTGGGTTCAGCCGTCACTTGTGCAGCTTCTTGCTGAGCAGCGACCGCCTCACCCTTGTCTGCGCTATTGGCTTCGTTGTTGGCCGCCGCATGCTGACGCAGGAACAGCAAGAACTCCTGCAACAAGCGGTCCCACAATTCAGCGGTGGCCTGCAGATAGCTCGGGGCCACACCACCGGCCACAATCACGTCCATTTCCAGCACCAGAAACTCGCCTTGCACGGCCAGGCGAGCAAAGCGCTTGCCAATATTCCAGGCCGATTCAATCCCGGCAGGCATCTGGCCTTGAACGCGCAAGGCGCAGCTCAGGGTGTAGTCCAGTGCCTGATCCGCTTCATGCGCAGGATTGCCCAGGCGCACAGCAAAACCAATGCCTTGCGATGCCGACAAGAGCTGACGGTTACCGGCCTGCTCGGACTCGGTCACGCGATAGCCCATTTGCTGCAACAGCTCCTGCAATTGCTTCAAGGAGACGGATTGGATGGTTTGGGAGTCAGTCATACATATTCCTTGTGGGTATCAATCAATAAGGCTCAGGGCGCGACGGACTGTTGTTCCGGCGTCGTGGCACCGGGCGTATACAGGCCGTCGTAGAGCTTGTCGCCCAGCGCCTGGGCATGCTCGTCAAACTTCACCCGCGCCGAGCCTGCCAGCGGTTGTCGGATCTTGAGCAAATCGCCCGTGCTGAACTGCTCATACGCCGCCAGGATTTCTTTCCCGGCTGCATACAGCTCCTTGTTTTTTGCCGTACACAGCGCCAACTCCTCTTCGCGCTGGGCCAGACTGGACGCCAGGCTGGCACGCTGCGTTTCAGTGGCACGAGCTTGCACCTGCAAGGTTTCAAACTCGTTACGTGCACGGCCTAATTGCGATTGCGCGGCCGCCACTTGCTGACGCGCAGAGGTCTTGATGCCCTCCTGCTCGTCTTTCAGGCTTTGCGCCTGCTGGCTGGCCTTGTCCAAACGGGCCTTGAGCTGCTCGACTTCTTTGCGGGCTGCATCACGCTCGGTTTCTGCGGCCGTTTTCGCCGCCGTCAACTGCGCTTGCTGGCTTTGCAACTGCTGCAATTGCTGGGTACTGGAGCGCAGCTGCGTGCGCAGCCGCTCCTCCATATCCGATTTTTGTGCCATGGCTGAGCCAGCCCAGGGGCCCAAACCCGCCAGCAATACTGCACACAGCGTCATGGCAAAAGGCTTGCACCCGCTTGGCTGTACACGCTGCTTCCAGGATGAATTCAATATCTTCATGGCTTAGAACCTGGCGTTAAGTTCAAGCTGGATGATGTCGATAGACAGCGGCGCACCGTAGACTTCCTTGGAACTGCTCCAGCGCAGGTGACCTGTCACGTTCTTCTCGAAGGCGTAGCCTGCACCCACAAAGTAGCCACGTGCATTGGTGCCACCCAGATGGAAGGAGGAGTCGTTATAGCCATCGGGCATGGCATCCGGTTCGATGTACTTGTAGCCAGCAAAGGCCAGCCAATCGCCCCTGTCTTTCAGGCCCAGGCTGCTACCCAAAGTGGCTTGAACCATCCAGGCATTGCCGCCGCTTTCGATGCCGGTCGGGTTGCCGGAGGCATCGTACGTACCGTTGGAAGCGATGTTATGCAAACCACCGGCACGATCCGCCATCTTGTTGCTGTCGTAAGCCAGGTTGCGCACGTAATTACCGGCAAGACGCAGGTTCAGGCCATTCATGACTTCTGTATCCCAGCGCATGTTCACGTCCAGCAAGTTGAACTTGGAGGCCAGGCCCACGTACTGCCATTCGTTCCAGTTTTTGGGGTCTGCCGACCACTGACGAATGTCACGCAAGAGGAACACGGTATTGCCCTTTTGCATGAAGGCCGGACGCGACCAGTCTGTGTCACACACATCGCTGGACGAATACAGCGTGCAGGCGCTGGAGCGTTGACCCGCGATCTTGTTGAAGTGGTAATACGCCAGACTGCCGCGCAGATTATTGCGCTCGTTGATCTTCCACTCGGCACCGATCTGCGCACCCAGCAGCCATTTGTTTTCGCTGGAGCCTTCAGACAGGCTGTTGCGATCCCATGGCGTGTTGGCGTATTCCAGCGCGTAGGCACCCAGATTGCCAAAGACGGTTACTGGACGATCCGAAATCGCGTGCTTGAAGGCGGCAGAAATACCATCCACGTTCAGGTCAGACGACCACAGCAGATCTGTGGAGTCAAAGGGACTGGAGGCACGGCCCGCCACAATGGTGGCCCAATCGGTAGGACGGTAAGACAAGTAGGCCTGATCCAGCCACAGGTGCTTCTTGCCCATGCCATTGCCCAGGGTGTCCGAGGTGGACACCGGATTATCGTCACTACCCGTGGCCAGGCGGATACCCGCTTCCCAACGATCCGACAGAACAGCCTTCACACCCAGACGGGCACGGATACGCCACAAGTTGCGACGGTCCTGGCGGCTGTTCAGATAAGGAATCTTCAAGCCATAAGGCTTGTTTTCGACCACGGTAGGGATAGGGCCGTTGTCGTTCCACTTGGCAAAGTTGATCAGCTCGTTGCTGTTCGCGCCATCCATCAGGCGGGATTCGTTACGCACGCGTACATCGCCTTCAACCGTGATGCGCGATACCCAGTCCGGGAAGGTGTTGGGCTGGGCCCAGTTCTCGGCCTTGGCCTGCGACATAACTTCGTTTTTGACTTCCTCGCGGATCTGCTCACGCACGGTTTCCGGAATGTACGTCACACGCACATCGCCCGGCTGGGCCTGCGCTGCCCCGGCGGCACCAATATCGGCTTTGCGAGCCTGGGCTGCTTCCGCCTCGGCCTGGGCCACCAGCGCATCCGCCTGGGCCTGTGGCAAGACCCCTTGCTGCACCAGCAAGCGAATCAGGTTAACGGTGGCATTCTGGGATGGCGCCTGAGCCAGCACGGGGCCAGCGGTGCAGGTCAAGGCCAGCGCCACCGCGCAAGCCAGCCGAGTAGGATGGGATTTCATGAAAAGCGCACTCCAAATCATTCGGTCAAAAATTTGCAGACAATCAACTGGGCCTACGACCCGTTACCTGGGCCCGGATAGGCATGCTTACCGACGCCGGTGGCCGCTCGCTCAAGCGTCCGACTTCACGCAAGGCGGCCACCAGGGCCTCGTCAATCTCGGTATCGCCCGAGGACTGCGACAAAGCGACACGCGTAATGGAACCGTCCTCGGTCAGCCACAACTGCACCTGGACGCGGTAGACCAGGTTGCGGGTGCGGCTGTCTTCACGCAGGATTTTTTGCAATGCATAAGCCAGGTACTGGCTGTAGGTGGCATTGCCTGCACGGCCACCGCCACTGCCGCCCATACCTCGCCCTTGACCGGCACTGATGTTGAAGCTGTCAGTGCCTGCCTGGGCGTCGCTGTTCATTTGCATCGGATCTGACAAGTTGTCCGATGGCGTAGGCGGCGCTTCGTCCTTGGGCTGGGGTTCTTCAACCGGCGTAGGCTCGGGTTCGGGTTCCGGCTCGACCACTTCCTCTTCTTTGGGCTCTTCAGGCTCGGGTGGAGGTTCTGGCTCGGGCGGTGGTGGAGGCGGTGGCGGCAAGGGAATCAACATGGGCTCTTTGGGCACCTGGCGCTTGATCCCCGCCATGTCATTGGCCCATTTCCAGACCCACCAGCCCAGCAGCGCCACCAGCACCACAACCAGCACCTTGATGGCCAGACGACGCCAGCGTGCGCGTTGGGTGGCTTGCGGTTTGGATGAGTTTGGCAACATCGTTAGAACACCAATTAACTTACTGAGGTTTGCCGGTCACCAGACCGACCTGGGACAACTCCAAGCGCCGCAACACATCCAGCACTTCCACCACTTTCTGGTACTGCACGATGCTGTCGCCGCGCACAATGACCGGGAAATCCGGATTCAGGGCTTTTTCGGTACGCAAGCGGTCCTCCAGCTCGGGCAGGGTTACCGGATAGGCATCCAGAAACACCTGGCCCGCTTCGTTCACGGAGATGGCTTTGGTCTTGGGCTGAACCAGGGACACGGTGGAACTGGCCTTGGGCAAATTCACCTGGATGCCGGAAATTTGTGCGGTGGCGGTCAGGATGAACATGACCAGTACCACCATCAGCACATCGACCAGCGGGGTAATGTTGATGCCGTCAACGGCTGCGGCATCATCGTCGTCGTCTCGTAGGGCTGCCATGTCCGTTCCTTATGCCGAGCCAGCAGCCTGGGCGTTCGCCAGATCAAGGTCTGCGCCCTGAGCCAGTGCCGCCTCGTGCTTGTCGTGTTTGCTCTTGCCGGGCGCGCTGTTCTGACCATGCACTTCGGCCAGGCGGGTGACGAACTCGTCCACGAACACACGCATGTCTGCGCTGACGTCTTTATTGCGGCCAATCAGGCGGTTGTAGCCAAACAGGGCCGGAATCGCGACGAACAGACCCATGGCGGTCGCCAGCAAGGCAGCGGCCATACCGGGAGCGATGGCGTTGATATTCACATCGCCCGCCATTGCGGTTCCCAGGAACACCACCATGATCCCCAGCACGGTGCCGAGCAGACCGATATAAGGGCCACCGGCAATCGCGTTGGACAGAATGCCCAGACGTGCACCCAGTGCTTGATTTTCTTGCGTGCGCACGCCGTCCATGGAAGCGCGGATGGCCTCGATGGTGTTGGGGGACAGCGCCTTCATGCCCTGGGCCTGACGGTTGTGCAGCTCTTTCACCCCCATGCGGTACAGGCGCCACAAAGAGGAATGAGCGAAGTTCTGTTCGGTCTTGGCATCAGTCTGTACGGCATCCAGCTTGCCGCCAGACTCACCAAATGCAGCGCGGAACTGGCGGTTGGCTTCTTGCACACGGCCCACCTGGCGGCTCTTGCGGTACATGATGACCCAGGACTGGAACATCATGAATACCAGCACGGCAATCACAATCCAGGCGTCCATCGGGACCGCTTTCAGCAGGAAACCCAAGGCACCAAAACCAAAGCCGGACTGCTCTTCATCCGCGCCGTAAGCAATCAGGCGGGACTCGGCACCTTGTGCCAGTGCATCGGCGTAAATCAGGGCTGCAGGTCGGGCAATCTTGGACAAGCGCAGCTCGTCGATCGCGCCGACAAAGGGAGCATAGGGAGTCACTGGAGCGGCGACGGGAGCAACTGTCTCGGCACCGGCAACAGCACCAGGCGTGGCACCGTCAGCGCCAGCCACTTCAGCCGCAACAGGAGCAGGCGCGGCCAGCAAGGTGCCGGGCACATCACCACCCAAGGCAGCAACCGTGTTCAACGGTGGCAGGCTGGCATTCAGGGAAGCCGTGGCACGGCCTTGCACGTACAGAATCACCTGGCTGCCATCGGCCGTGACGGCCAGATGCTGCCAGGTGCTGGGCGACAAGGGAGCACCGGCAGGACTACGTTGGCCATTGATCTCAACAAAGGGCACGCCCTGGTCCAGGCCGATCAAAAAGCTGTTCGCCGCATCACGACGGGCATAGACCAATTGCTGGCCTTGGGGCTGGTCTGCACGCACCCAGGCGCTGAAAGAAAACGCACCGGCTGCTGGCACGGCCAGGGAAGGACTGGCGGGCAGCATCAAGGGAGCAGCACCCACAAACTGGGCGGCACGTCCGGACACGCCGTCCACTACACCGGCAGGTGCCGTTTGAGCATGGTTGGTATAGGCCGTACTGTCACGCGAAGGCGCACCAGCAGCACCATCAAAGTGGTAGACCAAGGTGTAGTTGGGGTCAAAGGTGATCTGGCCGTTGGACGCCACCGGGGCTTTCTCATTGCCGTAGTACATCCAGATATCCTGCTTCTGGCTGGCCATCACCTCGGGAATATCCACCCAGATCAGCGCCATGCCCATCAAGGGGTCAAAGCTCTCGATCTGGTGGTTCAGCACGGTCTGATCATCGCCGGACACAAAGCGCAGGTCCGAACCATTTTCATTGGTACCGTCAAAGGAAAAATTGCCGGTATGCAGGCGCACCAGCAAGGGGGTGCGGCCTACGTTCTCGCTGATCGCGCCACCCTCGGGCGTCGTATCAACGGAGATTTGCTTGCGGTACTGCCAATCAGGCTGCCACCAGGCCTGCGCCACGGCGGGTAGCCAGCCCACCATCATGGCGAGCATCAAAAGAAGAAGGCGTTTCATGATCGAATTACTCCGGGAACAAATTCAGGCAGATTGTTCTGGCTAAGGGGGTCAGAAGGAGGCGCGCAGGCTGAAGTGCACACGCGGATCGTGTCGTTCGGTGTTGACGCCTTGCGTCAGGGGATACGCCCAGTCGGCGTGCAGGGACAGCCAGTCAAACATTTGCAAACGCGTGCCTATGCCCACACTGGCCAGATGAAAACTGGACTCCTGTTCGGGCAGGGGATCGCGCAAACGCAAACGCGCAACATCACTAAAGGCGTAGAAGCGCCACTCGTTCACCGAGGGGCCAATCCAGCGAGCCAATGAGGGGGTGCGCAGCTCGACACTGGCCATCCAGCCATCGTCCGCACTGCGCTCGGCAGCCAGATAACCACGCACGCTGGTCGCGCCACCGGCCGAAAACTGTTCGTTGGAAACCAGAGCGCCCGAGCCAATCTGGAAACCCACACGGCCATAAGCCTGCCAGTCTTTGGCAAAGGTTTCGGTGTGGTTCAGATCGCCCTTGAACACCATGAAACTGGGGCTGGCCATCCAGCGCTTGTAGTCGAACTCTTCCCACTCGCTGTTCAGGCCAAACAGGCTGCGGCTGGCGCCAGTCAGGGTCAGGCCCACACTGGTTTGCGAATCTTCGGTGTAGCGGTAGCCGTTATAGGCCAGCGTGAACGGCAGATAGGTCAGCGGCACGCGATCGCTGGTTTCACCAAAGCGGGTTTGTTCTTCAAAATCCTTGTAGTCCATACCGATCGAGGCGGTGTGGTACCACGTGCCGGACTGCGGGAAGGTGTAGGTGGCATGAATGCCGTAGGACTGACCTTTACCCAGCACATTGGTGCCGCCCACGGTAGAGACATCGCTATCGGATTTGTAGCCGGAGAACGCCAGGCTCCAACGTGGCGACAGAGGCATGGTGTAGGCGGCCGACCAGACCTTGGCGTCCTGCATGTCGCGCGGCGCCGTGAAGTAGGTCAGGGAGAAGGTATGGCCGCTTTGCCAGAGATTGTCGTGGCCAATGGTGACCATGCCGCGCAGCTTGCTGGTGTCGGCGCTGTAATCGTTATTCAAGCCCACGCTGGCACTCCAGGGGCTTTTATCGTCAACGCGCAGATCCACATCCATGGTGCCGGGCACGCGCCCTTCTTTCACCATGGGCATGACCTGACGGCTGGCACCGCGATTCAACTCGGCCAATTCAGCCTGGGCCTTGCTGAAGTCCGGCACCTGGCCTTCCTGCAAGGACGGCACACCATCACGGATGGCCAGCGGCGAATAGTGTTCCGCACCGACCACGCGCACGCGGCCCACCTTGGTTTCCGTTACCTGGAAAAACACCACGCCATCGGCCACGGCCTGCTCGGGCAGGTCCACGTAAACCGACTGATAGCCCTGGGCGTTATAGACTTCCTGCAAGGCGTCGCGCGCTTTTTCAATATCGCTCAGGCTGCGTTCGGGACCCAGAAAGGGGTAGACCGCTTTTTCAATGCTGCGGGCATCCAGCACGGTATTGCCACGCACAATGTACTCATTGATATTGACCTTGCCCTGAGCCTGCGCGTAGGCACCATGAGGCAGCAACAAAGCCAGCGCCATCACTGGCGCAGCACAAAGAGAGTGGCCCCTCCACCCGGACAAACGGACGTTGCGCCCTGAAATTTCTGCTGGCATCACGATGCTTCCGATCCTCAATCTGATGAGCGGTGTGTCTGTGTGTCCCAGCTGGGAAGGCACGCCGCGCGACTCGTTGACATCTAGACGCAGCAGAAATCGAAAACGCTCGTTTGTAACAAAAACTTCATATTTCTTTCTGGGTGACGAAGGCAAAACAGGCGGACTCGTCCCCAACGGCACGGTGTGCTTGGCTGTATGGCGGCAGCAAAATACGCCGCCTTTGTCATGAAAACTTCACCCAGAAAAGGAAAGGCTTGCGCTAGGGTGAATGAAACCCGAGCACCGTTATGGTGTGAATTCTTTTTATTGGCACCGCCCTATGCGCCCCCTCTTTTTCTTCTTATTTTTTGTGGTTCAGGCAAGCAGCATGGCCCAGGAAAACGCGCAGGCGGAAGGCACACAAGCGCCGCCATCCGCTGCTTCTCCCGGTTGTGTCAGTGTGGTGGTGAATGGACAGGCGGCCCTGTCCTACGATTGCTTGAGCCAGCAAATGCAACCCAAGGCGGCGGCACCCGGTACGCCAGGGATGGGATCAGAAGCCATTATCCAGAAAGGCCCGAATGCGATGGGTTTGGTCAATCCGGCGACGACCAGCAATCGCATGGGTTCGAATTTCGGGACCTCGGCTTATCCGCAACGGCCACCACGGCCTTCAGCGCCCTCGCCTTTTGCACCGCCCAATCCCTGAGAAAACGGCCAGCCTTCAGCAAATCTGCTGGCATATAAAAAAACCCTGCACAAACCAGACACGAAGCCGGTTTATGCAGGGCTGTTGCTATCGCTTTCTCGTTCCTGCCCCCCAAGGTAAAAAACCTGAGGCAATTTTTGTTGTCTAGCTGCGCTGATACTGCAAACAGCGTCCCTTGTAAGACAATTCCTTGCCTTCGGGCATCAGGATAGGCCGGTCGCGCAAGCAGACCTGTCGCACCAGCTCAAAGCCGTAGCGCTCCATTTCCTGTGTGAACTTATTGCGATGCCCCCGATCCGGGTCTACCACCCAGACCTCGGCCTGCCTCTTTGCACGCTGGTCCACCAACTGGGCTAATTGGGCGGGCGTATTACCTTCATACAGCAGGTCGCTACCCACGATCAGGTCGTAACGCTGCCGGGCGGGTTTCAGGCCCAGGGACGCCAGCAAATCAGGGCAGGATTGCTCCCCCCACTGCGCATGCACATAGGGCAGATCGGACAAGCCATTCAAAGCCTGATTCAGCTTCAGAAAATGCGGCACCATGGGATGGCAATCGCTGGCGTGAATTTGCGCCCCCCGTTTATGCATCACCAGACTGGTCAGGCCCAAGCCGCAGCCCAACTCCAAAATGCTTTCATCCGCCCGAATGGGGCGGTTTTTCAGCTTGCGCGCCAGCTGGATGCTGGACGGCCACACCAGGCCAAACAAGGGCCAGACAGCCGGGCCTATGCCCAGGGACTGGGCATGTCCCTGCGGGTCAGCATATTGCATGTGATCGGCCAAGGAACGAATACGTAACGATTCTCTGGGCGAGATTCGTATATGCTGGAGACGGGTTTTTAACTTGGCGGGCGTGGATGAGGTCGAGCCATATAAGTCTGACATAGACTGATGATCGTCCATATCTACACAAAAAGCGAATTTTGGCTTATTTTGCCGTGGTTTAAACTATAGATAGCCGAATTTAAACGAATTTTTGCTTAACGCCTCTGATAAGGACCGCTATTGTTCAAAGACCTGATTAAAGACCTCAACGACCATTCCATCGTGGAACCTGACATCTTTCTGGACGTACCCTTCGTCCCCAGCGACGACCGCGTCATCGACACCATGCTGCAACTGGCCCAGACCGGCCGCAAGGACGTCTTGTATGACCTGGGTTGTGGCGATGGACGCATTGTCATTGCCGCCGCCAAAAAATACCGCTGCACCAGCATAGGCGTAGAGCTGGACCCGCTGCGCGTGGCCGACGCCATGGAGCAAGCGGGCCATGCAGGCGTGGAGTATCTGGTGGACTTTGTGGAAGAGGATCTGTTTACCGCAGACTTCAGCCAGGCCACTATCGTCACGCTGTACTTGATGGACACCATCAATGCCATCCTGCGCCCGCGCCTGTTGCAGGAGCTGCGACCCGGTGCGCGCATTGTGTCGCACGCCTTTGATATGGGGGATTGGGAAGCCGACGAGATCCTGCATGTAGGCGGCATCAAAATCTACAAATGGATTGTGCCAGCGCGAGTTGCGGGTGAATGGGAGTGGGAAGGTCTGGACGGAACGGACTACCGCTTGCAGCTCAAGCAGCGTTATCAGGATGTCAGCGGGAAAATCTGGATCAATGGTAAGCCTGCCCTGCTGACTGATCTTTATCTGTGCGGCGATTGTCTGGAGCTAAGTACACAGGCCAACGAGTCCGCGCCCGTCGTCAGTTGCAATCTGTACTTCGACCATCAGGAGCTGCTGTCCGTGGAAGAGGTAGAAGAAGAGGCCTGATTCCGCAAGCCCCTGCCTTGCCATACCAATATCAAGCCCTGGCACCCGACCAGGGCTTTTGTTTTAGAACTGGTACTTCATCGTCAGCATGATCTTCTGCGGCGCGCCGTAAAATCCCTGGGAGTCCTCCGTCAGATCCACATACTTCTTGTCGAACAGATTGTTCACGTTCAACTGGGCCGACAAGCTGGGCGAGAAGCGGTAATGCGCCATCAAGTTGGCCAGCAAAATGGAACCTTGCTCACGTCGTGCGCTAAGGTTTGGCGCTACGGTTCTATCTACGTAAACATGACTGCGCCATTGCACACCACCGCCTACTGTCAACTTCCCTTCGGTACCCGGCACGATATAGGAAGTTTGCAAATGCGCCAGGTTCTGCGGTTCAGAGGTTTTGAAAGGGCCGCCTTCAGCATTGCGTACCAGGTTACGCGCAAAGCCCGCAGACACCTGCCAGCCTGGTTGGATTTCACCCGAAGCCTGTAGTTCAAAACCTTCGCTGGTTACGCCCTTGGCCCCCCGATAAGCAAAATCGCTGGAGCCGGGTACCGTCCTGTCTCCATCTTTTTCGGCCACATTGTCCTGCTCGATACGAAACAGTGCCAGCGACGTGTTGAGCTTGCCATCAAAGTGTTCGGATTTCAGGCCCAGCTCGTAGCTCTTGCCCTGCACCGGGTCCAGATAGCCACCACTGGCGTCACGATAGGTCTGTGGCTGGAAGATATCGGTGTAGCTGAGATAAGCCGTGAAGTTATCGTTGAAGTCGTACAACAGGCCAGCGTACGGCGTGAACACATGATGGTTCATGGTGTCATTGCCGGACTCGCGCCTCCAGTTGGTTTGTCGCCCCCCCACAATCAGCTTCAGTGAATCGCTCAAGGACAAGCGCAAGGCACCATAGACCGCATTCTGACGCGTTTCCTGCTCACCCAGCGGCTGGAAATTACCCCATGCCGGTTCAGGATAGGAACCATTCCACTCAAAGATATTGCCTACTGGCGTATTGCCTTGTGGGGCGTGATTGCCATAGCGGTAATTGGACTTGCTGCCCATCACCCCCACAAAAGCCTCGTGCTCCTGCCCAAAGGCCTCAAATGGCCCGCTCAGCTCCAGCGACGCGCTGTTCTGATCGAACTCCTGATGCGAGTTATTCAGCAAGGAAGTCATGCCCAAGCCGGTGACAGGATCAGGGTGTCCCATCAAATACACCAGCTTGGAGTCATACTCACTTTCCAGACGACTGACATTGGCTTTCAAGGACCAGCCGTTGGAAAAACGATGATCAATGCCCGCGTAGAAAGTATTGCTGGTCGTATCCCAGCGAGTCCAATCCGCACCGATGCTGAAAGAACGCCGCCAATCCAGATCCCCACCCTTGTTATCCAAGGTAGGCAGACCGCCCCAGGTCACGCCCGTCGGACGTTTGGCCTGATGCTCTACCCCAACCCGCACAGTGGTATCAGGTGTCAGATCTGCTTCCGCGGTCGCTAACCAGGCACGATTGCGCGTGTGGTAGCGGTCAATATACGAGTCGCGCTCCTCCATCATCCCTGCCACGCGAGCACGCACGGTACCGTCCTTGTTCAAGGGTGTGGACAGATCAATCGTGCCCCGGTGATGGTCCCAGGAACCTATGCCAACAGAAGCGGTGCCGGTAAACACATCGCTGGTCGCACGCTTGCGCACGATATTCACCGAAGCCCCCGGATTGCCGGCACCCGTCATCAAGCCGGTCGCACCACGCACTATCTCGATGCGATCGTACAGAATGGGATCAAAGTTGGAAGTGCCAAAGAAGTCATTCTGCGTGGCAATGGACACCCCATCGTATTGATAAGTGTCGATATAGAACCCACGCGAATGAATATCGGTGCGGTCAATATCCGACATGGAAGTCGCAATCCCCGTCACGGTCTTGAAGCTCTCACCCAGCGTGGTCAGATTCATATCTTCCATCTGCTGACGCGTCACCACGCTGACTGATTGCGGTGTCTCGCGTGGCGACAGGCGCAGGCCTGTGGCCGCCGTGGTCGCCTGCACGGCATAAGAGCCCGAGCCTTCGGTAGACAGATCACGCCCCACTACGCGCACTGGCGCCAGCTGCGTGGTCTCGCCCTGCACCGGACCGGTCAGGGACACGTTCTTGCCGTTACGTCGAAACTCCAGGCCCGTGCCTGCCAGCAAGCGGCTCAAAGCCTGATCTGCCGTCAGACTGCCGGACACAGGGGGAGCCGTAATCCCTTTAACCGCATCCGGCAGATAGAAAATCTGCAAGCCGGCCTGAGCTCCCAGTTTTTCCAGCGCGGCCTCCAAGGGTTGCGCGGCAATGCTGATCGCCACCGGCGTTTCCTGCGCCCAAGCGTGGGGTGCATGCAGACCAATAGCCAGAAAAAGAGAGAGTGCGAGGGCGTTAAGACCAATCGATGTCGTACCCCGACGCGCGGCGGCGAAGGGTATAGCTTGCGTGTCCAGCATGAACAGAGTTCCAAAAAATAAGTACGCGCACGGTGCGCAGACGCCCTTGGCCAAGGCTATGGGCCAGTCTGTTTCCGGTCTGGAAAGCAGGCCCCCATAAGTAAGACGCCGTAGCGAAAAATTTTCCGGAATAATTCTCACTGCTCTTTTTGAGACAAGATGTATCAGTAGTGATGCATGGCTTGTTTGGCAACAGAACTCGGCAGCAAAACATGGTTCGTCTTCGAATCGCTGTTCACGGTTCGCACTTCGCGGCTCGTTGCTTGTTGCTTGTTGCTTGTTGCTTGTTGCTTGTTGCTTGTTGCTTGTTGCTCGTTGCTCGTTGCTCGTTGCTCGTTGCTCGTTGCTCGTTGCTCGTTGCTCGTTGCTCGTTGCTCGTTGCTCGTTGCTCGCAGCCAAGCGTAAAACGAGCCGGAACCTTAACGCGCCATCAGCAACGCACTGCCATCCGTCTGCCGCGCCACCAGCACAAGCGCAATGTCCGGAAGGATATCCAGCGCCGCCGCTGGCTCCTCGATACTGAGTGTGCCGGAAATACGCAGCTTGGCGATCTGAACATCGGCCACCCGCAAGGGATGGTCCAGATAGCGGCTCAGCTCCTGCGCCACCGTTGCCAAAGGCACATCGCGGAACACAATACGCCCTTCTTGCCAGGCCGTAATCGCTTCCACACGCTCCTGCCCCAAAGGCATCACGCTGCTCTTTACCGCGCTGGATACCTGTCCGGCGGATAACATGGCCCGCTCCCTGCGCCACCACGGGCCTGTAGAAAGCTGCACCGAGCCCTCGCGCACTGCCACGGTGACACTCTCCGCCTCCCGGCGCACATTGAACTGTGTGCCAGTAACCAGCACCTGCGCCTGACCCGCGTCTACAGCGAAAGGTCGGCTCTTGTCGGACTGCACGGCAAACAGGGCCTCGCCCCGCAGCAATTCCACACTACGGCGCGACTCGTAAAACGCGATGTTCACTTCCGTGTCCGTATTCAAATCCAGGCGCGAGCCGTCCGGCAGTTCAAGCTGCTTGCGCTCGCCGCGTGCGGTCAGCAGGCGCTGGGTAAACACAGGCGTTTCGGCCCACATCGGACGACTGAACCAGGCCCCGGCGGCCACCGTGGCAAGCGTCGCCCCTGTACCCATCACCCAACGCCGACGCGCGAAGTTGGGCACCTCTTGCGCCGGACGATTCATGATCTCCCGCATCTCGTCCATGGGCAGATGGTCCGCCACCCGCCAGACCTGCTGCAAGGAACGGTACTCCCGCTCATTAGCCGGATCCTGCGCCAACCACGCATCCCGCTCACGCTGCTCTTGCGGCGTCAGCTCACCAAGCTGCTCTCTGGAAAACCAGTCCAGCGCTTGCTCTTGCGGCAGATGAGAAGGGGTGTGCTTGTCGTTTCTAGGCATGGCTCGCGTCGCCAGGGACACAGGGCAAAAAACCGTGCCCTTCACTGATAAGACGTTTATGCATAAGGAAATCCGGAATCAATGAGGGGCATAGTTTTGTAACTTTTTCTGAAGATGCCGTAATGCCCGCTTCATGTATTTTTCCACCGAGCTGGGCGTCAGATCCAGCTTCTCTGCAATTTCCTTTTGCGTATAGCCCTCTATTTTGTTCCACAAGAACACTTGCTGGCACTTCAAAGGCAGTTCCTGCAAGGCATCCCGCAATGCCTGGCTAAGCTGCTCCATGCGCAGATCACTTTCCGGGCCAGGGTCTACCGGGTGCTCCTCCTCGCGCAAATCATGCAAGGGCACCACCTCATGGCGCGACTGGCGGCGGATTTCACTGATCAGCTGGTTTTGCGCACTGCGATACAGATAGGCTTTTTGATTCAATGCGGCCGCATGCTCACCGCGCAACAAGCCTTCAATGGAGTCCTGCGCGGCATCTTCCGCGTCCTGCGGCAAGGAGCTGCGCTTCGCCCACGAGCCGATCAGCCCGCTGTAAAGAGCGAGCCAGCCTTTCTTGGACGTGGGGCGGCGGGACATGGCAGATGCAAGAGACGAATGTCGAATGAAGCGGGAATATTAACAATAATTCTCATTTAGATATAGAAAAGTCCCTGCGGTGTGGCATCGCGCCTCATCCTGCAAATTTGCAAGAGGGCTTGCAACATTGGCGCTTTCCTATCGCGCCCTCCTTCTTAAGAATGGCAAGTACAAATCCAATCATAAAAAGGAGACAAACATGGCGGATATCTCTGCCCAGGTTTATGAGGCGCTGTACGCAAAGCCTCAATTCCAGGATCTGGTACGCAAGCGAAGAGGCGTTGTGCTGCGGTTGTTGTTTGTCAGCATGGCCTTCTTTTTTCTGGTTCCCATTCTTTCCAGTCTTAGCCCCGAGCTTTTTCGTCTGAAACTGAGCAACTCCACCAATTTCGGGCTGTGGTATCTGATCGCCCAGTATCTGGTGGGCGGTGCCGTGGCTTGGCGCTATGCCGTCCAGCTGCGTCACCTGGACAAGATGGTTCAGCAGTTAACACAAGAAGAATCCCAGCAGTTCTCAATGCGCTCCGCGACGGTTTAAGGGGCTCATCATGAAAAAAATAGTATTTGCGACGGCCTTGATGGCTGTCAGCGAAGCTGCGCTCGCACAGGAAAGCACCTTGGTTAATGAAGGCAACAGGGTGCTGACGTTTTCAGTATTCGCCTTCTTGTTCTTGCTCACACTGGGCATCACGTTTCTGGCGGCACGCCGCAACGCCACCGCCAGCGACTTCTACACGGCGGGCGGCGGTATCAGTGCCCGTTTCAATGGGCTGGCCATTGCCGGGGATTACCTCTCGGCCGCCGCATTTTTGGGTGTTTCCGGGCTGATTGCAATATATGGTCTGGACGGCATCAGCTATCTGGTGGGCTTTTTCGTGTCCTTTATTCCAGTGCTGATTCTGGTGGCCGAACCGTGCCGGAATCTGGGCCGCTACACGCTGGGCGATGTGCTGTCCTATCGCAACAACTTCCGTGCCACCAAGCTGGTTGTGGCCGGGTCCAGCATTCTGGTCGCGCTGTTTTACATGGTTCCGCAGATTGTGGGTGGCGCCGTGATTATCCGGGCGCTGATCGGCATTCCCTATGAGGTCTCCGTTGGCATTGTCGGCCTGATGATGCTGATCTACGTGCTGTTTGGCGGCATGCGCGCCACCACCTCGGTGCAAGTGCTCAAGGCCGGGCTGCTGATCACGTTCTGCTTCGTGCTGGTGATCCTGTCCTGGGCGCCCTACGGCTTTAACGTGGAAGCGTTTTTTGGCTCGGTGATTTCCAGCCCTGCCATCCAGAATCATGTGATCAATTTCCTGGGGCAATCCTCGCTGGGTGTGGCTGAAGCCGGGCAGCGTTTCCTGGAGCCGGGCCTGTATCTGAAAAACCCGGTCGAGCAGATTTCGCTGGGTATGGCACTGGTGCTGGGAACCGCCGCCATGCCGCATATTCTGATGCGCTTTTTCACCGTGCCACATGCGCAAGCCGCCCGCAAATCCGCGCTGTACGCCATGTTTGCCATCGGTCTGTGCCATCTGTTCATTGTGGTGATCGGTTTTTCTGCCGCACTGAATGTCAGCCCCAGCGCGATTCTGGGCCTGGACAAGGGCGGCAATCTGGCCGCGCCCATGCTGGCACAACTGCTGGGCGGTGGCCCGGAAAGCATGATGGGCAACTTCATGCTGGCCGTAGTAGCAGCCGTGTCCTTTGCCACGATTGTGGCGGTGGTAGCCGGTCTGACACTGGCAGCGGCGTCCTCGCTGGCTCATGACGTGTATATCGGCGCAATTCGCAATGGTGCAGGCACCGAGCGTGAACAGGTCATTGCAGCGCGTATCGCCACCTTGCTGATGGCGGTGATTTCCATCGCTGCCGGTATTGCGGCCAAGGGACAGAACGTGGCGCATCTGGTGGGCCTGGGCTATGCCGTTGCCGCCTCGGCCAACCTGCCCGCGCTGGTCTGCACCTTGTATTGGAAACGCTGCAATACCGCCGGTGTCGTGGCGGGCGTGGTAGGCGGAACGGTGCTGTCCATCGGACTGGTGCTGGTATCACCCAATATGACGTATCCCCTGCTGCAAAAAGAGGCGGCACTGGCCACCGTCACCAGCGTCAATCAAAAGCTGAGCACGGCAAGCGACCCTGCCCTGCGCGACAAGCTGGTCACTGAACGCAATGCAGCCCAGGCCACGGCAGATGCCATTCCTGCCAATGCAAGCAGCGTGGTGGGCCTGTCCAAGCCCCTGATCAGCCTGCGCAACCCCGGAATTATCTCCATCCCCCTGGGCTTTTTGCTGGTGATTCTGTTCTCGCTGTTCACCCGCAGCGCCCTGTCGGAATCCAGGTGGGTAGAGATGTCGGTTCGCCGGGAGACCGGATTAGGTGTGGCCAAGGCCACGGTTCACTAAACGTAGAGAGAAACACACCATGTCACTTCCAATCACTCAAGTTGCCGCGGCACATATTGCCTCTGTTTACATGGACGCGGCCGCCTCGGTACGCAAGGCCATTGCCATTATTGACGAGGCCGCCCGCCACGGCGCCGAGCTGATCACCTTTCCCGAAGCCTTCATCCCCGGCTTTCCGGTCTGGGCCGCACTGTGGGCTCCCATTTACAACCACGACTGGTTCAGAAAAATGGCGGCCAACAGCATCCATATTGATGGCCCGGAAATCGCCCAGATTCGTGCCGCTGCCAAACGCAATGGCATCTTTGTGTCCCTGGGATTCAGCGAAAGCACCGAGGCCAGCGTAGGCTGCATCTGGAACTCCAATGTGATCATTGGCGATGATGGTTCCATCCTGAATCACCACCGCAAACTGGTGCCCACCTTTTACGAAAAAATGGTCTGGGCACCGGGCGATGGCCATGGTCTGCGCGTGTGCCAAACCCGCATAGGCCGCATCGGCGCCCTGATCTGCGGGGAGAACACCAACCCGCTGGCACGCTATTCACTGGCGGCCCAGGGCGAGCAGATTCATATCTCCGCCTGGCCTGCTATCTGGCCAACCCGCATGCCCAAATCCGGCCAGAACTTTGACAATGTGGCGGCCAACAAAATACGGGCAGGCGGCCATTCTTTTGAGTCCAAAGTCTTCGGCATTCTGAATGCCGGTTTCATGGATCAGGCCATGCTTGATGCCCTGACCGAAGGCGGCGACGCCCAGGCACGCGAAGTGCTGGAAAACACCCCGCGTGCAGCTACTCAGTTCCTGGACCCCACCGGCGCATCCGTAGGCGACTTTCTGCAAAATGAAGAAGGGATTGCCTATGCCACTTTTGATTTGAATGCCTGCGTGGAACCCAAACAATTCCACGACATTGTGGGCTACTACAACCGCTTCGATGTGTTTGATCTGTCCATTGATCGTCGACGCATTACGCCCGCCACTTTCCGCGGACCCAACAACGCAAACAGTAAACAGTCACGTAGCAGTGAGCCCATGCAGGACAGTCAGGTAGCCAGTTCGGAAACGATGGAGGAGTAAAGCCATCGTCTGACCACCCTGCTAGCAGTCCCTGCCATGTACTCCCGTTGCCTCGGGGGTACATGGCAGCCCCTCTTCTTTCCGAACAGGACCATCAGCAGCGCATAGTGCATTGCAAATTTGCAACTCCCTGAAAGCTTGATCCATACAGTGATAGCTCGCAGTAGACTTAAAAATACGCACGGGTTTCAGTACTGATCTTGTACCCGCCTTGCAAATATTCTTGTCCAGGGTTGTGGCCATGTCCCCTATTGATCCCAATTGGCATGATTTGAAGATTTTTCTGGAAGTGGCGCGCTGCGGCACGCTGGGTGCAGCCGCCCGACGCTTGAAGGTAGACCCGTCCACCCTGAGCCGCCACATCAGCCGACTGGAAGAAACCATTAACGCGCCCATCTTCGAGCGCAATAACCAGGGCCTGCATCTGACCGCAGGCGGGCAAGGCTTGCTGGAATATGTGGAGTCCATGGAAGCCAGTGCCGTGGCTCTGGCCGAACAACTGGGAGATCGCCCCAAAGAGCCCTCCGGCACGGTACGGGTCGGCTCCATGGAAGGCATTGCCTCCTTGTATCTGGCGGCGGAGTTTCAGGGCTTTTCATCCCTACACCCCAAGATCGCGATTGAATTGGTCACCACGACACAGCAAATGCACGTCAACCGGCGCGAAGCAGATGTGTTCCTGAGTTTCTTTCCCATGGCAGGCAAGTCCATTGATGTGGTGCCCCTGGGCTCCTTTCCGCTGCATCTGTATGCGTCCCCCGAGTACCTGGCCCGCCACGGCCATCCCTGTGATCTGGACGACCTGCTGGATCACCAGTTTGCCTCGTATGTGGACGACCTGATCCAGCTGGATACCGTGCGCTGGCTAAACGAAATCATCTCCCGGCCCAAGCTGGCTTTTCAGTCCTCCAGCATGATTGCCCAGATGTTTGCCGCTGCTGCCGGGGCGGGCATCGTCATGCTGCCCTCTTTTGCCAAACCGGAACGACTGGGCATGATCAAGCTGCTGGACGAGCAAGTCACGGTACGTCGCACCATCTGGATGACCGTGCATCGGGACTTGCAATACCTGCCCCGCATCAAGGCGGTCACCCGTTTTCTGGAAAAGACGATAGGCCGGGACTACCCCTGCCGAACCGATTAAACACAGGCGCTGCCGTCCTTGCCGGAATAGGGTTGAGGGCGCAGTTTACTGACAAAGAGAAACGTCTCTTAACGGCATATCGCGCCGGCAATGCTAGGCTGATCGAACCCCCTGTTTACCCAGCAAAGGAATCAGCCTTATGCGTTTTTCCACCCTCAAAGCACGATGCGCAATGGCCCTGGCCACCGTAGGCGCTACTTTTGCTTTATCCGCCCCCTCGCTGGCGGACGTGATCATCCCCATGAATATGGCCACCGAAAACGGTGCTGGCGAGCAAATCGGCCAGGTTAGCGTCCGTCAGACCGAGCACGGTCTGGTTTTCACACCAGACCTGAAAAACCTGAAACCCGGTGTGCATGGCTTCCATGTGCACGAGAACCCCAGCTGCGCCCCCAGCGAGAAAGACGGCAAGGTCACCCCAGCCGGAGCGGCAGGCGGCCATCTGGACCCTGAAAAAACTGGCAAACATGGTTTCCCATGGGGCAATGGCCACTTGGGCGACCTGCCCGCCTTGTATGTTCAGGCTGACGGCACCGCCAGCACACCCGTCCTGGCTCCACGCCTGAAGTCTCTGGACCAGATCAAGGGCCACTCCCTGATGATCCACGAAGGCGGTGACAACCACTCCGACCACCCCGCGCCACTGGGCGGCGGTGCCGGTCGCTTTGCTTGCGGCGTCATCAAGTAAGCGGGTCTATTCAGAACACAAAAAAAGCCCGATCTCATGTCGGGCTTTTTTAGTGTTACGGCTTGCTAATGGGCCGTTCGAGATCAGCCTTATTCCAGCTTCAGCCAGCGAGCAATACGCTTGTACAAAGGCCCGGTCAGGACAAGCACACAGACCATGCGCGCAACCTGGAACGAGGTGACCAGCGGTGCTCCTAACTGCAGCACTTTAGCGGTAATAGCCATCTCCGCAATCCCGCCGGGGCTGACACTAAGCACCAGCGTCGGATAGGCAATGTCCGAGAGCCGGTACAAGCCATAGGCAAAACCAAAAGCCAGCACCAGATTGAGCATATTGCTGATGGCCGCCACACCCAGATAACGCGGTGCACGGCGGAAAAAATCCGGTCCGAACTTGTCACCCAAGGCCCAGCCAATGCACAGCTGCCCCAGACTGGAAATTTCCATGGGCAGACCCGACAAAATCACATTGTTAAATGTCAGGATTCCCACCATCACCATGGGGCCCAGCACCCAGGGATTGGGCAGTCGAAAATACTGGAACAGTTTGCCTGCTGCTGCGCTCAATGCCGCCAGCAACAGCAGGCCAGGAATATGCAGAAAATCGGCACGGGCCAGATGCCCTGCCTGCTCGCCACTGAAGTCCAGCCATTCAAAGATAAAAGGGATGCTGACGACCACCATCATCACCCGCAAACCATGCGCAGACGCCACCAGATCAGGGCGTGCGCCATAGCGTTCGGCCAGCTCCGTCATCTCGCTGGCACCGCCTACGGCACTGGCAAACCAGGCAGTCTTGAAGTCCGCATGGGCAAAGCGGCTCAGTATCCATGCCCCCAGACAACCCAGCATCAAGGCGAACACCACACCCAGCACAATCAGGCCCGCATTATTGCCAATCAGCTGCACCATCTCGTGGCTGAAGTACAGGCCCAGCGAGGTTCCAATCACCCACTGCCCGGCATTGCGGGCAAAGGGCAGACACACTCCGGGGCTGCCCGCCACTTTGGTGACCGCCGTCACAATCAAGGGCCCCAGCATCCAGGGCAAGGGAATATGCAACCAACTAGCGCCAATTGCGCCTGCCAAGGCAATGGCAAAGCCTATGGCAACGTGAAACCAGGTAGTCATGGACAAAAAAACAAAGCCAGTCCGGGGACTGGCATGTTCCTAAAACACCGGCTTGTGGCTGGCCCTGAATCAGCACAGTACAAGAGCAAGGCATCAAGCAACGGAGATTGAAAAGAAATCGGGTCTAGCGAAATAGTACACCCTCTTGCGAGGACCCCATGCCAGAGCGCCCGTTCACCTGCTCGGTCAGCTCCAGCACAAAGCGCCGCAACCAGCGGCTTTCTTCATCGTGCTCCTTGTTGATGTCCCAAATCATGGATACCACAAAGGACGGTACACGCAGCGGCACCGGCGATATGGCCAGGCGGCTATTGCACTCGGCAAAGGAGTGGGCGGCGTAATCGGGCATGGTCAGCACCAATGGGCTGTCAATAATGGCGTTGATCGCCCCGGAAAAGTGCGTGAACGAGGCCTTGACCTTGCGCTGCAAGCGCTCGGCATCAAAGAGTTCATCCACAAAGCCGCGCAGACCATCAAAAGACACTCGGCCATGACGCGCATGCAGATATTCCTGCTTGCTGATGGGCGTCGAAAAATGGGTGGATTCCTGATCGTAAATACAGACATAGGAAGCCGAAAACAGCACTTGCGACTTGTGCATGGTGCTCAGAAATTTGGGACTGGAACAGATCGCCAGATCCGCCCCATGCTCCACCATGCTTTGCGGCCACAAATAGCTATTGGTTTGATAGAAGGAAAAACTGATCGCCCAGCCCTGCTCATCAGCCATACGAATCATGCGTTTGGCCAGCATATTCTCCAGATCGTCGGACAAAGCGATGCGAAAAACCCGGCTGGCGCTACTTGGGTCGAACTCCTGCTCGGACGTGACCAGCGCCGAGATGCTTTTCAGGGCCTCGGATATCTGCGGAGCAATCTCCAAGGCCCGATGCGTAGGCGTCATTCCGTGCGAACCACGGGTAAACAGCTCGTCATTGAACGCCACCCGCAACTTGCGCAAGGACGCGCTGACCGCGCCCTGGGTCAGAAACAAGGCATTGGCGGCCTTGGTCACGCTGCGCTCGTTCATCAAACACTGGAACACCAGCAGCAGGTTCAGGTCCATCCGCCTGATATTAGCGATATTGATTGAAGCCATTTTTATAATTAGTTTGAATAATTATTTGGCTTGATTAGACTAAAAATCAGCCACAACCACAATAAGGGTCAGGTATTCACCTGCCCTGCTCGAGGAGATCTCTATGGGCACTGCTACCGTCGCCCCTTCGCATGCCAAATCGGCACCCCCAGGCCAGCCGGGCCTGAGTAGAAAACAAGTTGTTGCCGTGGGTATTGGCAACTTTATGGAATGGTTTGACTTCGCGATTTATGGCTACTTTGCAGCCATTATCGGCAGTATCTACTTTCCATCCGACGCCACCGGCGTTTCCCTGCTGTCGTCCCTGGCCGTATTTGCCGTGGGCTTTGTATCGCGCCCCTTTGGCGCCCTGATTCTGGGCCCCATTGGCGACCGCTTTGGTCGCAAAACCGTGCTGATGATTACCGTTTTCGGGATGGGTGTCTTCACCACCCTGATCGGCCTGCTGCCAGGCTATAACACCATCGGCATTACCGCTCCTATCCTGCTGGTTGTGCTGCGCTTCCTGCAAGGCATGATGGTGGGTGGCGAATGGTCGGCTGCCGGTATCTTCCTGGTGGAAAGCGCCCCCTCCAACCGTCGCGCCAGCGCTGCCAGCGTGGTGACCTTCACCGCCGGTATCGCCTTCCTGCTGGGTACCGCCACCGCCGCCGCCATCAACGCCACACTGACCGAAGCCCAGGTCTACAGCTGGGGCTGGCGTGTGCCGTTCGTACTGTCGATTGTGATGACCTTCATCGCCGTCTTTATCCGCCGCAAGCTGAACGACACCCCCGTCTACCACGAGCTGCAGGAAAAGAAAGCCAACAACACGCTGGAGCGCGTTTCATCCAAAGACAAGTTCAACGCCTTTGTGCTGTCCTTTGCGTTCTCCGCCCTGTTCCTGGTATCGCTGTACTACTTCATCACCTACGCCAATAACCACCTGGTCTCCATCCTGGGCATGAGCAAGACTTCCGCCCTGTGGCTGTGCAGTGCCTCGCTGGTGGTGTATTGCATTTTGCACCCACTGGTTGGCCGCTTCTCGGACCACTACGGTCGTCGCAAACTGGCCCTGTTCGCCGCTGCGGGCCTGACCGTCATGGCCTACCCGATCTTCCTGATGATGAACTCGGGCAAGCCTGCCCTGATCCTGCTGGGCCTGATCATCATGGCCTTCCTGGTCGCGATCTCCGCCGTCATGAACGTGGTGCTGCTGGTGGAAGTATTCCCCGCCTCGATCCGCTCGACCGGCGCCGCATTGGGCCACAACGTCTCGTCGGCTCTGCTGGCTGGCCCTGGCCCCTTCATTGCTGCTGCCCTGATCCAGTACACAGGTAACCCCAACGTGCCGGCCTGGTACCTGGCTGCCGTATCCCTGGTGTGCTTCCTGATCCTGTATACCCGCCTGCCTGAAACCAAAAACGTGGACTTGTCCGCAGGCTGACCTTTAAAGGAGACCTAGTTATGAGCAAAGTTGCTGTTATCCAAGCGGCATCCGTACCTTTCGACTCTGCCAGCAGTGTAGAAAAAGCCGCCGCCATCTTGCAGCGCGTGGCTGCCAACGGCGCCACCCTGGCTGTCTTTCCTGAGGCCTTTCTGGGCGGTTACCCCAAAGGCATCAGCTTTGGCAGCGTGATCGGCAACCGCCGCCCCGAAGGCCGTGCCCTGTACCAGATGTACGTAGAAGGCGCTGTCACCCTGGGTGGCCCGGAACTGGAAGCGCTGGCCGATGCCGTCACCCAAACCGGTGTGTACACCGTGATGGGCGTGATCGAAAAAATGGGCCGCACCCTGTACTGCACCGCTCTGACTCTGGCTCCCGGCAAAGGCGTGGTGGGCATTCACCGCAAACTGATGCCTACCGGCCAGGAACGTCTGGTCTGGGGCTTTGGCGATGGCTCCACCATGGGCACTGTCGACACCCCCATGGGCCGTATCGGCAACGTGATCTGTTGGGAAAACTACATGCCGACCCTGCGTCAGACCATGTACGCCCAAGGCACCGAAATCTATTGTGCCCCTACGGCAGACGACCGCCCCACCTGGGCCTCGTCCATGATTCACATCGCCGTTGAAGGCCGCGTGTTTGTGCTGTCCGCCTGCCAGGCCATTCGCCTGAACAACTACCCCGAGTCCTTCCAAAGCGAATTTGCCCTGCCCGGCGAATTTGCACCGGACAGCTACGTGATGCACGGCGGTAGCATGATCGTCAGCCCCACCGGCGAAGTTCTGGCCGGCCCGGTGTTTGACGAAGAAACCGAACTGTACGCCGAACTGGATATGGACCTGCTCAAACAGGCCAACCTGGACTTTGACGTCTACGGCCACTACTCGCGCCCGGACATCTTCTCCCTGCATGTAGACACCCGTGCCAAACAGGTCATGAAACTGCAAACCGAAGACTCGGCCGAGTAACACCCGCCAAATCCTGCACCCAAAAAACCGGCCCCATCGCGCGATAAACGTGATGGGGCCGGAACTGCTTCAGAGCCTGGCACAGCCTGCTGCCTGCACCTGCTCCTTCCTGTCGTAGCTTTCTTTTTAATCCCCTGGCCCTAGCTCAAAGCCAAAGGTTCCAGCACGGGCTGATACGGAGACATCTGCAACTGCGTCTCGTCCAGACCCATTCCCTGCGCCAGCAGAGCCAGCATCGTCTGGCTCAAAGGCACAAGACCTTTCTCGATCACGTTGTATTCCGCCACACTGATCCCCAAACGACCGGCCAGACGCTCGCGCTTGATCTCCAGATACTCGCGCCAGGCACGAATCAGAGTCCAGCGATGCGTACGCATATCCTTGAGCACCACATACGGAATACCCTTGTCCGAGCGCACAAAACGCGGCGCGGCCATCAACTTGCGCACGCATTCATCATTCATGGCATCGCGTGTCAACAGATGGGCATACAGCACAGCCTGCTCGGGCAAAGTGCGAGGATCAATATCTTCAGTGGTCAACAAGTATGTATTCATCATGGCTGACAAACCTCAGGATGTAAGAGGACGGTGTACCCAGAACTTACCGACCCGCTCCACCCCGGTCTGTCAGATAATTCTGAAAGTGCGCCCAACCCGCCCTATCGGCTGATCCTGATCAAGAAACACGCCCACACAAACCATAAAAAATGCCCCTGAACACGTTCAGAGGCACTCTTCCAAGACACAGCGCTACGCACATCTACAACTACAACTACAACTACAACTACAACTACAACTAGCAAACCAAGTTTAGACACCAGAAGCCCTGAAACCACCCAAGCCCAGCGTCTAAAGTCACAGCCTATCCAAGGCATCGCGCAATAAAGCCCAAATCCAAAGCCCAGAGTCAGCCCCCCCTAAGGCATGAATCCCCTGTGAGCCCCTCTGGCCTGCGCCGGGGCCTTGGGGCGATTCAGAGTGCTTGCCGCAGGCGGGAGATCAGGCAGGGGTACAAGCACCCAGTTGTTTGAACCCGACGCTTGTACTTGGTCCGGGGGACCAAGTACCGGGTGAGTTCTGGGTGCGCCCTGCCTGATCTCTCGACAAGGGGACCGGTGCGCAGCACCGGCAAGCGCTCAAGCCCCAAGGCCCCGGCGCAGGCCAGAGGGGCGTCTTCACTGAGACAATTCCTGCCTGAGTCCTTATTCCGCCCCCCAACTACAACCTGAGGCACCAAAAACGATCAGAAGTTATATTTCACCCCACCAAAGAAACTCCTGCCATTGCCCGCCAGATAAGTCGGCATCGCCTCCGAAGCCGAACGACGAATCACATAGCTGCTGGCATAAGTCTTATCAAAAATGTTATCCGCCATCAGATAAGCACTCCAATGCTTGTCATGCTGATAAGCGACCTTGAAGCCCCAAATAGCATAGGCATTTTGATGCGTGCCTTCCACATTCTGATGATTAGTCGGCGTATCCGAAGCCAGCCAGCGCACATTCGGCCCAAAGCGCCAGCCACCACGGCGATACATCAACTCCGCCCCCAGCAAATGCTTGGGCACCCCGGCAATACGATTACCTTCATACTCGCCGCCACGGAAACGGAAATCGCTGTAGGTGTAAGACAGACGATAGTCCCAGCGTCCCGCCGCCGGAGCAGGCAAAGAACCGCTCAAACCCGCTTCCACACCCTGATGCCGCGTGCGATCACCATAGTTGAACGTCACCGACGACGCCCCTGTCGCATCACTGACAGCCATCAGCTCATCTTTCACATTGCTGCGATACACGGCCAAGGACCAATCCACCGCCGACTCGCCACTACCCAAACGTCCTGCTCCACCCAACTCAAAAGTCGTGGCCTTTTGCACATTCAATTCCGTCAGCCCTGTCACGGCCGAACGCACATTCATGGGCTGCGGCACTTCCGCACTGATGATTTCCCAATACGTAGGTGCTTCATGACTGCGGCTGACATTGGCAAACACCCGCAAATCCTCGGACGGCTGCCACACCACGCCCAGTTTCGGGCTGGCATACGACCACTTCTGATTCAAGGTATCGCCCCCCAAACGATTGCGCGCATCACGAATCGCCTGGCTGTACTTCACATCCCCCACCACCGTCCACTGGGGCGCCACCTTCCAGCTCAAGCCCAACAGCGCATTGCGGTTTTCAGCTCGCAGACGATAGTCCCCAAAAAACAGCGCACGGCTGCCATTGGCAGGATTGACCGCATACAGCTCACGATCCATATCACTGCGCGCCCAGTCCAAGGCCACACGATAGTCCAGAGAACCCTCGCGGCCCGCAACTTGCCACTGCGCCCCATAGGTATTCCCCTTGGTGGGCGAAGACACCTGCGGATTCGTAAAGGTATCGTCCACCGTCTGCCAGTACAGGCCCACGGTCTGGTTGAAATCCTCGGTACCCCAATAACTACGGTTAGCCAGACGGAATTGGGTGGCCTTGCGATTCGGATCGCGGTTATAGACATTGGCCGCCATATCCTGCGGCGTGCCGTAATCCCCCATCACACTGCGCGGATCGCTGTAAAGACGCTCACGCGGGACCACATTGGGAATATCAAACTTCAAATCCACATAGGACAGGTAAGTGCGGTTCTCGAACTGCCCGCGCCTGAAACCAATATTGCCCTGCACATTCGTGCGCTCGGAGTCCGAGTGATGACGATAGCCATCGGCCTTGTCATGACTGACAGCCAATCGCCCATCAAACTCGTCCGTCTGAAAGCCCTTGGCCGCATACAAACCCAAGCGCCCAAAGCTGCCACCTTCCACGCTGATGGCATCGCCCTGCGTGCCATTCATGGAACGGAAATTCAGCTCGCCACCCAAGGTGGTCGCACTGGCGGACAAGGCATTCGCACCGCGCCGCACGCTGATCAAGGAGCTGTTGCGCGGTTCCAGAAAACCGATCACAAACGAGCCGTCTGCCTCATTCAAAGGCAGGCCATCTTGCAGCAGCAAGACACCCCGATTAACCGGATTGCTTTGAATCCCCGAACCGCGAATATTGAGCCGTGGCTGATCAATCCCGCCAAAGAAATCCTGCACGATCAGACCGGGCTGATAGTCCAGGGCATCGCGCAAAGTCACCAGACGCACTTCATCTTGCGGCTGAATCAAATTGGTGCCACCGGGCACAGCGCCCAGGCGGGCTCTTTCTTGTCGCAGGTCAGCCTGCAGCACGCTTTGCCCGACAGGCGCCTTGATGACAATGGGAGACAAGGTGGAGGTAGACGGGTCGGCCCAGGCGGCGCCCGACCACAGGCCTCCCAGCGCCAGGCTGATCGTCAGCCGACGCAATACAGGAACGTGTGACATCGTATTCTCGATAGAAAGTGAAATTACCAGTGCAGATAAAACATGGTCTTGGCCAGGATCACGATCCCGACCATGTGACAGAACACGCTTAGGTGAATGCGCTTGAAATGGATGGACTTCATGCGTCCGGTGCGCCGCAAGGTCATGGCCGTCAGAAAGTGGCCAAAAACGCTGAGCGCCAACAGAATCTTGATCGTCAGAAACAGGCCCAGGGTGTTGTCAAAAGGATGGGCCAGCGCAGCGCGGTGATGCCAGGCCAGACCTATCCCGGCGCTGTACAGAACCAGCAGAACCCAGGGCATGATGCGGCGGGCGCGATCACCAATCGCAATTTCCAGGGTACGCATGGCCTCTCGCGGAACGTGCTTGCGTATGCCTTCCAGCATCAGGACTTCAAAGAACACCGTGCCGATGAAAAACAGGGCGGCAAACAGGTGGAACAACAGAATCACGGGATAGGCAGTCATGGCGTCAAAGCCTCCTGAGACAAAAGTTGGGCGTACAAGGAATCGGCCAGACGCTCGCGGGCAACGGTATCCGCCGGGGCCACAGGCTCAAACAGCTGGCCCCGTCCCTTTTGCAGCAGCAGGCAGGAATCAGCGACCCGCATCAATTCACGGGGTTGATGGCTGACGTACAGCAGTGCCGCTCCGGTTTCTTCCAGACAACGCAGGCAGACTTGAGCCAGACTGTTACGCAGGGCCGGGTCCAGAGCGCTGAAAGGTTCGTCCAGCAGCAATAAATCCGGCTGCAAGGCAAAGGCGCGGGCCAGTGCCACCCGCTGCGCCATGCCACCGGACAACTCGCCGGGCCAGGACTGGGCAACATCGGCCAGATCCACCTGCCCCAGCCAGTGCATGGCACGCTCTTTGGCTTGCGTAGCGGACAGACCTTGCGCGCGCAGCGGAATCTGCACGTTGTCCAGCACGCTGCGCCAAGGCAGCAAACGAGGCTGCTGAAACACCAGCACAGGGTGACGAAACTCGTTCCAGATCTGGCCGTTATCGGGCTTGATCAGCCCTGCCACCAAACGCAGCAAGGTACTTTTTCCTTCACCGCTAGGCCCCAGAACGCCCAGGCGCTGCCCGGCCTTCAAGGTGAAACTTAAATCCTGCAAAACCGGCTTTTGCCCGAACAGGACCTGCACATGGCTGAGTTCAAGCATGGCTGTCCTCCCGC
The DNA here is from genome assembly GCF_009497775.1 of Alcaligenes faecalis. Taxonomy (NCBI): domain Bacteria; kingdom Pseudomonadati; phylum Pseudomonadota; class Betaproteobacteria; order Burkholderiales; family Alcaligenaceae; genus Alcaligenes; species Alcaligenes faecalis. Next base: position 3,730,779 of record NZ_CP031012.1, read on the forward strand.
CACTGTCCCAAACGACGCTGCAAGGGTTGCAGCAGGACAAATTCAATCGCGGCGACCAGACCCAGAATCAGCAACACCCAGGCATACAGCTCGGCACTGTCAAAGGTGCTGCGCGCATTGGCCAGGGCATAGCCCGCACCACTTTCTGCTCCCAGCACTTCGGCCATCACCACCAGACGGACACCGCCGCAGCAGGCGATCAGTAAAGCAGCCGTCAAGGGGGCCGTCAGGGACGGCAGATACAGGTGACGCAGACGACGCCACCAGCCAAAGCGGTAAACGTGACTCATCTCGATCAGGTCGCGGTCTACCTGCAACATGCCTTTGACAGTGTTCACGTACATGCCCGGCACCATCATCAGTACCGTCATGAAAATCACCATGCCCGAACCCAGGCCAAACCAGAGCATGGCCAGCACAACGACCACCACAGGCGGAATCGCCATTAGCAGCCACCGTAGGGGTTCCAGCAAGCCACGCAAACGCGGGCTGTGTGCCGCCAAAATGCCTAGCGTGAAACCGATGGAGCAGCCCACGCTGACGCCAATTGCCACACGCAAGAGGCTGGCTCCGGCGTCATTCAGAAAATGGCCGGACATCATCAAGCGCGGAATAGCGCGGGCGGTTTCTATAGGGGATGCCATCAGCAAAGGCCCCAGAAACAGGGCGCTGATCTGCCAGCACAGCAAGATCAGCAGCACGCCCGCTAGACCCCATGCACGAGAGCTACGGGCTGTTAAATGAGACCTGGTTTTCATGGTCCATAAAACCCGGCAGCAGGCAGACCACCACCCAAAGCTTGGGGATGCTGATCCGCCAGCAATTGGTACAGCGCTTCCAGTTGAGGGCGGATTTCAGTGGCCGGGCGGCTGTCCAGACGTGTCTTTTCAATCGCGGTTTGAATCGCCGGAACCGGGAACTGGGGCAGATAGCCATGAACCATTTGGGCGCACTCTTGCGGCTGCTGGCTGCACCAACGGGCCGACTCGGCATAAGCCCGTTCCACGGCCTGATTCAGCTCGGTATCGTGGGCAACGGTGACGTTAGCCATGACACCGGCTTGAGGCAGCGCCTGTTGCGAAGGGAACACCTCCGCCCAGGCTTGCTCCAGACTTTGGCCGCGATGCAGCTCCACCTTCTTTTGCTCGGCCTGCCACAAGAGCAAGGAGGCAGTAGGCTCGACCAGCAAGGCCTGATCGCCCTGCCCGGTCAGCATCAAGGCAATGGCGTCCTGAGCATCGCGGGTACGGCGCAAGCGCACGGCCTCCTTGCCCGGTTCGGCTTGCTTGGTTAGCAAGGTATCCAGCAGGACAGCAGGCAGATCACGCTGGAATGGCACCAGCAGTTCTTTACCAGCCAGATCGCTAAAGCTCTTGACGGCAGGATCACGGCTGACCAGCCACAAAATCCCCCAAACCGAGATATTCAACTGTTTGACGGCCTGCCCCTTGTTGAACATCAAGGCGGACAAATTGCTGGGCGCAGCGCTGTAATCCACCTCTTTCTTTGCCAGCAGGACACGTAACTGATCCGGGTTTTGCCACAGACGAAACTCCAGCCTGTCCGTGTATTGGCTCAAGGCCTGGGTCTGCGCCATATGCATTAGGGGATAGGACACCACCGCGCCTGGACCAGCCAGAGTCAGGGACTCATAACGGGGAGCGGCCTGAGCACCTACTGCCAGCGAGGCCAAGAGCAAGCCAGGCAAAACACGGTTCAAGACTTTACGAACGAACATCCCACGGCCATCTCTTTTGGAAGTACCCAGCGCCGTAGAGGCAAACCGAGCAAGAGCCCGCTTCTTAACTCCACCCAAAACGTGAACCTGTGCCCCGTTTTTTAGATCAGGTTCACCCAGACGGGGCATGGCAGCACGCTTACCTGATAAGCCAGCATCAATTGCCTTGGGAGCAGCCTGGTTTAAGAGAAGCCCACGCGCATGGCTGTCTATAGCCTGCTGCCCTCTGTCTGAACGGGCACTTTTTGCCTGGGGAGCAGCCCAGCGGCAAAACCCTTGATAGATATATGGCATGAAGATTCGTATAATGAGAACTATTATCAAATGGAAATTCTCCCATCTTCATCCCAGCGCCCAAATGACAAAAGTCAACATGCCCGGCCCGTGTCCAGCTTTGTTTGAATTGCTGGCCCGCCACCGTCTCCTGCAAGGTTTGCCCATCGAGGTCATCCAGCATTTGTGCCGTGACGCTTTGGCTCAAAACGCCAGCGCCGGGCAAATTCTGTTCAATGAAGGTGACGAGGCCCGCCATTGCCTGCTGGTCGATAGCGGCCAGGTAGAAATCCTGCGCTACAGCCAAAATGGTGACGAGCGTGTTTTCAACGTGTTCGAACCCGGCCAGCTAGTGGCGGAAGCCGCCATGTTCATGCCGCATGGTCGCTACCCCATGTGCGCCCGCGCCAAAGGGACCGTACGCATCTACAAGCTCTCGCGCAGCAGTCTGCAAGAAGCCTGCCGCCGCTGGCCCGAACTGGCCATGAACATGATGGCGGGCCTGAGCAGCGCCTTGTATGCGCAAGTCAACAAAGTGGACTGGATTTCCGCCAGCTCGGCCGCCGAGCGCCTGGCGAACTACTTGCTGAATCTGCAAGCCCGCCAAGGGGAAAATATCCAGTTGCCCTTGAACCAGCGGCAACTGGCCGCCCATTTGGGGATACGGGCAGAAACCTTGAGCCGTTTGTTTACAGACTGGCAGGCGCGCGGCTACGTCAGTGGCAAACGCAGCGACTGGCAGGTACACGACCAGGCCCACCTGCGCCGCTTGGCCAGCCCAGCCCAACGCTCTTTTTAAGCGATCGACGCACTCATGACTTTTGTCATTTGAGGACCTTTCAAGCAGACCGAGAATGCCGACTTTTAGCTTCTCTGCTTGATACCGATGACACACTTGCCGCCACAGGCCGATTACACCGAAGCCAACATCCGCCAACTGGTGACCCAGTTCTACGCCCAGGTGCGGCAAGATGCGCAGCTAGGCCCGATTTTTGAACACAATGTGCAAGACTGGGACGAGCATCTGGATATGCTGTGCGATTTCTGGTCGGCCATTTTGCTGGGCACACGCCGCTTCAAGGGCGCCCCGATTGCGCGCCATGCCGCCCTACCCGAGTTATCCTGGCCCTTGTTTGAACACTGGCTGGAAATTTTCCACCAAACCACGGCCGATCTGGGCAAACCCGCCCTGCAACAGAAGGCAGACGCTATGGCAGACCGCATTGCCGCCAAACTCTGGCAAACCTATCAAGCGCAAAGCAATCAAACACGCTTGCCCGATACCCTGCCCGAAGGGCTGGAACGCTACAGCCAATCCCCTGTTTTCACGCCAGACAATTTGCCCGACGCCCTGCGCCGCGCTCACAACACCAAGGTCGGCACCTGGGGCCTGCTACGGGTTCAAACCGGCGTATTACGCTTTGCGCTGGACGAGGAGCCCTTTACCGAAGTGGTCCTGACCGCCGGGCAATGCGTGGCGATTGAGCCTCAGGTCCTGCATCACGTGGAATTCGAGCTGCCCGGCAGCTTCCAGATCGAATTCTTCAAACAAGCCCGCTAAATTGAAAAAATCCCTTACAAATAGTAGGTGAATACCCGCATCCCCGACTACACTTGCGGCTCTGGCGTGAAAACCTCAATAGAATCAAGATTGTCCTTGATCAACTAGTCACGCTCTATGGGCAGTAACCCATAAGTTCAACGCTTATACTGTTCAACTATAAAACAGGGGCAGAGCTCACAAGGCGACTCCCCTCACGATTTCAAACACGAAAACACAATCCTATTGGAGAGCCGCATGGTGAACATGAATCGGCGTCAGTTCTTCAAAGTGACGGGGGCCTCGCTGGCCAGTTCCAGCATGGTTCTGCTGGGCGCTGCGCCCACCCCCGCCATGGCGGAAGTCAGGCAGTACAAGCTGACCCGCATGACAGAGACGCGAAATACCTGTCCTTACTGTTCTGTAGCCTGTGGAGTGCTGCTGTACTCCCGTGGTGACGGTGCCATGAATGCCGAGCCCAGCGTGGTTCACATCGAAGGCGATGCCGACCACCCGGTCAATCGCGGCACACTCTGTCCCAAGGGCGCTGGCTTGGTGGATTTCATCAAGAGCCCCAACCGACTCAAATACCCCGAATACCGCGCCGCTGGCTCGGACAAGTGGGAACGCATTTCCTGGGAAGACGCCTTCACGCGTATTGCCAAGCTGATGAAAGAAGACCGCGACGCCAACTTCCAGGCAACCGCCGAAGATGGCACCGTGGTGAACCGTTGGCTGACCACCGGCATGCTGGCGGCATCGGCCAGCAGTAACGAAGTGGGCTATATCACTCATAAAGTCGTCCGCAGTATGGGCGTCCTGGCGTTCGACAACCAAGCACGTGTCTGACACGGCCCGACGGTGGCAGGTCTTGCCCCGACGTTTGGCCGTGGAGCGATGACGAACCATTGGGTCGACATCAAGAACGCGGATATTGTGCTGATCATGGGCGGCAACGCAGCCGAGGCGCACCCCTGTGGCTTCAAATGGGTGACCGAGGCCAAAGCACACAACAATGCAAAACTGATCGTTGTGGATCCACGCTTTACGCGTTCGGCATCCGTAGCGGACTTTTACGCGCCTATACGTACCGGTAGTGACATCACCTTCCTGGGTGGCGTCATCAAATACCTGCTGGATAACGACAAGATCCAGCACGAATACGTGCGCAACTACACCGATATGCCCTTTATCGTGCGCGAAGACTTTGACTTCGAGCAGGGGCTGTATTCGGGCTACAACGAAGAAAAACGCAGCTACGACAAGTCCTCCTGGGACTACGAGCTGGGCGAGGACGGCTACGTCAAAACCGACCCCACCTTGCAACACCCACGCTCGGTCTACCAACTGCTGCGCAAGCACTACGAGCGCTATACGCCCGAGATGGTGGAACGCGTCTGTGGCACGCCCAAGGACAAGTTCCTGAAAGTCTGTGAAATGCTGGCCTCGACCGCTGAACCGGGTCGCGCGGGCACCATTCTGTATGCACTGGGCTGGACGCAACACAGTATTGGTTCGCAGATCATCCGTACCGGTGCCATGGTGCAGTTGCTGCTGGGCAATATTGGTATTGCCGGCGGTGGCATGAACGCGCTGCGCGGACACTCCAACATTCAAGGTCTGACTGACCTGGGTTTGATGTCCAACCTGCTGCCCGGCTACCTGACTTTGCCCAACCAGGCCGAGAAGGAGTTTGACGGCTACATTGGCGCGCGTGCCCAACAGCCGCTACGCCCCAACCAGCTGAGCTACTGGCGCAACTACAAGAAGTTCCACGTCAGCCTGATGAAAGCCTGGTTTGGTGATGCCGCTCAGGCCGAGAACAACTGGGCCTACGACTATCTGCCCAAGCTGGACAAGCTCTACGACATGCTGCAAGTGTTCGAGCTGATGGACGAAGGCAAAATGACGGGCTACATCTGTCAGGGCTTCAACCCCCTGGCGGCGGCACCGTACAAGGCCAAGCTGCTGCGTGGTTTCTCCAAGCTCAAGTACATGGTCATCATGGACCCGCTGGTCACGGAAACGTCAGAGTTCTGGAAGAACTATGGCGAGCACAATGATGTCGATTCCGCCTCCATCCAGACCGAAGTCTTCCGTCTGCCCACCACCTGTTTCGCCGAGGAAGAAGGCGCACTGGTGAACTCGGGCCGCTGGCTGCAATGGCACTGGAAGGCCGCCAACCCTCCGGGCGAGGCCAAGAGCGACATCGAGATCATGAGTACGCTGTTCACGCGCATTCGCTCGCTGTACCAGAAAGAAGGCGGTGCCTTCCCTGATCCGATCCTGAACCTGTCCTGGCCGTACTCCAACCCGGATGATCCAACCGCCGCTGAACTGGCCAAGGAATACTCGGGCCGCGCACTGGTGGATCTGCATGATCCCAAGGATCCGACCAAGATCACGCGTAAAGCAGGCGAGCAGCTGGATGGCTTTGCCGAATTGCGCGACGACGGCACCACGCTTAGCGGTTGCTGGATCTATGCCGGTGCCTGGACGCAGCAAGGCAATATGATGGCTCGCCGCGACAATAGCGACCCAACCGGCATCGGCCAGACGCTGAACTGGGCCTGGGCCTGGCCAGCAAACCGCCGCGTGCTCTACAACCGTGCTTCCTGTGACCTGACCGGCAAGCCCTTTGACCCACGCCGCAGCCTGGTTCACTGGGATGGCAAGCGCTGGGGTGGTGCGGACGTCCCTGACTACAAGGCCGATGAAAATCCGGCTGATGGCATGGGTCCGTTCATCATGAACCCCGAAGGTGTCGCCCGCTTCTTTGCCCGTAAAGGCATGGCAGAAGGCCCCTTCCCCGAGCACTACGAGCCTTTTGAAAGCCCGCTCAGCTACAACCCGCTCAGTCCTGACGAGCCACGTGCCATGACCAACCCGGCAGCGCGTATCTTCAAGGACGACCTGGCGGCCATGGGTACCGTAGACAAGTTCCCCTATGTGGGCACGACCTACCGCCTGACCGAGCACTTCCACTACTGGACCAAGCACGTGAAGCTGAACGCCATCGTGCAGCCGGAACAGTTTGTGGAAATTGGCGAGGAACTGGCCAAGGAAGTGGGCATTGCGCAAGGCGATCGCGTCAAGGTGTCCTCCAACCGTGGCTATATCAAGGCCGTGGCGGTGGTGACCAAGCGCATCAAGGCCCTGAACGTGGATGGCAAGGTTGTCCACCAGGTGGGTATCCCGCTGCACTGGGGATTTGTGGGTCTGGCACGACCTGGTTTCCTGATCAATGCACTGACACCGCCCGTGGGTGATGGCAACTCGCAAACGCCAGAGACCAAGGCCTTCCTGGTTCAACTTGAAAAGATTAAGGAGTAAGCCATGGCCTTGCAATCACTTGATATCAAACGGCGCTCCGCAACCACCACCCCCATGCCCAGCGTGCGCGAGCCCGTGGGCGGGGAGGTGGCCAAGCTGATCGACACCAGTAAGTGCATTGGCTGTAAGGCCTGTCAGGTCGCCTGCATGGAATGGAACGATACGCGCGACGAGATCGGTCACAACGTCGGGGTGTATGACAACCCGGCTGACCTGACCGACAAGTCCTGGACCATCATGCGTTTTGCGGAGTATGAAAACCCCGCTGGCGATCTGGAATGGCTGATTCGCAAAGACGGCTGTATGCACTGCGAGGACCCAGGCTGCCTGAAGGCCTGTCCCTCGCCGGGCGCCATCGTGCAGTACACCAACGGCATTGTGGATTTCCACGAGGAAAACTGCATTGGCTGCGGCTACTGCGTTACTGGCTGTCCTTTCGATGTGCCCCGCATTTCGGAAAAGGACAAGAAAGCCTACAAGTGCACCTTGTGTTCGGACCGTGTCGCGGTCGGACAGGAACCGGCCTGTGCCAAGACCTGTCCTACCGGCGCGATTGTGTTCGGTACGAAAGAAGACATGCAGCACCACGCTGCAGAGCGTATCGAAGACCTGAAATCGCGTGGCTTTGAAAACGCCGGTCTGTACGACCCGGCCGGAGTGGGCGGCACCCACGTCATGTACGTGCTGCACCACGCCGACAAGCCCGAGCTGTACAGCGATCTGCCCAAAGACCCGCAGATCAGTCCGATGGTCTCGCTCTGGAAGGGAGTGGCCAAACCGCTGGGGGTTGCTGCCATGGCACTGACCGCCCTGATTGGTTTCTTCCACTACATCCGAACCGGTCCTAACGAGACCGACGAGGAAGACGAGCGCCGCGCCGACGAGGACGCACGCAAGATCCAGGAGGCTCACCATGACTGATCACAACCGCAAGGGCATGATTCAGCGCTACACCACCAGTCAGCGCATTAATCACTGGATCATTGCCATGAGCTTTGTGCTGCTGGCCTTGTCCGGGCTGGCGCTGTTTCATCCGTCAATGTACTGGCTGACCAATCTGTTTGGTGGTGGCCCGTGGACACGCATTCTTCACCCGTTTATTGGCGTGGTGATGTTTGTGTGCTTTTTCCTGTTTGCGGCCCGCATGGTACGGCACAATATGTTCTCCAAGGGTGACGCGGCCTGGCTGCGTCACTTCAAGGACGTGCTCAATGCCAAGGACGAGCGTATCCCCGAAGTAGGCCGCTATAACGCCGGGCAAAAGATCCTGTTTTTTGCTTTGGTGATCTTCATGATCGGCCTGCTGGCAACCGGTGTGGTGATGTGGCGCGAATACTTTTCCGCCTTCTTCCCCATCTGGGCTATCCGCCTGGCCTCCGTGCTGCACGCGGTCTGCGCCCTGCTGATGATTTGCGCGATTATCGTGCATATCTACGCCGGTATCTGGGTAAAGGGTTCGGTCAAAGCCATGACCCGTGGTACGGTCACCCGTGCCTGGGCCTGGAAGCACCACCGTGCCTGGTTCCGTGAAGAAATGGAAAAAGGTCCCAGCCGTCCTGCCGAATAAGCGGGGCTCTGGTACATAAGCAACCCGGCTGCCATGCGCCATTTCGGGCATGGCAGTCCTGTTTTCAGGAGTCTGTCTTGCAACGCATCCTTCCGCGCGGCGAAATCGAAAGTCTGGACCACACCTCCATCCCCCGACTGCGCCTGCCTGTGCGAGCCAGCGTCTTTGCAGACCGGGCAGCGCGTCTGCGTCAATTGGCTGACGGCAATCCCGTCGGCGCCTACCTGCTCTTGCTGGCGCATCTGGTGGACGGGCAGCACAGGCAGCTTACTGCACTTGCCCCGGCCGAACTGCCCGCTGATGTGCTGGAAACGGCACAAAGGCACGGCATGCCGCCCTTGCTGGCATCGGGCTGGAAGCGCGATCCGCAGTGGCTCAGCATTTTGAGCAGCCTGCTCAATCACATGATCAAGACCTCGGACGTGCCTGCCGCCGCCCAAGAGGTTTGCCAGGGTCTGCTCAACAAAACCCAGTCCGATCCGCAAAAGCTGGAAGACCTGGCCGACGCCATTCTGGCCGAGCAATTGCCGGAACAAGACGGTGCCGCTGCCCCCTTTGTGATGGCCGCCTTGCAGGTCTACTGGACGCACCTGGCCTGCTCATTGACCGAAGGCCAACTGTCCGTGACCAGCCCCTTTGGCGTGTGCCCATCTTGCGGCAGCCTGCCCGTATCCAGCGTGGTACGTGTCGGTGGCCGTGAAGATGGTTGCCGCTATATGTGCTGCCCCCGCTGCAGCGTGGAATGGCATCTGGTGCGGGTGACCTGCTCGCACTGCGAGAGCACCAAAAGCGTGGCTTACCACGCCATTGAAGATGGCCCGGAAGGGATCAAGGCCGAGTCCTGCGACAACTGCCACACCTACCGCAAAATCTTCTACCAGGAAAAACAACTGGGCCTTGATCCGGTTGCGGACGATCTGGCCAGTCTGGCTCTGGACGTTCTGATGGGCGAAGAAGGCTATTCCCGCGCCAGCGGCAATCCGCTTCTTTGGAACCAGTCTTAAGCTAAGATTCCCCTACGCCTTGCTGCTTCACGCGCAAGGCGTAGCTGACGGACCCGCCCATAGACTCAAATGCCTGCCTTTGAATGATGAGCCCTACTCCTGAACTCTCCCCCGCCCATATCCCTTCCCTGGACCGCCTGCTGCGCTCGCCAGAGTTCCAGCCCTTGCTAAGCCAGTTCGGCCATACGCGCCTTAGTCAAAGCACGCGCGGCCATTTACAGGCACTGCGAGAGGCTGTGTTGAAGGGATCACTAAGCCCTCAGGATCTGGAGCCCGCTCAGCTTGCCAAAGCACTGCAAGCACAGTTGCAGGAAGAGTCCCGGTTGCAGCTGCGCCCGGTCTTCAACCTGACCGGCACCGTGCTGCACACCAATCTTGGGCGTGCCATGCTGCCGGACGAGGCCATACAGGCTGTCGTCCAGGCCATGCGCTCGCCCGCCAATCTGGAGTTTGATCTGGAAACCGGCGGCCGAGGCGACCGCGATGACCTGATCAACCCCTTGCTCTGCGAACTGACCGGCGCTGAAGCCGCCACAGTCGTGAACAATAATGCCGCCGCCGTGCTGCTGATGCTCAGCACCCTGAGCCCCCGGCGCGAAACTGTAGTGTCGCGCGGCGAGCTGGTTGAAATTGGCGGTGCCTTTCGTATTCCGGACATCATGAAGCGTGCTGGTGCTCGCCTGCATGAAGTGGGCACCACCAACCGTACCCATGCGGCTGATTACGAAAACGCCATCAACGAGCGCACAGCCATGTTGATGAAGGTGCATTGCAGCAACTACGCCGTCAAAGGTTTCACCAAAAGCGTTTCAGTCGAAGAGGTTGCACAGATCGCCAGGAAACACGGGCTGCCAACCAGCGTGGATCTGGGCAGTGGCACCTTGGTGGACCTGAGCCAGTGGGGTCTGCCGCCTGAGCCTACCGTGCGCGAGACTATCGAAGCCGGTGCCGATATCGTGACTTTCAGCGGTGACAAACTGCTGGGTGGCCCCCAGGCCGGTCTGATCGTAGGTCGTGCCGACCTGATCGCCAAGATCAAGAAAAACCCGCTCAAACGCGCTCTGCGCGTGGGCAAGATCACCTTGGCCGCGCTGGAACCTGTGCTGGCCTTGTACCGTTCACCAGAGCGCTTACCCGAACACCTGACCACCCTGCGTCTGCTAACCCGGCCTGCAGCTGAAATGCGCGCCCAGGCGCTGCGTTTGGCTCCTGTCCTGCAGCAATGGGTGGGCACACAATTTGCTGTCGAGCCCATTGCCATGCTGAGCCAGATTGGCAGCGGTGCCCTGCCCGAAGATGTACTGCCCAGCTTCGGGCTGCGCTTTGCCTACAAAGGCACCGGACGTCCGGGCCGCCATCTGACTCAACTGGAAAAACGCCTGCGCACTTTGCCCCAGCCCGTTATCGGGCGCATTGCGCAAGATGCCTTTTGGCTGGACCTGCGCTGTCTGGAAGAACCCTTCGAGGCTGCCTTCAGCGCACAACTGATTCCCGAGCAAGCATGATTGTTGGTACCGCAGGCCATATCGATCACGGCAAAACCACTTTGATCCGCGCCTTGACCGGCGTGGATACCGACCGTCTGGAAGAAGAAAAAAAACGCGGTATCTCCATCCAGCTGGGCTATGCCTATACGCCTTTGCCGGACGGGCAGATCCTGGGCTTTATTGATGTGCCAGGCCACGAACGTCTGGTACATACCATGGTCGCAGGAGCAACCGGCATTGATTTTGGTTTGCTGATCGTAGCGGCGGATGATGGCGTCATGCCGCAAACCCGCGAACATCTGGCCGTGCTGCAATTGTTGGGTCTGCAGGCGGGGGCCATCGTCCTGAGCAAGGCTGATCGCGCCGATGCGGCTCGCATTGAAGCAGTCAAAGCCGAGCTGCAAGCACTTGTCCACGGCACCTTTCTGGACCAAGCCCCCATCTTCGTTGTCGATGCCCTGTCCGATGACAAACCCGGCCTGGAAGCGTTGCGCGAGCATCTGCACGCACAGGCCATGCAATCCGCCAAACAGGATGGCCAAGGCTATTTTCGTCTGGCCATTGACCGCGTTTTCACCCTGCAAGGCCACGGCACGGTCGTAACCGGCACCGTGCACGAGGGTGTTCTGGATCTGGATGGCCCCGCTATCGATCTGCGCCTGATGCCACGCGATACACCCGTTCGGGTACGCAGTATTCACGCCCAGAATCAGGCCTCTCGCCAAGCCCTGGCGGGCCAGCGTTGCGCCCTGAACCTGGGCGGGATTGATGTGCAGGATATCGAGCGTGGTGACTGGCTGGCCGACTCCCGCTGCTTCATCCCCTCCACTCGTATCGACGTAGAGCTCAGTCTGCTGGACAAAGACATCCCCGCCTTGCGCACCTGGTCTCCCTGGCATGTCCACATGGGAGCCGCGCACCTGACAGCCCATGCCGTCCCATTGGATGGCGAGTCCTTGCAGCCCGGCCAGACCGGCAAGGTCCAGTTGGTCTTTGACCGCCCGATCTGCACCATGACGGGCGAGCGCTTTATCTTGCGCAACGCCCAGGCCAGCGAAACAGTCGGCGGCGGGATTGTGCTGGACCCAAATGCGCCGGACCGCAAACGACGCTCTACGACACGCCTGGCCTGGCTGGACGCCTTGGCGCACTGGACACGCGGCGGCCCACTGGAAGGCCTGCTGGCGCAAGCGCCTTACGGCCTGGACGAAGCAACGCTGCTGCGTCTGTCGGGAGGATCTCAACAAGGCTTGAGCGCCCCCGCCAATGCCCGCTGGCACACCGGATCTCGCCCACAAAGTCAGCCAATCCTGCTGAGCGATGCACGCCTGGAAGCGCTGTGTCAGCACATAGAAAGCGTGATGCTGCAGTTTCACGAGCGCAATCCGGACGAGCCGGGCCTGTCCATCAGCCGCTTGCGACGCATGGCCGCCCCCACCATGCCCGACACAATCTGGCAGCTACTGACCGAACATCTGCTGGCAGAGCAGCGCCTGGCCCGACAAGGAGCCTGGCTACATACACCCGGTCACCGCGTCACCCTGAGCCCCGAAGACGAAGCCCTGGCTACCGCCCTGCTGCCCTTGATCGAGGCAGGCCGCTTCGACCCTCCGTGGACAAGGGATCTGGCCAAAGAAACCGAAGCCCCGGAAGACCAGACCCGCAACGTGCTGCGCCGCCTGGTCCGCCAGGGCGAGCTGTTTCAGATCGTGCATGACCTGTTCTATCACCGCCGCCAAATCGCAGCGCTGGCCCATATCGTCAGCGAACTGCACACCGGCCAAGGCGTCAGCGCCGCGCAGTTCCGGGACGCAACGGGGCTGGGCCGCAAACGGGCCATTCAGATTCTGGAGTTCTTTGATCGCGTCGGCTATACACGACGTGTACGAGATCGCCATGTATTACGGGGTGAAGCCTGGGCGGCAGCGGATTGAAACAAGAGCGCGTTGCGAGTGCCGAAACGTGCAGCGCCCTGATCGTTGAAGCGTAATCGGCCCTAACGTATGATAGGGCCTCAATGGAAAGCATCCGTGCCCGGTGGCACGGCCGGGCTTCAAACCCGGTTGGGGGCGTCAGACGTTCCCAGGTAGGTTCGACTCCTGCTGCTTTCCGCCACCTGGCTCCATCGCCCTGCGCATACTTTGGTGGCTCAGCCTACCCTTGAGCGCGGTCCAGGTCATCCCTGATTCAGCAAACAAGGATCAGGCCTGTGCATCAGATGCCTTACGACGCCCCGCTGTCGGCCCCTTGTCCGAACAAGTCACCGCCAGGACCTGTGCCTGCTGATCACCCAGACTCAACACACTGTGGGGCAGCTCCGAGTCGAAATACACCGAGTCACCCGCCTCCAGGCTAATACTGTGCTCCGCAATCGTGACTTGCACTTGTCCCTGAATCACAAACAAAAATTCCTCGCCCCCATGCGGAAAAGTGGGTGCAGGCTGCTGCTTGTCATGCGGGGGATAGATCACAAACGGGTCCATCAAACGAAGGCGCCGCCGCCCCGCCATGCTTTCGTAACGGTAGGCACTGTGGCCCGCCACACTGGGCAAGGGCGTGCGATCATGACGACGCACCACGCAGACACTTTCGTCCTGATCCAGATCTGCCTCTCCAATCAATTGCGACACGCCCATGCCATACGCCTGGGCCAGCTTGACCACGGTAGAGATAGACGGAGCACTGACCGCCCGCTCCAGCTTGGAAAGATAGCTTTTGGTCAGGCCCGTACGCTGGGCCAATTGCTCCAGCGACAAGCCGTGCTGACGTCGCAAAGCACGCAGGCGAAAGGGAAGATTAATCATGGATTTCGCAAAAAACCAGGGATTCAGAGCCGATAGTAGCTTGCCGGATCCAAACAGGCAGGCCGATAAGCATCAGCCTGCCTATTTTACGCAAGAACATCTGCGTGACGTTTCAATGCCTTACGCACGTAGTACTCGAACCCGATCTCGGAACGTCGCGGACGAAGAATCCAGTCATGAGCCTCTCGGCCCAGTTCCGGAAGAATAGGCTTGATCTGCCCCGCTGACATGGCCAACAACTGCATCCGCGCCGCACGCTCAAACTGCAGGGCCAGCACACAGGCTTCCTCAATAGAGCTGGCTGCAATCAACATGCCGTGATGCGCCAGCAAAATAGCACGTTTGTTGCCCAAGGCTTGAGAAATAATCTGCCCTTCCTCATTGCCCACCGGCACACCGGGCCAGTCCTTTAGGAAAGCGCAGTCCTCATACAAGGTGCAATTATCCATATGGGATACCTCCAGGGGCACACCCAACATGGATAAGGACGCCACATGCAAGGGATGCGTGTGAATAATGCAGTTCACGTCCGGGCGAGCCCGATAGACCCAGGAATGAAAACGATTGGCAGGATTGGGCATCCCTTGGCCTTCCAGCACAGTCAGATCCTCGTCTACCAACAAGATATTGGACGCACTGATCTCATCAAAACCCAAGCCTAACTGCTGGGTGAAATAGGTGCCTTCCTGCTCGCCCCTTCCTGTAATCTGCCCCGCCAGCCCGGAGTCATGACCGCCATCAAACAGGATGCGACAGGTCAAAGCCAACTTTTCCCGCACACTGCGTTTCGGAACCTGAAACTGGGCCTGCATTTGCTCTTGAGCGCGAGCTATCAGAGTGGGTTTGGAAAGGTTCATGGTGCTTGTCACATTGATTCCTTTAAAAGTGCGTCGTCTCTTCAAAAAAAGTCGACTTGGGCTCCATTGCCTATCAGCGGCTCGGAATAAGACACAAAAAAATCTGAAGCAACTTGGAAGCTTGATTTACTTGGTTTGGATAAAGAAAACTCCGAAGCCCTAAGAAGGTGAGTCAGAAACACTCACGAACGAGCCAATTTCAGGCAGTCCCTTCACACCAAAAAAGACACATATTTCCTCTGCAGGACACTAAGTGTCAATCTTTAAAAGCCAATTCCCCTTTGTCTTGACCGTGTTTGAAACACAACAAATCCGTCAGGTTTCTCGACACCAGTCACATTTTTAAACACAATCCTTACCGCGAACAATTCTCATTCTGTTTATCGTTTACTAGGAAAGTGATTATGAATTCATTGGCGCCTCCGGCTCGCCGCCCGATCTTTGCATTGGGCCTGCTCGCCACGGCTTTGGCAGCCAGTTTCAGTGCTCACGCGCAAACCTCCAACGTTCGTGGTGGGGTCACCTCGTTGGAAGAGATTCGTGTCTTGCCTTCGGCCGAAGAAGCCGTCAAACAAGCTCCCGGCGTGTCTACCATTACCGCCGAAGACATTGAAAAACGTCCTCCAGCCAACGATCTGTCCGAACTGATCCGCACTATGCCTGGTGTGAACCTGACCGGTAACAGCCCATCCGGCTCCTACGGTAATAGCCGCCAAATCGACTTGCGCGGCATGGGCCCGGAAAATACCTTGATTCTGATTGACGGCAAACCAGTCAGCTCGCGCGACTCCATTCGCATGGGCCGTGACGGTGAGCGCAATACCCGTGGAGACAGTAACTGGGTGCCCGTCAACGCAATCGAACGTGTCGAAGTTCTGCGTGGTCCAGCAGCGGCCCGTTATGGTTCCGGTGCAGCAGGTGGTGTGGTGAACATCATTACCAAAGCTCCTACCGACACTTTCTCCGGCTCGGTAACCGCTTACGGTCTGATTCCTGAAGACAGCAACTACGGCTCCACCCGCCGTACCGGCTTTAATCTTTCTGGCCCTATCGCCGACAAGCTTTCTTTCCGCGTCTACGGCAATATCGCCAAGACCGATGCGGACAAGCCCGCCTTGAACGCCAAATCCTCCGGCATTGATGTGAGCGAAACCAACGTTCCGCCCGCCGGCCGTGAGGGTGTACGCAACAAGGACATCAACGGTCTGGTCCGTCTGGACATCAACCGCGACCATCGCCTGGAACTGGAAGGCTCTTTCAGCCGCCAAGGTAATATTTTTGCTGGTGAGCGCCTGTTCACCAACGGAAATGCCACTATCGCTTCGCTGGCTGATGATGGCGCAGAAACCAATATCATGTATCGCCGGGCAGGCTCGCTAAGCCACTATGGGGACTACGGCCAAGGTCGCACCTCGCGCCTGACTTTTGCCTACGAAGGCACAACCAACTCGCGCCTGAATGAAGGGATGGCCGGGGCAGGTGAAGGCAGCATTTCCAACCCGGGTACCGGTTCCGTTTCCGAACTGCGTTCGCTGAACATCTCCGGCGAATACAACACGCCCCTGCAGATTGCGAACAAGCACGTTCTGATGACAGTCGGTTTCGAGCACCGGGATCAAAGCCTGGATGACGATTACGCTACCCGCTCTGGCCAGACCATCAATGGCAATAGCGACTCCAAGAGCAAGGCAAAAACTACGGCCGCCTTCGTGGAAGGCAATATCGAGTTGACTGAGGCTTTGAGCATCACCCCCGGTGTCCGTTTTGACCATCACAGCAAATTCGGTGATAACTGGAGCCCAAGTCTGAATGCCTCCTACTTCATCACTGACACAATTACTTTGAAAGGCGGTATCGCACGCGCGTTCAAGGCTCCCAACCTGTATCAATCCAACCGCAACTATCTGTACCAGACACGTGGTAACGGTTGCCCCTATGACCCCGTAACAGGCCAACGCGTCAGCGGTCCTTGCTACATCTTCGGGAATGACGACCTGTCACCCGAGCGCAGTATCAACAAGGAAATTGGTCTGGCCTACGACAACGCAGGCTGGGCAGCCGGTCTGACTTACTTCCAGAACGACTACAGCAACAAGATTGTGGCCGATATGGGTGACCAGACCATTCCGGATGCGGTGTACATCGGTGGCTCCCTGGTCCGTCCATTCCAGTGGGTCAACTCCGGCAAGGCCGTTATCCGCGGTCTGGAAGGCAACCTGACCATCCCGATTCTGGGCGAGAACGGCGACACACTGAGCCTGAGCAACAACCTGACTTACATGATTACCAACAAGTCCAAGGAAACCAATCAGCCTCTTACCGTGATCCCACGCTTCACCCTTAACAGCACGCTGGATTGGCGCGTGAACGACAAGCTGTCCATGCTGGCTACCGCCACGCTGTATGGCAAGCAAAAGCCACGCTCACACAACCTGTCCAATAACTCGGAAGTGAAAGGCGATGGTCTGCGTGAACGCGGTTCGTATGCCATCTTCGGTCTGAGCGGCGCTTATCAGGTGACCAAGTCCACCAATATCCGTCTAGGCGTAAACAACCTGTTTGATAAACGTTTGTACCGCGAAGACTCGGGTAGCGGCCAAGGTGCCAACACCTATAACGAACCCGGCCGTCAGTACTACGCGACATTGACCGCCAGCTTCTAACGCCCCACGCTTTATTCCGGACTCCAGCAGGAGTCCGGATGGCTGATCGTTTTACCCGCCCCTGCCTGCCCCGTCTGGAGCAGCAAGGGCGTTACCCCATCCCGCCCCAATCCAAGAGAGCCCTCCCCAGCCTCGCTCCAACAGCGCTAGACTAAAGCCTTGTTGGCCAGCGTTCTGGCTACAAAATCACCATATTCGGGAGCTGATCTTGTCGTCCACCGAGCCTGATCTCGCGATCTACGCCGGGCCTCGTGCCTATCGCCACATTCAAAGCCATGGTCTGCATGCCAAGGACATCAGCACGCTGATTGGCAGTGCGGGCGGGCCCAAGGCCTTGGCGCTGACCGGGCTGGATCAGTATCTGTTTGGGGACTGGCTCAACACGCATGACGAGCCACTGTGGTTGTTTGGCAGTTCAATTGCCTCCTGGCGTTTTGCCTGCGCGGCCCAGAGCGATCCGCACAAAGCCTTTGCGGACTTTGCGCAGCTTTATATACACAGCCCCTTTCTGCCCAACTCCACGGTGGCGGACATTACCCGGTCTACCCAGACCATGCTGAAAACCTTGCTGGGGAATACGGACTCACAGGCGGCAATCCTGAACCACCCACGCTATCGCTTCGCGATTACCGTGGCGCGCAGCAAAGGCTGGGCGGGTTCCAGAAATCAAAAGCAACTTGGTGCGGCTCTACTCAGTTGCATGGTCGGCAACTATGTACACCCCGCCATCCCGCACTGGTTCTTTGAGCGAGTCATCGTGCACGACACCCGCAGCCCCTTACCCATTCACGGCAAGCATCAAGGCCAGGCTCGTTACGCGGCGCTGGATCAGCACAATCTGTTCGAGACCTTGGCCGCCAGCACGGCCATTCCATTGGTCATAGACGGTGTGGATGCGGCCCACAACTGGCCCGCCGGGCTTTACCGGGATGGTGGGCTGGTGGACTACAACTTCTGCGCGCTGGATCTGGATAGCCCCGGTCTAACCTTGTTTCCTCATTTCACGCAAAAAATCAGTGCCAGCTGGTTCGACAAATACCTGCCGCGCTGGCAGAAGGCTCGTCGCCCTCACAGCCTGGATAATCTGATTCTGCTGTGCCCCACTCCTCGCTTCTATCAGCGCCTAAAAGACCACAAAATCCCCGATCGCTCCGACTACAAGCGCTTGTCTGACTCGGACCGACGTCTGGCCTGGCAAAACTCGGTTGAACAAAGCCAGCGCCTGGGCGAGCAGTTTGCGCAATGGGTCGCTGATGAGCAGCTTGCCCAGGTTGTACGCCCCCTGCCCTTCCCCTAAGTAAAGGCCTGCAGGGGCCATAGGCAATTTAGTATCATTTCAACTTCAACCTATTTCATGGTGCGCGCTCATGGATACTCCCATTCGTCTGACCCAATACAGTCATGGAGCCGGTTGCGGCTGCAAGATTTCCCCCAAGGTACTGGACATTATCCTGGCCGGCAGCGGTGCCCAGAACGTGGACCCCAATCTGTGGGTAGGCAATACATCACGTGATGACGCGGCTGTTTACGGTTTGAATGAAGAAACAGGTGTCGTCTCGACCACCGACTTTTTCATGCCCATCGTGGACGATCCGTATGACTTTGGGCGCATTGCCGCGACCAACGCCATCAGCGATATCTACGCCATGGGCGGCAAGCCCATCATGGCAATTGCGATTCTGGGCTGGCCCATCAATGTGCTGTCGCCCGAAGTCGCCCGTGAAGTCGTGCGTGGCGGGCGTGCTGCTTGCGATGCCGCTGGCATCACCCTGGCCGGTGGTCACTCCATTGATGCACCCGAGCCTATTTTTGGTCTGGCCGTGACTGGCGTAGTTGATAAAGGCCAGTTAAAGCGCAACGACACGGCTACCGAGGGCTGTCAGCTCTATCTGACCAAGCCTTTGGGCATTGGCGTGCTGACTACCGCCGAGAAAAAAGCCAAGCTGCGCCCTGAGGATCAAAACCTGGCACGCGACTGGATGTGTACGCTGAACAAGCCCGGCAGCCGCTTTGCACAACTGCCTGGTGTCAAAGCCATGACAGACGTGACCGGCTTTGGTCTGCTGGGCCACTTGATCGAAATGGCGGACGGCAGTGGCCTGACTGCCCGTCTGAACCTGGACCGTGTGCCCTTACTGCCCGGCATTGAATACTACCTGGAACAAGGCTGCGTCCCTGGCGGCACGCAACGTAACTTCGACAGCTACGGCCACCGCATCGCCCCCATCAGCCAGGAGCAAATCAATATCCTGTGCGACCCCCAAACCAGCGGCGGCTTGCTGATCGCCGTTGAACCCTCTGCCACGGCCGAATTTCTGGCCACTGCTGCCGAATTGGATCTGAACCTGGAAGCCATCGGGGAATTCATCCCCGCCAAAACCCACGCTGTCGAAATCGCTTGATGCGCCCTGATACCCACCACTACCGCGAGTTGTTCCTGAACGACGTGCCTTTGATGGACGCTCGCGCTCCCATCGAGTTCAACAAAGGTGCCTTTCCCGGCGCATTGAACCTGCCGCTGATGAACGATGATGAGCGTCATCAAGTGGGTATCTGCTACAAGCAACATGGCCAGGAAGCGGCTATTGCTCTGGGCATCAAACTGGTCAGTGGTCAGATCAAGGAAGAACGGCTGCAAGCCTGGGTGCAGTTCACGCAAGCCCACCCCGACGGCTATTTGTATTGTTTTCGGGGTGGTCTGCGCAGCCAGATCACACAAACCTGGCTACGCGAAGAAGCAGGCATTCGCTACCCCCGCGTAGTGGGTGGCTACAAAGCCATGCGTGGCTTTTTGCTGAGCAATCTGGAGCAAACCGTCAGCAGCGCCCATTTTCAGGTTCTGGGCGGCATGACAGGCACTGGCAAGACCGATGTGCTGCAGCAGCTGGATCACAGTCTGGATCTGGAGGGCTATGCCCACCATCGCGGTTCCAGCTTTGGAAAACACGCCACCGGCCAACCCAGCCAGATCGACTTTGAGCATCGCCTGTCCATCACCATGCTCAGGAAAACAGCGCAAGGGCATCAAGGCTTTGTATTGGAAGATGAAAGCCAGACCATAGGTCGTTGCAGCCTGCCACTGAGCCTGTATCGAGGGATGCAGCAGTGGCCCATTATCTGGCTGGAAGACAGTCTGGAGAACCGCATTACGCGCATCGTGCGCGACTACGTCCAGAATCTGCACGCGGAATTTACGCAGCAGCACGACCCGCAAACCGGCTTTGCACTGTTTGCCGAGCAACTACGCCAAAGCCTGTCCCGCATCACCAAACGGCTGGGGCATCAACGCTACCAACAACTGTCAGCCATCATGGACGCCGCCTTGCAGGAACAGGAACGCAGCGGCGCACTAGACGGCCACCGCGACTGGATTGGTGGCTTGCTGACGCAGTATTACGACCCCATGTACAGCTATCAGCGCGAACAAAAAGCTGATCGGGTTATTTTTCAGGGCGATGCCGACGCGGTCCTGAATTATTTGCGCCACCAAGGCTGAATTTCATTCAAAGCCCGGCCCGCAAGGCTTGCCATCATTTATCACAGACCCGCGACAGACTGACACAGGCCCGCACCCACTCTTGTCAGAATCTGTCCTTGCTCTGACACAAAGAGTAAACAAAGGGTAACCCCTACCATCTCGCAAGAATCTTGTTGCAGGTGGTAAGAAATGACGTCCCTCAATCGCTTGGCCCGGCATGTCCAGTTACGTACTATCTGGCTCCTGCTTTTCCTTCTGGCAGCCTGTTTAAGCAGCACTTCCGCACACTCCACGTCGCGCATTGCCCACTTCCTCCCGGACATTGCCCTCAACGAGATCTTTCCCACCGCCACCCACACCAGCGAGCCCGCAGGCTCGCTGCCTGTCGCCAAGGTATTTAAAGATCAGGAGCAGCTAGGGTATGTGTATGTGACGACCGACATCGTCAACACCCGCGGCTATTCCAGTTTCCCCATCGACACTCTGGTTGCCATGAGCATGGATGGCAGCATCGTCGCCGCCAAGCTGCTGGAACACCATGAACCCATTGTCTTGATCGGTATTCCGGAGTCGCGCGTCGAAGCCTTTATTCAAGGCTATATCGGCCAGAACTACATCAAGAACCGCCCCAAACCCGGCGCACCGCCACCCGTAGATATCATCAGCGGTGCCACCGTGACCTTGATGGTCGTGGGCGACAGCATCATGCGCTCTTCTCAGTTGGTGGCCCGGCAAGAAGGCATAGGCCAGCCTGCCGCCCCCGCCACGGCACCCGTCGCCGTCAAGCGCAGCATAGATACCAGCAACCACACCATTTCCAGCTGGGACGAACTGATCCAAAGCGGAGCCATCCAACGCCTGCATGTCAGCGTGGCCGACATCAACCAGGCCTTTATTGATAATGGCCGCACAGAGGCCGCCGCCCATCCTCAGGAAGGCGATCCACAAGACACGTTTATCGACCTGTACGCCGCCCTGGTCAGCGTGCCCAGCATTGGACAAAGCCTGTTAGGCGAGGCCGATTACAACTACCTGCAGCAAGAACTGAAACCCGGCCAGCAGGCCATGCTGGTCGTGGGCAATGGGCTGTATTCCTTCAAGGGATCGGGCTATGTGCGAGGCGGGATTTTTGACCGCATCGAAATCATCCAGGACCTGGACAGCTTTCACTTCACCGACCTGGATCACCAACGTCTGCCCGGCGTGAAAGCCGCAGGCGCTCCGGATTTCAAAGAAGCCGCCCTGTTCAAGATCCCTGCTACCGCCACCTTTGACCCCGTTCTGCCCTGGCGACTGCAACTGCTGGTGCAGCGCGTCCTGAGCGTCAAAGACAAAGCCTTTGTCACGCTGAACCTGAATTACCAGCTTCCTGACTCCTATTTGACGGCGCCTCCTCCAGCAACCGCTGCAGCGGCCCCCGAAGCCGCAGAGCACGATGACCTGGAAACCGCCAGCCAACCCTTGTACAAGCAAATTTGGGCTGGCAAGAAAGTACAAATTGCCGTGCTGCTGGTGTCTTTGCTGACCTTGGGCGGAGTCTTCTTCTTCCAGGACACGCTGACCAAGCACGAAGTGTTCTACCAGCGCTTTCGCATCGGCTTTCTGCTGTTCTCCCTGGTCTGGATTGGCTGGTACGCCTCGGCCCAGCTGTCCGTGGTGAACGTGCTGACTTTCTCCCACGCCCTGCGCACCGATTTCCGCTGGGAATACTTCCTGATGGATCCACTGGTCTTCATTCTGTGGATCGCGACCGCCATTTCCCTGATTTTCTGGAACCGGGGCGCCTTCTGTGGCTGGCTCTGTCCTTTCGGAGCACTGCAAGAGCTGGCCAACAAGCTGGCCCGCTTCCTGCGCATTCCCCAGATCAAGGTGGCCTACAGCGCCCATAAACGGCTGGTAGCCATCAAGTACGTGATCTTCATTCTGCTGTTTGGCTTTGCCCTGTACGACATGGCCGTGGCCGAAAAGATGGCCGAAGTCGAACCCTTCAAGACCGCCATCATCCTGAAATTCATCCGCGACTGGCCCTTCACGATCTTTGCCGTACTGCTGCTGATTGCCAGCCTGTTCATCGAGCGTTTTTACTGCCGCTATCTCTGTGCCCTGGGCGCTGCCCTGGCCATCCCCGCCCGCCTGCGCATTTTTGACTGGCTGCGTCGCTACCCCATGTGTGGCAACCCCTGTCAGCGCTGTGCGACCGACTGTCCCGTACAAGCCATCGAGCCCGAAGGCCCCATCAACCCCAACGAATGTATCCAGTGTCTGAATTGCCAGATGCTGTATCACCACGAGAAAAAATGCCCGCACCTGATTCAAAAGATCGCCAAACGCAAGCGAGATAAACCGGCCCCCGTCGCCGTTGCCAGCTCGCTGCAAGACGATGCTGCTGCCCGCCCTACCGTGCGTCCGCGCAGCGTAGACAGTACCGATTCCCCCCCCGCCACGCCGTGAGACGCCTGGGCGCGCCCCAGCGCCAAGTCGGTCACGTCATCACACACAAGGAAAATCACACCATGTCCGAGAACAAGCAGGATAAACAGGGTTTGAGCCGCCGCGCCTTTTTGGGCACCGCCGCCTTATCCGGCGCTGCTGTGGTCAGCGCCACCCACATTGGCAATGCCTTGGCCGAGACCAAAAAGGCGCCGAACGGGCAAAGCGCCCATATTGAGCCGGGTGAACTGGACCAGTACTACGCCTTTAACTCCGGCGGCCAGTCCGGCGAGATCCGCATCATGGGTCTGCCCTCCATGCGCGAGCTGATGCGCATTCCAATCTTCAATATCTGCAGCGCCACCGGCTGGGGGATTACCAACGAGAGCCGCCAGATCATGCGCGCCAACCTGACGCCTGAAACCCTGGCGTTTGCTGACTCCCTGGGCGGCATCCTGCCCAACGGCGATGCTCACCACCCCCACATGTCCTTTACCGACGGGACCTATGACGGGCGCTTCATCTACATCAACGACAAGGCCAATAACCGCGTGGCTCGCGTGCGCTGCGATGTCATGAAGTGCGACAAGATCATTGAAATTCCCAATGCCGACGGTATTCACGGTCTGCGCCCCCAACGTTACCCACGCACCGGCTATGTGTTCTGCAACGGCGAGCACATCGTTCCCCTGCCCAATAACGGCACAGTCTTTGGCAACCCCAAGGAAAACTACTTCTCCGTCTTTACCGCCATTGATGGCGACACCATGGAAATCGCCTGGCAGGTGATCGTGGACGGCAACCTGGACAACTGCGACGCCGACTATCAAGGCAAATACGCCTTCTCCACCTGCTACAACTCCGAAAAGGGGCTGGATGTAGGCGAGATGAGTGCCAACGAGCAGGACTGGGCCGTGGTGTTCAACCTGAAAGCCATTGAAGACGGCATCAAGAAAGGCGATTTCAAAGAAATGCAGGGCGTCAAAGTTCTGGATGGCCGCAAAGGCTCGCGCTACACCCGCTACATTCCTGTGCCCAATTCCCCACACGGTTGCAATGCTTGCCCCGATGGCATCCACGTGGTCTTTAACGGCAAGCTCTCGCCCACCGTCACCATGATTGACGTGCGCCGCCTGGATGACCTGTTTGCCGACAAGATCAAACCACGCGACTGCGTAGTGGCAGAGCCTCAGCTGGGTCTGGGCCCACTGCACACCGCCTATGACGGCCGCGGCAATGCCTACACCACTCTGTTTATCGACAGCCAGATCGTAAAGTGGAACATGGCCAAGGCCATTGAGGCTTACCAGGGCAAGGACGTAGACCCCATCATCCAGAAACTGGACGTGCACTACCAGCCTGGCCACAACCACACCACCATGGGCGAGACCAAAGAGGCCGATGGTAAATGGCTGGTGTCGCTGAACAAGTTCTCCAAAGACCGCTTCCTGAATGTAGGTCCACTCAAGCCAGAAAACGATCAGTTGATCGATATTTCGGGCGACGTCATGAAGCTGGTCCACGATGGCCCAAGCTTTGCCGAGCCACACGACATGCTGCTGGTCGCCGCTGACAAAGTACGACCCAAGCGCGTCTGGACCCGCGACGACCCATGGTGGGACGGTGCTCGGAAAATGGCCGAAAAAGACGGCGTCACCCTGGAAGGTGCCTCCAAGGTCATCCGGGATGGAAACAAGGTGCGGGTCTACATGACCGCCGTGGCACCCGTGTTCTCCGTGCCCAGCTTCGAGGTCAATCAGGGTGATGAGGTCACCGTCGTGGTCACCAATATGGAAATGATCGAGGACTTGACCCACGGCTTCACCTTGTCCGGCTACGGCGTGGCCATGGAAATTGGACCGCAGCAAACCAGCTCGGTCACCTTCACGGCCTCTCGCCCCGGTGTGCATTGGTACTACTGCCAGTGGTTCTGCCACGCCTTGCACATGGAAATGTCCGGTCAGATGAACGTGAAACCTAAAGCCTGACGGTGACATGAAGCCTTCTCACCTGCTCCCCACCCGTGCACGATGCCTCAGCCCAACTCTGGTGCTGAGGCTGGCCGTCAAGCCGCTTACGATCCTGGCCCTTGCGGCCAGTGGTCTGGCTGCTCAAGCGGCCACCATTGAGGTGCCCGCCGATACCGCGCTGCAAGCCGCCATCGATGCTGCCCAAGCCGGCGACATTCTGGTGCTGGCTCCCGGCACGTATCAAGGCAATATCATCGTGAACAAACCTTTGACGCTTCAAGGCCCCAGCAACCGGCAAGCCGTGTTGATGGGCGAGCGTGAAGGCCGCACGGTGTGGGTGCAGGCGGAAGATGTGCAGATACGTCAGATCACCGTGCGTAATTCCGGCTTGAGCCTGCCCGATATGGATGCGGGCATCTTCCTGGACAAGCCCGCCCATAACGCCCTGATCGAGAACAACGACATCCTCGACAATCTGGTTGGGGTGTACGTCTGGGGGCCCCACAACGCGCTGGTGCAACACAACACCATCGTGGGCAATAAAGAGCTGCGCCTGAACGAACGCGGCAATGGCGTCACGCTGTGGAACTCCCCCGGCTCACGCATTTTGTACAACGATATTTCCTGGGGTCGCGACGGCATTTTTTCCAATACCAGCCGCGACAACGTCTTCAGCCATAACCGCTTTACCCAGCTACGCTATGCGGTGCACTACATGTATACCAATAACAGCGAGGTCAGCAGCAATGTCTCCATAGGCAATGACATTGCTTATGCCCTGATGTTTTCGCAGTTCCTGACGGTACGTGAAAACATCAGTATCAACAGTACACATCAGGGCTTGATGCTCAATGCCGCCCAGCAATCGACCATTACCGACAATATTGTGGACGGGGCCGAGAAAGGCGTTTTTCTCTACAACGCCAACTTCAACAAGATCTCCGGCAACCTGATTCAGAACACCCAGATCGGGGTGCACTACACCGCCGGTTCCGAAGGCAATGAGATCACGGAAAACGCCTTCATCCAGAACCAGAATCAGGTGAAGTATGTGGGCACCCGCTACCTGGAATGGTCCAGCAAAGACCGGGGCAATTACTGGAGCGATCACAGCGCCTTTGACCTGAACGGTGATGGCATCGGTGACACCGCTTATCGCCCCAATGGCCTTATTGAACAACTGGTCTGGCGAGCCCCTTCCGCCCGTGTGCTTTTGAACAGCCCCGCCGTCTCCATTGTGCGCTGGGCGCAAACCCAATTTCCTGCCATTTTGCCCGGCGGCATCATCGATAGCGCACCGCTGATGCGTGCGCCCGAGAATCCCGTCTGGGAGCGCTACAAGGCCAATCATGACTCCATCCAATAACTGTACGGCTCCTGTCGCGCTGGCCAATGTCAGCAAGCTGTATGGCCAGCAGCGTGCCGCCAACGCGGTGAACTTCGAGCTTTACCCCGGCCAATGCACGGTACTGGCTGGCCACAATGGCGCGGGCAAAAGTACCGTCATCAAGCTGATTCTTGGTCTGATCCGCGCCGATGAAGGCAAGGTCACCTTACTGGACCACGATGCAGGTTCATCCCAGGCTGCCCGGCTGCGAGCCCATATCGGCTACCTGCCTGAAACCGTCGCCTTGCACCCTGCCTTGACCGGCACCGAAACACTGGCGTTTTACGCGCGCCTGAAAGGCCTGCCTACCAGTGACAACCAGGCTTTGCTGGCACGTGTCGGCATTGCCCAAGCGGCTCACAAGCGCGTAGGAACCTACTCCAAAGGCATGCGCCAACGGCTGGCACTAGCCCAAACCCTGCTAGGCAAACCCCGTGTGCTTTTGCTGGATGAGCCCACAACCGGGCTGGACCCGGCCTCCCGTCTGCTGTTCTACGAAATTGTGCAAGAACTGCGCGATGCCGGGGCCACCATCCTGCTCAGCACCCACGCTCTGGCGGAGATGGAGCGTCTGGCTGACCGCATCATCGTGATGCAACAAGGAAGAAAAATTGCCGATGGCACCTTGTCCGAACTGCGCCAACACGCAGGCTTGCCGGTACGTATTCGCCTGACCGTAGAGCAAATCCCCGATTCTGTTCCACAGCACTGGAATGTCATCGGAGCCAATCGTCTGGAGCGTCATTGCACCGAAGCTGAAAAAATCCAGATCTTGCGCGAAGCGCATGCCATCCCGGGATTGACCGACCTGGAGCTGGAATCCCCCGGTCTGGACGAGTTGTATGCGCACTTTTTAAAGCGCGAGGATTACTAAGCCATGAACCCTGTCCTGATCATCATCCAAAAGGAAGTGCGCGACGGACTGCGCAATCGTTGGGTACTGGCGGTCACCCTCTTGCTGGCCGCACTGGCTTTGTCTCTGGGTTTTCTGGGCAGCGCCCCCACCGGCAGCGTCAAGGTAGATCCCTTGACAGTCACGGTTGTCAGCCTGTCCAGCCTGTCTATTTTCCTGATCCCGCTGATCGCCATGCTGCTGTCCTACGACGCCATTGTGGGCGAGATCGAACGCGGCACCATGTCCTTGCTGCTTAGCTACCCCGTCCATCGCTGGCAGGTTCTGGTCGGCAAATTCCTGGGCCACGCCCTGATCCTGAGCCTGTCTACGGTGGTGGGCTACGGTCTGGCAGGCATCACCTTGCAAATAGCACATGGCGGCCTGGACTTCAGCGTATGGACGCCCTTTCTGGCCATGATGGGGGCCAGCATTCTGCTCGGTGCCAGCTTCCTGTCCATGGGCTATTTCATCAGCACCCTGGTCAGAGAACGGGCAACGGCGGCCGGGCTGGCCATCGGTATCTGGCTGTTCTTTGTGGTGATTTATGACATGGCTCTGCTGGGTATTCTGGTTGCCGATCAAGGCGCCATGATCACCGCTTCCTGGCTGAATATCATCCTGCTATTCAACCCCACCGACGTGTACCGCCTGCTGAATCTGACCGGCTATGAGAATGTAGCCATGTTTGCAGGCATGGCCGGTTTAAGTGAACAGGCTCGCCTGCCCGCCAGCATGTTGATGAGCGTTCTGCTGCTCTGGATCGCCGTGCCTTTTGGTCTGGCAAGCCTGGTATTCAAAAGAAAAGCACTATGAAAAAACTGCGCACCCTTCTGTTGCTGTGCCTGGGTCTGGTACTGGCCGCTTGCGGTCAACCTGAGCCTATACAGGCCCCACCGTCGCCCGTCGTCCAGATCCCCCAAACCGCCGTAGGCCACTACTGCGGCATGTACCTGTTCGAGCACCAAGGCCCCAAAGGGCAGATTCTTCTGCGCGAACGCGAAGCGCCGCTCTGGTTCACCACCATACGCGAGGTCTTTGCCTACACCATGCTGCCTGAAGAATCCAAAGCCATTGCCGCCACCTACGTGCAAGACATGGCCCAACGCGACCAGGATGGTCAGTTCCCCGAACAAGCCTGGATACCAGCACAAGATGCCTGGTATCTGATCTACAGCCGCTATACCGGCGGCATGGGCACCATCGATGCCCTGCCCTTTAGCCTGGAGCAGGCCGCCAAGGACTTCCAGCAACAACATGGCGGCCAACTGGTTCGCTTTGCCGACATGCCGGAGAACTACATCTTTGGTGCGGTCGCGCTGCCTTGAAACGCTTATCTTCCTGATCCCAGGTATTTGCCATGACTTCTACTCCTGTTTCCCGTCGTCGTTTTATCGGTATCGTGGCCGCGACCAGCGCCCTGACTTGTGTGCCGTGGGCCGCCAAAGCGATGCAAGCAGCCACGACCCCGCTCAGCTCCTGGCAAGGTGTGGCTTTGGGTGCGGACGCACAACTGCATATCCATCACCCCGATCCGGTTTTTGCTCAAACCTTGATCGATCAAGCCCTGTCCGAAGTGCGACGGCTAGAGCGGATATTCAGTCTGTATGAAGAAGACAGCGCCTTGCGACGCCTGAACCGCGACGGCTATCTGAAGCAAGCGCCCGGTGATCTGACGCGACTGCTGCTGGAGTCTCAGCGCCTGAGTGAATTAACGAACGGGGCCTTTGATCCAACCGTGCAGGTACTCTGGGAACTGTATAGCCAGGCAGCTCAACGCAAAGATAAAGCCTCCATCCCTGATGCTGCCGAGATCAGCCAAACGCTGCAACAAGTCGGCTACCAGGCCATCCACATTCAGGACGACACCGTTCAACTACAGCACCCCGGCATGGCTCTGACCCTGAACGGAATTGCCCAAGGCTACATTACCGACCGCATCACCGAGCAGTTGAAACAAGCAGGACTGGAGCATGCCCTGGTCGATATGGGCGAGATACGCAGTCTAGGCATGGCTCCGGGCAATCGCCCCTGGCGCGTCGGCTTGGCAGGCGACCAGGCCGAGCCTGCCAGCTTGTTGAATCTGGATGTGCACAATCAGGCGGTCAGCACCTCCTCAGGGTCAGGCACTGCACTTAGCCGCGATGGCTCGGTCACCCATCTGTTCAACCCCGCCAATGGTCAGGCCCGGCCTTTGTATCGCAGTGTCTCTGTCGTGGCCGGAAATGCCACGATTGCCGACGCCCTGTCCACGGCTTTTTCTTGGATGTCACCGCCAGAGATTGCACTGGTATTGGCTAGTGACCCCGGTTTGCGCGCATGGGTGCTGCCCTACGATGGGAATCAGCTAGTGCCCATGCACTCGTAAACACCAAGACAAACCCGCTTACCGGCAGACGCTCAAGCCCGATAAAGCCTCGTACAATGGCGGTTTCGTCTACTGCAGGCCAAATCCCCATGCCCCTGAACGCTGAAACCCTTCCCTCTGCTGCCCCTTTGCCCGGCCTGCCAGAATGGACCGGGTTTTGCGAGGCAGCGCGCCAGTCCGATCGTTACGCGCTGGACCTGCATTGTTTGAAGGCAGCAGGCTTGCAAGTGGACTTGAGTGGACAGCGACACTCGCCGGAATTGCAGGCAGCCGGAGCCGCTCTTTTGACTGCCCGTCACTTCGACCAGGCGCGCAAGCTGCTGCTGAACGGCGGCATCATCAACAGCACCGAACACCGCGCCGCCTGGCACAGCGCCCTGCGCGCTCCCGCCCCCATGGCGGAAGTCGCCAAGGAACGCGAGCGCATGAACGAGTTCGTGCGCGTAGCCGACTCTGAGCGCCGCTGGCGCAACATTATTCATATCGGTATTGGTGGCAGCGACTGGGGCGTGCGCCTGTCCCTGGCGGCCTTTGGCTATCGCCACAGTTGGCGTAACGTACGCTTCCTGGCCAATATCGACGGCCATGCGCTGGAACATGCCTTATCGGGCATGGACCCTCACGACACCTTGATCGTGATTGCCTCCAAGTCCTTCACCACCACCGAGACCCTGAAGAACGGCCAGCGTGCCCTGGAATGGCTGCAAGCAGCTGGCGTTGCCAACCCCTACGAACAAATCGTTGCCGTCACCGCCCGCCCTGAAACCGCCTCCAACTGGGGCGTGCCACAAAAACAAATCTTCCAGTTCTGGGATTGGGTGGGTGGACGCTTTTCACTATGGTCTGCTGTCAGCCTGACCACGGCCCTGGCCGTCAGCAGTGA
Source organism: Alcaligenes faecalis (assembly GCF_009497775.1). Taxonomy (NCBI): domain Bacteria; kingdom Pseudomonadati; phylum Pseudomonadota; class Betaproteobacteria; order Burkholderiales; family Alcaligenaceae; genus Alcaligenes; species Alcaligenes faecalis. The sequence goes on from NZ_CP031012.1 coordinate 3,761,453, forward strand.
TGTCGTCGCTGGCATGCTGTCGGGCGCTGCCGCCATGGACCAGCACTTTCAGGAAGCCCCCATCGCCACCAATGTGCCCGTACAAATGGCACTGGCCGGCGTGGTCAACCGCAGTGTGCTGGGCTATGGGTCCTTGAACGTTTCGCCCTACGACTTCCGCCTGGGCAATCTGGTGCCCTACATTCAGCAGCTGGACATGGAGTCCTTGGGCAAGTCCGTCACCACCAGTGGAGAACCCGTTGGCTTAGCCACCGGCGCAGCTGTCTGGGGACTGGCTGGAACAGACGCGCAACATACCTTCTACCAATGGCTGCACCAAGGCAGCGATGGCGCTCCTGTGGACTTTATCGTGTGCCAGCAGGCGGATCACAACCAGGCCGAGCACCATAACCTGCTGCTGGCGAACTGCCTGGCGCAGCGCGAAGCCTTGATGCGCGGCAAAACCTACGAGCAGGCCCTGGCCGAATGCGAACAGCAGGGTCTGGGTGAGCAAGCGGCCGAGCTAGCCCATCACCGGGTGCACTCGGGCGGACGCCCCAACACGCTGATCGTTTTGCCCCGCCTGAACCCCTTCTCACTAGGCGCCTTGCTGGCCTTGTACGAGCACAAGATTTTTGTGCAGGCCTTGATCTGGGGGATCAACCCCTTTGACCAATGGGGTGTGGAATACGGGAAAGTATTGGCGAACGGGATTTTGCAGGAGCTGTCGGGAGAGAAGGAAACCTCTGCCGAACATGATGCGTCTACCCGGCATTGGATAAAGATATTCCAGGGCTAAGCGAGTATCAAAACTCGTCGGTTAACTTGCCAGCATTAACACGCTAGCCCAATAATCCACACTAAGAAAACTGGGCTAGACTCTCCACCCTGAATCGTTAACGCAACTCAGGAAAACATCTTTCCCCAATCGCCCACTGTACCTGCGCTTACACAGGCCGGTCTTTAGTCGCCAGGTGATTTCTCTCAAGCTCCAAGGCCACATCCAAGGGGCCTTTCCCTACAAGCAACAGAGTTAGTCCCGCCGCAATCATGTCTTTTGATGGGGGTACATGTCCGTCGCCCCAATCACCTTCCCAATAGGCAACTTTTTGGTTGAATGACAGAACATCCTCTGATGCTTTCTCACCAACCCCAAATTTTTCCAAAAAGGGTTTGGCATGGGACTCGACGTGCCAGTCACTCTTATTTTGCAAATATAAAATAGAGCGTTGTCCCACCATAACAGAAGCACGAGAGTCCAGGCTATAAATGACTCCAGATGTATCTAATGTGCTTTGTATATCCGCAGAACCAGAAAGCGAAGGGAATGCCACATCCAAGTAACGCTGTACCGATTTAGGGGTATAGCGCGACAGTGACGTTTGCGGATTCCACACAAATGCTGATGCACGTGGTGTTTGAATCAAACTCAACGTGAGTAACGATGCAAAGCCTCCACCAGACCCTCCCATCAGGATCAAATGTGCTCCGGTTTGCTCAACAAAGGCATCCAGCAAGCCTGCGATACGCTTTGGAAGGTCTACAAAGCCCTCATGGCCTGCATACCAACCCAAAAAAAGTCGATGTGATCGAGTCAACGAAGGATCAGCGACCGATATCACCGGAGCGCCAAGTTTTTTTGCAATCTCGACTCCAGAAAAAAATGGTGCCGAAGTCCCTTCCCGAGATGTCAGAGCTCCACTGAAACAAACCAAAACTGCCGGACTGCTTGCTAACTTATCCATACCACTGAGCAGAAGGTCTGCATGAAGCTCACCTGCTGTGAAGTGATACAACCCATCAACAAACTCCTCCTCCACCCAAGGAGCGCCTAAATCACGCTCAAATAACGGACGTTGGCTCCAACGTCTTAAATCATAAGGGGGGCCATTTTGTACGACGCGTTCCGAGTCCAGTGTCCTAGTGGAAGGGCCAGCACTTTCAGTGGCCGCCTTTTTTATAAACACCCGGGCCTGATAACGCCCTGCAACTCCATCGTTAGCAAACTTTGCAGTCAGGCTCTTTTCATACCAACGATGGGCTACCCGAACGCCATTTCTAAGCAAATAAAAAGCGTAGGTCACACCCTCGGAAGATCCTGCAGGTACCTTAAATTGAGCAACCCAATTTTGACCATCCAAGGTTAAGCAGACCTCGGGGGTTTCAACAAACTCAACCATCAAATCCATCCCTTCTTATGTGGCATGCCTCCATGCCAAGACGTTAAGAAACTGACTACGCCTTCATACACCTATGACGCCGTTCAAACTCACGACGCAATTTTTCACCGCATCAGCCCAAAGATACTCCACTAAAGCACATCCACTCTCGCGCCAGATCATGAATCGCCGCATCCCGATGCGGCGTTCTTGTCTGACCCTGCGTGGAGTTCCAGATAAAGTAATCCACATCTCCACACGGAGTCCCCAGAGCTGCGTAGACCGAGGGCATGATGGGGACGTGGTCGCCATACCAGCACAGGCTGGCGGGCCTATCCGATGCACTCAAGGCTCCGCGCAAACGTGTCAGCATGGCATCTGCATTGCGGATATGGCGCAAGTAAATCGTCAGGTCCTCACAACCTTGCGGAGGTGGTTGATGGTACAAGGCATCGATATCACCCGCAGCGACTTTTTCCAGATGCAAAGGCCCGTGATTCTCCATCGTGATCACATGTATGAATACCGGCCCTGTGGCCTGCTCCAGCACACTGGCGACTTTATCCGCCACCGCCAGATCGCCAATATAAGGGCCGGTACGCTCCACATCGGCAAAAGCCTTGATGTCCAGAAACTCGTCAAAACCAAATAGCGGAAATACTCGATTACGCTGGTAAAAGCTGGCGGGGTAAGGGTGAATACAAATTGTCCGGTAGCCCTGCTGCTTCAACCAGGAAGCCAACGTCGCCACCGACCATCCCGCACATACGGCGCGATAGGGGTTGAAGCGGTGCACACCCAGAGCACTGTTTTCAATACCGCTCAAGAAGGAAAACTCCGAGCGCACCGTGTTGGCCCCCCAGGCGGGAACCTGCAAATATCCACTGGCCACCGCTTCGGATTTGAAGCGATCAAACTCCGCCAGAATCTCTGGCCGAATCCCATCAGATATCCGCCGAGCATCAAAGAAAGACTCGCTTTGTACTGAAACCAGATGAGGCAGATCGGCTGAGGAATCCGCGCCGGCCAAAACAGACGCGGGCGTTGAGGCAGCACCTGCAAAAGGAGAAGACAAGCTTGGGCGCTCCCGCCCTTGCTGCCAATAACGCCAGAAACTGGCTAACAGCCCCAGGGCCTGCACATCCTGCTCCGGTGCAATCTGCACCATCAAACGCGCGCTATTACCCCAAAGCAGCAAGCCAAGACTCAGCACAGCAAGCAGAGCCAAGGCTCCCCATTGCGCTGTCCAGGCAGCCCGCAAGGCGGGCACTGCTTCCAGCCATAAACCAATCGTCAAAGCAGCAATAAAGCCCGCTGCTGCCAGAAAGAACTTCCCCCACCCCAGAAAAGGAATATAGAGCCGAGGGTGACGGATCGCATCCGTAAAATACTCGTAGTCCTGGAACACAAAGGCTTCACGCAAAGCCTTGAACTTGGCGTTGCTGACCACGACCAGCAGCAGGAAAAACGCGCACAGCAAGGCCGTGGCAAAGATAGGCCGCCCCAACACGAAAACCAGCACGACATACGCCAAGCCATACAGGCCAACATGCAAAGCCCAGGCCGCCGCAGGACGACGCAAGCTGGCTGCCGTTTGCAAGAAACGCTCCAGCCCAACTGTCAGGGCCAGTCCCAACAAGGCCGCCAGGATTGCACTCCAGAATCCGGGCTCAAGCGTCATAACCGATCTTGCTCAGAATAAAGACGGACAAGCGGGCGGGCAGTACAGCCAGAAACCAGCAACCCAGGTTCAAAGGGAAAGGAAAGCTGATGCGCGCTTTATTGGCTTTCAGACCACGAGCAATACGCTTGGCGGCTTTTTGCGGGGTCCAGAGAAACGGTTTAGGGCCCGGCATGGCATCGCACATGGGCGAGCTAACGTAGCCTGGCATCACCACATTGACCTTGATCCCCTCCGGGGCCAACCAGCCGCGCAAGCCTTCACCATAAGCTTTGACAGCCGCCTTGCTGGCGCTATAGGACGGAGTGGTGGGCAACCCAAAGTAAGCGGCCAAGGAGCTCATCAGGGCAATCTGACCGCGCCCTCTCGCTCGCATGGCTGGCAGCACAGATTGCACGACGCGCAGCGAGGCCTTCACATTGATATCCAGCAACAGTTCGGTATCTTCCCAGGCCTCCGGCTCGCCGTTGGGACCTACATGGATATTCATGCCAGCATTCACGATGACAAGATCAAACGCAGCGCATTGCGACAACCAATCATGCAAGGCATCCAGATCACGCAAATCCAGCTGATGCGTCTGTACCTGCGCACCCGCCTGCCGGCAGCGCTCGGCCAAAGGCTCCAGAATCGCGGCATTGCGACCATGCAAAGTCAGCTCTGTACCGGGCTTGGCGTAGTAAAGCGCCAGCTCGCCACCAATGGCACTGGTGGCACCAGTAATCAGAATCCGTTCCTGCCTTGCTGGTTCAGCTACGCCCACGCGCTCTCCTTTCTTGAAAGGACCAGTACAAAACCATGCCAAAGCCTACGCAAACCGTCGCATTCAAGGGAATCAACAAGTAATTGCCCATGTGTATGGCCACATACAGGGCCAATGCCGAATACAGGAAGGTGAACACTTCACCAATCAGCAAATACAGGTTGATGCGGGGCTGTCTAGCGGCCTTCTCGCCTTCGCCTTTGGGGGTGCGGTTAAATTCCCCGTAGACCCTGAAAGCGGCGCGTACTCCACCGACAAAATAATACCAAGCCATGGGCGGGAACATGGCGACATACAAATAGGTGTGCCACAAAGTGCCCAACACGCCCGGCCTGTCATCAAAACGCGCCCCTTTGCGAGCCCCAAAGGCATTATTCAAAGCCCAGACAGCGACCAGCAAGAAGAACAGCGGCGCGCCCCACTGCAAGACTACATGATCAAAATTCAACAAATAATTCAGCGGCAGGCTTAGCAAGATCAAGGCATAAATCGATGCCAGCATGACCGATGAAAACATCATGGAAAACGCATGCATACGCTTCATCAGGGGCATGTCCTGCTGCCACATCTGCCCCAGATGTTTGAAGGCACTGTGAATCAGCCCCCGCCCCCAACGCTCCCGCTGTACACGGAAGGCGCTGATGTTCTCGGGCAAGGTGGACATGGACACCACGTCGCGCAAATAGGCATACTTCCAGTCACCAAACTGGGCTCGATAACCCAGGTCCACGTCCTCGGTAATGGTGGAGGCATTCCAACCGCCCAAGGCTTCCACGCAAGCGCGTCGCCAGACACAGGAGCTGCCACTTAAAGAGGCCATGTCCCCATCTTCACTCAGCCCCACCGTCACATACTGCTGGTGGCCCATTTCCATGGCCTGAAAGCGAGTCAAGAAAGAATGATCGCGGTTTTCATAGCCAATACCAGTCTGCAAAAAACCCAGTTTCTCGTCCCTGAAAGGCGGAATGGTTTTCTTCAAGAAGTCAGCTGGCGGCAAAAAGTCCGCATCGAAAATCGCAAAAAACTCGCCCTGGGAATGCTGAATACCGTGCACCAGATTCCCGGCCTTGTAGCCGGAGCGGTCTTCACGCGTAATGCGGCGGATTGGCACACCTTGTCGAGCACGCTGATCCACCTTGTTCTGGGCCAGCTTGGCCGTCCTGTCGGTAGAGTCATCCAGCACCAGAATTTCCAGCGCGGACACCGGATAATCCAGGCGGCAAGCCGCATCAATCAAACGCTCAACAACGGCGGCCTCGTTATAAATCGGCAATAAAACGCTGACCTTGGGATACCAGTCCTGCTGCAAGGAGGCAGACGTCTGCACCAGTTCGCTTAGCTTGCGACGTTCCACCCGGCGCGAGATCAGCAGTACCCGCAGCTCCAGGACCACGTACAGGGCAAAGGCCCCAACAACCAGCAAGAACAGCGCCTGAATCAGGTACGCAAAAATACTCACAATCATGGAAAAAAGCGCACCCTAGAAGCCGACCACATCAGCCAACTCCTGGAGGCGATGCTCCCAGGTGTGGAACTGGCGCACATAAGCTGCCCCCGCCGCCGCACGCTCACAGTCCTGCTTGGTGGGGCCTTGGCGCAGACGGGCAAACAATTCACTGGCCTGCTCACGGGAATGCACCACGTGGCAGAAGTCACGGAAATAGCGATCCACCGCACGGCCAGGATTGGTCACCGCAATGCCCCCACTGGCCAGAATTTCCAGCAAGCGGCGCGAGCACATGGTGTCCGAGTCCGTGACCGAGTTCACGTTCAGGCACATCACATGCTCTTTGTAGATACGCCCTGTCTCGCGATGCGGCACCTGGCCGTGCACCTGCACATGAGTCGAGCGCGGAAAGCGGAACTCGATATGCCGGGACAATCTGTCGTGATTTCTGTCGTAGGCATTCAGCTGCATCTGCGCATCCTCACAGGCCCCGAAAATCATGTCCAGAAAACGGCGACGCTCACTCAAGATACGGCGGTAATAACTGCCGGTAAAACAACCTTCCATGCGCGTGAACTCAAAGCCCGTGAAATTATGAAACGCAGGCTGATACGGCATGCTCAGGGTGTTCACGGGGACATCAGGGTTCAAGCGAGCACGGTAGCGCGGCAAACAATCGCTGTCCGTAGTGAAGACATAATCAAAGGCCTTGGCCACATCAATGAAGTGCTCGAAATACGCCCCGTCGTCCTTGTTCCAGAACACCGTGGGCACGCCCTGATCTTTAGCAAACTGCACAAGCTTGTAAATCGTGCGAGGAGTACGCAAACGGATCAGGCGTGACTGCTTGGCCAGCTCGTAACGCCACGCGCCTCCCAAGCCATGAAACACGGACTCCACAAAGAGCAGATCGGGCTTCCAGGAGGAGATGACCTCCTCGTAGTTACGTGGGCTAAGAATACGGATAGAGCACTCGGCCGACAGGCAATCTGCCGTGAAGTAGTCCGAGACCAAAGCCACTTTCAATTGCCCAAACTGCCCTGCAGGCTTGCCGTCTTCGCTGACGGTTGGGTGCGTATAGATGCGCGCCCCCAAAGCCCGGATTGCACGACCGATCATGAGTTAGCCCCGGCCGGCAAAGCATGCACCACAAAATCAGCCCAGCTGCGACGCTGTGTGGCTTCTTCACGCGCCAAAGCGCCATCCTGCGCCAAGACGTCCGGGCCTGCCTGAAAAGTCTCCTCCAGCACTCGGGCCAGATCCTGCACATCACCCGCTTTAAAAAAGCGCACCGAGCGACATGGACCAACTTCATCCTGAAACACGGGCAAATCCGGCACCAGAACAGGCTTGCCCATCGCCATCGCCTCGACCAGCTTGATGGGCGGCACAATGCGGCACACTTCAAAGGGGCGACGAGGAATACACACCAGCGCGGCTTTAGCCTGCAAGCTGCGAGCCTCTTCAGGCGAGACTCGACCGGCAAACAGCACGTGCTTTTCCATACCCAGACTTTGCACCTGAGCCTGCAACTGAGCGCGCGCCTCCCCATCCCCAATAATGGTCAGGGTCAAATCCTTGCCACGGCCTGCCAGATCCGCCACGGCGTCGATCAGAACATCCAGCCCTTCATAAACAATCAGGGAGCCAGCGTAGACAATCGTATTGGGCTGCACATCCTGGGCAGCGCCAGGAACAAAGCGCGAGGGGTCGACACAATTGGGCATCAGTCCCATGCGTGCGGGATCCACATTCCAATGCTGGCGAGCGTATTGGCCCAACTGCTCGGAAATCACAAACAAACGGTCTGCCTGGCTGGCAACCAGACCTTCCAGCTCCAAACCCTGCTTGAAACCTTGGGAATCACGGAACTCCGGCATGCGGGAGGCTCGGCTCAACTCCCACAGCCCGCGCATTTCATATTGGAACGGAATGCCTAACTGACGTGCAGCGATCAAGGCAGGCAAGGCATTGACGTGATTGGAAGCGGCATGGATGACAGCGACGCGTTGCTTGATGGCTTCCTGGGCGATGGAGGTGGCGGCTTCTATGGCGAACTGCATGACAGGGCGATTATTGGCCGGACGTTGCACATGAACGTACTGCACTTGATCCACCACCGTTGTCTGCACCGACGCATCAGCCAATCTATCTTTGCGATCCCACGGGTAACCAGGGCGAGTCAAGACACACACATCGCCGCCTGCTTCCTGCAAAGCCTGAGCGATAGCATGTGTACGAGTGGTATAGCCGCTTATGTGATAAGGCAAGGCACTGGCCGCCACATACAGCATGCGGCCTGGTATCGGCTCATAAGGGGTTTGCACCGACCCACGCTGCTGCGTCTTGCGACGCAACATTCGCACAGTCAAAAACCGATTAAAGGCTAGCCAGGGTTCTCCCAGCAGCCTTTGTAAAAATTTCAGCGCCATCGCCTTAAACCTTTGCCTTCGCCTTCTTGTTTTTTTTCGGTGGAGGCGTGTACTGCGCTAACGATAAATCCACGGACTGCGGCGTGGATATCTTGCCTCGAGCATGCAAATCCAGAAACTCTGCTGTCGTGATCACATCGTAATCCTTGGTCAGGCGCGACAACATCTTGCGATACCCTTCCAGGCGACTATCGTCCCGGTACTCACCCAAACCGTTCTCATCCCAATACAAAAGAGACCAGGAATGCAGCAAGAACACGGCAAAAGACGGGCTACCGCTAACAGCATTTAGCAACAAATTTCCCCACCATGGCCGGAAACGGAAGTAGCGGGACTCTGGGTAAGTCAGCCGAACCCACCAATCTGGCTTACCTAACTTGCCCAGAATCCGCTTCTCGGTCATGGGGACCTCAAGGACACCATTGGACCAAACATAAGGGTCATTGGTGGCCTCGCTATATATGCATTGACCATTGTGCACAGCACATACCGAGTTATTAAAAGACAGCGGAATACCCACTTCTTTCAATGCCCGGATCGTATCGGCATTCCAGCGGAATGAACCTGCACGATGCGCCAAGACCGGCTTTCCCGTTTGCTCTGTCAACAAATCTGCAAAGTGCCGAAAAACAAACTCGGCCCGAGCCTGGTCCGTGTACTGATTCATATACTGTGGACGATTGGACAAGCCATGCTCTTCCCAGAAGCTGTCCGGCAAGTATTCAGGGTGCGTATGCAACTGTACATCCTGCCCCTGCTCATCCAGCCAGCGCACGACTTCCTTAAGCTCGTCCAGGTAAGAGTAGGCACCACACAAGTCTGTAAAAAACACATGCTTGGCACCGAACTCATCACCGATGCGGCACATCTCGGCCACCCCAGCTGTACCCTTCGGAAATCGCCCCCAGATCAGACGATTGACGTGGTCCGCAGACGCGCGCTTGGGCAGCGCCTCCGTATCCACCGTAATCATTGCGTAGCGATCCCTCATACCTGTGCTTCTACATGCTCTAAATTAACTGTTCGTGAAATGTCGATTTTACCCTGCGCATGCAGCTCCAAGAATTCGGCGGTCGTGATGACCTCACAATCCTTGACAAGGCGACGCAGAAATTTGCGGTAACCCTCCAGCAATCGATCATCTCGATATACCGCGTGCCCTGCTTCATCGCGCTCAAGCAAAGACCATGAGTGTAAGAGCACCACCGTGACTGGTGCGGGCTTAGGTGCAAAAGGATGTTTCCAAGCAGGGATGGGGCGTGAGCCGAATTTGAAGTAAGGAGACTCGGGGTAAGTCAGGCTGACCCAACGATCCGGGCGGAAGCCGGGTACTCCGGGTACCCAGCGTTCGGTAACGGGGACTTCGATGACGCCGTTGGACCAGGAGTAAGGAAGGCAGTCGGGCTCACCGTGTACGCCTCTACCGCTTTCCAGGGCACGCATGGATTGGTTGAAGGACAGCGGGATATTGAGTTCTTGCAAGGCACGTATGGTCAGGGCATTCCAGCGAAAGGAGCCTGCACGGTGGGCGAGGACTGGCCTACCCGTTTGCTCTGTCAGCAACTTAGCAAAGTGCTGCACAACAAAACGAGTTCGCGCCACATCCCGATACTGGTTCATAAATCGCGGAATAGCTGGTAACCCTTGTTGTTGCCAAAACACTTTAGGCAATGCTTCAGGATGGGTATGTAACTGCACATCATGGCCGTGAGCACTCAGCCACCGGATGGCTTTTTTCATATGCTCCAACTCCGTATAGCATCCACACATATCCGCAAAAAAAACGTGAGGAGCATTACATTCCGCGCTCAGCTCACATATTTCACGAATACCAGCAGTCCCAGCCTCATGCCTTCCCCAAACCAGGCGGTCAACATAGCTACTCGTAGCTCGACCGGCTAAAGCCTCTGTGTCAACTGTCAACAGTGCATAACGCCCATTCAACATCAAACACTCACGCAGCCAAATAAAACCGATTCAAAAAAAATTTCTATACCTCATACAACAAACTCCAAGCCAACAAACACAACGCTTTTACCCAATGAGTTTCTTACCGAGCAACGAACCTTATACTCGCCTTGCTCATCACAATTAAAGCTGAGCTCCTTATTACTACCATAGGGGACCTTAATCAGAGCGTCACCATTCCGTTCCACCACCCATCCATATCGCAACTCATCATCATCAATGTTGTGCCGAATCCTCACCCCCCCATTAACTCGATGAACCGTTAAAGGCCTTAATTTCAACTCCATGAAATCGCTTTCTTCTTCTTTCTTTTTTTCTTTTATTTCGCAGCTATTAATTTCATAAAATCGATACAGACGCTCTTGCACCATATCATCTCTAAAAAAACTCTCTATGATTTTTTTAGAAAACAATCCCAGCTTCCGTCTGCATGCAGATCCGGACATTAAAATATCTAAATCCGCTTCAATCCTCTTATCAATATCGTCTTCCTGTTCTACTCCAACACCACCAAAATTACTATACACCGCCTTTTGCCAGGTATCAGGACCCACTAAGCCACTATAGGAAGCACTTCCCAACGCAATAGTGGGAGTTCCACAACTCATAGCCTCTAATGCGCAACGACCAGGACCAATCACAACACTACTTCGACTGTACTCTTCGCTAAGATTCCTCCCCTCCAACCAACCCTTATAGACAACACTATTACCTTTTGCCAATATTTTCACTGTTTCCAAAAACTCAGCCTTTAATTTTCCATCTCCAACAATATTCCATATTATTTTTTTTGAATATTTTTTTGACACATAAGAAACAATCTTATAAAAAATATCAAGAATAAATTTCTTATCCGAATCCAATCTAGTAACCAACGAAAAAACCAAATCTTCCGATTGATACTTTCGAGAAGAGTCACAATCAAAAACACTTACATCAACAGCATTAGGGACAACATGAATATGTTCTTCTGGGATTTCCGCCTCTTTCACAAGATAACGTCGGATACCCTCTGAAACAGTAAAAACAGCATCAAAAAAAGAAATATTCTTCCTGATCTCATCAGTGTATTTTCCATGCATCGTCACAACACAAGGAACACCCAGAACTCGAGATACGATCACCCCTAAACGCCTTGAGGAGAACGGATGACAATGCACCAAATTTATTTTTTTTCTGCTATTTATTTCTTTAATTTTTTCAAGAACGCTATAGTAAGAAAACAAAGCATAGTCAGTAACCACAACAGCCACACCAATAGCCCGCAGCCTGTCAGCAAATACCCCCTCTTTACATGCAACGGTTACTTCATTATTTTTTGCCTTCAAGTAAACCGCAGTGGAGTATATATTCTCCTGCAACCCTCCAATCGGAGAGTTAAAAAAAACTGTCAAAAGCACATGCATGGCTAATCCTAAAAAAACTACAATTTCAAATATAAAAAAGAAAAGCCATACAAAAGATCACACCAAGAGACCAGACAGCTCCTCACCCGATATATTCACAAGTTGATCCAGAGAGGGTGGATTATGGCCCAGTTCCTTATCATCAAATATGAACTCCTTTAACGTAATTTGAACCTCACTGGCTTTTAAATGTTCAAAATAGGGTTTCATATGGTTTTCATAATGAAGGTTGTCAGATCTATTTTGAATATAGACAACCTCTGCATCAGGACTCATATTTTTAGAATTCATAGCCAACAAAGATACTCGAGGCTCATCAGTTTTGTCGAAAACATAGCCCTCCCCACCATAACTACTTACAAATTTCGCAACAGAACTTTTTGGTTGATATTTTTTAATATCAGTTTGAGGATTCACCACAATAGCCTTTTGAAAAAAGCCCATATGCAATCCTGACAAAGCAGCAAAACCACCAGCAGAAGACCCAAAAGAAATAACCTTAGCATTCTGGAATCTTTTTTGGACGGAACTCATTACCCCGTTTAGGCTCTTCTGAAGATAACACTCATCCTTCCTGCCTACATACCAACCCAGCGCTAATCCTGCATCTCCATATGTTGCCGGATCAGAAATAATTAATACCGGATGACGAAATTTGCTAGCCCATGTCCATCGTTGAAATGCATATCCATTTTTTCTTTGATCCAGGCTGACTGCACCATTAAAAAAAACCAAAATCTTTGAGTGATCGCTATTATTAAAAAAGAAAAACTCTTCAAAGCATCCAATATTTGATGCTAACAATTCATCAAAGCTAGAAAAATTTGGTATTTTCAATTTAGAATTCATAAAAACCTTGCGCATCAACCAATATTATTCGAACTGCTATCTTGACATATTTTTTTCAAGAGCTTATCTGCTTCTTTCGAATATCTTATTTTCAAGGAATTTTCCAAAAAAGACATGGCTGACTCCGGATCTCCATCCCTAGCAAGAACACGCCCTTTCTCATAATTCCAAACCGAGCATCCATTAAAATCATAGTTTATATCTATGATTTCATTACGCTCCATAACCCCCTCAATAAAGGATTTCAGAACTTTATGCTCACTTAAAACTTGTAAAACGAGATGACCACTAAAAGGAACTTTTACCAAATTAGCATCTTTATAGGCTGGCAAAACCAGGCGCTCTATATATCGAGCATCTTCCCTTTGATGCGGGTCATAGATAATAATAGGATTTCTTTTCGACTTTGGAGCATCAACGAGCTCTAAGTGCTTGAACTCCATGGGATACTTAAGATTATGCTTCAGCATAGGATGAGCTGAATTTTTTGGGGCAGCCGCAATCGCTTGAGCATTAATAATGCCTGCATAATACAGAGCACAATATCCTCCCAAACTTGATCCGTACGTATATACGTCCCTCTCGGCACAGAGAGGTAAGACAGCATCACGAAACTGCTCGAGGCTCAAACCCTGATACTGACTTCCTGCTGCTTGAGCAACGAAAATATGGTGATAACCTTTCTTGATTGCGTAGTCGCTGCCAAATCCGGTGCGTGTTTTACTGGAAGGCAATCCTCCAAAAGTAATAAGCATCTTCTTGGATTCAACAGCAGCCGGATGATAAGTAATTAAGTAACCTTCACCTTCTGCCAAAACCATACCTTCCTGCTCATTCTCTTTTTTTTTATCCTCAATGGAATCATGCTCAAGCATGTCACGAAAGAGCACAGGAGTCAGGCTTCCTTCTCGAACATACTCCTTCACGTAACTCAAAGACTGGTCAAGAAATTCTTTACTATTAGAATATAGGCCACCGGAATCATCATTATCATTGATGCCATGAAACATCAAAACAAGCCATTTATTTTCCAAAATTGCCTTATCTACCAACTTTTTAACTCGCTCAATACTAGATTTGCTATTCAGCGCGTTTGCATAGATTAAGCCATCAGCCTCTCCAATCAAGTTAAGCTTTTCATCAGCCAGCCTAACTTGCTTGTAGTACTTTTTTGCCAAATCAAGAACTTCATCATTGTATTTTGCAAATGGAATATTAATTGCTTCTATTTCTTTACTAACAAATCCATTCAATATTTTTTTACTATGTGACAGCTCATACTCAAGCTCATCATGTGTGAGCTCAGTATATTTTGTTTGATGGTAAACCCCATGAGAGACTATTTCATGACCTCTAGCGTCTGCATCCACAATCTCTCTGGGAGACATATATTTATCCCAAAACTCCGGATTTACTGCTCGATGAGCGATAATCGCCAAACTAGCAGGAATATTATATTTCTCATGCAGAGGCAAAGCCAGATGATAGTTATTCTTCAGCCCATCGTCATATGAGAATGTTATATATGCCATTATTCAAACCTGAATCAAAAATCACAAAAACTGGTATCCAGATAATTAGCCACAACTTGCGTCTGATTACCTGTCAAGAAATACTCATCCGTTACATTCCAAGTATGGCCTGCTGTCTCCCCTCTCCATACAATAAAATTAAACGGATCTGATGCGTAAATCTGAATACCATCTTTCTTAAGACGATCGATCAGATCACTATCCTCACCACGATTTAGCGATTTAAATTTATACTTTTTAAATACATCAGTTTTAAAAATGAAGGTAGCGCCAGCAACAAAATCGACATTCCGATGCTTCATGCCCGGGAATCGCCTAATAAGTTTATTAGCCCCGGAAAGATACATATATATCTCACTCTTTCCAACCAAGCCATAATTTCCAAAGCTGAATGGAATCAACATATCCGAAAGATAGTTAGCAAAGTAGAAATCATCATCATCCATCTTTGCAATATACTCGCCACGAACAAGCTCAGAAGCCTTATTGAAACGTTCACCCAAAGTATCCTCTGAGTTATTTTCAATAATCTCAATCCTCCTGACATTCGATTTTCTGGTTTGCAATTTATTAGTCAACTCATATTTCTGAGCAGCCGTAAACCCTTGGATAACCAATATCAATTCGCAGTTCGTGTAGTTTTGTCGACTTATATTCTCAACGATCCGATCTATCATATTCGGCCGCCTAGTACATGTAATGATACTTACCAGAGGCTTAATATCATGCACCTCATACCCTAAAGCCATTTCTATTGATCGAGCTCTATGACTATAAGTATGTTTGGTCATTACTTCACGATATCCCAAATGTGAAGACTTTTCCCAATAAAACTCATCAGACAACAATTTATCAATAATGACATTTGCTTCCTTGGAGTCGTTAGCGACATGAACGATTCCAGAGAACTGCGCATCAATCGCTTTTGATGGAGTTGACACAACTGGGGTGCCACATGCCAATAGCTCATACACGCGTCTAGACATCATTGTTGGGGAATCAATAATCGTATTGACGTTCAAAAATACTTTGAACTTTTTATACAATTTCACGATTTCCGTAAACGGTACAGCATCCCTGATGAAAGACTGATATTGAGGAGGGAACTTATAACGATCACCTTCAATTTTTGACATGCGATCGTAAATCGCACCATTAAAGTCAATAATTGAGGGAAGCAACGCATCCATTTGTCGCTTACGTTCATCGTGCCCCACACCGTAATACGAGCCGGCAAAACACACTGACTCAGAAGGTAGTCGAAATCGATCAGACGGATTGCATATTTTCTCTTGTGCAGCAAATGGAACCGCATAGACCTCTGCACCCGGCACATCACGGATATAGTCCTTGACCTTATTGGAGTCGGTAGTAAAGATAATGTCCGCAGACTTTGCAATCGGTAGGTACCGATCATAATGCATAGGGTCTTCTTTATTCCAGAAAACCAAAGGCATTTTATTTTTCACATTATCAATTAAATCCAACAATGCCTGTGCATTCGCATGCTTAAGACCAGGAGAGGTAAAAGCATACTCCCATGTCCCTTTATTCCCCTTCCAGCAACTCTCCAGAAAGCAAAAATCTGATGAAGACTCCACAACCTGCTTTTTATAGTTATTCCTATTAATTGGATAACATTTCATTTCATGCCGCCAGCATTCCTCTGAAATCTCATCCAAGATAGATACTGCCCTCAACTTACCGTTCAGTTTTCCCTTATTTTGCAAGAATGCACGCTTTCCAGTTTGACTTAACAAGGCTGCCCCCGCAGCCTTATCTGATCCATGCAGTCTTTCATAGCACAGATCCACATTAACTTTAAAAAACTCGGAACCCAACTTTGCACTCAACTCTCTATAAAGAGCAATAGCAGTTGAATAGTCCCCATTCCGAAAAGCATCTGCAGCTTTTTTTACGCCGGTTTGCGCCATGATTTTAAACTTCCACTTCCAGTTTCATTAGTCAGCAATGAATTAAGATCAATGTCTTCCATCTATTTCTAGATATTCTTAGGAAATCATTCCCACGACATCAATTTTTACTGGATGCTTGGCAATCTTCTCAGCCGCAGCAATGAAAGGCTGATGCTTAACCAGAACGCAAACTACGTCTGCATTATCCAGAGCAAAGTCTAACGACACCAAAGACACATTGTCCGCGGCCAGCTTGCCTGGCAAGGCATCCACATTAGGCTCTACAGCCAAAATCTGGCACCCCAAATTGCTTAATTGCCGCGCAATCAACGCAGCAGGACTTTCTCGCAAGTCATCGATATCAGGCTTGAAAGCCAAACCAAGGCAAGCCACCTTAACATCAGCCATACGAGCGTCGGAACGTACAGCCAAGACCCCAGCCATTGCAGCTTTCACTTTTTCAACGACCCATTCCGGCTTGTAATCATTGACTTCACGCGCCATCCGAATGATGCGCGCTTCCTCTGGAGTCGTGTCAACAATGAACCAGGGGTCCACAGCGATGCAGTGGCCACCCACCCCGGCACCAGGCTGCAAAATATTAACGCGTGGGTGACGGTTGGCCAGGCTAATCAGTTCCCACACATTAATATTCAAGCGGTCACAAATCAGGGATAGCTCGTTGGCAAACGCAATGTTGACATCACGGAAGCTATTCTCTGTCAGTTTGCACATTTCAGCAGTGCGAGCATTGGTTGGCACCAAAGCACCTTCCACAAAAATCCGGTACAGCTCAATCGCCATCTCGGTCGCTTTTTGGGTCATGCCACCAATCACGCGGTCGTTGCTAACCAGCTCATGGACTACGCGACCAGGCAAAACACGCTCCGGGCAATAGGCCACCTGAATATCAGCCTCCTCCCCTGCTTGCTGAGGAAAACTCAGGTCAGGACGGGCCTCTGCCAACCATTGAGCCAGTTGTTCAGTCGTACCGACAGGAGAAGTCGACTCCAGAATAACCAGATTTCCTTTGGCCAGCACGGGGGCAATAGCTTTGGCTGCGTCGGCGATGTAGCTCAGGTCAGGTTTATTGCCTTCCAGGAAAGGGGTTGGAACGGCAATCAGAAATGCGTCAGCTGGCTCGGGAGTCAGCGTGGCGTGTAAATAGCCGCCATGTACCGCTGCCTGCACAAGCATATCCAGCTCAGGCTCAACAATATGGATTCGGCCTTGGTTGATCGTATCTACCGCATGAGGGTTGACATCAACACCAACCACCTTTTTGCGGCGAGAGGCAAATAATGTTGCAGTAGGCAGGCCGATATAGCCTAGGCCGATCATGGATAAAGTTTCAAACATGTTTATCTTCCGAATCAATAGATCAAAGTTTTTAAAATTTCACTAATGCGGGTAGCGGCCTTGCCGTCACCATAGGGGTTATGTGCCCGTGCCATACGCTCATACTCAGCAGAGTTATCCAGCAACTGCATGGCAGCGCTGACAATGGCTTGGGTGTCTGTACCCACCAAACGCACAGTTCCAGCATCCACAGCTTCAGGACGCTCGGTAGTGTCTCGCATCACCAATACCGGCTTGCCCAAAGAAGGCGCTTCTTCCTGAATGCCCCCGGAGTCGGTGACCAAAAGGTCACAACGATCCATCAGGTAAACAAAGGGCAAATAATCCAGTGGTTCGATCAAATGAACGTCGGAAACGTCGGATAAGATACGACGTACTGGTTCCTGAACATTTGGATTCAAGTGCACTGGATACACCACCTGCACATCGCCACGGGAGGCAATCTGGCGCAAAGCCAGGCAGATGTTTTCAAAGCCAGAGCCGAAGTTTTCGCGACGATGCCCCGTCACTAGAACCAGGCGTTTGGCTGGATTAATAAAAGAAAATTGCGCTTCAAAACGACGACGCAATTCCGAGTCCTGGCGAACACGAGCCGCCACATCCAACAACGCATCAATTACGGTATTGCCCGTAATATGTACTGTCTTGGGGTCCACACCCTCACGCAGCAAGTGCGATTGCGATTGCTCTGTCGGAGCAAAGTGCACATCAGCCATCACCCCTGCCTGGCGACGGTTCATTTCTTCCGGCCAAGGCGAGTACTTGTTATGCGTACGCAAACCCGCTTCCACGTGCCCGACCTTAACCTTGGCGTAATATGCCGATAGGGCCGCAGCCATGGTGGTGGTGGTATCACCATGCACCAAAATCATGTCAGGCTGCCATTGCCTGTAGACATCACGCATACCCAGCAACACGTTGCTGGTAATGTCGTAAAGATCCTGGCCAGGCTTCATCAAATTCAGGTCAAAATCAGGTTTGATCGAAAAAATATCCAAAACCTGATCCAGCATCTGACGGTGTTGCCCCGTCACGCAAACACGTGCATCAAATGCAGGGTCCGCAGCCAGCGCTTTAACCACCGGAGCCATTTTGATGGCCTCCGGTCGTGTGCCAAATACAGTCAAAATCTTCATAAACTTACTTTGTGTCTTTAGGGTGAACAGTTATCAAACAGGCGTCTTTCTCGAACTTGTATTCCGTCAAAGCTCCAGGCACCTCGGTCAGCTTCAACTCAGAAAGCCAACGCTGTGCCGTTTCCTTTTCATCCTCACGGATATAGTCATCCAGAACAAAATCGATATGAGCCTTGGGAAAGCTATCAGCAACAATCGGTCCAGCCGGATAGCGCGCACGCGGTCCCGTCGAAGCAGGAGGCCCATCGACAATGACCAAAATGCGTTTAAAAACTGGACTCTTGCTACGAGCAAGATCACTTAATTTTTTGCGGCAATCGTAATAAGCCTGTGTCTCGCCATCCGCCCCCTTCCATTCCGTCAAAGGTGCTAAAACCAAATCAACAGAATCGCCAAACCCGGCTTGATCCAAATGATCTTTAGTCTGCTGGTAATAACGTTCCAGATGATCGAAAGACACAAAACGGGGAGCTTTATTTCCCGTTCGCTCTGCTACCGTAGCCAAGGTTTTTGCAAGCAGAACTGTAGACATGCCGGAGCCAAATTCCACGATCAAGTCGTATTGTTCAAGCACAACACGTTGCATCAAAAACAAGGCAAAGTCCGAAGAAACAGGCCAGCTATGGCTTTGGCTATTAAAGGCAGGCAGGCTACCTGTTGCCAAATACTCCTGCATGCCAATAAAAGACTGAACTTGACGAGTTGTATTGGCACTATTGCTTTTAATCAGATTTTCAAGATAGCGACGCACTCGCAGCAACTCGTCAGTCTGCTGTTTGGATTGCTGCTCCGCTTGCTTCTTCATCAAGGCAGCCACAGCAGTTTCAAGAGCAGGCTGTTGAGCTGCCAGCACTTGCGCTTGATCCTTGATACTTTGCATTTGCTCAGAGTGCACGCGCAGCAGTTCTTCGGCCTGGCTTTTTGCTTGTTGTTTCAACAAATCCGCTACCTTTACCTCCAGGGCGGGTTGCTGAGCAGCAAAAGTCTGAACCTGATCTCTAAGATTTTGCAGGTGCTCTGTCTCACGTGCCGTATGTACAGCCAACAAGCGCTCCAGCTCTTGTTGACGGACCTCCAATTCCATCTTGGATTTTTCAAGAGAGTGGTGGTCCCGAGCCTGCTGCAAAAGCTCACCCTGCCTTTGCGCAGCCAACTTTGCCTGCTCGTCCCTCAAGCGTCCCAGATCACGCAGCTCCTGCTGCAATTCATCGCGCTTGAGTTGCTCTTGCTTAACCTGGGCTTCCAGTTCCTGGCTATGCTGGGCCATCTCGGCAATACGTTCCTGCAAAGCACTGTTCTCTAAAGCCAACCCCTGCTTCAAAGCATCATGCTCATGCTCAAGCGCAACAAGTGCAGCTTGTAGTGACTCACCGTGCTCCAGCCGCTCTCTGGCCAAAGCATCGGCTATCTCATACTCTTGCTGAATGGAATGAAGCGAGGCCTGCAAAGCAGAATATTGTTCATGCATCTGCATTACCTGCTTTTGCCCTGTTTCCCCATCTGCTACCAGTTTGGCCTCAAGCTCGGCGCACTCTTCCTTCTGTTCTGAGACAAGCGAAGCCAACTCATCGCGTTGTTGGGTCAACTCGGCAATACCTGCCTGCAAGGAAACACCTTGCTCAAACCATTGTGCAGCCAAGTCCTTCTGCTCTTGATGCAATTGCTTGAGGTCACGCAATGAAGACTCCAGAGTTTTACTGCGTACTTGCTCCTGGCTAAGCAGAGCACTGCGTTGATCTCGCTCTTTATGGGCAAGCACAAGCTCTGCTTGCAACGTTTCACAACGAGTACGGAACTCCGTAACCGCCCTGCTCTTGGTGTCTTGCTCTGTCTTTAATGCTGCAGTCTCATTTTGTATCAATGCCAACTGCGACTGGAGCTGAACAAGCTGAGCACTTAACTGATCCCGAGACTTTGCCAATTCCTGCCATTGATGCTGAAGTTTTTCCTGCTGTTCCGTATGGGTATAAAAATCTCGTGCCAGGCTAAAACGAGAACGCTTTGATTCAATCTTCAAGCGATCCGCCTGACGAACTTCAGACTCACTGAACTTGATATCTGCCGGCAGTAAGGTCAGCAAGGCCTCCGCCTCCAGCAGGGCGCCCGCCTCATGTAAACGGAATGCCAACCATTTTTGTCGAAATGGCTTGGGCTCCAGCCCAAACGCTCGCCGGGCCATCGTGGCAGCAAGCTCCGGAGCAACTGCCATCTGCGTACGGGCCAACGCCGTCCATGCGCTAGCCTGCAAAGCCACAGATACGGCAGCTCGCCCTAGCAAAGACTCAACGACGGACTCTCCCCCCTCCTTATAGGCTTCAATGACCTTGTCAAAGGTTTTGCCGCCTAATGAGGCTGGTACCGCCTCCTGACGATTTTGACGCCAAGCTTTATGGAGACGCTTGGGCACAGAAAGCATTGCACCAGCCGAACGGCTACCATCAATCAAGATTGCGCCCAACTGTCCCGCCAAGGCATATTTGGACTGCAACGCATGCACTTCACTTTGTGCAGTCAACAAGGCCTGGCAACGCAAGTTTTCTGCGTGCGTATCAATCAAACGTTCATCTACTGGTGCCAACTGAATAATCGTAGTCGACATAGCGTGCTCAGCTACAACGGCAGACTGCGTCAATGTCTGAGAATGTCGGCGCTCCAGCTCCTCTTGCACGAGCTGCAACTGATCAAACAACAAACGATTCTCTTCCTGCAAATTGCGCGAACTCATATTTTTTTGCTTATTAGTAAGTAGATCTGGCTGAGCGGCAGTCGAGACTGTCATAAGTGCTCTCCTACAATTATTTTTAATCTACGTGATCCAGAACAATGCTCTTGAGCAGCTTCAGAATCCCGGCCAGCATCAGAGCCAGCAACAAAGTAATGATGGTGTTATAGACACGACGTGGCTCCATTGGATACTCAGCCAAGGTTGCGGTCTGCAGCACCGACACTTTTTCCAGCATGCGAGTAGCGTCGATCCGCCCTTTCTCAAGAGCGACCAACGAAGACTTATAAAGCTCCTGTGTGAACTGCACATCCATTTGCAAGCGATGAAACTCTTCAACATAACTATTCAGTGTCCCGCCTGACGGTGTGGCCAACTTAAGCTTTTCCTGCTTTATCTGTTTGTCTACAGCATTGAGTGACTGCTTAAGCAAAACGATATTGGGATGGTCCCGATCCAGGGACTTGGGCAAAGAGGCCAACTGCGTCTGTAACTGAGCGCGCTGAGACTCCAAGCTCGCCACGATGGCATTAATGCTGTCTGCGGTCGCCTGAGGCGACAGCAAACCAGCCTCGTTCTGATAATTCAACAAAGCCTGACTCGCTTGCTGGAAGCGTTGCTGAGCCTGATCGACCTGAGTGGTTAGAAAATCAACCTGCACCTGGGCCATTTCATGGCCCAGCAGGTTCATATACCGCTCCCCTTCCTGCACCAGCGTCTGTGCAATTGCCTGGCTGGTCTCAGCGTCATAGGCTTGGACCTTGATACGCAGGACGCCAGCGAACTCATCAAACTCAACTTGCACACGTGACAAATAATGCCGATAGAACCATTCCAGCGATGCATCCTGAAACCACATGCGTGAAATCAAATCATGAGACGAATCACTAAAATGCGTACGCAAATCCAGCTGTTTATCCAGCTTCTTAAGCATGTCTACAGACAGCAAGTAATCGCGCAATAGCAACTGATTTGCGCGATCAGCATGGGCTACGCCTGAAACCAGCATCCCCAGATCAAAAGAGGGAGCGCCCACCGAGTCAGTTTTGCGAATGATCACATTCGCCTCGGACACATAACGATCAGAAGCAAAAATCAACCAATATGCCGAGGTCAGAACAGCCAAAATCAAGATCAGGTTCACTGCGTAGTCAAATAAACGCAGAGAAAACCAGGAACGCACACGCGCCAAAAAACCAGTCTGTTGCGGCGAAGACTGAGCGGAAGCAACACTGGCCGAAGTAGAAGCTTGAGGTGTATCTGTCATTTGGGAATTGAATCCTTGTAGGCACGAAGCGCATCATCAATCTCATCGAACCAATGCGCTTTTCCTTGATACAGCCAGACACCAGCCTGGCAGAATTGTTTTAAAGTTTTGTTATCGTGAGCCACCATGATCAGGCCCGCACGATTAGTCATTGTTTTGAAGGCCTCTGCAGCTTTTTTTCGAAAAGCAGCGTCCCCTGCTGCAGTAACCTCGTCAGAGATATACACATCAAAATTAAAGGCAAAAGACAAAGCAAACTGAAGGCGAGAGCGCATACCGGACGAATAGGTATAGACCGGCTCTTCAAACGCTTGCCCAAGCTCAGAAAAGTCTTTGATGAAAGCCAGGCGATCAACCAGGTCCTCTTGATGCCCATGCACTCGGCAGACAAATTTTGCATTCTGCCGGCCGGTCAACGTTCCTTCCAGGCCACCATTACCCATAGGCCAGGACACGCGACACAAACGCTGCACAGAACCTTTATTGGGATGATCAACCCCACCGATCAAGCGCAATAAAGTGGATTTGCCTGCACCATTAGAGCCAATCAGCCCAACATTCACCTTAGGAGGTATCGTTAAGTTCACCCCTTCCAACACCCACTTGCCGACACCATGGGCAGTTTTGTAGCGCTTGTAGATATCGTTAACAATGATCATTTCATCACCAGCTGCAACGCAAAGCGGCGATACAACACCAAGCCAAGAAACAGACTAGTTACGCCCCAAGCGTACAGATAAGCCATACTCACGCCTGGCACAGCGTGGTAATAAGTGGCAAAGCCTTGACGCACCAGCTCTAAGCCATGCACCAAGGGGTTTAATAACAATAAGTCCTGATACGGCTGCGGGACGGCAGAGATCGGCATAATGACACCTGAAACCAAATACAAAGGCATCATCAAAATTTTCAAAATATGCTCGGTCTCCCGAACAAGCGCCATGAGCACCGAAGCCACTAGGCCGTAGCCCACTCCGAACAGCCACAAGCCAAACATGGTGACAAGAACTTGAATCGAATCATCCGGGCGTATATCGTGCCCTAACAACGCAACGCCAGTAAGAATGACCGCAGAGACCAGAATCATCAAAAAGGCCTCTAACGCTCCACGGGCAATAGCCGTATCAAACGGCTTGACCTGTCGATAAGCAAACAAAGGCTTATTACTATCTGCGGCATACATCACCTGTATTGCCGTTCGTCGGAAAGAAAAGAACGCCAGCATCCCCACCACAATCCAGATCGTGACATCGATACCACCGACCGTACGTAAGCGAATCACTGTAAAGATAAAGGTGACAAAGCTGATATGCAGCACCGGCTCCATCAAGAGCCAGAACCACGCCGCACGCATATCAAACAGACGATCCAAAGCTTCACGCAGAAACAGCGCACGCCAGACCGACCAGGTAACGGCCATGGGGCTGCGTACCTGATTACTCATGCCCGCCTCGGTTGAAGAGTTTGATTTCCGGCATAAAGCTCATCAATTCACCATTCTGTTCAACGTCGTACTAGGCACAGCCACCGACACCACTAGACGCAAGAACTTCTGGAACTCAGCCGCTGGCGAGTTGGACACGTAAATCACGTCCTTATCCTGCACCGGGAAGTTCTGGGTAACAAAGAAAGAAGCCGGGTCGCGCAGGTCAATCTCGTACACCACGGGTACGACACCCTTCTTGTCCAGCAGAGTCGATTCAGGGGCACCGTCCACCAGCGCGGCATCCTCAAAACGGAAGACAAAAACACCGCGAGCATCGGCTCGTGACGTATCCAGGCCACCCGAACGGGCCAGGGCCTGCACCAAGGAGATACCTTGGGCTTCAAACGGAATTTCTTCGTTCTTGCCGGTTGCACCCAAAATGGAGAAGCTCTGGTTCTGATACAGGGCAGTGATTACATCGCCCGGTTTCAGCATGATGTTCTGGTTCGGATTACGAATGATCGTATCCAGCGCCATGGTCGATGTATTCATCTCACGCGAGAGCTGAATGGCAATCCGGTTCACCGCTTGCTTGACGCCACCACCAGCTGCCAAGGCATCCAGCAGGCGTTCGCCTTTCGGTGTCAAAGCCATCAAGGTGCTTTGATTGACTTCACCCACCACGGTCACGTTAGAGGTGTTGTTCTGAATGACTCGCACCAGCACTTGAGGATTATTGGCCTTGCCCTGCAAACGCTTGGCAATGCTTTCTTCAATCTGTTGGGTATTGCGGCCCTTGACGGCAATACGGCCCGCAAAAGGCATGCTGATCATGCCGTCTGGTGTCACCATTTGCTGAGGGAAAGAAACAGCGTTGGTTGTTGCTGCAGTCGCCTTGGGATCCAAGGAAATGCTGCCAAACAACATGGCCGGTGGCGCTTCCCACACTGACACTTCCAACACATCGCCAGGGCCAATCAGGTAGTTGTTCGAGCCCGTGCTGGGGAACTGGGCTGCAAAGTCGCCCATGCGTTTTTTAGCGGCCAGCTTCTTGGTCAGCTCATCGGTCACGTTGACCAGGGTGATGCCTTCGATACGGCCTTCACGTCGTTCCTGCACTTGCTGGCGGCTGGGGCCGTCTGCAGGCATCCAGTCGGGCATCGTGGCACATCCGGCCAGTAAAGCGACCAGGGCGCTGGCCATGACAGGCCGTCCCATTGCTGCAATCTTGCTAACTGCTTTGTGTAGTAATTGAGCCATGCTTATTTCTTCATGAGCGTGTGAACGGTTTCACACGCCAGGTCTATGTCATCCTGGCTATGCGTGGAGGACAGGAAAAAGCGCAGACGCGCGGCTTTTTCTTCCACCGCAGGATGGATAATGGGTTGCACATTCAGACCGGCATCAAACAACTGGCCGGACAGTTTGACTGCTTTAAGTGAACTACCTGTAATCGCGGGAATGACGGCATAGCCTTGGGCAAAGCCGGTATTGACTCCCATCGAGCGCATCGAATTCAGAAACTGACTGCCACGCTCTTGCAAGGTATGCACACGCTCGGGTTCCCGGCGCATGATCTGCAGGGCTTTCAGCGAAGCAGCCGCCAGCACGGGTGAAATCCCCACGCTGTACACAAAACCGGAGGCAGCGTACTTGAGCAGCTCCACCAGCGCGCGGTCGCCAGCGATATAGCCGCCGCAGCTTGCCAGGGTCTTGCTCAAGGTGCCCATCCAGATATCGACATCACGGCCTGCCACACCAAAATGTTCGTGCGAGCCGCGACCCGTCTTGCCCAGCACGCCCAGGGCGTGAGCTTCATCGACCATCAAAAACGCTTTATAGCGCTGTTTTATGTCAATAAATGCAGGCAGATTCGGGATGTCGCCATCCATGCTGTACAAGCCTTCGATCACAATCAGCACACGCTCGAACTGGCCACGAATATCAGCCAGAATGCGCTCCAGAGCGGCGCTATCGTTGTGAGGGAAGGAACGGCGGGCGGCACCCGATAACTGGATGCCTTGCAAAATACTGTTGTGGATCAGGCTATCGTGAATCACCAGATCCTTGGGACCGAACAAGTAACCAATGGTGCTGACGTTGGTGGCGTGTCCACTGACAAAAACCACGCAATCATCCACCTCGTAGTTCTGCGCCAGCTCTTCTTCCAGCTCACGCTGCACACGGCGCTCGCCCGCTACCAAACGGCTGGCCGAGGCCGATGTACCGTACTGGTCCATCGCGGCTTTGGCGGCCGCATTCACTTCGGGGTGCGCGGACAGACCCAGATAGTTGTAATTGGCAAAGTTCAGATAGTCGCGCCCATCGATACGGGTGTGCGCAGCGGCCACACCGTCGTGACTGCGGAAAAAAGGGTTACGCACGCCCATACGATCCGCCATGGCCTTGGGCACCAGCATTTTCTCGTAACCAGGATGGCGGTCAAAGCGGGTGTAGGACTCCGGAATATGGCTGGCCGCGCCCTGACGGCTTGCAGACGACTCGGCCATGCGGCCATTGCTGGCCGCTTGCCCGGTTTTACGTCCCAGAATGCGCTGTATCAGTTGTGCTTTGCTGCCTGGCGCTAGATCGTTCTTACTCATTGATCAGTGATGTTCCTGTTTCTGCCAATCGCTGTACATCTTTCGCCAAGCCTTGCAAATCAGCCTCGGACATATCGTCCCCATGCTGACGTACGACATCGGCCACCAAATGCCCAGCGTCCTGCTCTGCCGAGTCCTCGCCACCGGCCGTCAGCTTGTCCACAATACGGGCCGCGACGTTCCAGACGGTGGGAGAATCGTTCAGTACCATGGCGGGCAACTGCACGCCAAAGCGTTGCTCCAAGCCCAAGGCCAATTCCACAGCCATCAAGGAGTCCATGCCCAGATCATGCAAGGAGCGCTGGGTTTCAATACGGTCTACTTCGGTGCGCAAAATGTTGGCTACTTCTTGCGCCACCCACTCGGCCACCAAAGCGTGAATTTGCTCGGGCGTTTTACCAGCGATCAAGGCGTGAATATCCTGGCCATCGCTGCCGGAATCATGATCTTTCCGAGCGCGGTTCAAGATGGCAAAGCGTTCGCTCTGAGCCGAAGCCAGCAAGCGGGCCAAGGCATTCCAGTCGAAGTTGGCCACGATGGACACTTCACCATTGACGGCCAGGACGCGATCCAGTTGATCCAGAGCCTGATCGGACTGCAAAGGCGCTTTGCCCAGACGTTTGCCCAAGCTGTCCTTCACGGTTTCATTACGCGTCAGGTAACCTGCGTCGCCAATCGGCCCCCAGGCAATGCAAGAAGCCGCCAGACCCAGGTTCTGACGCAAGCGCGTCAGACCTTCCAGGCCCGCATTGGCGGCTACATAGTTCGCCTGTCCGGGGTTACCAATAGAGGTCGTCACCGAGGAATACAGCACGAAGTGAGACAGCTTCAAATCCTGAGTGGCCAGGTGCAGATTCCATGCCCCTACCAACTTGGTTTGCAGCACCTTGTTCAAACTGTCCTGATCCATATTGGCGATCAGACGATCATCAAACACGGCGGCAGCATGCAGCACGCCGGTCAGTGGGCTATCACCCGTCTGAATCTGCGCAACAACAGCTTGCACCGCTGCGGAATCCGTAACATCACACGCCACGATTTGCACACGACAGCCTTGTGCCTGGAACTGCTCCAGCAGCTCTTGTGCACCAGGGGTATCGGCACCACGACGACCCGCCAGAACCAGAGAACGCACGC